>NZ_DASQOH010000045.1:0-99918 GCF_035644555.1 Herbaspirillum sp.
GCCGAAGGCGGGGGCCAGATCCTGCTGACCACCGATGGCTGCCTGGAATGCGGTACCTGCCGCGTGATCTGCACCGAACATCGCAACGTGGCCTGGGAATATCCACGTGGCGGCTATGGCATCCTGTTCAAGTTCGGTTGATGGCCACCATGGCGAAGGGCCGCATCGCCAGGACAGCTGCGCCCTTCCCGTGCGCTCAAGAATCAAGGGGCTGCCTCACATCTATAACAAGGCCACCGACTTGATCTGCGCCCATACCGGCTGACCCGGCAACAGCGCGAGTTGATCGCAGGAACGCCGCGTGATGCGCGCCAGCAGTTGCTCGCCGCCCGCATCCAGCACGGCCAGCACATGGGCTGGATGCTGCGCTGGCGCTAGTTTCAGTACCGTGGCCGACAGCCGATTGAGGATGCTGCTGTCCTGGCTGGGACTCAAGGCCAGGCTGACGTCGCGTGCGTGGATCTGTAGCCGCACCGACTGACCTATCTGCAATTCCCGGCGCGGCACGAAGATCTCGCCACCGGTCAACACTAGCCGGGTCAGGTGATAGGTCTCGTCATGGGCAGCCACCTTGGCCTCGATCACCGCCCCGGCATCCTCGGCATGGGCCAGGGGCAGATCCAGTCGCGACAACAGCGTGGTCAGAGGACCACTGGCCAGGCAGCGGCCTTGCCGCATCAATACCAGCGTATCGGCCAGACGCGCGATCTCCTCGGGATGGTGGCTGATGTAGAGGATGGGAATGGCCAGCTCGCCCCTCAGGCGTTCCAGGTAAGGCAGGATGTCGCGCTTGCGGTCGTTGTCCAGCGCGGCCATCGGTTCGTCCATGAGCAACAGCCGCGGTGCCGTAAACAGGGCGCGCGCGATGGCTACGCGCTGGCGCTCCCCACCTGACAGGGCCGACGGCATGGCCTGCAGCAATGAACCGATGCCGAGCAGGTCGATGATATTCTCGCGCGACGTGGCGCCGACGGCGGCTCTGCTGCGGCGCGCACCATAATCCAGATTGCGGCTCACCGACAGATGCGGCAACAGGCTGACCTCCTGGAACACATACCCCAGTGCACGCCGATGGGTCGGCAAAAAATACTGGCGCTGCGAGTCTTGCCAGACCTCGCCGTTGACCTCCAGATAGCCCCTGCTCGGACGCAGCAGGCCGGCCATGCAGCGCAGGAAGGTGGTCTTGCCGCAGCCAGACGGGCCGCTCAAGGCGCTTACCCCCTGCCCCGGCAATTTGAGATCCAGGTCAAGCTGGAACTCGCCCGCGCCACCATAGCCATAGGCCATCTTCGCGATGATCTCGGGTGGCGCGATGCTGGGCTCAACCGTGGCTGGCTTCATGTCCTCCTCCTGGTGACATCGCAGGATTGCGCCTTAGCTTCCTGCGGGGCGCGACCACTCCTGCCGGCGTTGAGCCTGGTCTTGCCGGCGCACCCCAGACGCATCATCACCAATAGCACAAGGAATGAAAACACCAGCATCGCGCCCGCCAGGCGGTGCGCCTGGGTGTATTCGAGGGCTTCCACGTGGTTATATATCTGCATCGACAAGACTCGTGTCTTGCCGGGGATATTGCCGCCGATCATCAGCACCACGCCGAATTCGCCCACGGTATGGGCAAAACCGAGCACCGCCGCCGTCAGAAAGCCAGGCCCGGCCAAGGGCACGGCCACGGTAAAAAAGGCATCCAGTGGCGAGGCGCGCAAGGTGGCGGCTACTTCCATGGGCCGTTCGCCAATGGCTTCGAAGGCGTTCTGCAAGGGCTGGACTACGAAGGGCATCGAATACAACAGCGAGGCCAGCACCAGTCCGCCAAAACTGAAGGGCAGCAAGCCCAGCCCCAACGCCTGGGTCAGTTGGCCCCCCGGCCCTTGCGGTCCCATGAGCACCAACAGGTAGAAGCCCAGCACGGCCGGCGGCAATACCAACGGTAAGGCTACCACTGCGGCCACCCCATGGCGCCAGCCCGAGCGCGTGCGCGCCAGCCACCAGGACAGTGGCGTGCCCACCACCAGCAGCAGCACCGTGACGGTGCTGGCCAGGCTCAGCGTCAGGCGCACCGCGCTCCAGTCTTCGGCGGTCAACCACATGGCCTGCCTAGCGATCGAGCTCGTAGCCGTAGGCACGAATGACCTGCCGCACCGGCTCGCTCTTGAGGTAAGTCATCAGCGCCAGCGCGGCCGGATGGTCACGGCCTGGTTCCAGCAGGACCGCATCCTGCAGGATCGGCGCATACAGCTCGGCCGGCACGATCCAGGCCGAGCCGTCGGTGATCTGTCCGTTCCTGGTCACTTGCGACAAGGCTACGAATCCGAGCAAGGCATTGCCGCTGGCGATGAACTGGTAGGCCTGGTTGATGTTTTCTGCCTGCACAATCTTGGGCCGCAAGATCTCTTCAAGCCCCAGCTTCTGCATTGTCTGCACACCCGCCAGGCCATATGGCGCCAGCCTGGGATTGGCCAGCGACAGATGCTCGAAAAAGCCCTTCTTCAGGATCTCGCCCTGCGCGTCCACCACGCCCGGTTTGGCACTCCAGAGCACCAGCTTGCCGCGTGCGTAAGTGAAGCGGCTGCCGGCCACGGCGATATTCTGCTTTTCCAGCAAGGCCGGGGTGTTGGCATCGGCCGCCAGCAAGATCTCGAATGGAGCGCCATTGTTGATCTGCGCATAGAACTGGCCTGTGGAGCCGAACGCCGCTATCACCTTGTGACCGGTGGCCTGCTCGAACGCGGCGGCAATCTGCTTGAACGGCTGGGTGAAATTGGCCGCCACAGCCACATGGACTTCCTCGGCACGAACACCTGGCATCAGCAGCCATAGCCAGGTACAGGCCAGTATCAACTTGCGCGACATGGACTTGTTCCTTGAAAAAGAGGGCGAATGAAGACACCAACGTCAGCTCAGTTCAAGCCAAGCAATGGAGTGGCATCTTCCGGACCGAAGCACTTGAGGTAATCGGAGCAATTGCCGCAGCTGGGCGCCTGGCACAGCACCAGCCCTTCGCGTTCGCACAATTGCCGATAGAAGAACTTCTTCCACTTCATGTCGCTGACGTTGCGCTCGGCCAGGACGGAAAAGTAATGACTGATCAGCCGCGACAAGGCCATCCGGTTGGGCAAGCCCATGTCTTGCCAGAGATGGTTGGAACCCATGCAGGCGGTCGCAATGGCGTGGGCCAGCCAGGTACTTTCCTGGTCGTGGTAGGTGCGGCAATCCATCAGCATGGCCAGCAGGTCATCGAATTCGTCGATCGGCGGCGGTGCACAGGACCGGCCGCCGCCCGCACTGCGAGAGTCATACAGGGGCGCCGTCAACTCCGGGAAATAGCGCTCACGCAAGGCCGTCAGGGCCTCGGCGTCGAGTGCAGCGATGGGTACGTCATAGGGGGCCGGACGATGATCGGCCAGTGCGATCAGACCGGCAAAGGCCAGTGTCACCACATGGTCCGGGTCGCGCGCTGCCTCCATCAATTCCACATAACCTGCCTGGCAGTAGCTCATTTTGGGGCCTCCTGGGTCGGTGTCAGAGAACGAAAAAAGCGTCAAAGGGAGTGGACGATCAGACCTGCGCGCTCCCATGGGTGTAGCAATTCTTGGGACAGATCCGTGAGCAAGCCTCGCAACCGATGCAATTGTCACGGTTGGCGATGGTCATGATCTTTCTTTCGTACTCCTCATCCTCGTCATCATCAGGATCGACCGCGACGCGCCGTCCCTCGTCATTGATCCCGACCAGGGCCAGCACGTCGCGTCCGCATACCTTGAAGCAACGGCCGCAGCCGATGCATTTGTCTTCATTGATCTGGCCGACGAACTGGGGCGTCCAGTCGGCTCCGCCGGGAAGCTTGACCGTGAATGTCGTCATGGCTGCCTTTCCTTCTCATCCTCAAGTGCGCGCCGTGCCTGAGCCAGCGCGGCATGGGCGTCATAGGCCTTTTGCGCGACCTCAAGGATCTTTTCCCAGCCGGTCGGCAGATCTTCGGACAGATCATGCAGATCCATCTTCAAGGCCGTGGCCTGCTGGTTGAGCTTCTTGACTTGCGCCTTGAGCGCTTCCCTGTCCTGCATGTCCGTTCTCCTTGTGGCCGATGCCCTCAGCCGTAATTGACCACTTCAGGGAACTGCCGCACCATCCCGACGCCGGCTGCCACGATCTTGTCGCCCTCCTCGGCCAGCTTTTCCACGCTCTCGAAACCGAAGCGATGCACATCCCGCAAGTGCTTGTTGACCACCACCAGGCGCCCGGCCATGAGCACCATGCGTCCGAAGCCCTCATGCGACATCTTCATCATCGGCGTGGCGATGCTGCCGGTCTGGCGCTCGATCGCCAGTCCCACGGCGTTGTAGAACAGTTCAAGGCGCCACAGGGTTTCAGGATCGGGGTCGCCGATGATGGGAATCTCGCGACGCTGCTCGCGCGTAATGATGTAGGGCGCCAGCAGGTCCGCGTTGCTCTTGCCGTCCCAGGCGCCATGGGTATCCTGCGCGCGCCATTGCTTGATGAGCTCCTGCACGAACAGGCTGTCGATGGCGGCCGGAGCCTCTTGAGTGGCGATGGCAGTCATGATTCACACTTCCTCTTCAAAGTTGATGTCGCGTTCCTGGCCCTTTTGCATGGCCTTGCGCAGCCACGGCGCCGGTGTGCCCTTGAGCACTTCCTGCAGCTTGTCGAGGATGTCCAGGATAGGTTCGGCCTGCGCCACCTTGACCGGGTGGATACGGTTGGCCACCACCCGCGCCGCGCCCGAGCCGCCGATGGCGGCGACATACAGGATGGCGCAATCCTTGATGGCCTCGATCTTGGGGGCCAGCTTGTCCTCGTCGCCATCCTCCTTGAGATCGCCGTCGAAGCTGTGCGCCTGTACGAAACTGTAGCCATTGGGCCAGACCTCGAACACCGCCAGGTTCTTGGCCCAGCCGAAATGCGCATCCACGCGCTGCAGATCCTGGGTTGCAAATGCCACTTTCATGAGCTTTCTCCTTGAACGGACGTGGCCAGCGCCAGGGCATCGCGCGTGCTCTGCGGCAGCTGCCAGTCATCCGGGGTATGTGCATGGCCTTGGGCCAGCAACAGGTTGCCGATCTCGAAAATCAATCCACGTGTGCCGCGATAGCCGACCGAAAGACAGTGCCCGGCCCCCAGACGGTCGAACATGGGCAAGCCGGCGCGATGGAAGGGAATATGCAGGCGCTCGGCCGCCTGGCGTCCGTGCGAATGCGTCACCAGCAGACCGGCGCTGATGCGGCGCGCACCCTGCTCCAGATCCTCCAGGTCACCGATCACGACCTTTGCTGTCGGCACGCCTTCAAGCATCGGCGAGGTCGTGGTGGTCACGGCGCAGCCAATCTCGCAGCCCATTTCGGTCAGCCATGCCGAGAGTGCCAGCAACAGATCCGGCTCGGCACCGATGGCGACCTTGACCCCGCCGAAGAAGAAATGGCCATCCAGCATGGCATCCTGCAACTGGCTGCGCTGACGCCGATAGCGCTCCGGAATCGGCCGGCCTGACACGTATTCCAGATAGGCCAGGAAACGGTCATTGGCCTGCAGGCCGGTGAGCCGGTCGAATACCACATAAGGCACCCCGCTCAACTCCTCTACTGCCTGGGCACTGGCGCGCATCTGTTCGCCAATGGCGATGCTGACGATGGAAGCACCCAGCGCACGCATGTCGGCCAGTGTGGTGCCGCCCATCGAGGTCGGGCTGAAATTGTCGGGGAGATGGCCATCCAGCGAGCCCGACACATCCGGCAATACGATCGGTTCGAGTCCGAAGGATTGCACGATGTCGCGCAATTCCTCGATATCGGCCGGTGTCAGATGGCACCCCGCCAGCAGATTGACCTGGTTGGTGCGCCTCTGCATGCCCGGCTGCGGTTCACCGAGCGCCCGGATCAATGCTTCCACGGCCCCGGCCCAGCCATCCTGGAACGCGCCTGTATAGTCGGGCGTGGAAACATAGGTCAGCGCGGTATCAGCGAGGTCGGGATGCTTCTGGCGGATCAGTTTGAGATAGGCATTGACGTCATCGCCCTTGGTTTCGGTCAGCCCGGTGGAACAGATGGCGATCAGGTCCGGCTTGGCGCGCAGGCGGATGTTCAAGACCGCCTTTTCGATGTTCTCCATGCCGCCCAGGATGCTTGATACCTCGTTCATGGCGGTCGTCTGCAAGGGAATCGCTTCGCGGAAATGTCGCACCAGCAACACCAGCCCGAACGAGGTGCAGCCCTGGGAACCATGCATGACCGGCATACAGCGGTTCATGCCCAGGAAGGCATAGGCCGCACCCAGCGGCTGGCTCATCTTGAGCGGGTTGACGGCTGCGGCCTTGGAGGAAGTCTCGACGGTGGCCATGTCCTTACTCCCAGGGTGCTGGTGCGCGCACCTGCTCCCACACCGGGTTGTACAGGGCGCGGTCGATTTCCGAGACCAGCGTGATCATGCCCTCATAGCCGGCATAGGCATGACGGCGCTCCTGGTTGATGTCCAGCCAGGGCATCTTGGCCTTGAGCGCGATGAATTGCGAACGTCCGCCCGAGAGCATGATGTCGGCGCGGGCCTCTTTCAACATGGCATACATCTCGCGCGGTGTCATGTCGTCGATCATGTGGGCTTCATCCCCCATGATTTCCTTGATGCGCTCCTTGTCCTCGCGGGTCGATTTCTTCACGCTGGTGCCGACGATTTCGATGCCGACCTCCTGCAAGGCGGCCACCACTGACCAAGACTTGACACCGCCGGTAATCAACAGCACACGCTTGCCCGCCAGGCGCTTCTTGTAATGCGCCAGACGACTCCAGGCGCGCGCCTCTTCCACCACTATCAAGGCTTCGGTGCGGTCGGCCAACTCGGCCGGTGCGCCCTGCTGCACCAGCAGGCGCGCGATCTGGCGCAACGAATCGGAGACATCGCTGATGCCATAGAAAGATCCTTCAAAGAAAGGAATGCCGTAACGCTCCTCCATCTTGCGCGCCACGTTGATCATGGCCTTGGAACACACCATCATCGATGCCCGGGCCCGGTGCGCAGAGGCAATCTCGCGATAGCGCCCGTCGCCGCTGATGCAGGAAAGTACCCGGACGCCCATGGCATCGAGCAAGGGCGTGATCTGCCACAACTCTCCTGACAGGTTGTATTCGCCGATGATGTTGATGTCGTAGGGCGTGGTGAATTCAGGTTCCACCGTCCCGATCACGTAATCGAGCAAGGCTTCCCCGGCCAGCTTGTTGCCCAGGTTCTTGACACCGGCAAAGCCAGGCGAATTGACCGGAATCACCGGCTTGCCGAACTTGGCGCTGGCGGCCTTGCAGACGGCCTCGATGTCGTCGCCCGTCAGCGCAGTGACGCAGGTCTGGTAGACGAATACCGCCGGCGGGTCATATTTTTCGATGATTTCCTTGACCGCCTTGTAGAGCCGCTTTTCGCCACCGTAGATGACGTCGATCTCATTGATGTCGGTAGTAAAACCGGTGCGATAAGTCTGGACACCGGACGAAGCCGCGTGGCGGTTATCCCAGGAATTGCCTTCGCAGGCGATCGGACCATGCACCAGGTGGGCTACGTCCACGATGGGCTGCAAGGCGATCTTGGCGCCGTCGAAGGCGCAGCCGCCGGCTGCGGCGCCCGGCGCCAGCTGCTTGCTGCAGCCGGCCTTGCGTTGCTTCTCCGTCTTGGCCTGGTTCTTGTCACAGGCCGGTTCTTCGAAGACTTCCTGGATCTTCAACTTCAAGGCCGTCATGATCGCTCTCCATGCTTACCTGGGTTGCTGCCGGGGATACTACGCATCCAGTGACGCATCCCGCCAGGCAAGCCTTCTGCCTGACGGGACGAGCGCCGTGCTCAGCGGATGATGTCGTAGGAATAATCGGTCTCGCCGGCCACCGCCGTATTGGCATCCAGAGCTTCGAAGTATTCGTCGAGGATCATCACCAGCACGCGCATCGCGCCGGCGTAACCCCAGATGGGGAAGCGATGGTAGTGATGGCGGTCGAAGACCGGGAACACCAGACGGATCAGCGGCACGCCGCAGTCGCGCTCGAGGTACTTGCCGTAGGTATTGCCGATCAGGAAGTCCACCGGCTCCGTGAACAGCAGTGAGCGCAGGTGCCACAAGTCACGCTTGGGATAGACCTTGCAGTCCTTGCCGAAGGGAGAGGCATCCAGCAGCGCCTGCACCTTGGCCGCCCATTCGGCGTCGCCGTTGGTGGACAGGATGTGGGTCGGCTCGCAGCCCAGCTCCAGCAGGAATTGGGTCATGCCGATCATCATGTCGGGGTCGCCGTACAAGGCAAACTTCTTGCCATGCAAGTGCGCCTGCGAATCGGCGATGGCGTCCACCAGGCGGCCACGTTCCAACTCCAGTTCAGCCGGGATGGGCTGGCCGCTCAGGCGCGACAGTTCCATCAGGAAGCGGTCGGTGCCAGCCACGCCCATCGGGTGGTTGAGGGTGACCACCTCCTGGCCCTTCTCGGCGATGTACTTGGCGGTCTTGAGCGTGCTGAACTCCTGGAACACCACGGTGGCCTTGGCGTGGAGGGCCTCGATCACTTCCTGCTTGGTGGTGCCGCCGCTGTACATGCGGAACTGGCCATCGGTCGGGGTGTTCCAGACCTCCGAGGGATCGCACACGATGGTGCCGTCCACACCCATCAGCTTGAAGATACGCTTGACCTCAGGCAGGTTGCCGACCACGAAGCCATCAAAACCGCCGATGAAATTGATACGCTCGTTGGGCTGTCTTTCCAGCGCGGGCACGGTACCGGCCTTGCCATCCCAGAAGTGCGTCAGGATGCCCTTCAAAGCATTGTCGTAGCCGGTCACGTGGCTGCCGACGAAGGCCGGGGTGTGAGCGAACGGCACGTCATATTCTGCCGGCACGCTGCCCTTGTCCTTGGCATTTTTGATGAAGGAGTCGAGGTCATCACCGATTACCTCGGCCATGCAGGTGGTGGAGACGGCGATCATCTCCGGCTTGTACAGGCTCAGGGCGTTGGCCAGGCCGTCGATCATGTTGTTGAGGCCACCGAAGACGGCGGCGTCTTCGGTCATCGACGACGATACGCAGGAGGTCGGCTCCTTGAAGTGACGCGAGAAGTGTGAGCGGTAATACGCCACGCAGCCCTGCGATCCGTGCACGAACGGCAGCGTGTTCTGGAAGCCGACGGCGGCATACACCGCTCCCAGCGGCTGGCAGGCCTTCGCCGGATTGATGGTCAGCGCCTCGCGGGCGAAATTCTTTTGCTGGTATTCCTTGGTCTTGGTCCATTCGGCCACGTCCTGCACCTTGTCCAGCGGAACGGCGAACTCGAACTCTTCTTTCTTGCGGGCGAGCAGTTCGCGGTATTCCGGCTGGCGGAACAGATTCTCGTGGTCCAGAACGCTATCGGCGTTTTGCGGCATGATGATACCCCTTCAATTCAACTGATCAAATGATCCAGGCTCGGGTCGGATGGACGATGAGCGATGGATGCAGTCCTGCGCCCATCCATCCCGAATCGATTCAGCTCAGGCCTTCCACGGTGCCTTGGCCATGCCCCACACCGGGCTGTTGATGGCCATGTCCATGTCGCGGGCAAAGATGGCGAAGCCGTCATAGCCGTGATACGGGCCCGAGTAATCCCAGGAGTGCATCTGGCGGAACGGCACACCCATCTTCTGGAAGACGTATTTCTCCTTGATCCCGGAGCCGACCAGATCGGGCTCGATCTTTTCGACGAACTTCTCGAATTCATAGCTGGTCACGTCGTCGTAGATCAGCGTGCCGTCCTCCACGTAGTGGGTGGTGCGCTGGTAGTCGTCGTTGTGCCCGAATTCATATCCGGTACCAACCACCTTCATGCCCAGGTCACCATAGGCATCGATCACGTGTCGCGGGCGCAGGCCACCGACGAACAGCATCACGGTCTTGCCTTCCAGGCGCGGACGGTACTTGGCGATCACGGCATCGGTGAGGGCCTTGTACTTGGCGATAACGCGCTCGGCACCTTCCTTGATCTTGTCGTCGAAGTGGCTGGCAATCTGGCGCAGTGACGCCTCGATCTGGCTAGGGCCGAAGAAGTTGTACTCGACCCAGGGAATGCCGAACTTCTCTTCCATATGGCGCGAGATGTAGTTCATCGAGCGATAGCAGTGCAGCACGTTGAGCTTGGCCTTGGGGGTGTTTTCCATTTCGGCCAGGGTGCCGTCGCCCGACCACTGGGCGATCACGCGCAGGCCGATCTCTTCCAGCAGGATGCGTGAGGACCAGGCATCGCCGCCGATGTTGTAGTCGCCGATGATGGCCACGTCATACGGGGTCGCCACGAACTGGTTCTTGTCCGGGTCCATCTTGTCGAGCACCCATTCCTTGATGGCGTCGTTGGCAACGTGGTGTCCCAGCGACTGCGACACGCCGCGGAAGCCTTCGCAGCGCACCGGCACGATGGTATGGCCGTCGTATTGCTTGGACTTCTTCTTTGAGACCGCTTCGATGTCGTCACCGATGAGGCCGATCGGGCATTCGGATTGCACCGAAATACCCTTGTTGAGCGGGAACAGTTCCTGGATCTCGTCGACGATCTTCTCCAGCTTCTTGTCGCCGCCGAAGACAATGTCCTTTTCCTGGAAATCGGAAGTGAACTGCATGGTCACGAAACTGTCGATGCCGGTCTTGCCGATGTAATAGTTGCGACGCGAGCCCCAGGAGTACTGGCCACAGCCGACCGGACCATGGCTGATGTGGATCATGTCCTTGATCGGTCCCCAGACCACGCCCTTGGAACCGGCATAGGCGCAACCGCGAATGGTCATCACGCCGGGGATCGACTTGATGTTGGATTTGACGTTGCAATCCGACTTACCCTCTTCCTGGGTAGTCAGGTGCTTGGCGCGACGCTTGGCGGTCTTGTCCGGATAGGCCTTGAGGACCTCATTGATCAATTCCGTATTGCGTGCCGTGGTTTCTTCAACTGTGAGGCTCATGGGCCCTCCGATAAAATTAGTCGCGGGGGACATACCCGGTCGTATGCCAGTCCGGTAAACAAACCTGCGCTACCCTTCTTCTTGCGGTCCCGGCGGCCTTCGCTTCGGAAAGCAGAGGCTAAAAGCAGCCAGGACCTTGCAGCATCAACAGCAGGCAGAAGACGATGCTCAGGCCGCCACTTCGGCCGACTTGCCCACCATCGATTCATCAACGACAGGCATCAGGCCATGCTGCATCAGCAGGTCTTCCAGCTCGTCCATGGTGATCGGAGTGGGGATGGTGCCGTTACCGGCGTTTTCGTGGATCTTGTTGGCCAGGGTGCGGTATTCGCCAGCCTGCTTGGAATCGGGTGCGTATTCCAGCACGGTCATGCGGCGCAGCTCGGCGTGTTGCACGATGTTGTCGCGCGGCACGAAGTGGATCAGTTTGCTGTTGAGCTTGGCAGCCAGGGCGGTGGCCAGTTCCAGTTCCTTGTCGGTCTTGCGCTCGTTGCAGATCAGGCCGCCCAGGCGCACACCGCCGGAGTTGGCGTACTTCAGGATGCCCTTGGAGATGTTGTTGGCGGCGTACATGGCCATCATCTCGCCGGACATCACGATGTAGATTTCCTGCGCCTTGTTTTCGCGGATCGGCATGGCAAAGCCACCGCACACCACGTCGCCCAGCACGTCGTAGGACACGTAATCGGTGTCATCATAGGCACCCTCTTCTTCGAGGAAGTTGATCGAGGTGATCACACCGCGGCCAGCGCAGCCCACGCCCGGTTCCGGGCCGCCGGATTCGACGCAACGGATGTTCTGGTAGCCGATCTTCATGACGTCTTCCAGCTCCAGATCCTCCACCGAACCGGCGTCGGCGGCCAGCGACAGGATGGTGTCCTGGGCCTTGGCGTGCAGGATCAGTCGGGTCGAGTCAGCCTTGGGATCGCAGCCGACGATGAGGATGCGCTGCCCCATCTGGGCCAGCGCAGCCAGCGTATTTTGCGACGTGGTGGACTTGCCGATGCCGCCTTTGCCATAGAAGGCGATTTGTCTGAGTGAGGCCATTTGATTCTCCTAGAAATAAGCGGTGTAGCTCTGGTGTAAGAAATTAAGATGTCGTTCAAAGCAGTTTTGTCATCACACTTGCAGCCGTTGGGGCGCCGCTTCGAAACTTTTATTGGTCTTCGTCTCAAGTCACGCATTCGGCAAGTCATCGTCGGTGCACACCCCTATTTGCAAATGCCGTGCCACCATCGGAAAATCATCTCAAGTCATTGATTTAATTGACGAAATCAGCATTTTTCACGGCCTCTCGCCCCCCTTCTTTCTGATGTTGCAAACCGCACAAACGGCACCTGGTCTGTAGGGAACGATACAAGCCCGTGCCCCGACACTACCGCGTACCAAACCATCCTGTTGATCCGCTCTGAGCCCGCTGGCCCGCAGCCACGGGCCTTGTCGCGCCCTGCGAAGGCAAGCAGAGGTGGCTCGCTGATAACGGGAACGATGTTTGCTATCGGGATAAATGGCAGGGCAAAAAGACTGTGCCAGGCGGCACGGTCAGCGATCCATTCACGCAAGGAGCAAACCATGCAAATCGGTGTAGACAGCCAGCGCGCGGTCGACAACAAGCGCGTCTTCGTCGTCGACTGTGATGAAGTCAGCGGATTGGCGTTGCAGTTCATGCTCGCCGACGAATGCGAGGCGCATCTGCTGGCGGATGTCGAGAGTGCCTTGCACAAGGGGCGGGACTGGCCGCCCGACCTGCTCTTGCTGGGCCAGGGCAATCTCGCCAAGGAGGGCATAAAGGTGCTGGCCCAGTTGCGCCAGCAACATCCGACCTTGAAGATCATGGTGGTGTGCGACAGCACCGATGACAGCCATGTCCGCCAGGCGCTGGCGCAAGGTGCCAACTCCACCCTGCTGCGGCCGCTCACGCTGGAGTCCGTGCGCCGCAAGGTCGATGCCCAGTTGGGCCGACGCACGCCCCTGGGCCTGGGCATCGCGGTGATGGTGGTGTAAGACCATGTGCGCGACCCGTATCCCATTGAAGCTACCGCATCGGACAGCCCCGATGCCGGGTGCACCGAAGCCTGCGCCGCTGGCCAATCCGCATTATCAGCAGATCGGCGCAGAGCCGGTCGTGCGGCAACTGGTCGACCGTTTCTACGCCCTGATGGACCAGCTGCCGCAGGCGGCCGTAGTACGCGCCATGCATCCGGCCGACCTGGCGCCGGCCAGGCAACGCCTGTTCATGTTCCTCTCCGGTTGGCTAGGCGGCCCGCCGCTGTACGCCGAGGCCTTCGGCCATCCGCGCCTGCGCCACGCGCACGCGGGCTTGGCCATCGATCCTGCCGCACGTGATGCCTGGATGGCCTGCATGAACCAGGCACTACAAGAACTGGTACCCGACGAGGTCTTGCGGCAGCAACTGGGTGCCGCATTTTTCAAGACTGCCGATTTTCTGTGCAACCAATAGGGAAACTTCATGAGCACTCTCGCAAATACCCCCCTGGCCGATCTCGACAATGACGGCCGTCTGCTGAGCCCGGTCTTCAAGGGCCCGACCAAACATAATGGACGCGTCGCCTTCCGTGGCGAAATCGCGCTCAAGTATCAGGCCAGCCTGGCCGACGAAAAGCGGCCCCCGGAAATCAAACTCGACCAGGTGATGACGGTGGCCGACGTGGGCGCCGCCACCATTCCTTTCCTGGCCGGCATGGCGCCTTCGCTGGAACACATCAAGCTGCTGTGCGAAGTCCTGGGGGACAAGCTGACCGCCGATGGCAAATACTTCTTCTTCGCCTGCAACCTGGACATTTCGCTGCGGTTCCAGATTCCTTATGGCGGTGCCACCTTCTACGTGATGCCACTGGACGAATCCACGGTCTATAACGAGTTGCTGGAATTGTTCCGCATTGAGCGTGGCGATCTCAAGAAACTCGATACCGCTGAAAAGATCCTGGCGGTGGCCGACGGCGCCGCACGCTTCAAGGGTAAGTTCGAGGAGATCAGCTTCCAGCGCGGGCTGGAGGTGATGGGGCCGATCAAGATCAAGGAAAACCGCCCCGTTTGACGTCGCAGGGTCGGGCGGCAGCCAGTCGTCAAGAATGCTGCCCCACCCTGCGCAAACGCCCCCTCGACACCAGCGAGCCAACCATGCCCCTTTTCGACTTTCTCTGTACCGCCTGCGACACCCATTTTGAAAAGCTGGTCCGCGCCGGCGACACGCCAGCCTGCCCGGGATGCGGCAGCCATGCAGTGCTCCGGCAGGTATCGGCGCCGCACGCACCGGGCAAGAGCGCAGGCATCCTGCAGCGAGCCCGGGCGCAAGCCGCCCGTGAGGGCCACTTCAGCAATTACCGTCCATCGGAACTGCGCAACAAACTGAAGTGACCCCTCACACCGGCAGCCCCAGTTGCCCGCACAGCAGGGCTGAGAAATCCGCCGTTGCCATGGGGAGCACCTCGATGCCATGTTCCTCCAGGAAGCGCTGTTCATTGCGCGATGGCGTCTCCGTCAGCACCGCCCAATGCCGCGCCGATGAGCGCTTGGTGATCTGGTGCGCAAAACTGCGCTGCAGCTGATCGTTGAAGCGGCAGCCGATGAACAGGAAATGACGGCCCTGCCGCAGTGCCTGCACGTGCGCCGGAATCGGTGTCTGGATGTCGATCTCGGTGAGCACTTCGACGAAATCGGAATCCGACACGAGATAGTTGGCCGCCGGTGCATGCGCACCGATGGGTTGATACAGCAAGGTGTTCCAGCTCGGCGCGATGCTCTCCTGAACCGGCTGGCCGCTACCATCGTAGTACTGGAACCAGGTACCGAAGTGCTCGGACTGCGACAACCCCTGCACCTGTCCCCAGTCATCCCGCCCGCTGGCCAGCATGGCGCTGCGCATGGCATCGTCATACCAGAGCGCGACGATCATTGGAATCTCCGGCATGCCAGCCAGCACCTGCTGTAGCGGCAACGCCGGCACAGTGGCGGAGAATGCCCCCTGCATCAGTTGCACCAGGCTCTTGCGGTGCTTGAAGTTCTCGATGAATTGCGCGGTCGCCGTGAGGCGGTTGCGAATCTTGTGCGGCACCGTGACCTGAGCGGCCAGCAGCGCCGCCAGTTTTTCCTGCGAACCGGGCAACGGGCAATCCGGCACCAGTGTCAGCAAGCCCGGACCCAGGTAAGGAATGAGTTCCCCCTTGGCGAGTGCATCGAACAGGTCTTGCAAGGTGTCCTCAATGGTAGGCATGGCGATGGCTCCTCGGCGCAGGTATGCAGGCAGGTTCAGCGCCCAGAGGCGAAACTGAGCAATTCGAGGGTGACGTCTTCCTCGCCCACGATCACCTGGCAGGCCAGGCGCGACTTGGAACCGACACCTACGATGCTGTCGAGCTTGGCGTTTTCAGCCGGGGTGGTACGCGAGACGCTCTTGCGGCCATCCAGCACGAAGATGTGGCAGGCGCCGCACTCGGCCTTGCCCTGGCACTTGTTGGCAATGGCTTCGCCAGCCTTCATCACGGCGGCCAGCAGTGTGGTGCCGATGCTCACCTCGATGGTCTTGCCGGAGGGTTGGATGGTAACGACGGGCATGGTCAGGACTCCTTTATGGTGGATGAGGTCAATGAAAATGCGAAAAGGCATGCGCCCCGCTCAGTAGATCGCCGCCCCCGCGCCGACATTGCTGGAGGCATCCTTGGCCGCCTGCACGATGAAGTGCACTTCGTCGGTATTGAGGTGCCCGTGCAAGGGCAAGGCAATGCAGCGGTCGGCGATCTTCTCGGTGAGCAACAGATCTCCGCGCTTGCAGCCAAAACGGTTGTAGTAGAACTGCTGGTGCAGCGGCTGGCACCAGGCGGCGGCTTCGACTTCCTGGCTGGCCAGGTCTTCGATGATCTGGTTGCGCATGGTGCGGGTGAAGCGTGTGCCGAGGTGAACCAGGTACAGCATCCAGTACACCTCCTCGACGTCGGGTCCGATATAGGGTGGCTTGATGCCCTCGAAGAATTGCACGTGCGCCAGGTAGTAGGCCTCGACCTGCTTGCGCCGCATCAGGATTTCATCGAGCCGCTCCAGCTGGGCCATGCCGATGGCTGCGCTCAGATCGCTCATCGAGGCTTGCATCGGCACGCGGCTGGCCACGGCGATGGACTGGCGATCGGCCAGGTTGCGGTTGCGCATGTAATGCAATTCACTGGCCAGCTCGGGATCATCGGTCACCAGCATGGCGCCCTCGCCACAGCACAGGGCCGAGGGCTGCGAAAAATCGAAGATGGCAACATCACCGAAGTTGCCTACCACACGGCCCTGGTAACGCGAACCGATGGCTTCGGTGGAATCCTCGATCAGGCGCAGGCCATGCACCTGTGCCAGCTGGCGGAAGTCGGCCCAGGCGGCCGGATGGCCGTTGCAATTGCCCACCACGATGGCGCGCGTGCGCTGGCTGATCTTGTCGGCTACCTTGTGCGGCGCCAGGTTGCCGCTCCAGTAGTCGATATCGGCAAACACCGGGGTGGCACCGACCAGCGTGATTGCGTGGGCGATCTGATACCAGGAGTACGCGGAAGCAATCACCTCATCGCCGGCGCGAATACCCATGGCGCGCAAGGTCAGCATCAGCGCCACCGTGCCGCTGGCGGCGGCTACGCCATAGGTGCGGCCGAGGTAGGAGGCGAATTCGTTTTCAAAGGACTCGACCACGGGGCCGGCGGACAGGCCTGACGACACCAGCACCCGCGTGACGGCTTCCAGCTCGCGGGTGCTGACGTCGGGGTCCGACAATTTGATCCATTCCTGTTCCATGTGATGCACTCCTCCGGGTATTGGCTCAACTCAGGACAAACGGGCAATCACCACGCCGCTGGCCTCATCCGGGCCCTCGACCACACGCCAGCAATGGACATCGGTATCGACCAGGAACAAGGCATAGCTGTGCCCGCGCCAGTAAGGCGTCTCCCCGCGCATGTCTTCCTGGTCGCAACGGCTGCACACCAGGCCCGGCGAGGCGCTGCGCAGGGCCGCCAGGACGTTGACCTGGGCGGCGTCCTGCAGCACCTCCTGAACGGTGGCCAATTGCTGGGTCGACAGGCTCATTGCATCAGCTCCTCATTCGCCCAGGCGGCGTGCATCGATGGTCACCGGCAATACGGTAGCCGCATCCATCAACGGCAACACCAGCTGCCAGCCATTGGCCAGGGTGACGTGGCCGCCCCACATGTCGGGCTTTTCCATGGCAACGATGGGCTCTTCCAGGTCTTTCTTGGCGACATAGGCAGATAGCAAACCTGCCGAGTTCTTGCGGATCATCACTTTCACGTTGCGCTCCTGATGGTTGGGTCCGGTAAGGGTGCCTAGGCCGCTCTTGCCTGCAAGGACTGCACGATCTCCGACAAGGCCGCCAGCACGGCATCAATCTCGTCCTCGCGGGTTTCGCGGGAGAGCGAAAAGCGTATCGTCGCCGCGGCCTGCTCGCTGGACATGCCCATGGCCATCAACACGTGGGAAGGCATGTCGCCGCTGGCCGCGCAGGCCGACCCGCTGGAGGCGCAGATGCCGAGTCGGTCCAGGCGCTGCAGCACCAGCTCCGCGTGGAGCTGGCCGAAACGCACGCTCACCGTATTGGGCAGGCGCACTGCGCCCGCGCCATTGATCTGTACCTGTGGCAGGCATGCCAGGCCGCGCTCGAAGCGCTGACGCAATGCGCTTACCGCCAGCATTCGCGGCAATGCCGCACGCGCCTGGGTCGCAGCCACGCCCAGTCCGGCGATACCCGCCACGTCCTCTGTACCACCTCGCCGGCCGCGTTCCTGGTGGCCGAACAGCAAGGGCGGCCACTTGATCCTCTTGCGCACGTACAGAGCGCCGATCCCTTTGGGCCCATGCAGCTTGTGCGCCGACAAGGACAGCAGATCCACGCCCATGCCCGCCACGTCGCATGGAACACGGCCTACTGCCTGCACCGCGTCGGTATGGAAGAGCACACCGCGCTGTTGCGCCAGTTCAGCCGCCTGGGCAATCGGAAACACCACGCCGGTTTCATTGTTGGCCCACATCAGACTGACCAGGGCGGTATCTGGTGTGATGGCTGCCGCCAGTTCATCGAGCTGCAGCTGGCCATGCTCATCCACCGCGATCCAGCTGATGCGTACGCCCTGCGCCTGCAGATGCCGCAGCAGCAGCAAGGTGGAAGGATGCTCGACCAGGCTGCTGACGATATGGCGCCGCTGCGGCTGCAGGGCCAGCGCGCCCAGAATGGCCATGTGATTGGCTTCGGTGGCGCCACTGGTGAACACCAGTTCGGCCGCCGAGGCAGCGAGCAAGGCCGCCACCTCCGCGCGGGCACTGTTCATGCGCTGGCGGGCAGCGTCACCGATCCGGTGCTTGCTGGAGGGATTGCCCCAGGCTTCATCCTGGCAGGCCTGCATGGCCGCCAGCACTTCCGGGGTGGGCCGGGTGGTGGCGTTGTTGTCGAGATAGATGGTGGTATCCATGGGCACCACCCTCATTGCCAGAACAACCTTGCGGTGTCCCGGTTGATGTAATCCATGAGGACCTGCAGGCTGCGTTCGAGCATGAAGAATTCCCAGCCGCCTTCGGTGTGCTCCTTGCGGAAAAGTTTCCACACCCCAAGTCCGGCGTCATATTCCAGCAGCGCGATATCGACCATACCGCCATCGGCATCGATATTGCGCGAACAACAGGGACTCTGGATAAGGTAACCGCTCGCGGTCATCTCCACGCGCGGCACGACGTACAGGTAGCGTGCACGCTTCTGCAACATGCGTTCGATGCGCCGCAGATCCAGTTCATTGGGTTGCCAGCTGCGGATGCCACCTGCGGTGGGCATGCCATTGGCCTGGGCGATGATCTGGTTCATGCCTGCTCCAGCAAGACGATTTCTTCTTCCAGGCAACCCACCACGCGGTTGCCGGAAAACTCCACCAGATACACCGGGATGGTGGACTCTTCATGCATGCCCACCTGCACCACTTCGCCCGGCGTTCCCTGGTCCACCAGCAAGGCCTCGTCCTCGCAATCCGGGTAGGAGCCATCGTTGAACAGGTCGATGCTGGCTTGCACCCGCTGTCCCCAGACATATCTGGCCACGCGTGGTTCGATCATGTTTCCGCTCCTTGGATTCAGGCTGCCTGCCCGGACGTGACGGGCTGGTCGAGCGATTGCAGCTCGCGCCCTTTCATGCCGACCCGGTAACCGTATTCGACGAATTCGATGCCGTAGATGTAGAACTGCTGCAAGAAGGTGCCGATACTGGTCACATAGCCGATGTCGCCTTTCTTGACCAGGATGTCGCCGATTTCCCGGCCTGCAAAGGTACCGTCGTTGCGGATGGTCTTGGTACTCCGGACCTTCTCGCCATAACTGAATTGCGGCGGCCCGTCCAGTTCGACCCGGCCATCATCACGGTTGATCTTCATGGTCCCAGCTCCTGTTGCTATGTCATCGTGGTTCCGGCCAAGCCGCTGCGCTGGAGTGCCATGGTGCGCACGGCATCGTCTTCATCGTCCGCCAGCAAACCCAGATGCGCTGCGTCGATGCGCTCGGCCACGTGATAGCGCACGCGCCAGTCCGGGTCATGGCACAAGGCCACCAACTGCGCCGGTGCCAGACGCTGCGCCACCACTATACGCACCGCGGCATCTTCATCCTTGGCCATCGCGCCCAACAGCGCCGACCCCACCCTTGCCGCCACTACCCGACGCACCTCGCGGTCTTCATCGTGCAGCATGCGCACCAGCCATTGCGGTTCGATACGCTGCGCCACGATCAGACGCACGCCATAATCGCCATCGCCCATCATCTGGTGCAGTTGCTCCACGTGCAGCCGCCGCGCCACCTGGATACGGACCTCGCGATCCGGATCCTGCCGCAACATCAGCAGCTGGCGCTGCGGCAGGCGCTGCGCCACACTCCAGCGCACCGTGGCATCCGGGTCATCGATCATGCGCGGCAGATAAAACACTTCCACGTGCTTGGCCGCTACCGCTCTCACCTCGAAATAGGGATGAGCAAGGAACTCCTTGGCCAGGGCCGGATTCCATGCAAAGAAGCGGTCGATGCGCCGTGCATAACGATCATGCACACAAGCCTTGGCCAGTTCGCACCGCGTGGAGGAGCGGCCCATCTGCGCGCAATCGGCACACGCCAAGGCCTGTCCCTGCCAATCGGTCGCCGCAAAGGGCTCCGTATCCAATTGCTCAAGCCTTGCGCCGGATGCTGGAAATCGACACTGCAGCCGTGGCCGGCGGCGCAGAGCCATGCGTCCCGCAACTCGCAGCCGGTGCATTCGGGTTGCGAAAGGTCAGCCCGGATTCGCTGAGAGTGTCGGCAAAATCGATGGTCACGCCCTCCAGCAGCAGCCGGCTTTCGGCAGGCAGGAAGACCGCCAGGCCATTGCAGTCGAGGCTGACGTCGCCTGGCGTGGGCTGCGCCTGGACCGAGAACTCCGAACTCAGCCCGGAACAACCGCCCGCACTCACCTTCAGACGGAACCCGGATTGGACCGAACCGCCATTGAAGCGCACCATGCGGCGCATGAATTTCTCGGCAGCGGGCGTGATGGTGATGTTCATCGTTCCTCCTACGCCTGATAACGCGGCTGGGCATTGTCGATGACGCAGGTGCCATCGACCGGGCACACGGCCACGCATTGCGGCTCATCGAAATGTCCCATGCATTCGGTACATTTCTTGGGATCGATCACGAAGATCCCGTTCTTTTCGCGAATCGCCACGTTCGGGCATTCGGGCTCGCAGGCGGAACACCCTGTGCATTGCGAGGCGACGATCTTGTAGGCCATGCTTTTTCTCCTTGCGTGAAACTGATTGGCTGCTTACGCTGCGACGGACGCCGACTGCACGGAGGTATAAGCCCCCTGACGGATATCGGCGTCGCCCCGTGGCCGATGCTCGATCTGTCCGCTGCGTACGCGCTCCAGGTAATCCATGAAGTAGGCGATGACGGATTGCTCGATGAATTCATGGGCATACCGGTCCACCGGCTCGATACCCACCTTTTGCAGATCATCCTTGGGACAGCCGCCGATCTTGGCCACCAGCACCGCATGGCAGTCGTTGATGGCACGGATGACGGTCTCCAGCGCATCCTCCTCGCCATAGCCGCCCTGGCAGTACTGGTCCACGCGCCGGTGTCCGACGAACTTGCTGCCGGCGCTGCTGACTTCATAGATCTGGAATTCGCTGACGTGTCCGAAGTGTTCGTTGACGCGTCCCTGCCCCTTGGTCGCCACCGCCACCAGCAAGGACAGACCGCTCTGGTCTGCCATCTGCGCCAACTCCTGCTGCTCGGCGGCCTTGGCGGCCGATTTCGCTTGACGCTCCTGTTCCACCAGCTCCTGGTAGGCCTTGCGGGTAGCGCCGTCATAGGCCACTTCCATCGCTTCGATCTTCTCGGTGGTGAATTCGGCGCTGCGGTCTTCACCCAGCAGGCCGACCGCATCGGCGCGGCACTGACGGCAGTGGCGCATCATGTTCATCTCGCCTTCACAGGCATCCTGCAAGGCCTTGAGCTCCTGGGCGCTGGGGCCGCGCTGGCCATTCAGGCCAAACACGGTGCCATGCTCGGGTGCCGAAATGAGCGGCATGATGTTATGCAGGAAGGCACCGCGTGACTTGACCGCACGATTGACTTCCACCAGATGCTGGTCATTGATGCCCGGGATCATCACCGAGTTGACCTTGCACAGGATGCCGCGTGCAGTGAGCATCTCCAGTCCCAGCATCTGCCGTTCGTGCAGGATGCGGGCAGCATCGATACCGGTCCAGCGCTTGTTCTGGTAATAGATCCAGGGATAGATGTGCTGCCCGATCTCTGGATCGACCATGTTGATGGTGATGGTGACGTGGTCGACGTTGAAGGCTGCAATGGTGTCGATGTGCTCAGGCAAGGCCAGGCCATTGGTCGACAGGCACAGCTTGATATCGGGCGCGGTCTGCGAGATCAGCTCGAAGGTCTTGAAGGTCTTGGCCGGATTGGCCAGCGGGTCGCCAGGGCCGGCAATGCCCAGCACCGTCATCTGGGGAATGGTCGATGCCACCGCAAAGACCTTCTTGGCCGCCTGCTCGGGCGTGAGCTTTTCGCTGACCACGCCTGGACGCGACTCGTTGGCGCAATCGTATTTCCGATTGCAGTAGTTGCACTGGATGTTGCACGCCGGCGCCACGGCCACGTGCATACGCGCATAGTGGTGATGGGCCTCTTCGCTGTAGCACGGATGGTTCTTGACCTTCTCCCAAACCTCGGGGGCCATGTCGGCGGGACCATCGGATGAACCGCAACTGGCCTTGCCGCCTTCACTGCTGGTGCCACAGCCTTTGTGTTCGGCCACTTTGTCCAGCAAGGTGCCTAGCGATTTGATGTCCTGGATACCGACGTACTGTGTGGGCTGCATGGATAGTCCCTTTCAGGAAAGTGAGGCCTGGGCCTTCTCCTGAGGACATAGCCAAAATCGTGCCAGAGAAAATAATCAATCAATTCAACGACATAGCATTAAAACGCATCGCGCGGCGATGTGAGGATAGCGACAATCGGCGATACATTGTGGGCGGCGCTTGTCATGAACACGACAATGCAGCGCAGGCCGGCGCCTGCAATTGACCGAGCCGCAATGAGTCTGACACTGTGGAGGTGGGAGAAGGACAATGAGAGGACGTGCCAGCCGGGTAATCCATCAACACTACCAGCTGGCGCGACGCCGAGGAGACCTCGCACGCGGGGCGAGGACCGCAACGAGAAAAAGACGTTCGATCTGGCAGCGTATTATGTCACGCTCGCAGATAAGTTTCAGAACTTCTTGACCTCGATATTGAATTTCTGCAGCGCATAGCCCATCTGGCGCGGCGAAATGTTGAGCGCGCGGGCTGCCTTGGCCTGCACCCAGCCACATTGCTCCATGGCCCAGATAAGACGTTCGCGCTCGGAAGTCGGGGGCGCCGCCGCCAGTGGCTTGTCCTTGGACATCCCGCTCGGCGAAGATGGCACCGTATGCGCCGATATACGCTCCAGCGGTACGACCACGACCGGTTGCTGCTGGCCGGGTTCATGCAAGACCTTGGTCAGGCATTTGTTCTGCTGACAGGAGAAATGCACCTCGGTGATCAGATCGCCACGCATCATGGTGGCAGTGCGCTCGACACAATTTTCCAGTTCCCGTACATTGCCCGGCCAGTAGCAATTCATCATGACCTTCATGGCCTGCGGTGACATGGCCACCATGGTACGCTGGTTCTCGACCCGGAATTTTTCCAGGAAGTGTTCCACCAGGTAGGGGATATCCTCGCGCCGCTCGCGCAACGGCGGAATGAAGATGCTGACCACATTGATGCGGTAATACAGGTCGGCCCGGAACTCGCCCTTGGCCACGGCTTTCTCCAGATCGCGGTTGGTGGCGGTGACCAGACGCACGTCCACCTTGATCGAACGTGACCCGCCGACCCGTTCAAATTCGCGCTCCTGCAATACCCGCAGCAGCTTGGCCTGGAAGGCCGGCGATATCTCGCCGATCTCGTCGAGGAACAAGGTGCCGCCATGGGCGAGTTCGAAACGCCCCTTACGCTCACCCTGGGCCCCGGTGAAGGCGCCCTTCTCGTGGCCGAACAATTCGGATTCGAGCAAGGTTTCCGACAAGGCCGCACAGTTGACCTTGATGAAGGGGCCGTCCTTGCGCGGACTGAGATAGTGGATGGCACGCGCAATGACTTCCTTGCCGGTGCCGCTCTCGCCGCGCAGCAGCATAGTCGAGCGCGAGGGTGCAGACTGGTGTACCTGGGCGAACACTTCCTGCATCGCCTTGGAAATGCCGATCACGTTATCAAGCTTGTACTTGCCCTGCAGTTGCCGGGACAGCTGGCGCTTTTCTTCCTGCAGTTGCTGGCGCTCGGCGGCCACATTGCGATACAGCCGCACGGTTTGTCCGATCAGGTTGGCCACCATGGTCAGCAGCCGTACCTCGTGATCGACGCTGCGCGAGGGCGACAAGCCCTCCCGGAACACACACAGCACACCCAGTATTTCGCGGGCGGCCTTGATCGGTACGCCAACGAAGGAAACGACGCCGCCGTCTTGCGATTCGCGCGGGCTTGTACGGGCCAGGAACAAGGGCTCCTGGGCGAGATCGCGCACGACAATGGGGGTTTCCGTCTGGAAGATCTTGCCGGTGATGCCCTCGCCGACGCGGTAGCGCCCGCTCTGGAATTCTTCGTAGCTCAAGCCGATGGCGCTGACCAGTTGCAGCTCGCCGGTATCCTGCATCAGGCTCAGCAAGACCCGTCGGGTTTCCAGGTGGGCAGACAGGACGTTGAGGACTTCGCGCAAGGTCTTTGACAGATCCAGCGACGAACCCAAAATTTTGCTGATCTCGTAGATCGTGACGAGTTCCAAATTCACACTGCGGTCGTCAAGAATAGTGGCCATCGGACTCTCCATAGGTGAATGCTGGAACCCAATGCGCTGCCTGGGAGCGCTCAAACCGACTGCGGACTCTGCCGTGAAATTGAGATCCAGAAAAATCGACAGACAAAGCGCCGTGTAATTACCTAATAGTTACCTTGCCCAGCAAGCAAACTTCATGCCCAAGCGGAGAGCCGAATCGGGCTTGCCAGACATGCCGCACACGGCCCTCTTCAGCGGCATGGTGTTTTGGCGGCTTGACGACAATCGTGTCGCCTTTGTCGGTTTTGCGACAAGCACCGGCACCGGATCAGCGCCTGCGTATCGCCCTTATCCCGTTGATTTAAAAAGGAATTCGAGAATGGCACGGTTTTGGCTATCGATGCAGGTCATGCGCATCGCCGGTCGACATGAAGGGCGGAGCAGAGCAAGCCGGCAATCCCGCCAGCGTTATGTAGCGAGCTATACAAACCTCAATCATTCACCATCGCCGAACATGAATCTGCCGCCGCTCTCCGAGTCTGGTGCACCAAGCGCGTGCTGGGCGCCCTGCTCTCAGGCATGCTATCTGACCTTGAACTGGCCGGTCGCTGGTGCGGCCATGCCGCGTGGCCCGCAGCAGGCGATCTGCGAACCGCCAGCGTTGCCGCAACCAGCGCACCGACTGCTGGCACTGTGCGATGAATCAGGCTTGCGCAAACTGGTGCTGCATCACATGCGGCGCCTGCGCCACTCTCCTTTGTTCGCACGCTCGCACAACTGCTTTGATTGCGTCACCTCGCGGATCGCCGACTTCGTGGTGGAGTCATGCGGCGGTCCGCTCTACTACAGCCAACGCCATGCCCATCTGCAAGCAGGTGCCGGCCTGCCGTTGCTATTGGATGAAGCGGGCCGCGAACTCTGGCTGGTACAGCTTTGGCATACCTTTGACGATATCGGCTTTCCGCCCGCACTGCGTGCCGACTTCTGGGCCTGGGCCGAACCCTTGTCGATTCATCTGCTGGTACGTCATGCCCGTATCGGACCGCCACGGCGCTACCCTTATGACGTGGTGCGTAGCTGGTTCCACGCGCCGGTCACCGATATGCTGCCGCCGATAGACGGGCCGATCTGGCCCTCGGGCAGGTCCGAACCATGAACTGCTCCATCAGCCATGGCATACCCTGCAGCGGCTTCTTAATACGGCCGGCCTGAGCGATGCCCAACTCTTTTTCCTGCGAACCCGCCATGCCGGACTGTCAGCAACGCTACGGAGTCTTCCTCAACGTCGAAAATCCCCACGGCAATGCGCGCGATGCCTTGTTGCAAACCGTCGATCATGCCATCGTGGCAGAGGCCCTGGGCTATCACGATGTCTGGGTCGCCGAGCACCATTACAGCAGCTTCGCCATCGGCAGCGCCCTGATGGTGCTGCTGGCGCAGATTGCCGCACGTACCTCGCGCATCCGCCTGGGCACAGGCGCGTCGTTGCTGGCACTCAATGACCCCTTGCGGGTCGCCGAGGATGTGGCCACGCTGGACCTGCTCAGCAACGGCCGGATGGAATTCGGCGTGGCACGCGGCGGGCCATTTCCCGAGCAATATCGTCATGCCGGCTTGAGCAGTGCCGACCTGGCGCGCGCGCGCATGATTGAGGCGTTGGACGTGATCCTGGGTGCATGGCAAGGCGTGCCATTCAGTATTGAGGGACGTTTTTTTCACTACGATAGAGTGCAGTTGCAACCGCAGCCGCTGCAACGGCCCATCCCGGTATGGCTGGCCAGCATGAGCGAGGATGCGCTTGATCTGGCCGCGCGCCGTGGTTATGGATTGATGGCCACACCCTCCGCCGACCTCGGGCAGGTGGTCACGCGCGTGGCTGCACAGCGCGCGCAGCGCGGCCTCTTCCCGTTCGCCGTCGCCCGTTTTTTCCATTGCGAACCAGAGGCACACAAGGCGCTGGCGCACGGCCTCGCGGGCGTGCGCGCGTATCCGCGCATGATGCAGGTGCAATTCGCACCCGGCGGCACCCCGCCCATGTTCCAGGCCGATGCCTCCGACCAGGTCATCCTGGCCAACGCCATCATCGGCGACCCGGCGCAATGTGTGGCACGCATTGGCCAACTGCAAGAAAAACTGGGGCCGCATCGCCTGCTGCTCAAACCTGCCAGCCATGATCCCCAGCAAGCGCGCGCAGCCCTGAGCTTGCTGGCGGGCGCGCTGGGACTGCAGCCATCGGCAAGCACATGAGCACCTTACCTGCCACCGACACCACCTTGTTGAGCAGCGAACTGAAACTGGTGCATCGCCTGGACCAGCGCTTCTTTGCCCTGCTCGACGCGATCGCGCAAACCGGCTCGATCAATCGCGCGGCCAGTACGGCGGGCTACAGCTACAAGGGCGCATGGATGCTGCTAGAGTCAGCCAGCAACCTGGTCAATGGAGCTTTGATTGAAACCGCCACCGGCGGCAAAGGCGGCGGCGGCACCCGGCTCACCCCAGCAGCGGTGGAACTGCTGGCCGTGTGGCGCGAGCTGCAACGGCGCAATCTCGAATTCCTGCATCGGCAGGAGACATGGCTTAATCAACTACCAGCCTTGGCTGGCCTGCTCAGGAGAATGTCAATGAAAACCAGCGCACGTAATCAATTCGCCGGCGTCATCAGTGCGATCGATACCGGCCCTGTCACTACGCAAGTCACCGTCACCATCGCCGGCGCACAAGAGATGGTCGCCACCATGACTACGACCGCCGCCAACCGGCTCAAGCTCAGGATCGGCGGCAATGCGATTGCCCTGATCAAGTCCTCGGCAGTGGTGCTGGTCACCGATTTTGCCGGCTTTGCCCTCTCGGCACGCAATCAGTTCGAAGGCACAGTCTCACGCCTGGAGCGTGGCGCGGTATCGTCGCTTGTGGTGTTGACCTTGCCTGGCGGCGCCTCTATGACCGCCAGCCTGACCAATGACGCCATCGATGCGCTGTCGCTGACGGTGGGGCAGACCGCTACCGCCGTCTTCAAAGCGTATTCAGTGATGGTAGCCGTGCAGCAGGATTGATTACATACTGCGACCATCCTTCATTCCGGGTTGCTGACACCTGTGGTCCAGGGTCAAGTCCTGGACACGATCACCATACAATGCTGCCATTTACGCAATGTCAGCCGCCTTGCTGACTACTGCTTGCTATCTTATCTTCCCTGCCCCGGGCTTCTCGTTGAGGAAATCAATAAACCCGTGAGGTGTATTGTCAGTTACGGACACGCTTGTTGTATGCGGTCCGCAGTGGCGCAGAGGCCATCTGCGCCACTACCTCAGACCCAATCCCGGGCCAGAGCAGGTCCGGCAAGCGGCTCGGGATGCCTCTTCCAGATTTCCGATATCTCCGCAGGCCGGCCAAATAGCCAGCCCTGCGCATAGATATCGGGGGCAATTTTCCTCACGGCCTCAAGCTGCTCCTCCGTTTCAATTCCCTCTATCACGACCTGCAAATCCAGTTCCCTTGCCATGCGCAACAAGTTGTGCGTGACCGACTTCAACGGCGAGGCGGTGTTCAAGGTACTGGTGAATAGTTTGTCAATTTTCAAACCATCGAACTGGGTGTAGGAAAGATGGGAAAGATTGGCGCTGCCGGTGCCGAAATCGTCGATCCATATGGAGAATCCCGCCCGTCTCAAGATCTCGACGTTCCGGCTGAATCTCGGTGTACAGATATCGGCGCGCTCGGTGACTTCCAGATGCATCTGCTGGCGCAATTCCGGCGAGGCGGAGGTCTTTTCCAGAATAAAGAGGATGAAAGCATCCTCTTCTATATCCACAACTTCGGTATTGATGGCCAACACCAGAGCGGGGTCCGCGCTCAGGATCTCACGCATCTGTTCCAGCGCCTGCCCCACAACGGCCTTCACCAGCGCGGTACTGAGCTGGTGCTGAAGCGCAAGCGGAACGAAGACGTCCGGAGCAATTTCCGCGCCGCTGCCCGGACGCCATCTCGCCAATACTTCGTACCCCTTGAGCCGGAGATCGCGTACGCAGACGATCGGCTGGTATAGCGTAGCGATTTCGCCGTCGCGGATCCCTTCGCGCAGCTTATCCACGACGTTATCCCTGCGCTGTCCCCATTGACGAACGACCAGAATGCCTGCGGCGCACAGCAAACCCGCGGCCAATAATGGGAGCAGTTCGACCGGCCGCAGCAATGGATACCAGTGCAGTTCGGAAGACGCCTGCACGCACAGATCCATCGATGGACTGCACTCCCTCAGGGCCAAGCCGGACAGCGCCGGCGTCTCCGCGTGACTGGCGCGTCTGGCGCTCACCGCCGCATAGAGATAGCGTCCGCTCCCATCGGTCACGCGCAAGTCGACGTCACGATAGGTTTCGCTGAGATCAAAGGTGGCCGGCGAAGCGATGGCCACGCTGTTTCCAAAAGAGATGAGATTGCTACGGCGCCTGGATGCAGGAATCTGCAGGTTGGTCCATATGCCGTAGCCGCCCAGCGTACGCATCGGCGGGTCCAGTCGGTGCCCTGCGAAGTTACGCCCCCATAACCCCGTACAAACGATACGGCCGTCATGGATACGTCCGATGTCCGAGATATAGATGTTGACATAGGTAATCTGTTTGAGCAGTACGAGGTCATCGTCCGAGCACATCTCGAAAGACCCGGCCTCGGCAAGCCTGAGCGCTTGATTGGTATCGCGGGCGGCATCTTCGGCGCGCTGCAGCGCCTGCAGCGACGCTGCGCGAATATGCGACACCCCGGCCCAGATGAACGCGCACTGGCCCAGAAATCCGAGCACTGCCGAGCAAGCGCAGCCCCATAGAACCAGCTTCTTGAACCTGACTTTGATAGCCATGTCGCGTACGTTCAGATATCAGGATGGTTCACCATCGCAGGGCCTCGCCAGCGCCTGCCTGCATGAAAGACTACAGCTGGCCGATTCTCTCTTCGTGCATCGCTGCGAAGCCCGGAGCGTAGGCTATGCCTGCCAAGAAGGCAGGCGCCCCGCACCCCTCTCCTGCATCCGGGAATGGATCAGAAGGTTTCCCAATCCGTCCCGTTGCCGGCAGCGCCTGCGGCCATCAGCGCTGGCCGCATCGGTTGTTGTAGCGTGGATGCACTGCGGACAGGGCTGCGCCGTGGCACCGGCGATACGGCGGTCGCGGAGGGCGCTGTGGCCCTGGTTGGCAGAGTTGTACCGACGGTGAGCTTGAAGACGCTGACTGTCTGCATCAGGATGCTGGCCTGGTCTTGCAAGGATTGGGATGCCGCGGCGGCTTCCTCCACCAGGGCCGCATTTTTTTGTGTCACGTCATCCATTTGCGTGATGGCTTCATTGATCTGCTCGATGCCGGTGGTCTGCTCCTGGCTCGCCGAGGTGATCTCGCCGATGATATCGGTAACGCGCCGCACACTCTCGACGATATCCTGCATCGTAGCGCCCGCTTCGGTCACCAGCGTACTACCGGCGTCCACCTTCTCCACCGAATTGTCGATCAATCCCTTGATCTCCTTGGCAGCCGTCGCCGAGCGCTGGGCGAGGCTACGCACTTCGCTTGCCACGACGGCGAAGCCACGCCCTTGTTCGCCGGCGCGTGCCGCTTCGACGGCGGCATTCAGGGCCAGAATATTGGTTTGGAAGGCGATGCCGTCGATGACCGCGATGATGTCGACGATCTTCTTGGAAGATTCAGTGATCGAAGCCATGGTCTCAACCACCTGAGAGACTACAGCGCCGCCTTTTTCCGCGACTTCCGACGCCGAGACGGCAAATTGATTGGCCTGTTTTGCGTTATCGGCATTTTGCTTGACCGTCGAGGTCAGCTCCTCCATGGAAGAGGCGGTTTCTTCCAGAGAGCTTGCCTGTTCCTCCGTTCTCGCGGAAAGGTCGAGATTGCCGGTAGCGATCTCGCTCGACGCGGTCGCTATCGTGTCCGTACCGCTGCGGACCTCGGCAACAATCTTTGTCAAGCTGGCGTTCATGTCCTTCAGCGCCTGCAACAATAGGCCCGTTTCATCCCGGGACTCCACCTTGATTTCACTGGTGAGGTCGCCTGCAGCCACGGTCTGCGCCACCTGCACCGCCCGGTTCAACGGGCGCGTTATCGAGCGGGTGATGAACACGCCCAGGAGCAGCCCTGCGCAGGCGCCCCCGGCCACCAGGAGGATCATGAAGAGGCGGCTGGACTGGTACAGGTCCGTCGTCAGCTGATCCGCCGCTGCACCATTGCGCTCCTTGACCTGGCTGAGCGCCGTCATCAGGTCGTCGATCGTATTGGCCTTGCTCCGGAACTCACCGAAGAATTCCTTGATCACCGGACTGTCTTCGTTCAACGGTTCCACCTTCACCTTACCAACCAGTCCTACCAGCAAGGTCTCATATTCAGCGTAGCGGCGATCGAAATCGGACAGCAATTTCTTGCCCTCCTCCGAATAAAAGAGCGGACGCGCTTTTTCAAGATTCGCCTTCAGGTTCTTTCTGGATGTGTCCACCCTGTCGAGGAACCGGTTCTTTTCTTCTGCCGTGGAAGCGAGCAAGGCGTTACTTATCGCGCGTCCGATGTAGATCAGGTTGAGGTTGGCCTCCTTCACATAGGATATGCCCAGCAATTCAGTCTGATAGAGATCGGACGCCTTATCGTTGATCACGCTCATGTTACGGATGCCGATTCCACCGACCAAGGCCCCCAAGATGGAAATCAACAGAAAACCCGCCAGCAGCCGTACCCCTACTTTCATATTCTTAAGCATTTTCATCCCCGAAGTAAATAAACGGCATCGGCGCCACCCGGCGTCCGGTGCACTGCCATTTGGACTGGCGATCCTTGGAACTACGCCGATTGATTCTTTAGAACTCTGCTTATTTTCAAGAAAGCCGGACGACGATTTGCATCCGGCACCGACACTGGCGCGGGCGAACCTGCGCGGTCGCATCTGAATTACGTAAAAGAAACAGGGATGAGCCAACGTACTGCAGGCCTGCCGTCATCAAATGCAAGCCTAGCCTTGGTCGCCAATCGAAGCTGCCGGAAACTCCCCAGAAACCAGATGCCGTCAACGACCATGGCCTCATACCATCGTCTAGGCGCTATGGACAGTAATTTTATGACTTCTATAGTACGAATACAAATTCGATTATAACCGCAAACCTTTAACCCTCGATGGACATAAAGGCGCGAAGTGGAACTGAAATATCGGAAAGCGCTAGGGAGAGCGATCAGACGTCTGCGGATCCAGGCCGGGATCACGCAGGAAGGGCTGGGATTTGAGGCCGGATTGGAACGCAGTTACGTAAGTTCCGTTGAACTGGCAAGCAAGGATCCCTCTTTCAGCACGATTCAGAAGATCGCGACCGCCCTGAATACCTCGATGGCAGATCTGTTTCAGATCTACGAGGAAGAACTCCGCTCTCCGACCAATGAGCCTCCGCGGCGACGCGGGCGACCCTCGCCCAAGACGTGAAGCATGGCGATCAGCGGAAAATGCTTGAAAGAGATCCTTGCGGATAACTTCCGGTGGGAAAAGAAGTTGTCAATACACCATGAGATCGGCGTACTGTGGGTTAGGCTTTCACAGGCCAGCCGCAGGCGTTGCGAAACTTTCTGCGCCGGCATTTGTAGTGCGCCCGCAGATTTCGTGACTGGACCACACTTTGTTCGTCACGCCTCGTGGTCGAGTGGTCCAGCTTTTGGTACAGGATGGAGAAATCTCCTGCGAGCGAGCGGGCATCGCACGGGTCATGCCCCTTGAGCACGGGGAGCCACGATCCCCGTCCTCCTTCACGGACAGGCAAACGCGTCCCCGCATCTCCCTGCCCCTGCCCCACCCAGCTCAGATCCCGCCCATGCACAGATACTTGGTGACGAGGTAGTCGTCCAGGCCGTACTTGGACCCTTCCCGCCCCAGGCCGGACTGTTTCACGCCGCCAAAGGGTGCCATCTCGTTGGAGACGATGCCGGTGTTGATGCCCACGATCCCGTATTCCAGGCCCTCGGCCACGCGCCACACCCGGCCGATGTCGCGGGCAAAGAAATAGCTGGCCAGCCCGAATTCGGTATCGTTGGCCAGGCCCACGACTTCGTCATCGCTCTGGAAGCGGAACAGCGGCGCCAGCGGACCGAAGGTCTCCTCGCGGGCGACCAGCATGTCACGGTGGGCGCCGACCAGGATGGTCGGTTCAAAAAAGGTATGTCCCAGCGCATGACGACCACCACCGGCAACGACCTTTCCTCCCTTGGATCGGGCATCGGCGATGTGCTCTTCCATCTTGGCAACGGCCGCTTCGTCGATCAAGGGCCCCTGGGTCACGCCCGGGTCCATGCCGTTGCCGACCTTGAGTTTGGCCACGGCGATGGACAGCCGGGCTGCGAAGTCGTCATGGACCCGGTCTTGCACATAGATGCGGTTGGCGCAGACGCAGGTCTGGCCGGTATTGCGGAACTTGCTGGCCAGCACGCCTTCGACCGCGGCGTCCAGGTCGGCGTCGTCAAAGATGATGAAGGGGGCGTTACCGCCCAGTTCCAGGGACAGCTTCTTGACCGTCGGTGCGCACTGCTGCATCAGTACGCGCCCGACCTCGGTGGAGCCGGTAAAGCTGAGCTTGCGCACCAGGGGATTGCCGGTCATCTCGCCGCCGATGGCGCTGGCCGAGCCGGTCAGCACCGAAAAGACCCCGGCGGGAACGCCCGCCTGCTGCGCCAGTTCGGCCAGTGCCAGGGCCGAGTACGGCGTCTGCGTGGCCGGCTTGACCACGATGGGACAACCCGCTGCCAGCGCCGCGCCGACCTTGCGGGTGATCATGGCAGCCGGGAAGTTCCATGGGGTGATGGCGGCACACACGCCGATCGGTTCGCGGATGACGACGATGCGACGATCCGGGGCCGGGCCGGGGATGGTGTCGCCATAGATGCGCTTGGCCTCTTCGCCGAACCACTCCAGGTAGGCGGCGGCATAGGCAATCTCGCCGCGCGCTTCGGCCAGCGGCTTGCCCTGCTCGGCCGTCATGATCCTGGCCAGGTCGTCGGTATGAGCGATCATCAGCTCGTACCAGCGGCGCAGGACGATAGCGCGTTCCTTGGCGGTCTTGCGGCGCCAGGCCGGCCAGGCGGCATTGGCCGCATCGATGGCACGGGCGGTCTCGCGTTGACCCATTCGGGGGACCGTGCCCAGGATTGCGCCAGTGGCGGGATTGGTGACGGCGACCGTGGCGCCGTCCAGGGCGTCGGTCCATTCGCCGTCGATGAAACATTGCTGACGGAACAGCTCAGCGTGGGCTAGTTCGAGCATGATCGGATTTCCATGAATAAAGTGAAAGAGGCCTGCCGCCGCGCTCAGATATGCAGAGCGCGTTGATAGGCGGCCAGTACGGCTTCGTGCATGACTTCGGACTGGGTCGGATGAGGGAAGATGGTAGACATCAACTCGGCCTCGGTACTCTCCAGTTCGCGTGCAACCGCATAGCCCTGGATCATTTCCGTGACCTCTTCGCCGACCATGTGCGCACCCAGCAGCTCGCCGCTGGCGGCATCGAACACGACCTTGGCAAAGCCGCCCGTGGCGCCCAGCGCGATGGCCTTGCCATTGACCGAAAACGGGAACTTGCCGACCCGGATCGACCGGCCGGCCTGACGCGCTGCGGCCTCGGTCATGCCGACACTGGCCACCTGCGGGTGGCTGTAGGTGCAGGCAGCGATGTTGTTGGGATCCAGCGCATGCGGGTTCAGCCCGGCGATCTTTTCTACGCAGGCCACCCCCTCGTGGCTAGCCTTGTGCGCCAGCCACGGCGGGCCGGCGACGTCACCGATGGCATACACGCCAGGTTCGCCGGTGGCGCCGAAGGCATCGGTCACGATGTGGCTGCGCTCGACCCGCACCGCGCTGCCTTCCAGACCCAGGTCTTCGACATTGCCCACGATACCGGCTGCCACCAGTACTACATCGGCCACCAGGCTGTCCTGATGCCGGCCTTCGAGACTTACCTGCCACTCGGTCTGCGCGCCGGCACCACGCCGGCTGGTGGCGGCGATACGTGCACCGGTATAGAGCCGCATGCCCTCCTTGCGCAGCGATTCGGCCACGTGGGCGCTGACATCCTCATCCTCCACCGGCAGGATGCGGTCGGCCATCTCCACTACGCTGACCTCGGCGCCGAGGGCGCGATAGAAGCTGGCGAACTCGATCCCGATGGCGCCGGCGCCGATCACCAGCAGCCGACGCGGCACGCGCACGGGTACCAGCGCTTCGCGGTATGACCACACGCTCTCGCCATCGGGCTGCAGGCCCGGCAGCTGGCGCGCGCGCGCACCGGTGGCCAGGATGATGTGACGCGCCGCGAGCCGGCTTGCCCCCTGTGCGCCCTGCACCGCCAGGTGGCCCGGGCCGTCGAGGCGGGCGGTGCCGTGGAGGACGGTGATCTTGTTTTTCTTCATCAGGTAGTCCACACCCTTGTTCAGTTGCGCCGCCACCGCGCGCGAGCGGGCCACCATCGCCTGAAGATCGGCGGTGGGCTGGCCCACCTGCACACCGAAGCGGGAGGCCTCGCGCACCAGGCGCAAGACGTCGGCCGACCGCAGCAGTGCCTTGGTGGGAATGCAGCCCCAGTTGAGGCAGACGCCACCCAGCTGGGCCTTTTCCACCAGTACCGTCTTCATGCCGAGCTGGGCGGCGCGAATGGCTGCCACATAGCCGCCCGGGCCTCCGCCCACCACGGCCAGATCGTAATCCGCTTGCGTTGTCGTCATCATCATCCCCTCAGATCAATGCACTCAGCGGGTTCTCGATGCAGCGCTGGAACGCTGCCAGCCATTGCGCCGCCAGGGCACCATCGACGGCTCGGTGATCCACCGAGAGCGTGACCTTCATGACGCGCGCCACCGCCAGCTGGCCATCCACCACCACCGGCTGTTCCAGGGTGGCACCCACGGCCAGGATGGCCGCCTGCGGCGGGTTGATGATGGCGGCGAATTCGCGCACACCGAACATGCCCAGGTTGCTGACGGTGAAACTGCCGCCCTGGTATTCATCCGGAGCCAGCGATCCGGCGCGCGCCCGCGTGGCCAGGTCGGCGATCTCGCGGCTGATGGCCGATAGTGTCTTGCTTCCTGCATCGCGCACAACCGGGGTGATCAGGCCGCCATCGGTGGAGACCGCCACCGAGATATCGGCCTTCGCATACCTGCGCAGGGCCGTATCGGTCCAGCTCACGTTCATCTCGGGCACGGCCTGCAATGCCACGGCCACCGCCTTGACGATGAAATCGTTGACCGAGAGCTTGCGGTGACCGGCGGCATTGATCTCGGCGCGCAAGGCCAGCAGCCGGTCCATGCGGCAGTCGGCACTGACATAGAAATGGGGGATGCTGGCCTTGCTCTCGCTGAGACGACGGGCGATGGTGCGTCGCATGCCACTGTGCGCGACCTCGGTAAAGGTGGGCGTCGCAGCCACGCCGGTGGGCGCGGTCGGGGCAAGGGCTTGGCCAATAGCGACTCCGGCGACCGGCCGCTGGTTGGCGGCATCCACATCGCGTCGGACGATGCGGCCATGCGGACCGCTGCCGCGCAAGCCGTCCAGGGACAGCCCGCGTTCCCGCGCCAGGCGGCGTGCCAGCGGACTGGCAAAGATGCGCGCGCCGGCCTCTGCCCGATCATGCTCCGCGTGCCGGATCGTGGCGGCAACGGCCGGGGCCGCCGTGGATGAGGCGGTCGGTGCGGCCGGCTCCTCGCGCCCAGCCTGCGCCGGTGCCACACCGGCGGCGCTCAGCAGCGCGGCGATGTCGGCGTCCTTTTCGCCCTCGTCCAACAGCACTGCGATGGGTGCGCCGACCTCCACGTCGGTGCCGGTCGCGACCAGTATCTTGCCCAGTACGCCGCTGCTATCGGCATCGTATTCGATGACGGCCTTGTCGGTCTCGATCTCGGCCAGGCATTCGCCGGCGCGGATCACGTCGCCCTCCTTCTTGGACCACTGGACGATCACCGCCGAGGTGGCATTGGCGGCGATCTCGGGCATCTTGATCAGTTTTGCCATGTCAGTCCCCCGCCTTTCCGAGATCGGGTCGATAAGCGGTGATGTCGGAGTACTCGACCAGTTCCAGCACATTGCCTTCCGGATCGCGGCAGAAAGCCAGGTACACGCCAGGCCGCGCTTCCACGCGCTGCGCACCGGTCATGAAGTGGAGGCCGGCACCACGCAGTGCGTCGATGGCCGCCTGGATATCGGCCACGATGAAGGTCAGATAGCAGGCATTAGGCCGCTCCAGGATGTAGGCCGGGGCCACTTCGGCTGCGGGTGGATGGGTGGGGGCCAGCAGTTTGATGCGTTCGCCGTAGGGTGTCTGCAAACGCACCACGGTATAGCCGTCGGCGCACAGGCCGGAGGGCGCCGATTTCTCGGCGGGGACGACGATTTCGCTGATGAAGCGGAAACCCATCGTGTCTTCATAGAAGCGGCGCTGCGCCGGCAGGTCGCGGCAGGCAATACCTACTTCCAGGGGGACGATCATGTCGATGCTCATGGCAAATCCTTTCAGTAATCAGGCTCTCTTCAGGCCAGGCCGGGGCGCACGCCCTTCTCGCGCATGACCTGCTGCAATCCGGCCACGGTCTCTTCTGTCCGCGCCGCGGCGGCACGCTCCAGCACCTTCGAAATGCTGGGCGAGGCCTCGCCGCCGACCACCCGCTGCACCGGCTGGTCCAGCCAGTCGAAGAAGCGGCGCTGGATTTCGTCGGCCAGCCAGGCGCCGTAGGAAGTGCCCTGCGCGCCCTGCTCCACGATCAGCACATTGTTGGTTTTGCGGATGCTCTGGCCGACGGTTTCCCAGTCGAGGCTGGCGCGGTCCAGCCAGCGCAGGTCGATCACTTCGGCATCGATGCCGGTCTGCTGCACGGCCTCCAGCGCATGCGCCACCATCGACAGGTAGGTCAGCACCGTCATTTCCTGGCCAGCACGACGTATGGCGGCGCGACCGAATGGGATCTGGTAGTCGAAGTCGTCCACCGGCGCCGGGCCGCTGCTGTTGTACAGGTCCACGTGCTCAATGACCAGCACCGGGTCCTGCAATGCCAGCGCAGCGTTCATCAGGCCGACGTAGTCGAACGGGGTAGACGGTGCCACGATGCGCCAGCCCGGACTGGTGGCGAAGATGCCGGCCGGGTCCATCGAATGCTGCGAACCATAGCCGGTTCCCATCGCGACCTTGGTACGCAATACGAAAGGCACTTCGATATCCCCGCCGAACATGTGGCGCGCCTTGCCGATCTGGTTGAATACCTGGTCGGCTGCGACCCACATGAAGTCGGGATACATGAACTCCACCACCGGACGGAAGCGGCCATCCATCGCGATGCCGCCGCCCAGGCCGCAGAAGGCATTCTCGCTGATGGGCGTGCCCAGGGTGCGCTCGGGATACTTGTCCTTCAGGCCACGGGTGGCGCCATTGGTGCCGCCCTTGAGCCGGTGCACGTCCTCGCCCATGACCACCACCCGCGGGTCCACTGCCATGCGGCGGTCCATGACGTCAGCCACCACATCGATGAACTTGCGGGTGGCCAGCTGACCTGCGAACGAGGCCTCTTCCTCGGTGCGCGCCCCGGCCAGTTCGGAAAGATCGCCGCGGATGCCGACATCGCGGAAGTCCGGACTGGGCCACAGCTCAGGGCGGATGCGCTTCTTGCCGGCGCGCGCTGGATCGTCTTCGGTCAGCGCCGCCACCGCCCGCGTCATGGCGGCCTTGATGCGATTGCGCAAGGCTGCGATGGCGGGCTCGTCGATCAGCCCACGCGCCTGCATCCGCTGCCCCAGCAGATCCAGCGGATCGCGCTGGCGCCAGCTGGATTCCTCCTCCTTGCTGCGATAGCCGAAGGCGCTGCCGGGGAAGCCGCCGTTCTGATGGAAGAAGCGATAGACATCGGCCTCGATGATGGTCGGCCCCTTGCCGGCACGCATGTGTTCGAGGGCCTCGCTCATGGCCAGGTGTACCGCCAGCGGGTCCATGCCGTTGACCTTCCAGCTGGGAATATTGAAGGCCGCCCCGCGCGCCGACAGGCGCGGCTCGGCCGTGGCCTCCTCGACCGTGGTGGAGACGGCGTAGCCGTTGTTCTCGATGAAGAAGCACAGCGGCAGCTTCCAGGCCGCGGCGATGTTCATGGTTTCCAGCACCGAGCCGATATTGACGGCGCCGTCACCGAAGTAGGTCACCGCGACGTTCTGCGTACCCGCGTGTTTGTGCGCCCAGGCCGCGCCGGCCGCCAGCGGCACACCGCCACCGACGATGGCATTGGTCCCCAGCACACCGGCCTCGGCCCAGCGCAGGTGCATGGAGCCGCCGCGTCCCTGGCAAAAACCCTGTGCCAATCCGAGGATCTCGGCTAGCGTACGCTGCAGCAGCTGCTCCACCTGCGGCGTCAATTCGGCCGCCGGCGAAATGCCCTCGGGCATCAGGTAGGCCAGCGCCTTGGCCAGGAAATGATGGTGGCCGCGGTGCGAGCCATTGACCTGGTCGGCAGCCAGCAGCGGCACGATGGAACCGGCGGCGCCGCCCTCCTGGCCGACACTGGAGTGCGCCGGACCGTGCACCAGGCCGTCCATGGCCAGCTCCAGCACCGCTTCTTCGAAGGCGCGGATGATGTGCATGTGCGCAAGCAAGGTCCCCAGCAGCGCCGGATCGGCGGCGCTCCAGTCGGCATCGGTGGTGCGCAGTTCGACCCAGGGCGCGGCCGGGGCGAGTGCAAGGTGGTCAGACATGGGCTTAATCTCCAAAGAAGAAACGGGTTCGGTGATCACGGCCGCGTCAGCAGAGCGGCCGGAGAAAGAATCAGATATAGCTGTAGGCCGACCAGCCGCCATCGGCGACCACGGCCTGACCATTGATGAAGGCGGCATGCTCCGAGGCCAGGAACAAGGCCAGGGTGGCGATCTCGTGCGGCTCGCCCAGGCGGCGCGCCGGGGTCCGCCGCTGCAGGGCCTCCAGATCCATGCGTCCGGCCCGCACCAGTTCTTCCACCAGGGCGGTACGGACATAGCCCGGCGCCAGCGCATTCACGCGCAGGCCCTGCGGCGCCCACTCGATGGCCAACACTTTGGTCAGCATCACCACCGCCGCCTTGCTGGCGCAATAGGCCGCCCGCTCGGGCGCGGCTACCGTGCCATACATCGAGGCCGTGTTGAGGATCACGCCGCTGCCCTGCGCGACCATGCGGCTGGCCACGGCCTGCGCGCAATAGAAGACGCCGTTGAGATTGACGTCGATGGCGCGCCGCCATTGCTCGGCGGGCAGCTCCAGGGTGGGCCGGTTGGCCGAGATGCCGGCATTGTTGAGCAGCACGTCGATACGACCGAAGTGCGCGTGCACGGCGGCCGTGGCCGCTTCCACGGCGACCTGGTCGACGATGGAAGCGACATGGCAGTCGACCTCGATCTGCGGAAAAGTCAGGTGCAGTTCGGCCCGGGCGCGCTCCAGCGCTTCGGCGTTGATGTCCAGCAGGGCCAGGTGGGCGCCGTTGGCGGCGAAGGCATCGGCCATGGCGCGCCCTATCCCGCTGCCGGCGCCGGTGATGAAAACGACCTTGTCGGCAAGATCGGAAAACTGCTTGTATTGGGCGGTGGCATGCAGGGCATGCGCATCGATGATGTGCTCGCTCATGGTTTCTTTCAGGGTTGGATCAAAGGACGGGCGGCCGGCTCACACCGCCAGCCAGTCCTTGAGCAGCTGGGGATTGCCGGTCAGCTCCTCGGGGCTGCCGCTGAAGACGATGTGGCCATGCCCCAGCAGGCAGACGCCGGTGGAGATCTTCAGGGCGATGGTCAGCTTCTGCTCGATGAGCACCACCGACACGCCGCGACGATGGATCTCCTGGATCGCCTCGCCGACCACGGTCACGATCTTGGGCGCCAGACCTTCGGTGGGCTCGTCGATCAGGATCAGGCGCGGATTTCCCAGCAGCGAGCGGCAGATGGTGAGCATCTGCTGTTCGCCGCCGGACAGGTTGCCGGCACGGGTATTGCGCCGTTCCTTGAGACGCGGGAAGAAATCGAACATCTGCTCGACGCTCCATTGCGGGGCGTCGTGGCGTGCCCGTTGCATGCCCATCTGCAGGTTCTCGTCCACCGTCAGATTGCCGAAGACCTCGCGTTCCTCGGGAACGAAGGCGATGCCGGCACGCGAGACGGCGAACGGGCGCTGGCCGGCCAGGTCACGCCCATCCAGCAGCACCTGCCCGGCAGTGGGCGGCACCAGCCCCATGATGGCGCGTGCGGTGGTCGAGCGTCCCGAGCCGTTGCGGCCCAGCAGGCTGATCACGGCATTGTGGCCGACCTCGAAATCGACGCCCTGCAGGATATGGCTCTTGCCGTAGTGCGCATGCAGGTTCCTGACCTGCAACAGCGGCGCCTGCGCGGTGGTGGAAGCGGTATTCATGCTGCGACCTCCTTGCCCAGGTAGGCTTCCTGGACCTGGGTATTGTTGCGGATCTGTTCCGGGGTGCCGGTGGCGACCACCTGGCCATAGACCAGGACGCTGATGCGGTCGCACAGCGAAAACACCACGTCCATGTCGTGCTCGACGATCATCAGGCTGCGTCCCACCGACAATTCGCGCAGCAACTCGGCGGTATAGTCGGTCTCTTCGCGCGACATGCCGGCCATGGGTTCATCCAGCAGCAACACCTTGGGATCGGACGCCAATGTCATACCGATCTCCAGCGACCGCTGTTCGGAATAGGACAGCTCCCCGCCCAGCGTGTCGCGCTGGCGCGCCAGCCGTACCTGCTCCATCAGCTGTTCGGCCAGCGCGGTCACCTTGCGGTAGCGGGAAATCGGGAACCACAGCGTGTATTGCATACCGAAGCGCTGCATCACACCCAGCCGCAGGTTTTCGAAGACCGACAGCCGGGGGAAGATATTGGTGATCTGGAAGGAACGCGCCAGCCCCATGCGGTTGATGCGTTCCGGACTGAGCCCGCTGATGGGGACGTCGCCCAGCAGGATCTCGCCCGAACTCGGCTTGAAATTGCCCGAGACCAGATGGAACAGCGTCGACTTGCCGGCGCCATTGGGGCCGATGAAGGCATGGCGTTCGCCGCTGGCCAGCTCCAGATCGACACCGCGGATGATGTGCGCCTCGCCGAAGGACTTGTTGACGTTGCGCAGGGTCAGCGCCGGCAACGTCGAGGTTGAGATGGTGGCGGTCATGCGCCCTCCTTGTCGTTGAGTTCATGCCAGGCGCGCGACACGCCGCGCAGCACCAGGCCGCCGGCCACCGCCAGCAACAGGGGCAGCAACCAGGTCATCACGGCACCGGGCAGCCAGGCGTGGCCAAACAGGGGGATCGCCGGCCACGACTGGCCCTCCACCAGCAGCGACTGGTAATCGGTGCCCAGGGCGCGCTGCAGCAGCTCCACCGCAAACACCACCGCCGCCGCGCACAGCAGACCGCCCAGCACCCAGCCCAGCGTATAGCGGGCCAGCAGCGCGCCGCCATGCTGGCTGCGCTGCCACCACAACACCACGCCCGACAGACCGTTGGGCATGAACATCATCACCACCACGAAGATCAGGCCCTGGTACAGCAGCCAGGAACGGGTCAGGTCCGAGACCGCATAGCCGAAGAAGGTCATGACCGCCGCGCCCAGTGCCGGTCCGAAGAACACCCCGGTACCGCCAATGTAGGCATTGAGTACCACTTCTGAGGACAAGCGCATGTCGAACAGCACGTAGTTTCCGGCTTCGTTGTTCATGGCCAGCAGGCCACCGGCCACCCCGGCAAAGCTTGCCGAGATCATGAACACCATCACCCGCGCCGCATGCACGTTGTAGCCGAGGAACTTCAGGCGCATCGCGTTTTCGCGCAGACCCAGGGTGAGCCGGCCCAGCGGAGTGCGCGTGAAGAAGAACAGCGCACCCAGCGAAGCCAGCACCCAGGCCAGGCTCAGGTAATAGACATGGATCGGCTCGCCGAAGGACACCCCCCAGGCCGGCATGCGCATGGACGAGACCCCTGCCTCGCCGCCGAACACACCGGTCAGGTGCGGCGCCAGCGCGTGCAGCAGTTCGGCCAGTGCCAGCGTGATCATGGAGAAATAGACACCACTGCGCTGGGTCGAAAACCACCCCGCCACCAGCCCCAGCGCGGCGCCGCCCAGGGCACCGAAGAGCGGCAGCAGCGGCGTGGGCAACAGGCCGGCGCCGCCCAGCGCATTCATGGCATGCAAGGTCGAGAAGGCACCGATGCCGAAATAGGCGGCATGACCGAAGGAGAGCATGCCGCCCTGCCCGGCCAGCACATTGAAGGCGGTGGCAAAAAGCGCGGCGATCAGCATCTGGATGGCGGCATTGACCAGCGCCTGCGGCAACACCAGCGGCGCCAGCACCAGCAACAGCAGGACCGCCACCAGCAACAGGCGCGACAGCAGCATGGCACCGGCGCCGCTACGCGCGCTGCCCGCCGGCACGGCGCCGCTCAGGCCCGGCAAGACCTTGTTCGTGGACTCATTCATGTGGCTCACTTCCTCACTCCTTTTCACCCATCAGCCCCGACGGGCGGACCAGCAATACCAGCAACATCAGCGCAAACGGGATGGTGGCGGCCAGCGACGAGACCTTCAGCGTCAACAGCCCGCCCACCTGACGCGCCCAGTCGCCGGCGCCCACGTACTGCAGCGCATCGGCCAGACTGATATCCACCCCGACGGCGAACGACGAGATCAGCCCGATCAGCAGCGAGGACAGCATGGCGCCCTCCAGCGAACCCAGGCCACCGATGACCACCACCACGAACACCAGCACGCCCAGCTCCAGGGCCATGTTGGGATTGGTGGTGTAGAAGGCACCGGCGATGGCGCCGGCCAGACCGGCCAGCGCGGCGCCGACACCGAAGACCCCCATGAAGACCAGCGGCACGTTGTGGCCCAGCGTCTCGGCCATGGCCGGACGATAGATCGCCGAGCGCACCACGATGCCGATGCGGGTACGTGCCAGCAACAGGTAGATCAGTGCGAACATGAACAGCGAGACCAGTCCCATCATCAGCCGGTAGAAGGGATAGTCGGTACCGAACAGGCGGAACGCGGCGAAGGACAGCGCGGCCGGCACCTGATAGTTGACGGGGTAGTTGCCGAAGAACAGCTTGATGATCTCGGCGATGATGAAGGACAGGCCGAAGGTCAGCAGCAACTCATGGGCATGGCCGTACTTGTGCACGCGCCGCAGGAACCAGCGCTCCACCACCACGCCGAGCAGGCCGACGATGAGCGGCGCAATGATCACGGCCGGCCAGAAGCCGAGGAACTTCTGCAGGGTATAGGCCAGGTAGGCGCCCACCATGTAGAACGATGTGTGGGCGAAGTTGAGTACCCCCATCATGCCGAAGATGAGCGTCAGACCGGCCGAGACCATGAACAGCAACAGGCCGTAGATGGTGCCGTTGATCAGCGATACGGTAAAGAATTCCATAGCGTTTTCCAAGAAAGCGGGACGACCGTCCCCCCACCGGACGGCACTGCCGCCCGGTGTCGTCGTGGTGCCGCGCGAGATCGCGGCACCCGCATGGCTAGTCGATCAGGAGGGGCGCTGCATCTTGCAGCTGGCCTGGACCGGATTGACGGCCTCTTCACCGCTGAATTTCTTGATGACCTTGAAACCCATGTCGGTATCGTCGACCTTGTACTTGACGTTCTTTTCCACCCGCGAGACCACGATGGGCAACACCACCTGATGGTCGGCCGCGCGGATCGAGGTTTCGCCCATGGGCGTCTCGATCTTCACCTTTTCCAGCGCCTTGGCCAGTTCGGTGACATTGAGCTTGTCGCCGCTGGGCTTGACCTGCTTGAGGGCCTCACCCAGCATCTGCATGCCGAACACCGTCTGCGGTTCGATGAAAGTGGGGTAGTGGCCGGTCCGGGCCTTGTAGTCGTTGCCGAATTCCTCGGTGGCCTTGTTGGTCTCGATGTTGAAGGCATGCGAGATGAAGTGGCCCAGGGCGGTATCTCCGGCGTTGCCGATGTTGCCCGGCTGGTCCAGGAACACGGTACCGAAACGCAGCTTCAGACCGGCCGCACGCGTGGCCTTCATCAGCAACAGCAGATCATTGGACCAGTTGCCGGTGAGGACGGTATCGGCGCCGCTGGCCTTGATCTTGGCCACGTAGGGCGAGAAATCCTGAATCTTGTTGACGTCGTGCAGCGTGCTCTCGACCACGGTATAGCCGCCCGGTGCGGCATAGTCCTTGATGGCCTTGTCCATGTCGATGCCCCAGGAATAGTTCTGGTTCATGGCATAGACCTTGGTGCCCAGTTCCTTGGCTTCCTTCATGGCCGGCACCAGGGTCTTGACGCGGATGACGGCATTGGTGGTGAAGCGGAAATGGTAGAAGTGGCATTTATCGCCGGTCAGCTCCAGCGCCTCCCCTCCCATGTTCATGAACAGGACTTCCTTGCCGGCGTTGCGCAGGTTGTGCTTGCGCACGTCTTCGGTGATCTGGCCCGAGACCGCCGAGGAAGAACCCTGGATGATGATCTGTGCGCCTGCGGCAATGGCCGCCTTGACCTTGTCCGAGGCACCGGCAGGACCACCCTGGTTATCGTATTCGGCCAGCTGGATCGGCTGCCCGTTCCAGCCGCCTGCAGCATTGATGCGATCCATCTCGTACTTGACGGCGGCGCGGTACAGCAGGCCGGTCGAGGCCTGCGGCCCGGAGAGGGTTTCCACCAGCGCGATCTTCAGCGGCGCGGCGGCCTGGGCGGTGCAGGTGGCGGCGGCCAAGGCCAGCGCCGTCAGGGACAAACCGAGGTGTTTCTTGGTCATACATCATCTCCGTTATATTTGTAGGATTCCAGGCCTTGCGCTTCCGGCGCCCGGGCTCCGAACGAGAGCCGCGCCGGTGCGGCTCCCTTGCTGCTGCGGGGGTGTGCGCCTCAGCGCAGTCCGAGGAACTGTTTCATGCCCACGATCTGGGCCTGCATCATGTGACGGCCGAAATGGACCTGCAGCCCGTGCGCCTGCGCGGCTGCCAGCAACGGGGTCAGTTCCACCTTCATGACCGCCTCCGCCACCAGGGCATGCGACGGCAGGCCGGCCACACTGAAGGGCAGGACATCGCGCGGGTCCAGTCCCAGCGAGGTGGAATTGATGGCCATGTCGTAATTGACGGGAGCGGCCGGGGCCACATGCGCATCCAGTTGCGGGTAATAGCGTCGCAACTCCGCCACCAGCTGTTCGCCGCGCGCGGCGTTGCGGTTGTGGATGCCGATGGCGGCCACTCCATGCGCGGCCAGCGCGTGGGCGATCGCCTTGCCGGCGCCACCGGCGCCGGCCAGATAGGCACGGCGGTCACGGACCGCATGGCCCTGGGCGAGCAGACCATCGACGAAACCGGCACCATCCAGATTGCCGCCGACCATGCGCGTACCGGCGCTGCCTGCCTCGAAGCGCAGGATATTGACCGCGCCGACCTGCCTTGCGGCATCGGTCAGCTCATCGCACAGGGCCAGCATGCTTTCCTTGTAGGGGATGGTGACGATCAGTCCCGCCATGCTATGGATCTTCGCGAGTGCCGTCACGACGACGGCGAAATCCTGCGGCCCCACATGCAGGGGGACCAGCACCGCATTGATGGCTTCGGCCGCCATCAATGCATTGAACGCGCGTGGCGTACGCACATGGCCGATCGGGTCGGCCAGGATGCCGACCACCCGGGTGTGACCATCGATGAGGGGGCTGGCCATTGGTGGCACCTGGCCTTCCTCGCTTGCTGAGCGATTCACGCTGTCTCCTTCGCCGCTGGGCGTCAGTGGCGCCTGCAGCGCTCTTGTTGTCGGTCATCCGGCATTTTTTTGCCGTGATCCAATAGGTTTTTCTTAACTTGTCTGATAAACTTTTAATCCTGTCAGACAAGTTGAGCAGCGATTCTACAGAGCGGATTTTGTGATGTCAACAACCCGCCCTGCCAGACGCCAACCTGCTGACCGGACCTGCTCCCGCCCCGCAAAGCCGCCTCTGGAAAGGCTTGCAGGGGAGCGTCACAGATCGAAGAAAAAAGGAGACCCCATGATCAATTTCGCCGACAAGACATTTTTCATCACCGGCGCCGGCGGTGGCATCGCCCGCGCCACCGCCCTGCTGGTAGCCCGCCATGGCGCCCGGTTGGCGCTGGCCGACATCGCCCTGGAAGCGCTGGAAACCCTCAGGCAAGAAATCCTGCAAGACACACCGTCGGCGCAGGTCAGCCTGCACCGGCTGGACGTCTCCGATGCGCAGGCCTGCCGCGCATCGGTGGCGGCCTGTGTCGAGTTCCATGGCAGCATCGACCATCTGGTCCATTCGGCCGGCATCTATCCGGAGAAGCGCGTGGCCGACATGACGGAAGCGCAATGGCGCACGCTCATGGCCATCAATCTGGATGGCACCTTCCACATCTGCCAGGCGGTCATTGCCCATCTGCGCGAGGGCAGCTCGATCGTGAACCTGGCCTCGCTGGCCGCCCAGCGTGGCAGCTATGCGCACGCGCACTATGCCGCCGCCAAGGGCGCAGTGATCAGCTTCTCGCGCAGCCTGGCGCTGGAACTGGCTCCCAAAACCCGGGTCAACGCGGTATCTCCGGGTATCATTGCCACTCCGATGACCCGGGAACTACTGGCCAGCAAGGGGCCCGCGCTGCTGCAGAGCACGCCCCTGGGCCGCCTGGGGACGGCGGAAGAAGTCGCCGGCTCGATTGCCTTCCTGTGCTCTCCCCTGGCCGCATTCATCACCGGAGAAACACTGCAGGTCAACGGCGGCCTGTACATCAATTAATCCAGCTGCGATCCGACCCATGAAAACCGCAACACAGCGCCTGCCCGCACAATCGCTCACCGAAGAGATTGTCGAATGGATTAATGAAGAAATCCGCGAGCAGCGGCTCAAACCGGGTGACAAGCTGCCCAGCGAAAAACAGCTGGGCGAGCAATTCTCGGTGAGCCGCTCGGTCGTGCGCGAAGCCCTGTCCCAGCTGAAATCGGAAGGCATCGTCAATGCCCAGCAGGGACGCGGCGCCTTCGTCAACGAGCGCGGCTCACGCCAGGCCTTCCGTTTCGAGGCGGCCGCCCTCAACGATGCCGAGGGACTGGAACACGTCATCGAACTGCTGGTGACGCTGGAAACCGCGGCTGCCCGCTATGCGGCCATCCGTCGCACGCCGGAAGACCTCAAGAAGATCAAGAAGGCCCTGGTCGGGATGGAGTACGCCATCATCAATGACAAGCTGGGGGACGAGGAGGATTTTGCGTTCCACCAGGCCATCGTCGACTCGACCAAGAATCCGCACTTCTGCATGCTCAACGAATATCTGGAACAGCACGTCAGAAGACTGATCCGCCAGGCCCGCAGCAACACCGCGACGAACTACAACAATCTGATCCAGGCGGTCCAGGACGAGCACAAGGCCATCCTCCAGGCCATCGAAGACAAGGACCCGGTCGCCGCGGCCATTGCTGCAGAAACACATCTGCGCAATGCGGCAAAGCGGCTGAACAAGTACCTGAGCTGAACCGGCTGGACAGTCTGAGGCATTGCCCGGCGCGCTTCACCGCCGACATTGCGTCATCGCACCTGATGCGTACGTGGTGCGTGATCCGTTGCAATACGTTGTTTGGCGGCAGCATCAAACCCGGCACTATTGCGGAAGATATTCGGTTTCCGGTAGATCGCCAGAATCGTGCAGCCTTCTGCGCTATGCGTTTCATGCAAGGACCCGGGCTTGCGCCAGACGAATTCGCCTGCGCGGCAAATGCCATCGTGGTCCGAGAATGAGCCTTCGATGACATAGCTTTGCTCGATCTCGGGATGCTTGTGAAACGGCAAGGTGGTACCTGGCTGCCATCGCAGCAGGCAGGTCATCTCGCCGATTTCCTTGTTCTCGTAGAGCACCTTGATCTCTACGCCCTCAAATTGCGAGGGCTTCCAGTCCATTTCCTCGGGTTTCATATATACCGAACCACCCGGGGTCGGCTCAAGCTCACCACTCAGGCGATCTTCGAAGCTCTTGTCCATTGCACCCATTTTTTTATCTCCTCTCGACATTAGGCAGCCTGATCCAGAACCGAGGTCACCAGGTTCTGGGGCACTTCCAGTTCAAAGCCCGGCTCGGCCACGTGGACCTGAATATGCGGGAAACGACTTCTGACCGCGTCAGCGAATTCACTCCAGGGGCGGGAGCTTACCTCCATCATTTCGTGGAACTTCTCATGAGGCGGATACAAGACCACCACCTGAGGCTTGAGCGCCGCCACCCCACGGACGACATCCTGAATGAAATCCAGCTGCATGCCGGCCAGCAGGATGTCGGTCTTGAAACGACGGCCCAGTGCTTCAATTTCAGCATCCGTCATCTTGCTGTTGAAGCCTTCGTTGTAATTCAGGATCGTGGTGCCGTCCGGCAGCTCGACGTGAAATCCGGTGTAGGGAGAATAGAACGGGGCATTCGTGGCACTGCTCCACGCCCAGGCCAGTTGCGTGGTGTTTCCCTTGAAGACTGCCTTGGTCAGCGCCTTGTACAAATTGATGTCGCGATGCTGCCAGGGCAGGGCCGTGATCTTGAATCCCGGCACGGAGACGCTATCGAAGCAAGCCGGCTCGATGGCACGTAGCTGCGCGGGCGTAAATTTGTGACGCCGCTGCATGAAGCGGGTCAGCGACGGCGCGCCGATCACGCAGGCACCCGTGGCCTTTGCCACTTCCGGCACATCCAGAAAATGCTCTTCGTGGCCATGCGTCACGCAGATGTACTTGGCATGCATGAAATCGTCCAGATGGAACCACTCGGCGCCGCAATAGGGACGATAGAAAGGGTCAAAGAACAGCGCTCCGTGCGACGTCTCCAGAGCAATACTGGACCACCCGTAATACTTCAGCTTGGCTGCTACATTCATGATTTTCCTCTTTGGTTCAGGCAATAATTTCAGGCAATAATTTCGACAACCGCTTCGATCTCAACCGCAACATTCATGGGCAGCGAACTGACGCCAACCGCAGCTCTGGCATGGGCGCCAGTGGCGCCGAACAAGCGCACGAACAGGTCAGATGCACCGTTGACGACCTTGGGTGCGTCAGCGAAGTCGGGGGTACAACGTACGAAGCCACCAAGGCGGACTACCTGTGCAACGTGGTCCCAGCGGCCATCGAGCGCGGCCTTGATCTGCGCCAGCACATTGAGTGCGCATTGTTGTGCAGCCTCGTAAGCCTGCTCCACGGTCACGTCCTCACCCAGTCGGCCGACCAAGGTGGGCCGGCCATCCTTCAATGGCAACTGACCAGAGATGAACAGGAGATTCCCGCTCTTCTTGTAGCCGACAAAACTTCCTGCCGCCGCGCCCAATTCCGGTAGTGCCAAATTCATCTCCGCGAGCCTGCTTTCCAACATGTCCGTCCTTTCGTTATTTAAGAAGTGCTTCGTTCTTGGTCTCACGCGCAAACATTGCTGCAACCAAGGTAATGAGCGCCAGCACGATGAGCATCACCGACACACCGGCCGTTCCTCCCATATAGCCGGCCAAGGCCGTTGCCAGCACCGGTGCAAACCCACCGCCCAGGGCTGCCGCCACCTGGAATCCGAACGATGCGCCGCTGTAGCGCACATTGGCCCCGAACAGCTCCGGGAAATAGGTCGATTCGGGGGCAAACATCAGGCCATGCCCCAGACTCATTGCAACAACAATGGTGAGCATGACGATCTCAGGCGTTTTCATTTCCAATAGCCAGAACAGAGGAAATGCGAAGGCCAGGGTAAAGATCGCGCCAATGAAATACAGTGGACGACGGCCAATCCGGTCTGACAGAAATCCAAACAGAGGAATGGTGATGAGCTCGACCGCCGCCGCCACGAGGATGGCGTCCAGAATCATGGATTTGGGGAGCTTCAGCGTGCCTGTCGCGTAGACCACGACAAAGACCGTCAACATGTAGACCCAGGAGACTTCCGATATCTTCAAGCCGACAGCGACCAGAAAGCTCCTGGGATGCTTGAAGATGGCCTCTTTCACGGGATTGCTCACAATCTCCCGACGTGCCTTCATTTCCTCAAACACAGGCGACTCACTCACGTTACTGCGGATGAACATGCCCAACAGGATCAATACTGCGCTGATCAGGAAGGGAACCCGCCATCCCCAGGCCAGGATGTCAGCCTCCGGCAATTTTGCGATCAAGCCGAAGACCAGTGTTGCCACCACCAGACCGATGGGGAAGCCCACTTGCACCAGGCTGCCATAAAGCCCTCGATGCGCTTTTGGCGCGTGCTCCAGCACCATGACCGAGGCCCCGCCCCATTCTCCTCCCAGGCCAATGCCTTGAATGAAGCGCAGGGAGATCAGCAAGATGGGCGCCCAGATACCGATCTGGGCGTAGGTCGGCAGCACACCGATCAGGAAGGTGCCCAAGCCCATCATGACCAGCGTGAGCATGAGGATGGATTTTCTTCCCAGCCGATCGCCGAAATATCCAAAAATCGCACCACCTAATGGCCTGGCCAGAAAACCGACCGCATAGCTTCCTAACGCGGCCAAGGTCCCCAGCAAAGGATCGATGCTTGGGAAGAACAGTTTGTTGAACACGAGTGCGGCGGCCATACCGTAGATCAGAAAGTCGTACCACTCGATGATGGTGCCGATCGTGCTGGCGAAAACCACGGAACGCAGGCTGCGCTGACTGCCTGCATCGTGCACACGGGCGTGCAGGTCGTAACTGGTTGTCATGCTGATGTCCTTTCGAAAACGATGTTCGTTGAACTTCCGGGAAACCGCCGCCCGCCAAAAATGATCACATCAGGAAACATTGCTCACCATTTTGGAACGTCCCGCACAAGCATGAAACCCACTAAATCCTCAATATCATGCATAAATATGCGATTCAGGCCAGCTGAAGTCAAGCCTTGCACATTTCATGCCATGAAACATTTATCTTAAAAGTTTCATATAATGACCATACCCCCCCCCACATTCATCACGAAGAGGAAATCATGAAATTTGGCGTGTTTATCTATGAAGGGGTCGAGCCAATTGACCTGGCCACCATCGGCGTGCTGTCCATGGCGCGTCGCATCGCGCCTGAGATCAGCTTTTGGACCGTAGCGGCAGCGGCGGGGCCGGTTCGGCTTGCCAATGGCTTGACGGTGATCGCCGACTACGGATTTGATGAATTGCCGCCCATCAATACGCTGATCGTCACGGGCGGCCCGGGATGGCAGAAATGCTGCGCAGACCAGGCTGCGCTGACGTTCTTGCAGAAGATGGCCGGACGCGCCACGGTGGCATCCGTTTGCACCGGTGCCATGATCCTGGCTGCTGCGGGCCTGCTGGAAGATCAGGTCGCGACAACGAAGGTGGAGGTCGCAACCGGTGAACAGGTCCCATTGGAGATCATGAGATCGCAATACCCGGGGATTGACGCCAAGGCAGCCTTGCTAACTGATAATGGCAGTATCATTACGGGCGGTGGCGTGTCCAGATGCATCGACGCCACCCTCTACTTGCTGGAAAAATACTTGGGAAGTGACGTAGCGGACCAGACCGCCCGCATCATGGAGTACACCCATGCGCGTGCGGCCAATCTGGCGGCGGCCCCCATTATCAACAATGCGGCAAATGAATAGCGAAGAATATCCAGTCAAAGAAGAAAGCCCCACGGCCATCGAGCTGCAGCTCGGCAAGCGCATTTCAAAACTGCGTGCGGCCAGGGGGTTCACGCAGGATCAGCTGGCGGCGGCCACCGGCTTCACAAAGGGATATCTCTCGAAAATAGAGAACTCCAAGGTCATCCCTCCCATCGGCACCCTGATCAAGATTGCCCAGGTCCTGGAAACGGACGTGGCTGATCTGCTGGAGCCAGAAGAAGTTGACGATCAAAGCGACGCACTTTGCGTGGTTCGCTCCTGGCAGCGGGAGTCCGTCATCAAAGGTGGCAGCTCATTCGGCTACGATTACACCGCCCTGGCCCACAAGCGACACCACAAGCAGATGGAACCCTTCATCATGGTGTTTCCATCCAAGGTGGACCGCGATATCCGCTTTGAACACGAAGGTGAAGAATTCATGTTCATTCTGGAAGGAGAAGTCGAATTCGAAGCCACCATCGATAGCCGCAATAAAACCTGGCTACTCTCCCCTGGCGACAGCATCTACTTCGACTCACGCATTCCTCATCGTGGGCGCAGCCTGAACGGCGAGGCACGTGCTCTGGTCGTCATCTATCGCTCACAAAGCAGGATCATCCCCTAGGACAAAATACCTCGCTCATCCGACGATCAGCGAGTGTTCATTGACCTGAAGATCTGCCCCCGCTGCACAAAAAAAGACCGCCCGTCGGAAATCACGACGGGCGGCTGAACGCCAGAGGGAGTACTGGCGGGAGTCAACAACAACAGGGAATGTCGGAGACCGGAGACTTCATCTCGGACAGGCATCAGTGTTGCAAATCTCCGCCCCAGGCGTCTAGCTATACCAAAGGATGGGTCGCCTCATACCACCTCAACCGGCTGACCTCAAGCGGCCCCGTGCTCGTCGGCCAGGCCGGCGTTCAGCGCCCAGGCTGGCGGCAATCCGATATGGGCGCGCAGCGTATCGAGCAGCACCGTCACCCGCGCCGGCGGTTGCCGCAGTGCGCGCAGGGCGTGGATGCCGGTCTGCGCGCAGGCTTGCGACGACCACTCCGGGAACAGTTGCACCAGCAGCCCGGCCTTGATGTCGGAGCCCACCACCCAGTCCGGCAAATAGCCGATTCCCATTCCCTCACCCACCGCCAGGCGCATTGCTTCGAAGTCGTCGCAGGCGAACACCGGCTGGGCGCTCGCCGCCCGGGCCGGCTGGCCGAGCACATCGGCCCAGCCCAGCAGATCGGCGCCATGCATCTTGTCGACCAGCCGATGGCAGGCCAGATCGGTGATGGAGGCCGGCGTGCCGGCACGAGCCAGGTAGTGCGGGCTGGCGCAGAGGATGCGGGTCTGGGTGGCGATGCGGGTGCCGATCAGGGTGCTGTCGGCCATGTCGCCGATGCGGATGACCAGGTCCAGTCGTTCCGCCACCGGGTCGGCCAGGCGTTCGGTCAAGTCCAGCTCAAGGCGCAGATCGGGATACTGGCGCGCCATCACCCCCATGACCGGCAATACATAGCGCTTGCCGAAGGTCGGGAAACAGGCCACGCGCAAGGTTCCGGTCACCGCGCCCTTCATGGAGGCCAGCTCCTGCTGGGCATCCTCCAGCGAATCGAGGATCTGCCTGGCCCGCACCAGCAGGGCCTCGCCGGCATCGGTGAGCGTGAGCAGGCGGGTCGAGCGCAGGAACAGGGGCGTGTCGAGATAGGCTTCCAGGGTATCGATCTGGCGTCCGATGGCAGATGGCGTGCGGCCACGACGACGACCGGCGCCGGAGAAGCTGCCCTCCCTTGCCACATCGGCGAAGACGCCGAGAAACTCGGCGAATTTTTCTGACTGCATTTGTGCGTTCCTTGCATAGCCATTGTGGGCCGGCTCGGTCTTATCAAGCACAGGCCCCGGTTTTAATCTTCTTCCTGCAGCAAGTCCACATGCTACCGAATCCCCTTCAGGAAGAACATCATGCAAAAGTTTAGTTACGACCCGCTCTACCTCTTCATCAACGGCAACTGGCTGGAAGCCGGCCAGCGCGATACCGTGCCCGTCATCAATCCCGCCACCGGGACCGCGCTGGGCCGCCTGCCCATGGCCGGCGCCGCCGACCTCGACCTGGCACTGGCCGCCGCCACTCCGGCCTTCGACGTCTGGCGCCACACTGCTCCCGAGCAGCGCGCCCGGGTACTCAAGGATGCCGCAGCGCTGATGCGCGAACGCAGCGAGCACATCGCCACCCTGATGACACTGGAAGAAGGCAAGGCCCTCACCGAAAGCCGCGACGAGGTCCTGCGCGCGGCCGACTACTTCGAATGGTTCGCCGAAGAGGCGCGTCGCATCGATGGCCGGGTAGTACCGGCCAATCGCCCGGGCGTGCAGCAGCTGGTCAAGCGCCAGGCCATCGGCCCGGTGGCAGCCTTCACTCCCTGGAATTTCCCCGCCATCACTCCGGCCCGCAAGCTGTCGGCCGCGCTGGCGGCCGGCTGCAGCGTGATCCTCAAGCCCGGCGAGGAAAGCCCGGCCACCGCACTGGCCCTGGCGCGCTGCCTGGACGACGCCGGTCTGCCCAAGGGCGTGCTGCAGATCGTGTTCGGCGTGCCGGACCAGGTGTCGGCGCATCTGATTGCCTCCCCGGTCATCCGCAAGGTGGCCTTCACCGGCTCGGTCCCGGTGGGGCGCCTGCTCTCGCAACGAGCCGCCGCCGGCGTCAAGCCCATCACCCTGGAACTGGGTGGTCATGGTCCGGTGCTGGTGTTCGAAGACGCCGACATCGATGCCGCCGCCGCAGGCGGTGCCGCCAACCGCTTCCGCGGGACCGGCCAGATCTGCATCTCCTCGACCCGCTTCCTGGTCCAGCGCAGCGTCTACGCACGCTTTGCCGAGCAATTCGTGGCGGCCACCCGCAAGCTGGTGGTGGGCGACGGCATGGATCCGGCCACCCAGGTCGGCCCTCTGGCCAATCCGCGCCAGCTGGAAAAGATGGAAGCCCTGGTCGCCGATGCCGTGGCACAGGGCGCCGAGGTCTTGACCGGCGGCAAGCGCATCGACCGCCCTGGCTATTTCTTTGAACCCACGGTCCTGGCCGAGGTGCCGATGAGCGCCCGCGTCATGCACGAAGAGCCCTTCGGCCCGATCGCCGTGCTGCGCCCCTTCGAGCAGCTGGAGGACGCCCTGGCCGAAGCGAACCGTCTGCCCTATGCGCTCTCGGCCTATGCCTTTACCCGCGACGCCCGCACCGTGCTGGACGTCGGCGATGGCCTGGAGGCCGGCATGATCGGCATCAACCAGTACCGCATCATCGCCACCGAACTGCCCTTCGGCGGCATGAAGGAAAGCGGCCACGGCTCCGAAGGGGGCATCGAGGGCATCAACCATTACCTGACCAACAAGTTCATCAGCCAGGCCTGAAACCACAACGGATTCGCGGATCAGCGGATCAGCGGATCAGCGGATCAATACGACCAAGGAAGCATCATGACCCCCATCGATTTCACCAGCCCCCGCGCCGCAGCCCGGGCCTTCACGCCGAAGCTGTCGGATCTGGTCGAGGCACCACTCTACGCCGAGGTCTGGAATGACAGCGACCTCGCCCCGCGCGACCGCAGTCTCATCACCATCGCCTGCCTGATCGCGATGAACCACGCCAACGAATTACCCGCCCACCTGCATCGGGGCATCCAGAACGGCCTGACCCGGACCGAGCTGAGCGCCGCCATCACGCATCTGGCCTTCTACGCCGGCTTCCCGGCAGCCATCACGGCATCGGCCTATGCCAATGCGGCCCTGTCCGGGCAGGACGACGCACGCACCTGAACCGGATGATGCGCCGTGACGGATTCACGGCGCCACTGGCCACCTTTCCACTCCTGAACATAGAAAGAACCAACACCATGAAAGCCATCCTCTTTGAACAATTCGGCGCTGCCGACGTCCTGAAAATCGGCGACGCCCCCGACCCCGTTCTGCGCCCAACCGACCTGCTGGTGCGCACCCATGCGGCCGGCGTCAATCGCGCCGACCTGACCCACCGTCGCGGTGGCTATGGCTGGCCCGACTTCGGCGACTCCACCATCATGGGCCTGGAAATCGCCGGCGAAGTCGTCGCCGTGGGGAGTGAAGTGACGGGCTACCAGATGGGCGACCGCGTCATGGGCATCGTCGGCGGTGGTGCCTATGCCGAGATGGCGCGCATCGATTACCGCATGGCCATGCCCATCCCCGAGGGCCTGGACTATGTCCAGGCGGCGGCCATCACCGAAGTCTTCGTCACGGCGCATGAAGCGCTCATCCACCTGGGCAAGCTGGAGCCGGGCGAAACCGTACTGGTGCATGCCGGCGCAGGCGGCGTGGGCGGCGCCGCAGTACAGCTGGCCCGGGCCGTGGGCGCCACCGTCATCACCACCGCGCAGGCCAGCGCCCATGCACTGGTGCGCAGAATGGGCGCGGACCACGCCATCGATTACCAGACCGAAGACTTCGCCCAGGCCGTGGCCAGGCTGACCGACAAGCGCGGCGTGAACCTGATCCTCGATTTCATCGGCGCGCCCTATTTCGAGCGCAACGTGAACTCCCTGGACTTTGGCGGACGCCTGGTGCAGATCGGCATCATGGGCGGCATCGAGAACGCCCGCATTCCGCTGGATCGCCTGCTCTATCGTCACCTGCAGATCATCGGCACGGTCATGAAGTCGCGCTCGCAGGAGGTCAAGCACGCCATGTCGCGCCGCTTCAAGGAGCGCTGGCTGTCGCAGTTCGGCAAGGATGGACTCAATCCGGTGATCGACAGCGTGTACCCGCTGGCTCAGGCGGGCGCCGCCCAGCAGCGCATGGAAGATGGCCTGAACGTAGGCAAGATCGTGCTGACCATGTAGGTTGCGTACCGCTGCCGCCAGCCACGTGGCCCTACTCCCGTGCCAGGCGCTTCTGCCGGAGCCGCCACGCCGCCAGCGCGGCGCGCAAGGCCGGCACGGGATGATTGCCCGGGTAGAGACAGCGCGTGGCGATCTGGCCGCCCGCAGTCTCGATGCCGATGTAGAGCCGCTGGCCCTCGCCCGGAGCCGCGCTGCGGTTGAACAGTCCCTCGTCGGAGAAGAACAGGAGATGGGACGCATGCGGCGCGATGAGGATGCCGCTGCGGCTGCCGTCGAAGCAGCTGATCTCCCGCAGCGCCTGTGTCTGCAGCAGTCCATCAGCCACATAGAGCCGCCAGCGGAGGATGTGCAGCGGACGTCCGGTGCGGTTGCGCAGATAGATCCTGTTGCCCAGCATGGACGTGGAAGAGTCGCTCAGCGCGGCCTCTACCGGGTGGCGCCGGCGCCAATGGCCGGCCAGCTTGAGCAGCAGTGCGATCGTGAAAATGGCTGCCGCCCATCCTGCCATGGTGTGGAGGTGCATATTGCTCCGTTCGGAAGAATGCGTCTTGTTTTTCTGTTTCACGCCATCGCCTGGCGATCTTGCGCCGGCGAGCATTCCGTGAACTCCCTGCCAAGCCTTGCGACCCGTGGTTCAACCTGTCGTACCATCCGGGCCCGGTGTCAGGACACCGGCTTGTTCCCGCACATTATGGCGTCCCGCTCCGCTGCGCGATGTAGCACCATGGTATGGGAAAGTGCTACCCCACGTCCCTGCGGCCATTGTGCCTGCGTACAGGGCTACGGCGTCCTGGCGGTATGCCGGTCTTAACACCTTCGTATGATTAACGCCGGTGCGCTTCATTGCTACGCTGCGATGCCATCGGTGCGGAGAGCGGATGGTCTCGTTTTCTGCGTCCTTGCATGCCGCAGGTATCGCACGACGGTACCGCCGCGGTCGACCTTTCCCGATGGAGGAGCCTGGCAATGGAAAAGACGGAACAGCATTTCCTGGTCGTCGATGATCTGTCCACGATACGACGCATGGTCATGGGGATACTGAAGGAACTCGAATACACCAGGATGAGCGATGCCGACGATGGCAGTTCGGCGTGGAAGATCCTGGAAGCCGGGCAGGTGCCCGTCTCCTTCGTGATCACCGACTGGAACATGCCGACCATGGATGGCCTGGCCCTGCTGCGCAAGATCCGCGAAGAGCCCAAGCTGGCCAAGCTGCCGGTGCTGATGATCACTTCCGAAGCCAGGAAGGAGAGCGTGGTCAGCGCGGCAGAGGCCGGTGCCGATGGCTACATCATCAAGCCCTTCAATGCCGCCACGCTCAATGAGAAAATCCAGAAGATCGTGGCCCGGCGCGCACAGATGGCGGCCTGAGCCCTAAGCTTCCACCACCCCCGGGTGGGCCGACAACTGCTCCATCAGCAGGTCGATGAAAGCCTTGACCTTGACCGACCCGCGGCGGTTGGCCGGATACATGGCATGGATGCCGACCTCCATGGCACCGGGGTTGGCTTCGTAGTCCTCCAGCAGGGGAACCAGACGACCGGCCCGGATATCCTCGCCCACCAGCCAACGCGCCAGCATGACCACTCCACGGCCGCTCAAGGCCGCCTGCCGCAGCATCTCGGCATTGTTGGCGAAGAAATTGCCCTGCACGTTGATTTCCTCGATGTTGCCGTCGGCGTCGCCACGGCGACGAAAGCGCCAGCCCCGGCGTGGCCCGTCGTAACTGAACTGCAGACAGGTATGCGCCAGCAGGTCGACCGGGCGCAGTACCGGGCCATGCTGGCCCAGATACTGCGGACTGGCGCAGATCACGCGCGCGTGCGTGGCCAGGCGGCGCGCGATCACGTTGGGCTGGTCGCCCACCGCACCGATGCGCACGGCCACATCGATGGACTCGTCGATCATGTTGCTCACGCCATCGCTCAATTGCAGCTCCAGCTGCAGCAGCGGGTAGCGGCGATGCAGCTCGCGGCAGACCGGCGCCAGGTAGAGCGTGCTGAAGGTGACCGGCGCGGTGACCTTCAATACGCCCTGCGGCTCCTGCTCCAGGGCGGCCGCGGCGAGGTCGGCCGATTCCAGGCGCTGCAGGATATCCACCACCCGTTCATAGAAGTCGCGGCCGCCTTCGGTCAGGGTCACACTGCGGGTGCTGCGCTGGAGCAGCTTGACCCCCAGCCGCTCTTCCAACGCATCGACCAGCCTGAGCACGGACGACGGCGCCAGGTCCAACTGCCGTGCAGCCGCAGAAAACCCGGAAGTGTCGGCCACCGCCACAAATGCTTGCATTTCGGAAAATTTGTTCATGAGCACCTTTGCGTTTTGCGCAAGAGCCTTCGCTAATCACGGCATATTATCAGCGCCGGGCCACAACGCTACAGTGGGCGCTCCTTACATTGCAATCCCATCGGGGCTCACCATGAACGCACTTCTCCAGCCACTCAGCATCGGCCCGCTGCACCTGTCCAACCGTATCGCCATGGCCCCGGTCACGCGCGCCAGGGCTGGTGCCAATGGCGTGCCCACCGCGCTCAATGCGCACTACTACCGCCAGCGCGCCTCGGCCGGCCTGATCATCGCCGAAGCCACCAATGTCTCGCCGATGTCGGCCGCCTTCGAAGACGCGCCAGGCATCCATCATCCCGACCAGGTGGCCGGCTGGAAGGACGTGGCCAGTGCGGTGCACGAAGCCGGTGGCAAACTCTTCGTCCAGTTGTGGCATGGCGGCCGCATCAGCACCTATGCCCTGCTCGATGGCGCCGCACCACTCTCGCCGTCAGGGATGAACGACGACCTTGGCCTGCTGCAGGTCTACGGCGCCCTGCGCAACGGCTACTACACCCGCATCGCAGCCTCTCCTTCGCGGGCCATGAGCGTCGAGGAAATCCACGCCACCGTGCAGGAATTCCGCACCGCTGCGCGACATGCGGTACTGGCCGGCATCGACGGCGTGGAAATCCATGCCGCCAATGGCTACCTGCCGCAGCAGTTCCTGTCCTCCCACGTCAATCGACGGCAAGACCAGTTCGGCGGCAGCATCGAAAACCGTGCGCGCTTCCTGCGCCTGATCATCGAAGCCGTGCTGCAGGAAATGCCGGCCGCGCAGGTCGGGGTAAGGCTCTCGCCCTTCGCGTTGTACAACAACGCCATCGATGCCGGCGCGGATGGCCCTGGCGACAGCGATACCCGCGCCACCTATGCCTACGTCGCGCAAATGCTCAATGGCTACGGCATCGGCTATCTGCATGCGGCCGATACCAACGCCTGGAGCGGCAACAAGGACATGCCGCGGATACTGGAGATCCTGCGTCCGCATTTCAAGGGTGTGCTGATCGCCAACGGTGGCCTGTCCTTCGAGCAAGCCGAGCAGCTGGTGGTCGCCGGCCAGGCCGACATGGTGGCCTTCGGCCGCCAGTACATCGCCAATCCCGATCTGGCCGCACGCATTGCGCAGGGCGGGCCGTTCAACGAGCCAGACCCCTTCACCTTCTATGGTGGCGACGACATCGGCTACACCGATTACCCCGCCCTGAGCTGATCCGCGCCGCTGTAGCTGGCAGGCGCCGGTCTTCCCGCCGCCTGCGTCCAGCGTCGCCCCTTCCATCCTCGTCGGAGATGCCCCAATGAACCGCAACGCCCGCTGGCGCATGCAGAGCGCCCCGATTGCCCACACCATCGGCGCCACCGCCACCCACGCCGAGCAAGCGGCCCCCGCCGGTGCGGGCGGCAAGCTGCGCAAACCCAGGGGGCGCCCCTGGCTCAAGAAGATCAGCCGCAATGTGCGCGCCGCCAGGCTGGGGATTGCATCAGGTACGAGCTCGGGCGTGACTGAGGATGGCGACCATGGCGCGCTGGCGCGGCTGCGACTGTCCCTGCAGCAGGCCGACACGGCGCAACCGCATCTGGCGCTGGCGCACGTGGAAGATTGCCGGGGCTACCTGCGTGAGCTGATGCCGACCCTGCAGCAGCTGAGGGTGCGCCATCAGGGCAAGACCATCGAATTCCTCAACACCATCCTGACCCAGGCCCTGCACGACGTGGCCAGCATCATCGACGCCAGCATCGCGGCCGACCGCCGCCTGTTGGACCGTTACCGTAACTATGCCGAGCATATCTTCAACTACACGCCCAATGGCCTGTTGGTGATGGATGGACAATGCCGCATCCGCACCGCCAATCCGGTGATGCGGCGCATTCTCGGCCTGGGGGCCGATGTGCCGGTCGACGGCATGGCCTTGCCGGCCGTGTTCAAGGTGCCGGCGCTGTACGCCGCAGCCGGCGAAGTGCTTGCCAGCGGCGTGCCACACCAGGGTATCAACCTGATCGACGACGAGGGCCATGAACGCTGCGGCCACTATCAGTTCGGACTCTCGCGCTTCGACGATGGCGATGAAGCACTCCTGCTGCTGGTGGCCCATGACATCGCCCGCGTGCTGGAAGCCAAGGCCGCCCTGGCCGACAGCGAAGAACGCTTTCGCCTGTCCTTCCACCAGGCGGCCGTGGGATTGGTCCACTTCGATGCCGCCGGCCGCATCCTGCGCAGCAACCGCAAGCTGCAGCAGGTGCTGGGCTACGATGCCAACGAGATGCAGCGCCTGAACCTGTGCGACCTGGCCGACCCGGATGAGGAGTGTGACCACGACCACATGACGCAACGCATCCTCAACGGTGAAATCCAGGATTACGTCAGCGAAAAGCGCTACGTGCGCAAGGATGGACAGTCGATCTGGGGCCAGGTGACGGTATCGTCCATGCGCGAGAGCAATGGCGAAGTCCACTTCATCGCCGCCATCGAAGACATCACCGAGCGCAAGGCCACCGAGTACCGCATGCGTCATCTGGCCAACCACGACCACCTCACCGGCCTGCCCAACCGCAGCCTGATGATGGACCGCCTGGACCTGGCCATCGCCCAGGCCCGTCTGGCCTCTGCGCCGCTCTCGTCCTCGCCCTCCTCCTCACCCCGGCACACGCTGGCGGTGCTGTTCATCGACCTGGACCGCTTCAAGACCATCAACGACAGCCTCGGCCACGACATCGGCGACCAGGTCATCGTCGAAGTGGCGCACCGGCTGCTGGCCTGCGTGCGCCCCGGCGACACGGTGGCGCGCCTGGGCGGCGACGAATTCGTGGTGGTGCTGGCCAACGCCGGCCAGCAGCGGCACATCGCTGCCGTCGCCGACCGCATCCTCGAAGCCATCTGCCAGCCCATGCTGCTGAACGGCCATGATCTGTTCCTCGGCGGCAGCATCGGCATCAGCCTGTATGACCGCGATGGCAGCGATAGCGCCACGCTGCTCAAGAATGCCGACACCGCGATGTATCAGGCCAAGCAGGGCGGCAAGCGCCGCTATGTCTTCTACGCCAACGAAATGAGCAAGGACGCCCTGCAGTTCCTGCGCATGGATGCCGCCCTGCGGCGCGCGCTGGAGCGCCGGGAATTCCATCTGGTGTACCAGCCGCAGGTGAGCATCGCCAGCGGTCGCATCATCGGCTTCGAGGCCCTGCTGCGCTGGCAGCCGCCGGGCGAGGCGGTGATTGCCCCGGACCAGTTCATCGGTCTGGCCGAAGAGACCGGACTCATCGTGCAGATCGGTGAATGGGTGCTGGAAACCGCCTGTCGCCAGCTGGTCGCGTGGCAACGCGCCGGGCTTTGCCCGCAGGACATCAAGATGTCGGTCAATCTCTCGGCCACCCAGTTCCGGCAGGACGACATGGTCGCGACGGTACAGCGCGTCCTGGCCGCCACCCAGTGCCCGCCACACTGCCTGGTGCTGGAAATCACCGAGAGCGTCATCATGGATTCGCCCGAATCGACGGTGCAGATCCTCAATGCCCTGAGCGCCTTCGGCGTGCAGCTGGCGATCGACGATTTCGGTACCGGCTATTCCAGCCTCAGCTACCTGAAGCGCTTCCCCATCCATACCCTGAAGATCGACCGCAGCTTCATCCGCGATATCTCCATCGACGGCAACGATGCCGAGATCGTCAAGGCCGTCATCGCCCTGGCCCATGCCATGAACCGCAACATCGTGGCCGAAGGCGTGGAAGACAGCGTGCAGCTGGATTTCCTGCGCGACCACGGCTGCGACCAGGCCCAGGGCTACTTCTTCGGCAAAGGCATCGCACACGAGGAAGCCGCCGCCCTGCTGTCGCGCCAAGAGTTGCCGCTGCATAGCGTGCGCGTGGCCTGACCGGACCAGCACCCGCTTGTCGCTTCCCCCCGTCCGTCCCTGCCCCTTGCAGGCTGACAGAACGGCCTGCCGCATCCACCCTTTCATCTCACAATGGGAGTAAATAATGGCCCTGCTGTCCTTTCAGAAAAAACTCTGGCTGCCCCTCATTGCCAGTCTCGGCTGCCTGTGCGCAGTGTCCCTGCTGCACATCGTGGAAGCACGCCACCAGCGCTACGAGGAGCGCCAGACTGACCTGGCCAACCTGGACAAGGCGGCGCTGAAGATCGTCGAGGGCTTCGCCGACCAGGTGCGCGCCGGCACCCTCGACAGCGAGGAAGCCAAGCGCCAGGCCAAGGCCGTGCTCAAGACCATCCGCTATGGCGAGGACGGCTACATCGCCATCCTGGGCATGGACGCCACCGCCATCCAGAACCCGGGACGACCGGAAAACGATGGCAAGGACATGAGCGCCTTCAAGGACCCGGCCGGCTTTCCGGTCTTCCTGGAGGTAGCACGGCTGGCCGCCTCGCCGGCTGGCGAAGGCTTCATGCGCTACCTCTGGCTGCGTCCCGGCACCCAGGTGCCGTCCACCAAGCTGGCGCGCATCGTCAGCTACAAGCCCTGGGGCTGGGCTCTGGTGGCCGGGGTGTATGTGGATGACATCGAAGATGCCTTCTACGCATCGCTCAGGAAGAGCGGGGCCATCCTGGCGCTGGTGAGCCTGCTATTGGCCGGCATCGTGGTCGTGATCAACCGCAGCCTCAACCGCACCCTGGGCGGCAGCCCCGAGTACGCGGTGGCGGTTGCCATGCAGATCGCCGAACAGGACCTGAGCCAGCCGGTGCAACTGCGCGCGGGCGACAACAGCAGCCTGTTGGCCGCCATGGCGCTGATGCAGGCCAGGCTGGCAGCCATGATCGCCGCCATCCGCAGCAGTGCCGAAACCATTGCCGCAGCCTCCTCGCAGATCGCCAGCGGCAACCTGGATCTGTCGGCCCGTACCGAAAGCCAGGCCGGCTCGCTGGAAGAGACGGCCGCCTCCATGGAACAGCTGACCCAGACCGTGGCCTCCAATGCCCAGCATGCGCTGCAGGCCAATCACCTCGCGCTGGCCACTTCCGAGCTGGCACAACGAGGGGGCGCCGCCATGCAGAAGGTGAGCCAGACCATGGACGCCATCAGCAGCAGCGCAGGCCGTATCGAGGCCATCATTTCCGCCATCGACGGCATCGCCTTCCAGACCAATATCCTGGCGCTCAATGCGGCCGTGGAAGCGGCCCGCGCCGGCGAACAGGGGCGCGGCTTCGCCGTGGTGGCCTCGGAGGTACGGGTACTGGCCCAGCGCAGCGCGGCCGCTGCCAAGGAAATCAAGAGCCTGATCGATGCGTCCTCCACCAGCATTGCTACCGGCGCCGGCATTGTCAGCGAAGCCGGCGGCACCATCAGCGAGGTGGTACAGAGCGTCAATGAAGTGGCCTCCATGATCTCGGCCATCACCGCCTCCTCAAGCGAACAGCGCACCGGTATTGGCCATGTCAACGTGGCCATCACGGAAATGGACGGCGTCACCCAGCAGAACGCTGCCCTGGTGGAAGAAGCCGCCGCCTCGGCCGCCAGCCTGCGCGACCAGGCCGCCGCACTGGCCGAGATGGTCAGTCACTTCCAGTTGGGTGAGATGAAGCTGGCCAAGGATGATGCCGTTGCCGCGCCGTCGACCACCATCAGCACCACCGCAGAAACCCGCCACGCCACTACCCGAGGCCGGCGCCTGGCACTGGGTCAGGCCTGAGGGCCAGTCCTGAGGTCTGGTCCTGAGGCTTAGTCCTGAACCGGCGCCGCCGGCTGCGGCAATACCGGCAGCGCTGTGGCCAGGTGCTGTTCCAGCACGTCGATGAAGACCTTTACCTTCAGGGCGGTCTCGCGGTTGGAGGGATAGACGGCATAGATACCGACGTCCATGGCACCGGGGTTGGCTTCGTAGGCGGGCAGCGCACACACCAGCCGCCCGGCCTGGATGTCATCCATCACCAGCCACACCGGCAGCATGGCCACGCCATACCCGCCCAGGCAGGCCTGGCGCAGCATCTCGGAATTATTCACCGACAGCGAGCCGCTCACCTCCACCGTCTGGATGGGCTCGACTGGCGCGGCCGGCCCAGCGGGTGCCGCCAGCGGACGAAAGCGCCACTGGCGTGACTGGCTGGCATAGGAAAAGCTGAGGCAATCGTGCTGGCGCAGGTCGGCCGGAACCAGCGGCATGCCGACCACCTTGAAATACTCGGGACTGGCGCAGATGATGCGCCGCTGGTCGGCCAGCCAGCGCGTATGAAGCTCGGCTTGCGGCACCGGCTTGCCGATGCGGATGGCGACATCCACCGAATCTTCGGCCAGATCGCTGATGCCGTCACTCAGATCGAGATGCACGGCCAGCTTGGGATAGGTCTGCTGCAACTGGCACAGGGCCGGTGCCAGGTAGAGCGTGCTGAAGGTGACCGGTGCCGAAATCTTCAGCCGCCCCTGCGGCACGCCTTCCTGGGAAGCCAGGTTCTCGGCTTCCTCGATCTGTTCCAGGATGACCAGCACGCTCTCGTAGTACAGGCGCCCGCTGTCGGTGAGCGTCACCGTGCGGGTGGAGCGATTGAGCAGCCTGGCGCCGACGCGCCGCTCCAGCGCATCGATGAGACGCACCACCGATGAAGGCGCAATGCCCAGGTTGCGTGCGGCGGCCGAAAAGCCGCCGGTGCTGGCCACTACCGAGAATGCCTTGAGCTCTGAAAACCGGTCCATGATCGTTGCGCCATGTTCGTTGAAAAACCCGCTGCGATGCGGATCAGGCGCGCCCCCCGCTGGCATGGCGCCTGTTGTGGAGCCACATTGTACCGACCCGGAGGATCGGCAACAGCGGGAGATCGATAGCGACCGGGAAAGTCCCGCCACGCGGGACTCGGCCCATCAGGGATGATGGAACAGCAGCAACTGGCCCGCTTCCACACCCTGGCGCAGCAACTGCTGGCCCAGGGCCACCTGGCGTGGTTCCCAGCGCGCCAGGGCAGCGTCGATGTCGTCCGGGCTGGCCTGCAATGCATCGGCCAGGCTCAGCGCATTGGCGGCAGCCTTCAGGGTACTGGCTGCGGTATGCGGGCGTGGAATGGAGGCCGCATCGCCCAGAATCAGCACCCGACCGCTGACCATCTGTTCCACCGCCAGGTCGCGGATGGCCTGGACGAAGGGGGCATCGGTGGCCAGCACTGCATCACGGAAGGGCGGCGGCAACAGCTGCGGCGCTTCCTCGCGCAGGTGCTGGCGCCAGCGTGGGGCCAGCAGGCCTTCCGGCAACGAATAGGCGCGCTGGCGGCCATCGCGATCCAGCATCACCTCTTCCAGCATGGCCTCACTGGCCACGCGGTACCAGACCCAGTTGTAGAGACGCTGCTCGGGCCAGATGCTGTTGCCCTCCCCTGGTACCAGGTAACCCAGGATGTGCGAGCCGGTATGGTTGGCAAAGCCGAAGTCGCCATGCAGCACAGCGCGGGTGGTGGCCGGCATATCGGCCTCGGGCAGCAGCCCACGCCAGGCCAAGTAGCCGGCATAGCCGGGCAGCTGCGCCGGCCAGAACTGCCTGCGCACGCGCGAATCCCCGCCGTCGGCGCCGATCAGCAGGTCGCCGCTGGCGCGGCTGCCATCCTCGAAGCAGGCCGTCACGCGGGCGCTGTCCGGCTCCTGCTCCACATGCGACAGCACCCGGCCCTGATGATAGTGCTCGCTGCCGAAGACCGACTTCAGCGTGCTATAGATCAGGGACCAGGAAGTCTGGGTCTGCGGCGCCGGTCGCCGTACCCGCACGCTGCCATCCTTGTCGAGAACGACGCGGTTGATCGAGGGCACGCCCAGTGCCTGGCGGCGGATATCGACGCCAATGCGGCGGAACACCTCCAGCACCTCCGGTTGCAACACAATGCCACCGCCCCGGCTGTCGAGATCGCTGGCCGAGCGCTCGTAGATATCAACGTCCCAGCCGATCTGGCGCAGCATGGTGCCGGCAAACAGACCGCCGAGCGAGCCACCGATGATGATGGCGTGTCGCGGGCGGGATGGCGATGGGGAGGAAACAGCGGAAGAAGAAGGCAAGGAAGTGGACACGATCTGACCCCGATATTGGACTGTCCCCACTATGCCCTGAGTGCCCACGGGTGGGAATGCTTCCCGGACCGCAAGGCCTTTTGCGCTGGGCGCAATGGACAGGATCAGTAGGCCGGCGCGGCCGCTTCCCTGGTTCCGCCACGTACCTGAATCATCTGCGCCATGATGGAGATGGCAATCTCGTGCGGCGTGCGGCTGCCGATGTCCAGCCCCACCGGACCATGCAGCTTGGCGATCTGATCGGCATCGAGGTCCAGCTGCAGCAGGCGTTCACGGCGCCGTGACTGGTTCAGCCGCGAGCCGATGGCGCCGATGTAGAAGGCGTCGGTCTTGAGCGCTTCCATCAGGGCCATGTCGTCCAGGCGTGGATCGTGGGTCAGGGCCACCACGGCGCTGCGGCGGTCCAGCCGCATCTCCAGCACCAGATCATCGGGCATGGCATGCACCACCGACACGCCCGGCAATGACCACGCCAGCCGGTGTTCTTCACGCGGATCGCAGACGGTGACCTGGTAATCGAGGGCAGTGGCGATCTGGGCCAGGAACTGCGAGAGCTGGCCGGCACCAATGATCAGCAGCCGCAGGCGCGGGCCGTGGAATGTCGTCAGGGTATGCTGGTCCAGGTGCAAGGACTGGTCCTGGCCGGCGTCTTCCAGCGTGACCACGCCGCTGCCCAGGTCCAGCCGCCGCCGGGTCAGCAGACGGCCTTGCAGGCGCGCCAGCAGTTCGGCCATCTTGCTATGCGCGGCCAGCGGTTCGACCAGCAGTTCCACCGTGCCACCGCAAGGCAGGCCGAAGCGATGCGCTTCGTCGGCGGAGATGCCGTAGCTGAGCCGCTGTGGTGTGCGCCGCGTCAGTCCGTCAGCGCGCGCGTGGGCGATCAGATCATCCTCGATGCAGCCGCCCGAGACCGAGCCGACCACCACGCCGTCATCACGGATGACCATGGTGGAACCGGGTGGTCGCGGGCTGGAGCCCCAGGTGCGCACCACCGTGACATATTCGCAGGCATGGCCTTGCTGCATCCATTGCACGCAGGCCTGCAAGACCTGAAAATCGAGGCTGTCCATGGTACCCAACTCAACCCGGGCAAGGCATGCCGGCGGCCGCCCACATTTCCAGCATCTGTACGAACTGTTCGTGCGACATCGGCGGGATGGTGCGGTCGGCACCGGGCGACCAGGCCCATAGCACCAGCGGATCGGTCTTCATGTGCTCGATGACCTGCGCGCCGGTCTTGCGGTTGCCGTTGCGGGCCGGGTCACGCATCTGTTCGCACACCCCCTTCTTGTCCAGTCCCTGCCAGCGCATGGACAGCGGCGCCAGGTGCCAGTTGGGCGCGCCGGGTACCTTGCCCTGCGCGGTATTGGTGGCCTGGTGGCAGGCCGCGCACTGCAGCACGGCCGAGCCGTGGCCATCCTTGCCGCGCACCACCTGCTGGGCATGCAGTACGCCCATGTCCTTCTGGTGCGGTGCTTCGGCCTGGTGACAATTCAGGCAGCGCGGCGACATCACCACGCTGGCGATCGGTTCGAAGAGCGCCCCATCGTCCCGCGCCGGCTTGCCCTTGCCTTGCGCCTGCGCCTGGGTGAGCGAACACAAGGCCAGCAGCATCACCATCAGCGCGCGCATCATGACTGCTCCGCCGCTTTGTGGATCGCCGCACGGATGCGCGGATAAGTGCCGCATCGGCAGATGTTGCCCGACATGGCCTGGTCGATGTCCTCATCGCTGGGTCTGGGAATGGCGCGCAGCAAGGCCACCGCTGCCATGATCTGGCCCGACTGGCAGTAGCCGCATTGCGGCACGTCGATTGCGGCCCAGGCCTCCTGCACCCGCTGTCCCACCGGCGTGGCGCCGATGGCTTCGATGGTAGTGAGTTTCTTGCCTGCCGCCGCCGACACCGGCAGCACGCAAGCACGAGTGGGCTGGCCGTCGACGTGCACGGTGCAGGCACCGCACAGGGCGGCACCGCAGCCGTACTTGGTGCCGCTCATCTGCAGCTCGTCGCGCAATACCCACAGCAGGGGCGTATCCGGCTCGGCCTCGACCTTGACCATCTTGCCGTTGAGGTTCAGAGAAATCATGTGTGCTCCTGTCAGCTTGCTTGCAAGGCGGCCACGATGGGCAGCTTGCGGATTCGTGTTCCGGTGGCCGCATGGACCGCATTGGCCAGCGCCGGCATGATGCCGGACGTGCCGGGCTCGCCCATGCCGCCGGGCGCCTCGTGGCTGGCCACGATGTGGGTGTCGATGCGCGGCGTTTCGGACATGCGCATGACGCGGTAATCGTCGAAGTTGCCCTGCTCCACCCGACCGTTGCGCAGCGTGATGTTGCCCCACAGCGCCCCGGAAATCCCGAAGATCACGGCGCCTTCGACCTGGGCCTGCACGGTATCGGGATTGACCACCATGCCGCAGTCCAGCGCACAGACCACGCGCCGTACCTTGACCTCGCCCTGCTCCACCTCCACATCGGCCACCATGGCCATATAGGTGCCGAAGGCAAATTGCACCGACAGGCCGCGCCCGGTCCTGCCCTCGCGCGGGCCATGCCAGCCGGCCTCGCGGGCCGCCACTTCCAGTACCTGGCGGGCACGCGGATTGTGCTGCAGCAGGGAAAGCCGGTATTGCAGCGGATCGATGTTGGCGGCAAAGGCCAGTTCGTCGATGAAGCTCTCCACCACGAAGACGTTGTGGGTGGGACCCACCCCACGCCAGAAGGCCGTGGGCAACTGCGGTTCATGGCGGGTGTAGTCGACCCGGATGGCCGGGAAGGCATACGGCGGGCGCTCGGCGCCGTCCAGGCTTTCTTCGTCGTAGCCATTCTTGAAGGCCGGCGGCAGGAAACGGCCCAGCACCGACGAACCGGTCAGGTGATGGAACCAGGCCACCGGCATGCCCTGGGCATCGATGCCGGCGCGCAGGCGATCGAACCAGTAGGGGCGGTACATGTCATGGCGGATATCGTCCTGGCGGCTGTAGATCACCTTGACCGGGTGCCTGACCTGGGTGGCGATGCGCACGGCACGTTCGACGCCGTCGATTTCCAGGCGACGACCGAAGCCGCCCCCCAGCAGGAAGTTGTGTACCGTCACCTGGTCCTGGGGCAGTCCGGTGACCTTGGCCGCCACGGCGCGCGCCAGCGTCATCACCTGGGTCCCGGTCCACACCTCGCAATGGGTGGGCGTGACGTGCACCGTGCAGTTCATCGGCTCCATGGCGGCATGCGCCAGGAAGGGCAGTTCATAGGTCGCTTCCAGCACCCTGACGGCGCTGGCGATGCGCGTCTCGGGATCGCCCTCGCTGCGCACGCGGGCGGCCGCGCTGGCGCTGGCGCGCTGCATGTCGGCGACGATGTCGGCGGTCGACAGCCTGGCGTGCGGCCCCTCGTGCCAGGTCGGTTTGGCCGCCAGCAGACCTTTCTGGGCGGCGCCGTAATGGTCGGCGACCACGGCTACGCAGTCCTCCAGGCGCACCACCTGGCGTACGCCGCGCACACGCAGCGCGGCCGCTTCATCGATGCTGTCCAGGCGACCGCCGAGGGTGGGGGTGATGGCCAGGGCCGCCACCTTCATCCCGGGCAACTGTACGTCCATGCCGTAACGGGCCGAGCCGTCCAGCTTGCCGGCGGTATCCAGGCGCCGCGCGGGCTTGCCGATCAGGCGGAACTCGGCGGGTGGTTTGAGCACGATGCTGGCCGGCGCGGGCAAGGGCAAGGCCGCAGCGGCATCGACCAGCGCGCCATAGCCCAGCTTGCGACCACTGGCGGGATGCAGCACGGCGCCGCTCCGGGCCAGGCAGCTGGCGGGATCGACCTGCCAGCGTTGCGCAGCCGCCTGCACCAACAGCATGCGGGCTGCGGCCCCGGCCTGGCGCATCGGCATCCAGGCGGCGCGCATGGTGGTGGAACCGCCCGTGACCTGGAAGCCCAGGGCCGGATTCATGTAGCGTTTGTCATCGGCTCCGGCATGTTCCAGCACCACATCGTGCAGGTCCACTTCGAGTTCTTCGGCAATCAGCATGGGCACCGAAGTGTAGGTGCCCTGTCCCATTTCCACGTAGGGCATGGTCATGGTGACCTTGCCGTCGCTGCCGATGCGCAGCACGGCGCTGGGTTCCCAGCTGGTGCCGGGAGCGGCGGCAGTACCGGCGATGCCACGTGCGCCGGCCGGCGGCAGCAATACGCCGAGCATCAGGCCGCCGCCGCCGGCAGCCAGGGTTTTGAGAAAAAGTCGACGGTCGGTCATGGATGATCCTGGCGTGTCCATGCGGCGTCCCATCCCATTGCGGGAGTGACCACCTCAAGGCAGGTTGGAAAAGAATCCCGCCTCCCCTCCGCGCGGTCGAGACCGCGCCGGACGGCGATGGCGGATGTGGGATGGCCGGGCAAGGCCGCGACCTTGCTGCATGCTGCTCCCCCCGGCCAGATTATACGGGGAGGAGCGGCTGGCAGCGGCCATGAAATCGTGCAAATACAGCCATGCCGAATGGATGTCCCACCAGCTGGCCGAGCGGCTTGCACCCCTGCCCGGAGGGCGCCTGCGGATGGCAGGAATTGCCGCATTTCCTGTCCTCCCCGCCAGCGCCGGCGCTGCTATAGTCGGCCGTCCCGCTCGGCTGTACCTGCACGCGCACGGCGTCTGGACAGACGGCGTTACTGTTGCTTGCCGTAGCGAAAGAATCACCTGGCCGGCCTCGCTGCCATGGCTGCTCCCACCACCGGGGGCGGCCGCCGCATGGATGAGGTCTTGTTGTGAAGAGAGTGCGCTTGTATGCTGGCGGGACCTGTTTTCTACGTTCGTGAGGTCCCGTGGTTGCCCGTGTCGCATTGCTTGTCTATCCCGGATTCCATATCCTGGATCTCTCCGTTCTCACCATCCTGGGAATCGCCAACCACTTTGCGCCCGGCAGCTATGCCGTGGACATCGTCTCCATGCGGGGCGGCAACATCGAGACCCGCTCCGGGGTCCCTATCGGCACCCAGGCCATTGACGACACCCCCTACGACACCCTGCTGGTAGCCAGCACACCGGCCGTACCCACGCCCTGCCCCGGCCTGCTGGATCGCCTGCGCCAGGCCGACCGCGATAGTCGTCGCATCGCCGGCATCTGTACCGCCGCCTTCCTGCTGGCCGAAGCCGGCCTGCTCGACGGCCGCGCCGTGACCACCCACTGGAGTTTCGCTGACACGCTGGCGACCCGGTTCCCGCAGCTGCGGGTGCAGCCGGACCAGATCTACGTGCGCGACGGCAAGTTCTGGAGTTCGGCCGGCATGACGGCCGGCATCGATATGGTGCTGGGTCTGGTGGAGTCCGATCTCGGCCACGAGGTCACGCGCGCCATCTGCAAGACCATGGTGCTCAGTCATCGCCGTCCCGGAGGCACCAGCCAGTTCTCGGTACTGGCCGAGATCGATCCCAAGCAGGAACGCATCCAGCGTGTGCTCAGCTTCATCCGGGAAAACCTGCGCGAACCGCTGACCATCCAGCAACTGGCCGACCACGTCAACTGGAGTGCGCGCCATTTCAGCCGTACCTTCCAGGCCGAGACTGGCCTGTCCCCCGCCAAGGCCATCGAAAAACTGCGCGTGCAGGCTGCGCAGTCACTGATGGAAAGCGGTCACTCCACCCCCTCCCGCATTGCCGTGCAGACCGGCTTTGGCGATGACGAGCGGATGCGGCGCGCCTTTGCCCGCGTGCTGGGCGAATCGCCGCAAAAGATCCTGCGCGACATCCGCACCCGCAAGCAGGCCTGAGCCGGCCGGCATAGGACCGGCCTCAGGCCCGCACTTCGCGCCGCATCGATTGCGGCGGCACGCCATAACCACGCATGAAGACCTCGCGCATGTGACGACGGTCGCGGAAACCCGTTTCGCGGGCGATCACTTCCAGCGGATGGCGGCTCTGCTCGATCATCAGGCGCGCCGCTTCCAGACGCAGGCCTTCGATCGCCTTGGAGGGCGACAAGCCGGTCTCGGCGGTGAAGACGCGGCTGAACTGGCGCGGGCTGAGATTGGCCTCCTCGGCCAGTTCTTCCACCGTGAGCGGTCGCATCAGGTTCTTGCGGGCGTAGTTGAGGGCATTCTGGATGCGGTCGGTCTTGGGGGCCAGGGAGAGCATTTCAGAATGCTGGGTCTGACCACCGGTGCGATGCTGGTGCATCACCAGGTTGTGCGCCACGCCCCGTGCCACGTCCTCACCCAGGTCCTTGCCGACCATGGCCAGCGCCATGTCCAGCCCGGCGGTCATGCCGGCCGAGGTCCAGATGGCGCCGTCGACGATATAGATGCGGTCGTCCTCCACCTGAATGTCCGGGAAGCGCGCCTGCATGTCGCGAGCGAAAAACCAGTGGGTGGTGGCACGGCGCTTGGACAACAGGCCCGATTCGGCCAGCACGAAACCACCGGTGCAGATGGCCGCAATGCGTCGGGCACGCTGGCCGGTGGTCTGCAGGAAACTGCGTTCCTCCTGGCTGGAGGGCGACTCCAGCGGATTGCCCACGCCGCAGACCATCCAGCTGTCGATGTGCTCGGCCTGCTCCACCGGGAGCGTCGCAATGGACATGCCCAGCGAGGAGCGCACATCGCCACCACCTACCGAGAAGTTGCGCAGGGCATAGAAGTCCTCGCCGGCCACCTTGTTGGCGTACTCGAAGACGGTCTGCGTCGCCAGCCCCATGACCTGGAAGCCGTCGGTGAGCAAGTAGCCGATGTGATGCATGCTGATTCCTTCCCGTTTCCCCGTTGTGCAAGCCAGCACGATAGCCGCCCGCCTGCGTTCGCGCAAGCGCTCAGGCTGGGAGCGGCATTGCCTCTGCCCCCGCAGAGAGGTGCAGGCCGGCTTCGGGCAACTTCTGCGGCGCGCCGGCCAGCAGCGTGTGCAAGGCCGCCAGCTCCGGCGGGCAGGCGGCGTCCGGCAGTTCGCCGTTGACCATCTCGCGCATCAGACGGCGCAGGACCTTGCCCGAGCGTGTGCGCGGCAAGCTCTCCACCAGCACGATGCGACGCGGCCGCGCCCAGGCACCGATGGCCGACACCACGACTTCCCCCAGCCGGTGTTCCAGCAGGCTGGGCAGGTATTGGATACCGGCACGCGGCACCACCACCGCCATCGGCACCTGCCCGCGCAGGCGATGCGGCATGCCGATCACGGCCACCTCGGCCACGGCATCGTCGGCCAGCAGGACTTCCTCCACCTCGCGCGTGCCCAGGCGTTTGCCGGCCACATTGATGACGTCGTCGGCCCGGCCCAGTACGCGCAGATGACCGTTCGGGCCGGCCACCGCCACGTCGAAGGTGGCATAGCGCCACTGGCCCTGCTCGCGCCGCCAGTAGGTACTCAGGAACTGTTCGTCACGTTGCCAGAGCGTGCTCAGGCAACCGGGCGGCAAGACGCCGCCAGCCACCAGCAAGCCCTTCTCGCCGATGGCGCAGGGTTGGCCGCTTTGCTCGTCCAGCACCGCCAGCCGGTAGCCGGCCGCCGGCAGTCCCGGCGAACCCCGTTGGCGTCGTAACGGAGTGCAGCCATCAAGGTCGGTCAGCGGCAGGCCGATCATGGGCGAACCGGTCTCGGTCTGCCAGTAGTGATCGATCACCGGCTTGCCCAGCGCTTCTTCCAGCCATTGCGCAGTAGGTTCATCCAGCGGTTCGCCGGCCAGGAACAGGCAGCGCAGCGACGACAGCTCGGCCGCGCGGAAGGCGCGCCGCCCGCCGCGTTTGAGCAGCCGCATCGCGGTGGCCGAGGACAGCATCAGGTTCACGCCATGCCGCTCCACCAGATGCCACCAGGCACCGGCATCGGGTCGCAGCGGCGAGCCTTCGTAGAGCACGCTGCGCATGCCCAGCATCAGCGGACCATACAGGCCATAGCTATGACCGACCACCCACCCCAAGTCGGAAGTGGTGAACATGGTCTGTCCCGGCTGCGCCTGGAACAGCAATGCCATGGAGGTGGCCAGCGCCACCGCATGACCACCGGTATCGCGTTGCACGCCCTTGGGCTGGCCGGTGGTACCGGAGGTGTAGAGGAGGTAGCTTGGTTCGTTCGACTCCAGCCAGACACAGGGCACTTCGGCCTGCAGATGGCGCTCGCGCAGGGCCGCGTAGTCGTGGTCGCGCCCGGCCACCGGCGTCCACGGCAAGATGCCACGATCCACCACCAGCACCGGGCAGGCATGACCGGCGATCTCCATCGCCTCATCAACCCAGGCCTTGTAACCCGCCGCCACGCCGTTCTGGAAACCGGCATCGGCGCACACCACCAGCGCCGGCCGCGCATCGACAATGCGGGTTGCCAGGCTGGCCGGCGCGAAGCCGCCGAACACCACCGCATGCACCGCGCCAATGCGCGCACAGGCCAGCATGGTGATGGCAGCCTCGGCCATCATGGGCAGATACACCAGTACCCGGTCGCCACGGCGCACCCCACGTTCCAGCAGGATGGCGGCCATCGCATTGACTTCACGATGCAGCCGGCCGTAGCTCAGCACCCGCTCCTGCCCGGTTTCCTGCGAGATGCAGATCAGCGCCGCCTGCTCAGCCCGCGCCGAGAGGTGGCGATCGACGGCGTTGTGACAGAGGTTGGTATGGCCGCCGACGAACCAGCGTGCAAACGGCGCCCGACTGTCGTCGAGGACCTGATCGAAATCGCGCTGCCAGCTGATGCGGCCGGCCTGCTCGCGCCAGAAACCCTCGGGGTCCTGCTGCGAGCGCTTCATCAGGCGGCCATAGGCGGAACTGGCGGCGTCCACGGGCGAAAGTACGGCTTGCTGCGGCATGGGAAACTCCCTCGGGCTCAGGCGGCCTGTGACAGCGCCGATGGTGTCGATTCAGTGGACGACGTCGCCCCGGCACGCAAGGCGCTGATGTGGTCGAACAGGTAGCGCGCATCGCGGTCGATGCCGGAGAAGCGGCCCGAGCCCCAGGTGTATTGCCACGGCAGGCCCAGGAAGTACAGGCCGGGAGCCACCGTCACACCACGCTCGTGACCGGGATAGCCACGGCCGTCGAAGATGGGTTCGTTGATCCAGCTGAAATCGGTACGGAAGCCGATGCACCAGACCACCGCCGAAATGCCCGCGGCGCGCAGGTCCAGCGCCCGCGCCGCATCCGAAGGCGGCTGCCACACCGGCACATAGCGGGCCTCGGTCGGCGCCTCGATGCCGTTGGCGTCGATGAAGCGGTCGATGCTGTCCTTGATGCTTTCGGAGACGGCGTCGGCCTCGTCCAGGTAACCCTTCACGCCGCCGCCGAAGTGCGCCACCTCGCCCTCCAGGCTTTCGAACTTGCCATAGAGCTGCATGCCTTCCAGGGCGAACTTGCGCAGGTCGATATCGCGACCGCCATCGCGGCCGGTGACGTAGTGGTTGGTTTTTTCGCGTACGCCCGTGCCCAGCGGATGCTTGTCCACCGGCAGGTCGTAATACTTCATCTTGTCCAGCCACTCAACAACATCCTTGCCCCGGTAGGTGCGCGCCACACGGGGCGCGTCACCCACGCCCAGGTGTACGCGACGGCCGGCCAGGTGCAGGTCTTCGGCGATCTGGCAGCCGGACTGGCCGGTGCCCACCACCAGCACCTCGCCCTCCGGCAGTGATTGCGGATTGAGATACTGGCTGGAGTGGATCTGCACGATATCGGCCGGCAGGCGCTCGGCCGCACGCGGCACCACCGGGATGTGATAGCCACCTACCGCCACCACCACCTGGTCGGCCGAATAGGCGCCATCGCTGGCGGTGATGCGCCACAGCCCGTCCTCGCGCCACAGCTTGTTCACGCTCACGCCCTCACGCACCGGCGGCTGGAAGCTGGCGACGAAGCCATCCAGGTACTCGACGATCTCATCCTTCTTCATGAAGCCGAAGGGATCGTTGCCGCGATACGGGTAGCCCGGCAGGTTGCATTGCCAGTTGGGCGTGACCAGGCAGAAGGTATCCCAGCGCTCGTTGCGCCAGGCGTGGCCGACCTGGTGCTTTTCCAGCACCAGATGATCGACTCCGGCCTGCTTGAGGTACCAGCTGATGGACAGCCCGGCCTGGCCGCCGCCGATGATGATGACACTGTGATGGCGCACTGCGCCTTGGCTTGCAATGGACATGATGTTCCTCATGGGATGTTGTCGGGTTGGATGAACAGATCAGGGCAGGAAGGCTTCGACCACCACCTCGGCGTCGGCCTGGCCCTCGAAACGGGCGGCGGTCTCTTCGATGCGGCGCAGCTGGTCCATGGCCGATGAGCAGGCGAAGCCGTATTTCTCGCGCACGCGCTCGCTGCCGATGTTGAGCGCAGTGGCACTGCGTTCGACGAAATCGGCCAGCCGATAACGGCTACCGGCTTGCAGGTGTTCCTTGACCACCAGCGAGGGCGAATAGCAGTCGCTGACGGTGTCGTCCGGCCAGCGGACGCGAAAGTGCATTTCAGGCATGGTGTTCCTCTTGGGGTGTTGCAGATGGGGCGCGCTGGCCCAGGTAATCGTGATAAAGCTCAAGATGGCGTCGCGCCGAGCGCGACCAGGAAAATCGCGCACAGATCGCCTGGCCGGCAGCCACCATGGAGGCGCGGCCGGCCGGATCGAGCGCATGCGCAATGCCGGCGGCAATCGAGGCCGGGTCATGGGGATCGACCCAGGCGCAGCAGCCGCCGTCCAGATATTCGGTAAAGGGGGCGATGCGCGAGACCACTGCCGGCACGCCGCTGGCCATGGCTTCCAGCACCACCAGGCCAAAGCCTTCCTTGAGCGAGGGAAACACCAGCGCGTCGGCACAGCGAAACAGGGCCGGCATGTCGGCGTCCGGCACCTGGCCGAGGATGCGCAGCGCGCCCGGCGGCAGATCGGCAGCCTGCAGTTCATCCTGGAAGCTGCGCTGGTAGTCGGCGTGGTCCAGCACGCTGGCGCCACCGGCAATCACCAGTTGCGCCTGCGGATAGACGCGCCGCAGCCGCAGGAAGGCACGCAGGATGCCCAAGGTGTTCTTGCGTGGCTCCACCCCGCCCACCGCCAGGAGCATCGGTGCGCCATCCAGCCCCAGTTCCTGGCGCAGCAGCGGGTCGCGCCGGGCTGCCTGCGCCGCAGGTGTGGCGTTGTAGCGCTGCAGGTCGACGCCATTGGAGACCAGCTCGGCCCGCACGCCGTGCTCGCGGGCCAGGATGTCCTGCCAGGTGCGGCTCACGCACAGCAGACGGTCGGCGGCGCGATAGCCGCGTTCCTGCCAGGAATGCAGCCGCAGGTCATCGAACTGGTCCAGGTGATGCACGGTGCGCACATAGCCCGGGATCACGCCACGGGCAACCAGCGTGGCCAGGGCATTGGCACTGATCGAATCCTGGGCGTGGTAGAGATCGAAGCGGTCCATGCCCGGCTGTTCGAAGCAGCGCAGATAGTCGTCGATACGCTGGCGCACCATGTCCACCACGTCGGCGCAGTGCACCGACCCCGGCACGGGATGAAAACCACAGGCAGCCTCGCGGAACAGACCGCGGCCACGGGCATCGGGCGCGAACAGCGTGGTCTCCTGTCCCAGGGCCTGCAGGCTCTCGGCCAGTTGCAGGGCATGCACCACGCCGCCCCGGGGATTTACCGAGTGGGTCAGCATGGCGATCCGCAGGGGCCGCATCAGGGCCGAGACTGGTCGCGTCATCACACACCACCCTGCCCGGCACGCACCGGGCCGCAGCCGATCAGGGCTTCTTCGGCCAGGTCCCAGAAGGTCTCCGTCTGGCCCTGCATGGACAGGCGCAGTGTGCGGCTGTCATCGATGCTGCCGATGGACGCTGCCGACAGGCCACGGGCAGCGAAGCGGTCCAGTACCTGTTCCAGGTCCGGCGCCGACACGCTGAGCAAAAATCCATAACTGGGGAAGGCCGTCAGCCAGCGCTGGAAATCCACACCCGGTGGGCAGGGAATGGCCTCCAGGTCGATCAGCGCGCCCTTGCCGGAGCACTCCAGCAGCATCAGCGCGGTACCGATCACACCGGCCATGCTGATGTCCTTGGCGGCACTGGCCAGTCCATCCTCGGCAATGATCGGCAGCAATTCCAGATCGGCGCGCAGGCGTTCGGCAGGCGCACCGGAACTGGCGTTCCAGTAGGCATAGGGTTCCTGGAAGCGGCCGCGCAGGTCGATCACGGCCACCAGATGATCACCGCTGCGGGCATCAAAGCTGGTCAGCAGACGCCGGGCGCGACCGATGATGGATACCGACAACTGCTCGCGGTCATTGCGCCGGTTGCTATGCCCGCCCACCAGTGGCACGCCATACACGCGCGCTCCCTCGGCCAGTCCTTCCAGCACCGGCCGCGCGGCATCGCCATCGCGGCTCCACAGGGCATCGACCACCGCCACCGGGCGCCCGCCCATGGCATAGATGTCGCTGACGTTGACCATCACGCCGCAATAGCCGGCAAACCACGGTTGCTGTTCGACGAATTCATTGATGAAACCCTCGATGGCAAACAGCAGATAGCCATCGCCATCGGGAATGGCGGCACAGTCGTCGCCCACGGCCAGGGTGTGGCCCTGATGCCGCACCGCTGGCGCCGGGTCCAGCACCTGGACCACCGCATCGATATCGCGCTTGTGCGCGATGCCACGGGCGGCGCGCAGGGTCGTCACGATCTGCGCCAGCGTGGGCGCGCTGTCTCGCGCATTCATGCTGCACGCTCCTCGCGCTGGCCGGCCAGGAAACCCCGCTCGCCGTCGCTGATGGGCGGATAGAAGGCCAGGTCGGCCTGCATCTGGTGATGCGGCAGGCCGTGTACCTCGATCTCGGCCAGGGTCTGCCAGTGCAGGCGTCGGAACAGCGGCGCGTTCTGGCTCTGCACCTGGGCCAGGAAGGTATGGCAGCCATGGGCATGAGCGGTGCAGACGGCCAGCCGGATCAGGCCACTACCGACCGAGCCGATGCGCCGCGCATGCTGCGCCACCGCCAGGCGCGAGCCGTGCCACACGCCGGGTACGGATTCATGGATGCGCACGGTACCGACCACGCTGCGACTGCCATCGGGCGCCTCCATCACGGCCACGATGGGCATGGCGATGGCGTCGATGGCGTCGGTATCGTCGTCCTGGAACACGCCCTGCTCGGCGCAGAACACGTCGCGTCGCAGCTGTCGCGCCTGCTCGCGCTCCCATTTGTCCAGCGCCAGCTTGATGCGCACTACCGGGGCCGACGGCGCCAGCGCAGTGACGGCGGCAACAGCTTTCTCGACCACATCGCTCATGATCACTTCCTTTCGAACGAAGACAGGGAGGAGCAGGCGCCGCACTTGCCGCAACCGGCCCTGGCGTCGCCGGAGCGCATGCCGGCCGCTTCCAGCATGCCGGCCAGCAGGCTCAACAGGCGCCGCATGGCAGCCGCGTCGGGCGAGGGATGGTCTTCCAGTGGCGTGCCAGAGATCGGCACGAAGGGCACCACGAAGGGATAGACACCCAGCGCAATCAGGCGCTCGCTCATGCCGAGGATGGCCTCGTCGCTGTCGCCCAGCCCGGCCAGGATGTAGGTGCTGACCTGGCCGCGACCGAAAACATCGACTGCAGCCGCGAAGGCATCCATATAGCGCTCCACCGGCACGCTGGCCTTGCCCGGCATGATGCGCTTGCGCACCTCGGGGGTGACCGCTTCCAGATGCATGCCCAGGGTATCGATGCCGGCGTCGTGCATGCGGCGGAACCAGGCATCGTCATCGGGCGGCTCGCACTGCCCCTGGATCGGCAGGTTCACCGCCGACTTCACGCCGAAAGCGCTCTCGCACAGGATCTGCGCGCCACGGTCGGTGGCGTTGGGCGTACCGGTGGTCATCACCATGTGCTTGACGCCATCCAGCAGCACCGCGGCCCGCGCCACCTCGCCCAGTTGCTCGGGGGTCTTGCGCAGGATGGTGCGGCCGGCCGCCAGCGACTGGCCGATGGCGCAGAACTGGCAGGACTTGCGCCGGCTTTCGTAGCGGATGCAGCTCTGCAGGATGGTGGTGGCCAGCACGTCGGCACCGTGCAGCGTGGCGATCTTGCCGTAGGGGATGCCATCGAAGGTCTGCATCTTGTAGAAGCGCGGCTGGCGCGGGAAGGACACCACCCCCACCTCGACGCCGTCGCGCAGGATGCGCGAGGCGCCATCCGCGCCCGGTTGCGTGGCCACATAGGGCGAGGACCAGGAGCCGGCCGTATGCACCGGGATCATCACGGTATGACCGTCGACCGTCACCGCCTTGTGGTCGGACGGCCCCGCCCCGCCGCGCCGGCTTTGTGCGCCGGCGGTGGGATCGTCAAGACGCAGCCCTAAGGATTGCAGCTCCGAGATCAGCTCCATGGGTGCCTTGCGGCTCGAACGCTGGGGATGCAACTGGATGACGGCTGTCTGCATGATGGGGCCTCGCGGAAGATGGGATGACAGGAGAAGACTGTTCCGCCGGGAACAGGGAAGACATGGGGGAAGTACGGCGATCATCGATCACCAGATGCAATAGTTCCGGGCGTGCGTAGTGACCCACCGAATCCATCATGCGCTTGCGCTTGGTGACCAGTTCCATGTCGAGATCGGCCACCAGAATGCCTTCGCCGCTGCGCAGGGGCTCGGCCAGCAGCTTGCCCTCCGGCGAGACGATGGCGGTACAGCAGCCGCCGCGCAGCGCCTTCTGCGCCTTGGGATCGGGTTCGATGGCGGCGATCTGCTCATCGGTCAGCCAGCCGGTGGCATTGATGACGAAGCAGCCCGCTTCCAGGGCGTGATGGCGGATGGTGACCTCCATCTGGTCGGCAAAGATCTGGCCGACCATCGAGCCGGGGAATTGCGCGCAGTGGATTTCCTCGTGCTGCGCCATCAGGCTGTAGCGTGCCAGCGGGTTGTAGTGTTCCCAACAGGCCAGCGCACCCAGGCGCCCCACGGCAGTGTGCACCACCTTCAGACCGCTGGCGTCGCCCTGGCCCCAGATCATGCGCTCGTGATAGGTCGGCGTGATCTTGCGGCGCTTCAGGACCAGCTCGCCATCGGCATCGAACACCAGTTGCGTGTTGTAGAGCGTGCCGTGGTCGCGTTCATTGACACCCAGCACGACCACCGTGCCATGCTGGCGTGCCGCCGCCGACACGGCCTGGGTGACCGGACCCGGCACCTCGACGGCGCGTTCGTAGAGCAGCAGGTGCTCGGGCCCGGACGCAAAGGGCGGCCGCACGAACGAAAAGTACGGATAGTAGGGAACGAAGGTCTCCGGAAACACCACCAGCTGCGCGCCTTGCGCAGCGGCGTCGGCAATGGCCTGGCAGACCTTGGCCACGGTGCCGTCGGCACTATCGAGGTCGGGCGCGATCTGCACCGCCGCCGCCCGTACCGTTCTCTTGTTGATGCTCATGGGCCGCCCTTCCGCTTACAGGGTCCAGGTGTCGAGGATGAAGGCGTTGTCGCGACGATGCAGCAACACCAGGTCCAGCACATCCAGCGGGTTGATCGGACGGATGCCCGGGATCAGCGAGGGCTCACCATGACCGTACAGCGCCTGCAGGGCGAAGCGGCAGGCATAGACCTTGCCGCCCTCTTCCATGAACTTGACGATCTGCTTGTTGAAGTTCTGGTGGCCGGGGAAGGCTTCATCGCCCAGGGTGGGGAAGCCACGCTGCACGCCCAGCGTCACGCCCGGACCGTACAGCAGGATGGAGGTTTCGAAGCCCTTGCGCTTCAGACGCGTGGCCTGCAACAGGTTGACGAAACCGATCGAGCCTTCGAAGGCCACGGTATGGAAGGTCACCAGCGCTTTTTCACCCGGCTGGGCTTTGACGTCTTCGAATACCTTCTCTTCATAATCCACCAGGAAATCGCCGGGGGCGTGGGCTGCTTTGGTGACTGCGGGCATGGTGAGACTCCTCTTGATTGCTGTGGGTGGTCACTTGTGGAAGTGGTCCGGCGATGTTGCCGCGACGCTGGCATTGAATGCATCACGCGTGCCAACAATGCCCCGTCAATGCGTGAATTGACTGCAAGAAAATCCCGTCAATCGCTGATCACCGATCCAGCTTCCAGCACACTTGCGGCTTCCCGAGCGGACCTTCCCGACGGGCTTTTCAGCACCCGCGCAGCAATCCATTCAATCGCTCCATACAATCGCGCAAACCCGCATGCACTCTGGAGTAGCGGCGTGTTTTACCTTGGTGCATGCGCCCCGCCATCAATGATGCAAGTCGGTGCAGGGAGAACCGCTTCCAGGCTGTATTGGATGGAATATAAATTGCATTCAATTGACAAGACCGATGCAGTCAATATTGAATCCGCGCAAGATCCGTCAAGCCGACCAAGGAATCGTCATGCCGAAGAACAGCACCATGTGGGTCCCCAAACTGAAGAAGGGCAGCGGCCCGCTCTACCTGGCCATCGCCAATGCCATCGCCGAGGATGTCGCCACCGGGCAGCTGCAGGCTGAGCAGCGCCTGCCGCCGCAGCGCAAGCTGGCCGAAGCGCTGGACCTGGACTTCACCACCGTGGCCCGGGCGTATACAGAAGCGCATCGGCGCGGGCTGGTCGATTCGGTGGTGGGACGCGGCACCTTCGTCTGCGGCAAGCGGCGCCCGCGCATCCCCCGCGTGACCGAGGGACGGCCCAACGTGGACATGTCCATGAACATGCCGCCCGAGCCGGAGTCGCCGGAACTGTTGGAACTGATGCAGGCAGGATGGAGCAAGGTCAACGGCAGGCTGCGCGACCTGATGCGTTACCAGGACTTCGGCGGCTCGCCCGAAGACCGCGAGGCCGGTGCCCTGTGGCTGCGTCGGCGCGGGCTGGTGGTGGAACCGGAACGGGTGCTGGTCACCCCTGGCGCGCAATGCGCGTTGCTGGCGATCCTGACCATGCTGGTCGGCCCCGGTGGCGTGCTGTGCTGTGAAGACGTGACCTACCCTGGCCTGCGCGCCCTGGCCGGGCAACTGGGGATCAAGCTGGTCGGCTTGCCGATGGACAACGAAGGCATCGACGCCGTCGCCTTTGCCGGCGCCTGCGCGCAATACGCGCCCAAGGCCCTGTACTGCAACCCGACGCTGCTGAACCCCACCACCTGCACCACCTCGCTGTCACGACGCCAGGCGCTGGTGGACATCGCCCGCCACTACGAAGTCGCCATCATCGAGGACGACGCCTATGGCTTCCTGCCACGCTCGACCCCGCCGGCCATTGCCAGCCTGGGCAGTGAACTGACCTTCTACGTCACCGGCCTGGCCAAGAGCGTGGGCGCCGGCTTGCGCATCGCCTACATGGTGGCGCCGGACACCCACTCGGCGGCGCGCCTGACGGCCTCGCTACGGGCCACCACGGTGATGGCCTCGCCCATCACCTCGACCCTGGCCACGCACTGGATACGCGATGGCGTGGCCGACCTGGCGCTGGCCAACATCCGCAAGGAATCCATGGCCCGCCAGAAGATCGCCGCCCGCATCCTGCCCCCGCACAGCTACGCCTCCGAAGCCGAGGCCTTTCATCTCTGGATCAAGTTGCGTGGGGGCTGGCAGGCCGCCAGCTTCGCTGCCCAGATGCGCTCCTCCGGCATCGGCGTGGTGGCCAGCGACGCCTTCGCCGTAGGGGCCGCCCCGGAGCAGGCGGTAAGGGTCTGCATCGGCGGCGTGGCCAGCCGCCACGATATCCAGCACGCGCTGGAAGTCATCCGCGATGCGCTCAATGAAGCGCCGCTGGCACGGCCGGCGGTGGTGTAGTTTCGCCGGCATCCACCCATTGCGCGAGGAACCTGCCCAGCCTGGCCTCGATATCACTATCGATGGTCTGCAGGCGCAGCAGATCAATACCGCTCTTGTGCAGGATGCTGTTCTTGAGCGCATCGCGTTCGCTCTGTTGCTGGCCGTGGTGCAAGCCGCCGTCCACTTCGATCACCCCCAGCGGCTGCTTGCCGACCTTGAAATAGATCACGAAGTCACAACTGGCCTGTTGTGCCATGAATTCAAGTTCACGCGGTGTCATGGCCGGATTGCGGGCAGACGCCAGCTGCTGCAGACGGACCTGGCAATGGAAGCGCAAGCCGGCAAAGCGCGTGCTTGCCAGCAGTTCTCGCAACAGCTGCGTCACGATCTGCTCCGACCGGAAGTGCGAATCGCCGCTGCGCAGGCTGGCGGCCAGCCTGGCCAGTGAGCGGTCGTATTCCTGGTACAGCAGGTCGAAGGCCGACACCACCGGCGCGCGCCGCACTTGCGCCTGGTCTGCGTAGTATTCGATATAGCGGATCAGTGCGGCCACCGGGCCATTGCGCTGGGCGAAGACCTCATCGCCGGTCACCAGAGTGAATCTCCGCTTGGCCCGTGATACGGCGACATTGACCATCTGCGCCGCATCGACGAAGCCGGACATCGACTGGCTGCTGCGCTTCTTGTCCAGCACGGTAGAAAAGACCATTTCCTCGCATTCCCGGCCCTGGAATTTGTGCACGGTATCGCTGACGAAATCCGACGGCAGTTGCGCGCCGGCCAGCTTCACCTGCGCCCGGAAAGGCGCGATGAAGCCACGGCCCTGGGCATCCACACCGCTGCGCTCACCGGCCTCATCCAGCACCGCCAGCAGGGATTCGATTTCCCTCAGATTGGTCGTCGTACGCATGTGATTGCCCTTGGCCGTGACGATCAGGCGCAGCGGTGCGGTGCCATCGTCGGGCGTCATCGGGATCAGGGCATTGTCATAGAACTGCTGGTTGCAGAACTGGATGATGCGCGGATGGCAGCGATAATGTTCCTTGAGCAGGGTCCGCGGCAGCGCATCGCCAAACACCGCCATCACTGAATCGAGCAGACTCAAGCGCTCGCAATCGTAGGCCGGCGATGGCGCCGGCATGCCCAGCGCCACCGGAATATGCGGCAACTGGCGGCGGTCACCGACGACGATCAGGTTGCGCGCACAGCCCAGGCCCAGGATGCCGGGCAGGATGTCCTGCTGGGACGCCTCGTCGATGATGACGTAGTCCAGCATGGCACCTTCGGCCAGCGAATTGATGATGGAATGGGTACTGCTGGCGATGATCGGATAGCGTGCCAGAAAATCGCCGAAGTCAGTCTGATAGGTATCGATCCCGAAGGCGCGTGCATCGGGCTGGCGACCGTGCAGATGTTGTTTCAGGCAGAGCATGGAATCCTGCCGCACCTGCTCCAGCGAGGCATCGAAGCTCCCCTCTTTCAAGGTCGCCAGGCAGGCCGCCAGCTCGTTCTCCTTCTCTTGCAGCTGGCGCTGGTAGAAGTGGGCCTGCAGGGCATGGAAGCTGCGTACTCGCTGGGCGCCGGCAGCGAAGGGAGCGGCGCGGAGGACGCCGAAGCGCAACAGCAGGCTGAACCGTTCGCGCAGTCCGATCGGCCGCTGCCCCAGATGCGACAGATAGGCCATGAGATCGGCCGCGCGGGCGGGCGTCAATCGGTATCGTTCCAGTGCCGGCCCCACTGGCACGTCGTTTTCATCATGCCACTGCTGCAGATAGCGCTGCTCGACCTGCAACTCCTGGATCTCGGCCTTGAGCTGGGCTGCGCGGTTGTGGGCATGCAGGTACTGCTTGAGGCGGATGACGGCGGCGTCAATTTCTTCCAGCGCAGGTGCGGGCAATGGGGGTTCCGACGGCACCGCAGGCGGGGATTCAAAGAATGCGGAGCGCTTTGCCTTGCTGCCGAGTTTGGCCACCAGATAATCCAGGTCAGATTTCTGCAGCTTCTCGACCACGTTATCCACGGCCGAATTGTTGTTGGAGAGGATGGCGACCGTTTCGTCCCGCAACAGGATGTTGGCAACGATATTGAGGATGGTCTGGGTCTTGCCGGTACCGGGAGGACCTTCGATCACGCTGATCTGCGCACGGAAGGCTTGCTCCACCGCCTCAATCTGGCTGGCATTGACGCCGAAGGGGAAGATCAATGGACGGGAGAGTTCGCGGCTGCGATTCGCGCCACTGCAATAGGCCTGCAGGGCGCTGTCCGGATGGGCTGGCAGCTTGTTGAGCTGGCGCAGTACGTTATCGGCGATGCGGTCCTGATCCGGCGAGGCCTCACCGCCCTGCCCGCCCCGGGCCTGCGCAACGGCCAGGAAATAGCGGAAGACCGGCGACTGCTTGAGCTTGGTCTCGGCCACCACGCTGACGTCATCCAGGCGATGCAGATAGCCCTTGCGGTTACCGGCATAGCTGACGATCACATACTTGTTTCCATAGAGCGTAGCCTGCTCCACCCGCTTGGCCGCCCCTCCCTTGCCCTTGTTGAGCAAGGCGCCGCCCAGCTCGCGGGTCGGAGAGATGCGGCATTCGGCCAGCGGCAGGCTGAAGGATTTGGTGCTGTGGAAGTAACAGGTCAGGAACCAGGCCTGATGCTTGTCGCTCCAGTAGATCTTCCAGTCATGGATTTGTGCAGTCCGGTCTTCGCCCCGAAGATGGATGGTTACCGCTGACATCGCCGCCCCCTGCGCTTGCCCGCTGCCACCAACGCCATCGCCATCGGAGGACAATGTCGGGCAGCAGGTCATTGATATGTTTGCCTTGCGGCAAATTAGAGGCGTTATCATGCCACCAGCGTGCCGGCTTGTCAGCCAGGCCTGCGGCTGCAGGATGATCGGCGCTAAGCCCAAGGAGGCGCCGCTGCCGTCACCGCTGCCGTCACCGCTGGTGTTGCAGCGGGCGGCAGAGGGGCAGCGGAGGGCTGAAGCGCCCATTCATGAGGACCGCAATCGCTGCCTTCATCAAAGTGAGACGAACGTTTATCAACTTGTTATGCACCCAACCGAATAGGCTTCCAAGATGTCACAGGCTCCCGTCGCACTTATCACAGGCTCAACTTCTGGCATCGGTGTGGCAATTGCCCGCCGGCTCGCAAAAGAAGGATATTCAATCGTATTGCACTCGCGTAATTCGGTAGAGGCCGGACAACGACTGGCACTCGAACTCGGATCGGCCATCTATGTGCAAGCTGATCTGGCTAATGATGACGACAGGGTGCGACTGATCCGCGAAGCGATAGCGTCATGGGGACGGCTGGATGTTCTGGTTAATAACGCAGGAATCAGCCGTGTTATTTCGCACCAGGATTTGGCGGCCGCAACGCCCGATGTGTGGCATGAGCTCTATGAAGTGAACGTGGTTGCTCCTTTTCGTTTGATCGCTGAGGCTGAATCAGCATTGCGTGATTCGAAACGCTTCGGTCGACCCGGCTGCATAGTCAACATCAGCTCACATGCTGGCGTCCGCCCGAAGGGCGCATCGATTCCCTATTCAGCGACGAAAGCAGCCTTGAATCATATGACCCGGCTACTCGCTGTTTCACTGGCGCCCGACATCCGAGTAAATGCTGTCGCCCCTGGATTGGTCGATACGCCACTGACCGCAGACTGGACCCAGGCGCAGCAAATCTGGAAGGAGCGCTCGCCGATGCGCCGATCTGCCAGTCCGGAGGACATCGCCCAAGCCGTTGCGATGTTGGTCGCATCGGACTATCTCACCGGAGAAATCCTGCTATCCGATGGTGGATTGAATCTTACCTAGTGTGCTCATCAAGAGTGGTCTGCGGCGTCAAGTTCAGTTGACTGTCCGCTTATTCAACGATAGCAATCGGCCAGGCTCAGATTTCTGATCCTGCGCATGCGCTCTGCAAAAACAACAATCGTCACATGCCCGGTAGAAGCGCATGCAGCGCTCAGCGCTGTTATCTGCAAAAGAACTGGGCGCTTTCATTGGAGGATTTCATCCTCTGCAAATGTTTACCGATCCAGATGTAGCCCTTTCAGGCCTCCCAGGGTGCTCTGTCGGAATTGAACCGGAGGAAGCCTTGCTGGAAAAATTGAAAGCATTGGCACGGAACATCGGATGTGTACCGATGGCTCTGCCGGCTGGCATCCGCCCTCTTTCTCATGCATCAGCCTGTTACGGGGCCCCCTTCTTGATTGCACTGTTTGACGTTCGTTTTTCCGGTCTCCCTCGACCAGCAGCGTTCACGCGCAAGCAAGGCCCCCGTTGGCAGAGATGCCGCGGCCAGGTGACCATACCGATCATCGACTGGCTGTTGATGACCCATTTGAAAACGCGTCGGCAGGGATAGGGAGATGAGTCGCCATACCAGGCATCAGTGTGAAAGAATCTTGGAAAGAAACTGTCTGCTACGCACTGAATGACCGTTGTCGCCACCAAAGAAATCATCCTTGCTGCGGTCTTCGACAATGCTTCCCTGGTCCATGAAGATCACACGATGCGCCACCTTGCGGGCAAATCCCATTTCATGGGTAACGCAGACCATGGTCATGCCTTCCTGCGCGAGCTCCACCATGACATCCAGGACCTCGTTGACCATTTCGGGATCGAGTGCCGAGGTGGGTTCGTCGAACAGCATGCAAATCGGATCCATCGCCAGTGCGCGGGCGATCGCGACGCGCTGCTGCTGCCCTCCGGACAACTGACCCGGATATTTCCCCGCATGTGCTTTCAGGCCAACGCGCTCGAGATATCTCATGGCGTGCTGATGGGCCTCGTCCTTCTTTCGGCGCAGTACCTTCACCTGCGCCAAGGTCAGGTTATCGGCGATCGTCAGATGGGGAAACAACTCGAAATGCTGAAACACCATGCCTACCCGCGAGCGTAATCCGGGCAGGTTCGTGCTGCGGTCGTTGACCTTGATGCCGTCGACCGTAACGCTGCCTTCCTGAATCGGTTCCAGCGCATTGATGGTCTTGATCAGTGTCGACTTGCCAGAACCCGAAGGTCCGCAGACCACCACCACTTCTCCTTTGGCAATCGTGGCGCTGCAGCCGGAGAGCACCTTGAAGTCACCGTAGTACTTCGATACATCTTGCAGCGTGATCATGTTGCGACTTTCTTCCTGTAACGCTTGACCATCAAGGACATGGAAAAGCAGATGATGAAATACACCGCACCTGCGACAAACAGCATTTCGATGATGCGGCCATTGCGCTCGCCGATGCTGTAGGCGCGGCCGAAGAAATCGGCCAGCGCACTCACATACACCAGTGACGTATCCTGGAACAGGACGATACCTTGCGTCAGCAGAAGCGGCACCATGTTGCGGAAGGCCTGGGGCAGGATCACCATGCCCATGGCCTGCGGATAGGTCAGGCCCAAGGCATAGGCGGCCGCCATCTGTCCCCGCGACACGCTATTGATGCCGGCCCGGATGATCTCGGCGTAATACGCCGCTTCGAACAGCGCAAACGCCACCAGGGCCGAGGTCATGCGCAGATCGTTGGCCGGCGACAGACCGAACAGCTTCTGCAGCAACTGCGGCACGATCAGGAAGAACCACAACAACACCATCACCAGCGGGATGGAGCGGAACAGATTCACGTAGCCGACGGCGAACCATTGCAAGGGACCATGCCTGGACAGCCGCATCATCGCCAGCAGCGTCCCCCAGACCATGCCGAACACAATGGCGACCAGGGTGATCTTGAGCGAGACCAGCATGCCATCGCCGAGCACCTTGAGTGCCGCCGGTGTCACTGCGCTGAAATCGAATTCGTATGCCATGCCTGTCTCCTCTACTTTCCGGCCATGCCCGGCAGGCTGGTCTTGCGCTCCAGTATCCGCATCAGCGACATGACACTAATATTGATCAGCATATAGGCCAGCGTGACCGCGATGAATGCCTCATAAGGCTGGGCGGTGTAGTCCACCAGTTGGCGCCCTTGCGCGGCAAGCTCCAGCAGGCCAATGGTCGACGCCACGGCGGAATTCTTGAAGATGTTGAGGAATTCTGACGTCAGCGGTGGCAGTACGATGCGCATGGCCATCGGCAACAGCACGAACCGGTAGGTTTGCCCCAGTGTCAGGCCGAGCGCCAGACCAGCGCCTTTCTGGCCGCGCGGCAAGGATTCGATGCCCGAGCGCACCTGTTCGCAGACCCGGGCTGCCGTGAACATGCCAAGGCACAGCATCGCCATCAAGAACTGTTGCGTCATCGGCGGCAGCGCCTTGACTGCATCGCCCCAGGGCAGCAGTTCCGGCATGGCGAAATACCAGATGAAGATCTGCACCAGCAACGGCACATTGCGAAACAGCTCCACATAGCAGGCGGCAAAGCAGGATAAGGCACGGTTGGGCAATGTGCGCAGGATGCCGAGGAAGGTGCCCAGGGCCAGCGCCAAACCCCAGGCAGACAGGCCAAGCGCGACCGTTACCCCGAGGCCCGAAAGAAGCCAGTCCAGATAGGTCTGCCCGGCGCTGGGCGCCTGAAGGAATACTGACCATTGCCATTGATATGCCATCGTTACTTCCTTTTCCGGCGCTCAGGACGCCGCTTCAGCGAAGGGCAAGTCTGCCTCGCCCTGCCCTTCGGCACGCATGTCGAACGTGTTCAAGGTCATCGCCACCAGGGCGTAATAGCCCAGCAATCCCACCAGATTGACCACGACCGGCAAGCCGAACATCGCAACGGCGGTGGCATAGGTCGGCTCGGAAACACGCTTGTCGCGGTATAGCTCATTGGCGAAGGACCAGATTGCCCGTTCATCATCCTGGCGGAAATCCGGCGTCGCACCCTCACGGATCTGTTCTGCAATCTCCGGTGCAAGACCGGCTTCCAGGGCGATCGGCAGGTGGATATGCCATTCCGCCTGCGATCGCCATGCGGCTGCCGTCACCAGAATGGCCAGTTCCGACAATCGCAGCGGCAGGCCAGTCTGATAGCGACAGAACGCGCCCAGCCGCTGTGCCAGTTCGCCCAGTGCCGGACTATGGATCCAGGCCACAAAAGGACCGTTGAGGTTCTTGCGCGGTCCGGCAAGAATGGCCTCGAGCATGGCGGTCTGCTCCGGCGTCATCTGTTCATGGACAATGGGTGGCAGGCGGCTGGGCATGGTCATACGGTTCTCCTGAAGCATGGATGTGGTAATGGCCTGCCTCAATCCATCGGCTTGTCGCTGGGCGTCGCATACAACTTCGTGACGGTGTCCGACATCGGGAAGTTGAAGCTGACGTTCTTTGGTGGAATCGGGAAGGTGAACCACTTGGCGTACATCTTCTTGATCTCGCCGCTCTTCATCAGGCCAGACAAGGTGTCATCCACCAGCTGCTTGAATTGCGGATCATCACGGCGAACCATGAAGGCATACGGTTCCGCACCGAAGGGATTGCCGGTCAACACCCAGTCATTGGGCCTTTGAGCAGTGGTACGGGCGCCGGCCAGCAGTACATCGTCCATCACATAGGCGGCCACGCGCCCCGACTGCAGGATCAGGAAGGCCTCGCCGTAGTCCTTGGCGCTCTGGATCTGCATGCCCATCTTGCGGTGCTCATTGAGGTTGCGCAGCAGTTGCTCGGATGTGGTCCCGGCATTGGTCACCACCGCCTTGCCGGCCAGGTCGGGAAAGTCCTTGATGCCGCTGTCGCGCTTGGTCAGGATGCGGCTGCTCGCCACGAAGAAGTTGGTCGCGAAGGAAACCTGTTGCCAGCGATTCTTCAGATTGCTGGTCACGCCGCATTCGAGATCGATGGTGCCGTTCTGCAGCAGGGGTGTACGATTCTGCGAGGTTACCGGCACCATGCGCACATCCAGCCTAGTCGCGCCGATCCTGGCCTTGACCGCATCGATGACCTTGTTGCACAGGTCTTGCGAATAGCCGATCACCTGCTGATTTTCGTCGTAATAGGAAAACGGAATGGAGCTGGTGCGATGGCCGATGGCGATCAGGTTGGCATCCTTGATCTTTTGCAGGGTGGGACCCAATGCGGTATCTGCCGCACGGGCTTGCTGTGGCAGTACCACCAACAGCATGGACAGCATTGCGGCCGGTGCGGCCAGACTGACTAGGTGTTTCATCGTTACCCCTCCTCGTGGAAAATGTGGATCTGACCGGACTCAGCCGAGCGACGCAGTGACCGACTCGGAGAGCCGTTGCACGATCTCGCTGATATCGTTTGGCGTGGCGATGAACGGTGGTGCCAGCAGGATGTGGTCGCCGTTGCGGCCATCGATGGTGCCGCCCATCGGGTACACCAGCAGACCGCGCTTCATGGCTTCGGCCTTGACGCGGGCGTGGGTGCGCAAGCTCGGATCCAGCGGCAGCTTGCTGCGGCGATCGGCCACCAGCTCCACGCCAACGAACAGACCACGGCCACGGACATCGCCCACATGCGGCTGGTCATCAAACACCTGACGCAATTCGCTACGCAACTGCTCTCCGCGCTGGCGGACGTTGTCCAGCAGGCGCTCTTCCCGGATCGTTTTCTGTACAGCCAGGGCCCCGGCGCATGCCGTTGCATGACCGATGTAGGTATGGCCGTGCTGGAAGAATCCGGAGCCGCGCAACACCGCATCGTAGATGCGATCGCTGCAGATCATGGCGCCGATCGGCTGGTAGCCGGCACCCAGACCCTTGGCAATCACGACGATATCCGGTTCGACACCATCCTCTTCGCAAGCGAAGAGATAGCCGGTACGCCCCATGCCGGACATGACTTCATCCAGAATCAGCAAGACGCCATATCGGTCGCAGACCTCACGCATCTTGCGGAAGTAGTCGCCCACCGGCGGCACCGCACCGGCCGTTGCGCCGACCACCGTTTCGGCCACGAACGCGATCACCTGGTCGGCGCCGAGCGAGAGAATCTTCTGTTCCAGCTCATCGGCCAGGCGTTGCACATACTGCGCATCGCTTTCGCCGTCGGCACGGTCGCGATAGGCGTAGCACGGGGAAATGTGATGTGCATCGATCAGCAAGGGCATGAACATGTCGCGACGCCATGCGTTACCACCGATGGCCAGCGCACCCAACGTGTTGCCGTGATAGCTCTGCCGGCGCGCGATGATATGCCGGCGTTGTGGCTGCCCGATTTCGACGTAGTACTGGCGCGCCAGCTTCAACGCGGCCTCGACCGCTTCAGACCCGCCCGACACGAAATAGACATGATTGAGGGGGCCGGGCGCAGCATCGGCCAGCATCGCGGCCAGCTCTTCTGCCGGCGCCGTCGTGAAAAATGAGGTGTGGGCATATGCCAATTCAGCCACCTGAGCGCGAATGGCCTCGATCACGCGGGGGTGACCGTGTCCAAGACAGGACACCGCAGCACCACCGGAAGCATCGAGATAGCGCCTGCCATCCTGGTCGATCAGCGCCATCCCTTCGCCGGCGACGGCCACGGGAAGTTTGCTACGGGGATTGCGATGGAAAACATGGGTCATGGTGACAGTCCTTTTATCCTCTTCATGTGCAACAACATTCGGTGACAGGAAAACCAGAAATTCAACATTCGTTGCACAAACGATCTGAGGCGCAATATAAATGAACAAAAATAGTTATGCAACATATGTTGCATAACTATTTTTATTTGATTATTTTGGTGCGCAAGCAGCATGCTGTTGGTGCGTGAAATCGGCGCGAAGCACACCAATGGCGCACTTGCAGCGATGCCGCCGCGCAACATGCGGTCAAAAGCAAGAAGGGGAAATGCAGAGGTGCAGGCGCACGAAGCGCCTGACAAGAAGAGGAAGGATGTTTAACGGGCTATATAGGCGCCGGTACTGTGCAAGTCGCTTTCGGCCAGTTCCAGCCGGGTGACGGCGTGCTCATCGTCAATCGAAATCACCAGCTCTATCAGGCTTTCTGCAATGGCCGTGGCAGCCGCCATGGAGGGGAAGAAGGAGGGGCTTTCGTGAGAAAACAAGATGCAATGGTCGGCTTTGAGCGCGATCGGTGCGACCGCGCTGTCAGTCAATGCGATGAGCTTGGCGCCGGCCTGTTTGGCGGCTTCGGCCACGCGCACCGCCTCGGTCGAGTATGGGGCGAAACTGACGACTATTACCGCATCATGTGCCGCGATGGCGCGCAATTCCAACTCGATCGAGCCTTCGCTGCCCCGCACCAGCGATACCGACGTCCGGAACAGGCGATACAGGTAATGCAACAGGAAGGAAATGGAAAACGCGGCGCGAAAGCCGGCGATGTGGACGTGATGTGCCTTCAACAGTGCCCGAGCGGCGCCCAGCATGCGGTCGGCGCTCTTGGGCTCCGAGGCATCGAGGTTGGCGCGCTGCGCGGTAAACAGTTCTGCCACCAGCTTGTCGCTGTTGCTGCGACGGACTATGTTCTTGGCCTTGAACGCATAGGCCTTGGGTTCACCGGCCAGCCGCTCGACAAACAGCGCACGCAACTCCGCCCAGCCGGCAAAACCCAGATGCTGCGCGAGGCGCACAAACGTGGACGGCTGCACCTGGGCCTTGTGCGACAGGGCACGCATGGTCGAGACCGCCACTTCGCCGGGATTGTCCAGCAGGAAGGCCGCGCCGGCTTGAAACTGTGGCCGCAAATCGTTGAAGCGTTCCCGGATCAAGGCTTCCAGTTCACTGAAACTGCGGGGAGGATGTGCGACTTGGCTCATGGATGTGCGTTGGTACATTCGAATCCGGTCGATGGTAGCAAAGATCGCGTGTCCCCGTGCAACATCTGTTGCATCAACACGGGTTCGGGCTGCATTTCGGGTGACATCAGGCCGGTCGGCCCGCAGGCGTGACGTGGTCTGCGGCTTTCGCAGCCAACGTCAAGTGGTGGCGGAAGGATGGGGACCGCCAGAATACCGCTGAACCCGCAGACAAGTATGTGCACGCAGGAAACGGAAGCTTGCCCTGTGAGGCGATGATCGTAATATGCTGGTGATATCCGCCGACGGCTGCGCAGGTCTGCTTTGGATCATTCCGAAGGATGTCTGGCGAGAGCACACTCCAGATCGTGGCGAAACACTTCGACGCCATCCATCGAGCGGATCCCCTTTAACCTTTCTATCACCCTGAAAATGTCTCGACACCGCTTCGAAGAATTGATTTCCCATCTGAACCTTCAACCGCATCCGGAGGGAGGTTTCTATCGCGAGACCCATCGCAGCCAGGAGCGTGTGGAACGCTCGGCGGGCGGTTCGCCGCGCTCGGCGGCGACCGCAATCTATTACCTTCTCGGTGGCGAGGATAGGTCAACCTGGCACCGGATCGATTCAGAAGAGATGTGGCACTTCTATGGAGGTGACCCTCTGCACGTCCACGTCCTGCAGCCGCACGGGGCGCTTCAGACTTTCCGCCTGGGTAATCCGCTGGAGCATGACGGTGCCGATTTCCAGGCGCTGGTCCCGGCAGGCGCCTGGTTTGCGGCGGAGTGTACGGTTCAAGACGGTCACAGTCTGGTGGGCTGCACGGTGGCGCCAGGCTTCGAATTTGATGCGTTTGAAATCGCCCGGGCAGAGTTGCTGCTGGAAGATTGGCCGCTGCACCAGGAACTGATCAGACGGTTAGCACGGAAGTGACGGTCGCTTGGCAATGCGATGGGAATCTTCTTTCCACGATGCGCATATTGACTATAGGGTCTCTCGGCCGCGATCGGTGGACATGGACATTCTTGCGAGCAAATCTAGCCCTTCCGGCCAGGCACCTAGCTTGCTTTCCGCATTGATGTGCCCCTTCGCTCCAACCTCGACGAACTCGCTGCCCCAGGCATTGGCGCATTCTCGGCCGTGGTCCACGCTGCCGTAGGGATCGTCCGTGCTACAGACGACGACCGTCGGAAACCTTAATGGCACCAGAGGTATAGGTGCGAATCCATGCGCAGCGGTACGCGGAAATGAAGGTGCCGCTGGATCGGGAACTGCGACCAGCAAGGCGCCACCAATCTTCTTTTCCGAATGTGCAGCCCAATGTGCCACCGCTAGGCATCCAAGGCTATGTGCCACCAGCAGGGTGTTTGCAGGGGCATCGACAAGTTGTCGCTCCAGGGCAGATACCCAGTCGTCGCATTCCACTTCGTCCCAATTCTCGACGATGAGCCGCCGCCAATTCGGATACGAAGACTGCCATAAGCTCTGCCAGTGAGAGGGGCCAGAGTTGCCGATGCCGGGAACCACAAGGACGGAATGATGCATTTGCGAAATCTCCATTGATGAAACAGTGCTCATTGTATTGAGACCGGAACTAAGGCAACATCGGCATTCGAATGAATTGACGGCGTTGAACCGATGAATTGACGGAAGATGATGGACTCGACAAATGAAATTAAAGCGGAGGCATTAGACCGCCTGGACTGGCGCATATTGGAGGCCCTTCAACACGATGCGCGCATGAGCAATACGGAGCTGGGAAAGCAGATTGGTCTATCTCAACCAGCCATCACCGCCCGCATCAGGAAATTGGAAGACCGAGGTGTAATTGAAGGCTACACGGCAAGAATAAATCCCGGCCTGGTGGGCCACAATATCTCCGCAATGGTGCGGATTCGTACCACCCACGCGGAGATCAAGCGCTGCTTGTTGGCCTTCGAAGCGATGCCAGAGATTATTGAAGCACACCGCATAACTGGGGAAGATTGCTTCATTGTGCGTGTCGTCGTCGAGGAGATGGCGCAGCTGGAAGCTGCTATCGATGCGCTGGCACGATTTGGGCCAGTTACCACTTCAGTAATTCTGGCGAGTTACCCGTCGAAGGCGATCGTTCCAAGGGCTTGAATCACCTCTTCGATGAAGGTCTGTTGTGACTACGATCCTGGTCATCAGTAGATCGTCGTCCACGCTTTCAATATATCTAATCCTTGGATAGAAGCTGTTTTCCACCGAAGCCAGTCGATCCACCTCGGAGAAAAAATGCTTGAGTTACGCCCCAGCTGTGAATGCTGCGATAAGGACCTGCCTCCAGAATCAACTGAGGCAAGGATTTATTCCTGCGAGTGCAGCTTCTGTGCCAAATGCGCGGCGGACATACTGAAAAGCAAATTCCCTAATTGTGGCGGGGAACTCGTCGCATGCCCTCGAAGACCCTTGGAAAAGCTCGCGAACAGTCCTGCAACGACCAAGAGAGTATTCAGACAAAGCGGTTGCAAAGCGGCAGCTTAGAGGTATGCGTCAGGCTGCTGTCGGAAGGTTTTGGACGGTCGTGATCGTTCTTGACTTTTCAGCGCGGCAGCCTGCTCTGCTGAGCCCAACGGCCGAATTCGGCCAGAAGACGCCGTTATGTGTGTATGTCAATCCAGCGAAATCGTAAATGGACAATGCAAAGACCTGGGAAGCAGTTGCTTTAGAATTTGCCGCCGCTCGATCCTGTGTTGGGAGTGAGATCGTGCGGCAGTGGGCAAGCGGCCTTAGGCCGGGCAGTGAGGTGGTGGATATCGGTTGCGGATCAGGTGTGCCAATTTCTCAAGCGTTAATCAATGCCGGCTTTATTGTCTTTGGGATCGATGCCTCCCCGACACTTTTAGCGATGTTTTGCCAACGATTTCCCCAAGCGCGTGCCCGGTGTGAAACGGTTCAGAGCAGCACACTTTTTGACCGAAAGTTTGACGCCGTAGTCGCCGTCGGACTTCTTTTCCTTCTTTCTGCGAGTGATCAACGACGGATGATTGACAAGGTCGGACAAGCTCTTCGACCAGGTGGGCGCTTCTTATTTAGCGCCCCACGCACCCAATGCGAGTGGAGAGACATTCAAACAGGGCAGCTATCGTTATCACTAGGAGAAGTGGAGTACAGGCACATGCTGAATACCGCAGGTATGCTTCTTAGGAATGTGTATGTCGACAAGGGCGGTAACCACTATTTTGACGCCGTCGTCTTGACGCGTAGCTAAAAATGAGCTGCTCAAGATTTTCCGCTTTCGGCCAGCAACCGCCGTTATGTGCGCGCATGTCAAACCAGGGAAATCATCAATGGACAACGCAAAGATCTGGTAAGCAGTTGCCTCACCATGACGCCCCGGCCGGGCAGCCGCTAAATTAAATTCTCTGCTTCTAACGCTTTCTGAACGGCGGGCCGTTCACGCACTCGCTCATACCAGGCGCGTAAGTTGTCCAGATTGTCGAAATGGATATCCGCCTGGTAATAGGATTTCAGCCACGATGCCTGTCCCCAGCCGGTGAGCGCAAACAAATAAGCATCCGCCACGCTGAACGAATCACCCATCAAATAGAGCCGATCGGCAAGCTGCTCGTTTATCCATTCGTAACGTCTTTCCAGTTTTGGTTTTGCTGTCTCGAGATACTTGCCAGCCAGGCGGGCGTACAACAGTGGGATGTATCCCTTATGAATTTCTGAAGTGAGAAAGCTTAGCCACTCTTGCAACTGATACCGCTCGAATGTTCCGTTAGCGGGGACCAGCTTGCGCTCGGGTTTCAGGTCCGCAAGATATTGGACAATCGCCGGTCCCTCGCGTAATACCTTTCCTTTCTCGATCTCAAGAGCCGGGACGTAACCGAAGCTGTTTACGTCAAAGTAGTTGGCGTCGCTCTCCGTTTTATGCGTGGTGTAGTCGACCTTGATCAGCTCGACTTCGAGCCCCAGTTCATTGATGACGATATGTGGACACAAGGAGCAACTCGCCGGGATGTAGTACAGATTCATAAACACTCCTTTAATGCCGCCCAGACTGAGCGTGCTTCGGCATCTATTATAGGAAGTAGGTATAAAAATGATAGAAGGCACTATAATGTTATATAGGTACATTAAATATACTTACTAACACAAACATGAAGAAAACCGTTACGGGTTGTTCAGTGGAAGAGGCGATGCAGCTCCTGGGAGGAAGATGGCGGCTTCTGCTGGTGTCTTATCTGTTGGATGGCCCCAAGCGCTTCAATGAGTTGCGCCGGGATATTCCGAATATCTCGCAAAGGATGCTTACCCTGGACCTCAGGGCACTGGAAGAGGCGGAGCTTATAACGCGGACCGTTTATCCCTCTGTCCCGGTGAAAGTCGAATATGAGCTAACGGCCGAAGGCCAGAGGTTGATTCCTGTTGTGAATGTGATGAAAGAATTCGGGCTCTGGCTCAAAGAAAAAAAGGCTGGAAGCCAATAGCGACGTCAGATGTCCGCAATCGGCCA
>NZ_DASQOH010000046.1:0-51196 GCF_035644555.1 Herbaspirillum sp.
GATCGTGGACATCATCGGGGTGATCGACGGCATCGCCTTCCAGACCAATATCCTGGCCCTGAATGCCGCCGTGGAAGCGGCCCGCGCCGGCGAACAGGGTCGCGGCTTCGCGGTCGTCGCCACCGAGGTGCGCAACCTGGCGCAACGCAGCGCGGCCGCCGCCAAGGAAGTCAAGCAACTGATCGATGCTTCCGTGGACAACGTCGAAGCCGGCACGCGCCTGGTGGAACGTGCCGGCGAGACCATGGAACAGATCGTGACCAGCGTGCAGCAGGTCACCGATGTGATGGGCGAGATTTCCACCGCCAGCCATGAGCAGAGCGTGGGCATCGAGGAAGTGCACAAGGCCATCGCCCTGATGGATCAGGTCACCCAGCAGAATGCCACCCTGGTGGAGCAGGCCAGTGCAGCCGTTTCCAGCCTGCAGGACCAGGCCCAGCACCTGACCCGGGCGGTCGACGTATTCCAGCTGGCACCGCCCTCCGCCTCCGCGGTGCCAGCCGCCGCGGCAGCGGCCGCCGCAATGACGGTCGAGGTCAACCCGCCCCGCACCCTGGCCGGCCATGCGGCTTCGCCGCTGCGCCTGGTGGCGGCTGGGGATCACGGCAATGGCTGACATCGTCCCGGCCCGGCCGAACGATGAACTGCAGCGCCTGGCGGCGCTGCATGCCTTGCATCTGCTCGATACCGGCTCTTCCGAAGACCTGGACAACATCACCCGCCTGTGCCGCTCGCTGTTCGGCGTCAACGGTGCGTACGTGTCGCTCATCGATGCCGATCGCCAGTGGGTCAAGTCGCAGAGTGGTCCGGACATGTGCGCGCCCTCGCGCGAACTGTCCTTCTGCGATCACACGGTGAGCCGACGCGCGCTGATGGTGGTAGAAGACGCCAGCACCGATCCGCGCTTCGCCAATAATCCGCTGGTGGCGGGGCCGCCCTACATCCGCTTCTATGTGGGCGCGCCGCTGCTCACGCCGGAGGGCCACGCCATCGGCGCGCTGTGCGTCACCGATACCGCGCCGCGCAGTTTCGATGCGGCCCAGCGCAAGCAATTGCAGCAGCTGGCGGCGCTGGCGATGGCGCAGATGCTGCTGCGGCGGGCCATCGGCCGCGTCGATCCGCTCACGGCCATGCCCAACAAGTACCAGTTGCGCGAAGACCTGGCCTCCCTGGCGCCGGCAGGCGAGGTGCCGGCCGACGAGCCGGTGGCCACCCGGGCGCTGGCCTATATCGACATGCCGGATGCGCACACCTCCTTCGAGATCGCCAGCGTGCTGGGCTCGCGTATCCACGACGAACTGATCCGCAACGTCGGCGCCCGCCTGCAGGCACTGGTGCTGGGCAAGGGCGATGTCTATCACATCAGCGACGGTCGTTTCGCGCTGCTGTCGCACGCCGGTAAGGCCGAGCAGATGAGCCACCACCTGCGCAGCATGAGCACGGCGCTGGAGCAGCCGGTCGACAGCATGGCCGTGCCGCTGAACCTGCCCAGCTATGGCGGCATCGTCGAACTGCAGCAGACCCCCGAACAGCTGCGCGATGCCCCGCGCAAGGCGGTGGCGGCGCTACATGAAGCGCTGGCCAGCCGGCGCCGCTGGGCCGACTACGATGCCGACGCCGACGTCATGCACCAGCGCCGTTTCCGCCTGCTGCACGACATTCCCGAGGCACTGCTGCCCGAGCGCCAGCCGGGTGGCGGCCTGGCGCTGGCCTACCAGCCCAAGCTGGACCTGCGCAGCAACCGCTATCACGGCGGCGAAGCGCTGCTGCGCTGGCAGCACCATGAACTGGGGCCGATCTCGCCGGCCGAATTCATCCCGCTGGTGGAGCGCACGGCGCTGATCCGGCCGGTATCGGAATGGGTGATCCAGGCCGCCCTGCAACAGATGGCGACATGGAACAGCGAGGGCATGCCGGTCAAGCTGGCCATCAACCTGGCCGCGCCCAACTTCGAGGAATCCGACCTGATCGGCCGACTCGAACGCGGCTGCCGCGATGCCGGCATCGATCCGGCCATGGTGGAGATCGAATGTACCGAAGGGGTGTGGATGCACAGCCCGGCGGTGCTGGCGCTGCTGCACGAGATCCGCGCCCTGGGCATGGGCCTGGCGCTGGACGACTTCGGCACCGGCTACAGCAATTTCGCCTACCTGCAGCAGGTACCGGCCTCGGTGGTCAAGATCGACCAGTCGCTGATCCGCCATCTCGACACCCGTCAGCGTGATCGCCGCATCGTGCAATCGCTGATCGCGCTGGCCAAGGAACTGGACTACCGGATCGTGGCCGAGGGTGTGGAAACGGCCGAGACCCTGGAACTGCTGCGCAACTGGGGCGTGGACGAGGCGCAGGGCTATTACCTGGCCCGGCCGCTCACGCCGGAGGCGTTCTCGGCCCACGTGCGGGCAGCGGCCTGAGGATCGACCACCGGCCCGAGGGGCCGGTGCGGGACCGCTAGCTGCCAGGCGGCCCCTGCTCTTCCAGCTTGCGATACAACTGCTGGCGCGAAATGCCCAGCCGGCGCGCGGCTTCGGCACGGTTGCCGCCAGCCGCCGCCAGTGCGCGCTCCAGCATCAGCTTCTCCACCTGCGCCACCGCCGCTGCCAGCGGCCCGTCCCAGTCGATGGCCGCGCCCTGTATCGCGCCCGGCACGGACGGCCCCGGCAGGGCGATATCCTCGACCTCGATGCAGCTGCCATGGCTCATCACCGCCGCCCGCTCCATGGTATTGCGCAGTTCCCGTACATTGCCCGGCCAGCCATGCTGCAGCAGTCGCCGCGCCGCGGCCGCGCTGATGCGCTTGGGCTGCTCGCCGCCATGCTGGCGCAGGAAATGCTCGGCGATGGCCAGGATGTCCCCCGGCCGCTCACGCAGCGGCGGCACCAGGATAGGCAATACCTGCAGCCGGTACCACAGGTCCTCGCGGAATCGCCCCTCACGGATTTCCTGCGGCAAGTCGCGGTGGGTGGCGGCGATCACGCGCACATCGACCCGCAACGGCTGGCTACCACCCACCGGGGTCAGCTCCCGTTCCTGCAGCACGCGCAGGATCTTGGCCTGGGTCGGCAAGGCCATGTCGCCGATCTCGTCCAGAAACAGGGTGCCGCCATCGGCTTCCTGGAAACGCCCCATGCGGTGCTGGGTGGCGCCGCTGAAGGCGCCCTTGACGTGGCCAAACAGCTCGCTCTCGATCAGTTCGGCGGGAATCGCGGCACAATTGACGGCCACGAAGGCGCGCGCCGCCCGGCTGCCGTTGCGATGCAGGGCGCGTGCCACCAGCTCCTTGCCGGTGCCGGTTTCGCCCAGGATCAGCACGGTAGCATCGCTGGTGGCAGCACGGCCGATCTGCTTGAAGACCTGGCGCATGGCTTCGCTGTCGCCCACCAGCTGGTTGCGTTCGCTGGCGGCGGCAGTGGCGGCGACCGCCTGCCCGGCGGCGTCCGGTGAGGCCGCCGCACGCTGGCGCAGGGCCCGTTCCAGGGTCTCCACCAGGGCCACGCGCGGCACCGGTTTGGTGAGGTGATCGAAGGCGCCCAGGCGGATCGCTTCGATGGTGTTGTCGCCGCTGGCATAGGCGGTAAGCATGATGCAGGGCACGGCAGCGATGGCCGGCGCGCGCTGCAGGAAGACCAGGCCATCCTCGTCCGGCATGCGCAGATCGACGATGGCCACGTCGATCGGGTGCGCCGCCAGCAGACGCAGGCCGGCGGCGGTGCTGCCGGCCTCCAGCACCTCGTGGCCGAGATCGCCGACGGTCTCGGCCAGGCTGCTGCGAAAGGCGATGTCGTCATCGACGATCAGGATGCGCGCCATGGCAACTCCATATCGAAACGGGCACCACGCGCGGTGGTGGCCAGGGTGATGCTGCCGCCATGCGCATGCACGATCTCGCGCACCAGTACCAGTCCCAGGCCGGTGCCGCCGCTGCGCTGGCTGACGAAGGGATCGAACAGGCTCTCGCGCAGTTCGGGCGCCACGCCGGGGCCGTCATCGGCGACCCACAGCAGCAGGCGGGCATCCTGCACCAGGCGCGCGCCGATCTGGATAAGGCCGCCGGGCTCGCAGTGGGCCAGCGCATTGAGCAGGAGATTGTCCAGGGCGCGCGCCATCTGTACCGGGTCCAGGGCGGTGGTGCTCAGGCCGCCGGCGAAGCTGGGTAGGTTCAGCGCCGTGTCCAGGCGCAGCTGCTTGCGTTCGGCCAGCTCGGCATGGGCCTGGCGCCGTTCCTCGATCCAGGCGCCCAGGTCGATGCGCTGGCGCTGCACCTGGAACGGCTGGGCCAGCGCCAGCAGGCTGGCCACCAGCGCGTCCAGCCGTTCGGTCTGGCTGACCACCATTTCCAGCGCGCCGGTGACGCGCGCCGCGCGCACCTGGGCCGGCGCAGCCAGGGCGTTCTCGGCCTTCATGCGCATGGCGCCGATGGGATTGCGGATTTCGTGGGCCATGCCGGCCGCCACCCGGCCCAGCGTGGCCAGCCGCTCGGCATGCGAGAGCTGGCGCGACAGCCGTTCCGACTGGCTGCGCCAGCGGCTGAGGGTGCTACCCAGCCAGGCCCCGCTGGCGATGACGAAGGCCAGCAGCAGCGCGATGGCCACCAGCAACTGGTTGAGCACGCCGGCACTCATCACCGGCACCCGCTTGAGGGTCCAGCCCACCAGCGGCACCCCGCCCAGCGCGACCGGGCAGGCGGCGAACACCACCGCCTCGCGCAGGCCGGGCCGCACGTCGGTCACGCCGGTGGCGCCATCGAGGGCGCGCTGGGCGGTGGCGACGATGCGTTCCATCTCGGCCCCGGGCGGATCGCGCTTGATGCCGCTGCCGTCATAGGTGGGAAAGGCATAGGCCACCACCTCGTGCTGCGGATGCCAGAATCCGCCCTCGACGCCGGCCTGGTCGCGCAAGGACAGGTCGATCACCGCCTGCATCAGCGAACGGGCCGGCAGGCCGTCGGCGCCGGGCTGGCGCGGCGTACCACCGGCGCTGCCCGACAGCGCATGGGCCAGGCCGGCGCTCATGGCCGCGCAACTCACGGCGGCCTGGCCGGTAGCCTGGCTGATCTGCGAGGACGCGCCCTGGCGGCTCAGTTGCAGCAGCAGGAAGGCCAGCACGAGCGCAATCAGGGCGATGAAGGCCCACAGGATGACCAGGTCGCGCTGGATGGTGTTCTTGATGTTCAGGTGACCTCCGGAAGGCAGGGGGCGGGTCGCTTTTCGTGGCGCTCGCATTTAAACATGAATGCCGCCCCGCTGATAAGCCATCTGACAGGAAGGGCCGGATCGCGGTTCATCTTTTGTTGCAACTCAATCACGTTGCCACCGATCAAGATGGAAGCTGTTTTTGCTTTGTGCGTTAATTGCGCCTGGGGTCAAGCAGGGGGACATAAAATTAAGCAGTTGAAGAAATACCTGGTGGTGGTATTGGGTATCGCCATGTTGATGGTGGTCATCATGTGCGCCACTACGCTCTACCAGAGCTACCGCCAGACACGACTGTCGGCCGTGGCCAATGCCAGCAATGTGACCCTGATCGCGCAGCGGGCGATCTCGCGCAACATGGAAGTGCTGTCGCTGTCGCTGGATACGCTGGCCTATCGCTACCAGCATCCGCTGGGCGGCCGGCGCCTGGACGATGCCCAGCGCTATGCCTATCTTTTCGGCAGCACCGCCAATGTCAGCCATATCGCCGTGATGGCGGTGATCGACGCCAGCGGCACGGTGCAGGCCAGTTCACGCCGGCGCCAGGGCGATCCTGCGCCCAACTACGGCGACCGCAGCTACTTCCTGGCCCATCGCGATTCGACAGCGGTCGGGCTGTATGTCTCCAAGCCCATCCTCGCCAACCTGGCCAATGCCGGCCATGATGTGCGGGTGGTGGTGTTGTCCAAGCGGCTGTTCAACCAAGACGGCAGCTTCGGCGGCATCGTCGTGATGGCCCTCGATCTCAGCTATTTCCGGGAGCTGTTCGAAGGCCTCTCGCTGGGTGCCGATGGCGTGATCTCGCTCTATTCCGACGATGGCGTGGCCTACATGCGGGTGCCCTTCAGCGAACAGGTGATCGGTCGCGACCTGAGCAACAGCGCCAACTTCCAGCGCATCCAGAGCGCCCTGCAGCACGAGGAAGGCAGCTTCTTCGCACGCGCCCACAGCGACGGCGTGGAGCGGCTCTACACCTTCCGCCGCATTCCGGATTCGCCACTGATCCTGTTCGTGGGCTATGCGGAACAGGCCATCTTCAAGAGCTGGTACAAGACCCTCTATGCGGTCATCCTCTCGCTGTTCATCTTTGGCTTGCTGTCGGCCTATCTGCTCTCGCACGTGCGCCAGGAACTGCGCCGCCGCGTGGCCACCGAGCGGCGGCTGGAAGAACTGGCCCTGACCGACGGCCTGACCGGCCTGCTCAACCGCCGTGCCCTGGACGAAGCCCTGCAGGCGGCCTGGGAGCGCTGCCGGCGCAACCTCAATTCGACCTTCTCGGTGCTGTTCATCGATGTCGATCATTTCAAGCCCTATAACGATACCTACGGTCACAAGCTGGGCGACACGGTGCTGCAGGAAGTGGCGCGCACCATCAGCGAGAACCTGCCGCGTCACACCGATTGCGCCGGTCGCTATGGCGGCGAGGAATTCGTGGTGCTGCTGGAACTGACCGATGCCGAAGGTGCGCGCCTGATGGCACAACGCCTGTGCGACGCGGTCTACAGTCGCCTGATCGTACATGCCAGCAGCCCGTTGCGGGTGGTGACCATCAGCGTGGGCGTGGCCACCTTGCAGCGGGCGCATCATCGCCGGGTGGAGGACGTGCTCAATGCCGCCGATGCCGCGTTGTACCAGGCCAAGCGGGACGGGCGCAATACGGTGCGGGTGAGCGCCATGGATTGAGCGCCGGGCGGCACGTGGCGAAAAAAAAGCGCCGTTTTCACGGCGCCCTGTTCGCATCGCCGGCCCGTCCGGGCCGGCTCGCTCAGACCTCGCTCACATCCAGCGGTGCTTCGGTCTTCTCGATCACTTCTTCCTTGGTGACACCGGAAGCCAGTTCGATCAGCTTCAGGCCACCGGGGGTGACGTCGATCACGCCCAGGTCGGTGATGATGCGGTTGACCACGCCCACGCCGGTCAGCGGCAGGTTGCAGTCGTTCAGGATCTTCCTGGACGTGCTGCCGTCCTTGGCCTTGGCCACGTGCTCCATCAGGACCACCACGCGGCCGACACCGGCCACCAGGTCCATCGCACCGCCCATGCCCTTGACCATCTTGCCGGGAATCATCCAGTTGGCTAGGTCACCCTTGGCCGAAACCTGCATCGCGCCCAGGATGGCGATGTTGATCTTGCCGCCGCGGATCATGCCGAAGGAATCGGCCGAACTGAAGAAGGACGAGCCAGGGATGGTGGTCACGGTCTGCTTGCCGGCGTTGATCAGGTCGGCGTCGACCTGATCTTCGGTGGGGAAGGGGCCGATGCCCAGCAGGCCGTTCTCGGACTGCAGCCACACTTCGATATCGCTGGGAACGTGGTTGGCCACCAGGGTGGGCAAGCCGATGCCCAGGTTCACGTAGAAGCCGTCCTGCAGTTCCTTGGCCGCGCGGGCAGCCATTTCATCTCGGGTCCATGCCATTTTCTGTGTCTCCTCTTATGCGCGCACGGTGCGTTGTTCGATGCGCTTCTCGGGCGTGGCATTGACCACGATGCGATGCACGAAGATGCCGGGGGTGTGGATCTGGTCCGGGTCCAGCTGGCCCACTTCCACCAGTTCTTCCACTTCCACCACGGTGACCTTGCCGGCCATGGCGACATTGGGGTTGAAGTTGCGGGCGGTCTTGTTGAAGACCAGGTTGCCGGCCTTGTCGGCCTTCTGCGCCTTCACCAGCGACACGTCGGCCACCAGCGAACGCTCCATCACATAGCGCTCACCATCGAATTCGCGCACTTCCTTGCCCTCGGCCACCAGGGTACCGACACCGGTCTTGGTGAAGAAGGCGGGGATACCGGCGCCGCCGGCGCGCAGCTTCTCGGCCAGCGTGCCCTGCGGGGTGAATTCCAGTTCCAGTTCGCCGGCCAGGTACTGGCGTTCGAACTCCTTGTTCTCGCCCACGTAGGAGGCGATCATCTTCTTGATCTGGCGGGTGGACAGCAACTGGCCCAGGCCGAAACCATCGACCCCGGCGTTGTTGGAAATGGCGGTCAGGTTCTGCGCGCCCGAATCACGCAGGGCGGCGATCAACGCCTCGGGGATGCCACACAGGCCAAAGCCGCCGACCGCAATGGTCTGGCCGTCCTTGACGATGTCTTTCAACGCGGTGGCCGCGTCTGGATACACTTTGTTCACGAGTCTCCTTTCGGCTCTTGTCTTGCGAGCAGGGTTGCAAGCTGCTGGCTGGAATGCCAGTTTAAACAGGGATGGGCATCGGAGCTTCTCTTTCGCGCCGCGCCATGGCGGTACCGGGCTCCGATTAGCGCCAATTATCATAGGTCAGGTGAAATAAGCCATACAATACGGTAAAAATACCTGGCGCAATGCAGCATAGCACCGCCGGGTTCGAGGGACCTAGCCAGCGACTTGCGGCATACAGCGCAGCATATTCATGATCCAGCCACTTCCTATCGATTTCGAACAGGTTTTCATGCACGCGCCCATCGGCATGTGCGTCTCGCACAATCGCGTCATCCAGCAGGGCAACCTGGCGATGGCGGCAATGTTCGGCTACGAGGTGGAACAGTTGCGGCAGAAATCCTTCCAGGAAATCTATCCCACCGCCGACGAGTTCGAACGCACCGGCCTGCGCCTGGTCCCCATCCTCAACGAAAAGGGCTTCTATTCGGACGAGCGCATCATGAAGCGCTCCAACGACGAGATGTTCTGGTGCCATGTCACCGGCCATGCCCTGAACCGTGATAACCCGCATGCGGCCGGCATCTGGACCTTCGAGGATGTGAGCGCCAAGCGACCCATCGCGCCCGGTCTGACGCCGCGCGAACGCGAGATCGCGGCGCTGCTGGTGGAAGGCAAGACCAGCAAGCTCATTGCGCGCCAGGTGGAACTGAGCCCGCGTACGGTGGAAATGCATCGCGCCCGCCTGATGCGCAAGTTCGCCGCCTCCACGTCCTCCGAACTGGTACACAAGCTGCTCAGCATCACCCCCTGACCGAGCCTGACCCTCCCGCTCAGAACGGTTGCCCGGCGAAGCGCTGGGCCAGGAAGTCGAGCATGGTGCGCAAGGTCGCCGGCATATGCTTGCGCGAGGCATAGACGCCATACATGCCCAACTGCAGCGGCTCGTAATCCGCCAGCAACTGCACCAGCCGTCCGCTGGCCACCAGCGGCGCCACCGTATAGGCCGGCATGTGGCCGATACCGACCCCGGCCAGCACCGCCTGCAGCAGCACCGTCACCTCATTGGCACTGATGCTGCCGCCCACGGCGACGGACTGGGTCTTCGGCACCGGCCGGCGCTTGCCGCCGCGGGCGTTTTTGCTCTTGGGATCGAACTGCCACAGGCTGCGACCCACATAGGAATGGGTCAGGCAATTGTGCAAGGCCAGTTCTTCCACCTTGCGCGGAGTGCCATGGCGCGCCAGGTAATCCGGCGCGGCGCAGATGATCGAGCGGCATACGCCCAGCGGGCGCGCGATGAGATTGGGTTCCAGCCGGTTGGTCATGCGGATGGCCAGGTCGATGCGTTCTTCCACCAGGTTGACGGTTCGGTCCAGCGCCAGCAAGTCCACCGCCACGCCCGGATAGCGGCGGCCATAGTCCACCACCGCCTGGATCAGCTGGGTCTGCGCGAAGGACGTGCTGGCGGTGATGCGCAAGAGCCCGCGCGGGGTCTCATCGGGCGCCTCCAGCGCATGGCGCATGTCATCGGAAAACTCCAGCATCTGGCGGCAGCGCGGCAATATCTCGTTACCGGCCGGCGTGAGCGACAGGCGGCGCGTGGTCCGGTGCAGCAGCCGTGCGCCGACCCAGTCTTCCAGCTCCGCCACGTAGCGCGACACCACCGGCCGCGACAGGTCCAGCTGTTCGGCCGCCGCCGTCAGGCTGCCGCTGTCGACCACCGTCACGAATACCTGCATGGCCATCAAGCGATCCATGTCCCGCCTTTCGATCTGCACGTTTTTGGAAACAAACTATGATCGATTATGCTGTTTTTCGACATGCAAAGCGATCCTAAGATGGCGACTCAGCGTACCGATACGCTTGCTCCCACTGAAATCCCGAAAGGAAACCTCATGAAAATCGCAGTCATCGGCGCCTCCGGCAATGTCGGCACCCGCATCGTGGACGAAGCCCTGCGTCGCGGCCACAACCTCGTCGCCATCGCCCGCGATGCCGGCAAGATCGCCCAGCGCACCGGCGTGACCGTGGTCGCGGCCGACGTCAAGGACGCCACCAGCCTGGCATCAGCCATCAAGGGTGCCGACGTGGTCGTCTCCAGCGGCCGCTTCACCAGCTTCGGCGCAGCCGACCTGCTGCCGGCCGTGAAGGCGGCGGGCGTCAAGCGCCTGGCCATTGTCGGCGGCGCCGGCAGCCTGGAAATCGCACCTGGCATAGCCCTGATCGACACCCCGGAATTCCCGGAAGAGTACAAGCCGGAAGCCGCCGGCGGCCGTGACTTCCTGAACGCCCTGCGCGGCGAACAGCAACTGGAATGGACCTTCCTGTCGCCCTCGGCCCTGTTCATCGCTGGCGAGCGCACCGGCCAGTTCCGCCTGGGCCAGGACCAGTTGCTGGTCGGCGCCGATGGCAAGAGCTGGATCTCCTATGAAGACTTCGCCGTCGCCCTGCTGGACGAACTGGAACAACCGAAGCACGTCCGCACGCGATTCACGGTAGGCTACTGAGCCAGGCACCACCCCGGGCCTGATGGTGAAACATCCTCAGGCCCGACATCGATTGATCCAAGAGGAACCCCATCATGACCACCCCCGCCACCGCTCACGACACCATGCTCCACTACATCCACGATCCGCTGTGCGGCTGGTGCTATGGGGCTGCGCCGCTGGTGGCCGCGGCCCGCGCCGTGCTGCCGGTGCAGGCCCATGGTGGCGGCATGATGGCCGGCCGCAACCGCCGCCGCGTCGACGCGCAGTTGCGCGACTACGTGATGCCGCACGACCACCGCATCGCGCAGATGACCGGACAGGCATTCGGCGAGGACTATTTCAATGGACTGCTCAAGGACACCGATGCCGTCTTCGATTCGGCGCCACCGATTGCCGCCGTGCTGGCGGTGCAATCCATCCAGGGCGAGGCAGCCGGACTGGACATGCTGGCGGCGATCCAGCGCGCGCATTACCAGCAGGGGCGGCGGATTTCGGACGTCAGTACGCTGACCGAACTGGCCCAGGCGCTGGGCATCGACGCCGCCACCTTCACCGCCGAACTGCAACGCGTGGGGCAGGAAGAACTGGACGACCACATCGCGGCCAGCCGTGAATTGCTGAACTACGTCGGCGGACGCGGCTTCCCCACCTTCATCTTGCAGCGGGGCGATACGCTGGAAGTGCTCGACACCGGCCGCTGGCTGGGGCAGCCCGAGCAGTGGGCCGCCTACCTGCGTGACGAAACCGGAACGATCAGCTCGACATCGCCAGCGCAGGAAAGCACGCCGCTCCAATGCGATGTGCAGACCGGCCGCTGCGACTGATCACGACCGTCAGACCGGCAGGCCCAGTGCGCGCAATTGTGCGCGCGTCTGCGCAGCCTCGACATGATGGATGCCATGCCAGCCCAACGCCCGGCAGGCATCGATATTCTTTTGCGCATCGTCGATGAAGACCAGCTGCTGCGGCTGCAGCGCCGGCAGGTGGCGGCCGTAGCGTTCCAGCGCGATCTCGTAGATGCGCGCCTCGGGCTTGATGCAACGCTCGTCGCCCGATACCACGATATCCAGGAACAGCTGCATGAAGTCATGGTTGTCCCGTGCATGCGGATAGGTCTCGGCGGACCAGTTGGTCAGACCGAACACCGGCACCTGCTGCGCATGCAGTTCGCGCAGCAGCGCCACACCCTCCGGCAACGGGCCGCGCAACATCTCCACCCAGCGACCGTAGAAGGCCCGGATCAGGGCTTCGTGCTGCGGATGCTGCCGTACCAGCAGCTCGGTGGCATCGGCCAGCGTGCGGCCGCCATCCTGCTGCACATTCCATTCGGGTGAGCAGATGTGGGTGAGGAAGTGGTTGCGCTCTTCTTCATCGGCGATCAGCTGGCGATACAGATGCTGGGGATTCCAGTCGAACAGTACGCCGCCGAAATCGAAGACGACGGCGCGAATGCCGCTTGCTGTTGAAAACGTCATGGTCAGGGTCCTGAAGGAAAAATCGTATAAGACTGACGGTTGAGTCGGTGGCGTAGTGTACTTCGTGCGGTGGCATGTGCCTGAGCAGGATCACTCTTCGCCATCCCGCGCCGGGCCGCTGCATGGCCTCACCAGGTTCCCGAAGCAGTGATGCGCCAGGTCGGCATCCCGGCGGCAATGCCAGGCCTGCTGGAACGCAAAGGGCGGCAGAGCGAAGATAGAGGAGCATGCCCCGGAGGCTGACTGGCACGGCGCAGCCTGCCGCCGAGGGGCTCTGCAAAACCGACGGGGAGGTTTCCTGCTGACCGGCTTGACCGGGAATACTTCAGGCGGACAAGAGACGCTTCTGAAAGCGCTTCAATGCGTCGGTAAAGACTTCCGTCTGGTCCAGGGCGCGCGCCAGCACCAGGGCGCCCTGGATGCCGCCGACCACTTCTTCGGCCAGGACCCTGGCTTCCTTCGGCTTGCGTCCACTGCGCACCAGCGCCGCGGCCAGGGCATCGATCCAGGCAACAAAGTAATCGCGGACAATCGTGGCAAAGCGGTCGCGCTCATTGCCGAGCGCGAACACGCCGACCAGGCAGACGCGACGTCCGGAAAGGAAGTAGCGAGCGACATCGTCGAACATGGCCTTGATGCCTTCGACGGCATTTTCGCGCTCGTTCAGCGGATCGAAGACATGCTGCCTGAACCACTGATCGACGTGGTCCAGCACGGCCTCGGCCATTTCCTCCTTGCCGCCGGGGAAGAAGTGATAGATGCTGCCCTTGCCCAGCCGGGTTCCTTCGCTGATGCGCGCCAGGCTCGCACCTTCGAAGCCATAGGTGCGAAAGACTTCCGCCAGCAGCGGGATCACGTCGTCCCTTTCCGCAATTACTCTCGCCATTCATCTTCCTTAGAAACCGAAATCGCTCAGCCCCGGATGATCGGCTGGACGCGGGCCGCTATTGTCCCACAGGAATTTGCGTTCTTCCGGCTTGATCGGATGCTCGTTGATGCAGGCGTGACGGTGATGCATCAGCCCGTTCTCGTCGAACTCCCAGTTTTCGTTGCCGTAGGCGCGATACCACTGGCCGGAGTCGTCGTGGTATTCATAGGCGAAGCGCACGGCGATGCGCGCGCCGTCGAAGGCCCACAGTTCCTTGACCAGGCGGTAATCCAACTCGCGCGTCCATTTGCGCTTGAGCAGCGCGGTGATGGCCTCGCGCCCCTGGGCAAATTCAGCGCGGTTGCGCCACCAGCTGTCTTCGGTATAGGCCAGTGCGACTTTGTCGGCATCGCGGGTGTTCCATCCGTTCTCGGCGAGACGGACTTTTTCGATGGCGGTTTCGCGGGTGAAGGGCGGAAGCGGCGGGCGGATCGACATGGCATTTCTCCTTTAATTGACCTTTCGGAACACTATGTACCGTTCGGTACAGTGAATATAAACGGCGCGGCTTTTCTTTGCAAGCTGTTTGTCCTGACGTGGGGCGACCACAACAGCGAGCTGTCGTTGCTACTGGAATGGATTCTCTGGATGATCGACGGCACCGGCACAACGGCGCGGTCGCGATATCGTCTTGATCGGGCTGCCTGGCGCGCATCCCGGCGGGTCGCCGGGGCGCGTGGCGCAGATGAGGTGGGAGACCGGATTCTTCGACAGAAGACCTAAAGCCCGCGCAGGAAATCAAACAACTCCGGCCCATCCGCATAGCCCACATTGAAGCGGAAGCTGGTCTTCTCCGGCGCTGCCAGATGGAAGAAATCCCCCGGCGCCAGCCAGATGCCCTTCTGGCGCGCGCGGTCGGCGATCTCGCGGGCCGACAGTTCGCAACCCTCGATGGTGGCCCAGGTGAACATACCGCCGCGCGCCGCCGTAAAGGGCGTCAGGCCGACTTCGGTGAGCTTGGCATTCAATGTGGCCTGGGCGTTGAGCAGGGTCGCATTGAGGGTCTGCACATGGCGCCGGTGATGGCCTTCGGTGAGGACGTTGTGCACCAGTCGTTCGTTGATCTCCGAATTGGTCAGCGTCAGCACCATCTTGGTATGCACGATCTGCCGTGCCAGTTCGCGCTGGCAGGCGATGTAGCCCACCCGCAGCGAGGGCGCGATGGTCTTGGAATAGCTGCCCACGTAGATCACCCGCTGCAGACCATCGAGCGCGGCCAGCATGGGGTCGGTGGCCTGGCCGAGTTCGCGGAAGATGTCGTCTTCCACCACCCAGAAGCCATGCCGCTCGGCCGCCTGCAGCACACGCATGGCGCAGGCCGGGGTGTAGGAGGTGCCGGTCGGGTTCTGCAGCACGCTGGTGGTGAAGAACATCTTGGGCCGGTGTGCCCGGGCCAGCGTTTCCAGCTGCTCGGTATCGACCCCGCCCGGAGTGCGCGGCACGCCGATCACGTTCAGCCCGGCCAGGCGCAGCATGGCGATCAGGTTGCAGTAGCCGGGGTCGTCGATCATGACGGTGTCGCCGGGCTGGGTCATGGTGCGGATGACCAGGTCCAGGGCCTGGGTGGCGCCGTGGGTGGTGAGCACCTGTTCGATGCCCAGCTCCAGTGCCCAGTGGCCGAGGAATTGCGTGATCAGCTGGCGCAGCGGGGCATAGCCGTAGGGGTGACCATAGCCCACCTGCTGCGCGCCGGGCGAGCGGATGATGCGGCGCTCGGCCTGGTGCAGGCCTTCGTCGTTGAGCCACTTGCCGGGTAGCCAGCCGCAACCGGCCTTGATGGGCACGCGTTCGTCGGCAAACATTTCCGAGAGCAGCCAGGCCGAGTCGATCACCGGTTCATGCGGGACGAACACGGCGCGAGCGCCCGTCTGGCCAGCGCGTGCGGCCACGAAGAAGCCGGCGCCACGGCGTGCCAGCAACATGCCGCGTGCCACCAGTTGTTCATAGGCTTCGACCACGGTGGAGGCGCCGATGGCGTGGCTCTGGGCGAACTGCCGGACCGAGGGCAGACGTTCGCCGGAGCGCAGTTCGCCGGCTTCGATCAGGCCGGCCAGGCCGTCGGCGACCTGCTCGACCAGGCGGGCCGCAGTATTGCGTTGCAGATCGAGTTGCAGAGGCGCTCGCGGGAGCTTGGCCATGCTGATCCTTTCGGGCGAATGGAGCCCATGATGTCCACTGCATTGCTGCAATCGGAAAATGTGTGTTGTGAAATTCTGAACTGTATTGCTCTGCCGACGGCGGCGGAGCGGGCTCATCATTCTGCTGCCCTCCCCTGCTGGATAAAGGCTGCTGAGCCATCGACACCCGCCGACCGGACAGTGTCGTTCCCGGCGGATAACTCAATACAGTTTATTGCTTTTAACAATACAGTTTCAGATCAAAATCAAAAGTGTAGCTAACAATACTGCCAGTGTCTGGCAATAATCAAGCACTCCCTGCTGGTTTCTCCATTTACCCTTTCCATTGGTGCCTGCCATGTCCAGTCAAGACCATTCGCATCCTTCCAGCCTGTCGGCCTACTGGATGCCCTTTACCGCCAACCGCAACTTCAAGGCCGCACCGCGCATGCTGGTCTCGGCCGAGGGCATGCATTACCGCGATGACGCCGGCAATGCCATCCTGGACGGCACCGCCGGCCTGTGGTGCGTGCCGCTGGGCCACGCCCACCCCAAGATCGTCTCGGCCGTGCAAAAATCGGTGGCCACGCTGGACTACGCGCCCTCCTTCCAGCTGGGTCACCCCAGCGCCTTCGAACTGGCCGAACGCCTCAAGGCCTATACCGGCAACCGCTTCGCCAACGTGTTCTATACCGGCTCCGGTTCGGAAGCGGTGGATACGGCGCTCAAGATCGCGCTGGCCTATCACCGCGCCAAGGGCAATGCCACCCGTACCCGCCTGATCGGCCGTGAGCGCGGCTACCACGGCGTGGGCTTCGGCGGCATGTCGGTGGGCGGCATCGGCGGCAATCGCAAGACCTTCAGCACCGCGCTGCTGCAGGGCGTGGACCACCTGCCGCACACCCACAACCTGGAAAAGAACGCCTTCACCAAGGGCGAGCCGGAATACGGCGCGCACCTGGCCGACGAGCTGGAACGCATCGTCGCCCTGCATGACGCTTCCAACATCGCGGCCGTCATCGTCGAGCCGGTGGCCGGTTCCACCGGCGTGCTGATCCCGCCCAAGGGTTACCTCAAGCGTCTGCGCGAGCTGTGTACCAAGCACGGCATCCTGCTGATCTTCGATGAAGTGATCACCGGCTTCGGCCGCCTGGGTACGCCCTTCGCCTCCGACTACTTCGATGTCGAACCGGACATCTTCACCACCGCCAAGGGCCTGACCAACGGCGTGGTGCCGATGGGTGCGGTGTTCGTGAAGAAGGAAATCCACGACGCCTTCATGAACGGCCCGGACGGCATCGAGCTGTTCCACGGCTACACCTATTCCGGCCACCCGCTGGCCTGCGCCGCGGGCCTGGCTTCACTGGACGTGTTCGAGACCGAAGGCGTGCTGGACAATGCCCAGGCCGTGGCCGACTACTTCCAGGAGGCGGCCCACGCGCTGCGCGGCCTGCCGCACGTGATCGACGTGCGCACCATCGGCCTGATCGCCGGTATCGAACTGTCATCCATCCCGGGCCGCGTCGGCGCCCGTGCCTACGACGCCTTCGTGCGCGCCTTCAACGACGGCATCCTGATCCGCGTGACCGGCGACATCATCGCCCTGTCGCCGCCGCTGATCATCAACAAGCAGCAGATCGACGAACTGTTCGGCAAGCTGGCGGCCATCCTCAAGACCCTGGCCTGATCCCTCACTACGACGCAAGAAAGATTCATGGAAAAGATTGCACACTACATCGGCGGTCAGCGCGTCGATACCAAGAGCGGGCGCTACGCCGATGTCTTCAACCCGGCGCTGGGCGTGCCGGTGGCGCAGGTGGCGCTGGGCACGGTCGATGAGGTCGATGCCGCAGTGAAGGCAGGCGTAGCGGCCTTCCCGGCTTGGTCCAATACCCCGCCGCTGACCCGGGCGCGGGTGCTGTTCCGCTTCCTGCACCTGATCCAGCAACGGGCCGACGACTTCGCCCGCATCATCGTGCGCGAACACGGCAAGACCTTCTCGGATGCCCAGGGCGAAGTGGCGCGCGGCATCGAGATCGTCGAGTTCGCTGCCGGCATTCCGCAGATGCTCAAGGGGGAATACACCGACCAGATCGCCCGTGGCATCGATGCCTGGTCGATGCGCCAGGCACTGGGCGTGGTGGCCGGCATCACGCCGTTCAACTTCCCGGCCATGGTGCCGATGTGGATGTTCCCCATCGCCATCGCCTGTGGCAACTGCTTTGTGCTGAAGCCTTCCGAACGTGACCCCTCGGCCGCGCTGCTGATTGCCGACCTGCTGCAGGAAGCCGGCCTGCCGGACGGCGTCTTCAACGTCATCCAGGGCGACAAGGTGACTGTCGATGCGCTGCTGGACCACCCGCAGGTCAAGGCCATCAGCTTCGTCGGCTCGACCCCGATTGCCGAATACATCTATGCCCGTGGCTCGGCCAAGGGCAAGCGCGTGCAGGCCCTGGGCGGCGCCAAGAACCATATGGTGGTCATGCCCGACGCCGACATGCAGCTGGCCGTGGACGCCCTCATGGGTGCGGCCTATGGCTCGGCCGGCGAGCGCTGCATGGCGATCTCGGTGGCAGTCGCCGTCGGCAGCGCCGGTGACGAACTGGTGGCGGCCCTGGCCGAGCGTGCTCGCAAGCTGAAGATCAACGAAGGCATGGCCGCCGGTGCCGAGATGGGTCCGGTGGTGACGGCTGCCGCCAAGGAACGCATCGAAGGCCTGATCGGCCGTGGTGTCGAAGAAGGCGCCACGCTGGTGGTGGATGGCCGTGGCTACCAGGTGCCGGGCTTCGAAAAGGGCTTCTTCGTGGGTGGCACCCTGCTCGACCACGTCACGCCGGAAATGACGGTGTACAAGGAAGAAATCTTCGGCCCGGTGCTGTGCGTGCTGCGCTGCCCCGACATCGCCAGCGCGGTGGAGCTGATCAACGCCCACGAGTATGGCAATGGCGTGGCGGTCTATACCCGCGACGGTGGCGTGGCGCGCGAGTTCGTGCGTCAGATCGAGGTCGGCATGGTGGGGGTGAACGTGCCGCTGCCGGTGCCGATGGCCTTCAGCAGCTTCGGCGGCTGGAAGCGCAGTCTCTTCGGTGACCATCACATGTACGGACCGGAGGGCGTGCGCTTCTACACCCGGGCCAAGGCGGTGATGCAGCGCTGGCCCAATACCGCCAGCGCAGGTGCGGAATTCGCTTTCCCGCAGATGAAATAAACAGGACAGACGGCATGAAATTTTCATGCCGTTTTTCTTTGGTGCGGACGCAGGCGCAGGTATGCTGAGGCAGCATCCAGGAATGGCATGATGCAACTCACGCAAGCAATGGTGCAGAAAACGTCAGCCGCTGGTGCAAACAAGGAGACCCTGAACCCACAGGATAAGAATCGTCAGTGCGGCCTGCACCAAAAGCAGATACGCTGGCGAAAAGCTTAGAAAATACAGACCGTCGTGGCAGATCGGTGGACACACACCGACAGCACGGGACAACGGCAAACTATCTGGAGACACGCTCATCGGAGCGGCAGGAGGAGCCCTCATGCAGGCTCACGCCAAGCGGCGCAAATGCGCGCCGCTGCTGCGTTTTTTGCAATCACGATCTCTGCTTTCCGCGCTTTTCGGAAGGCAGCACACCCCTATGGTTCCAGGCTTTTCCGCCGGTTTGTGGCGGTGGCTTCTTCACGTCTGCGCAATCCATCGATGTCCATCATTTCCTAAGTTTCATGGGAGCGATGGGCATGGAAATTGCGTTGATGGGCAGTAATGCAGTGTTGCGCATTTCCATGGATGTCATCTGTCTGTCATCTGTCAATCGTTAGCTTCGAGGGAGAAACAAGCATGATCAGCCGTCGCAATTTCCTGAAACTGTCCGCCCTGGCCGCACCCGGCGCACTGACCTACCACGATGTGTTTGCCCAGGCCGAGAGCATCGCCTTCGGCTGTCCTGTGCCGATGTCGGGCCCCTTCGCGGCCAACGGCAAGTTCGCCGACATGGGCATGAAGCTGGCCCTGCAGAAGTACGGCAAGGTGCTGGGCAAGAACACCAGCTATACCAACCTCGACACCGAAGGCAAGCCGGCCACGGCCGTACGCAAGATGCAGGAAACCATCGAGAAGGGCACCCGCTTCTTCGCCGGCGGCATCCTCTCCGGCGAGGCGCTGGCCATGGGCAAGGAAGCCGACAAGGCCGGTGCGGTCTTCATCACCACCGCCGGTGCCGACGAGATCACCGGCAGCGACTGCAATCGCTCCACCTTCCGCTGGTCGGTGCCGACCTTCGGTGCCATCGAACAGACCGTGCGTCCGCTGCTGGAAAAACTGCCCAACGCCAAGCGCTGGTACACCATCACGCCGCAGTACGTATTCGGCGAAGGCCTGCTGTCGGCGGCCAAGAACATCTTCAAGGAAAAGGGCATCGAACACGTCGGCAACAGCTACCACTCGCTGACCGAGAAGGAGTTCTCCGGCTATCTGACCAATGCCATGGCCGCCAAGCCGGACGTGCTGCTGCTGCTGAACTTCGGCTCGCAGTCCTCGGACACGCTGCGCCAGGCCGTCAGCTTCGGCATGAAGAACAACTGCACCATCCTCATGGCCTGGGCCTCGGGGCTGGAACAGTTCGAGACCCTGGGCGCGGACATCTGCGACGGCGTCTACTTCGGCGCGCAATACTGGCATGCCATCGATTCGCCCTTCAACAAGGAATTCGTCAAGCTGGTCAACGACAACCTGAAGATCGATCCGAACTACAGCCTGGCCGGTTCCTACATCTGTACCAAGATCATCCTGGACGCCATCATCAAGGCCAACAGCACCGACCCCAAGGCCGTCATCGCGGCCATGGAAGGCATGAAGTACGAGGGCCTGACCGGCACCGAGGAAATCCGCAAGGGCGACCACCAGGTGATCAAGAACTACTACCTGCTCAAGGGCAAGGCCAAGTCCAAGATGGCCAACAAGAACGACTATGCGGATATCGTCTCCTCCGGCAAGTCCTTCCTGCCGCTGGAAAAGACGCAGTGCAAGCTGTGATTGAGCGGTGTGGCTGTGCCGACGTCTGGCACTCCCCTACCCGTTCGGACTGAGTAGCCGCGCCAGCGGCGTATCGAAGGCGCGACGCCCGGCCAACCAGGACGTAGCGCCTTCGATACGACCCTGCGGGTCTACTCGGTCCGAACGGTGAGCGAGGCATTACCGAACTTCCTTGTTCCCTCACGAGGTTCCATGAACATCTATCTGCTGCAGATCGCCAATGGCGTAGGCATCGGCATGCTCTACTTCCTGCTGGCGGTGGGCCTGTCGATCGTCTTCGGCCTGCTGCGCTTCGTCAATTTCTCGCATGGCGCCTTCTTCCTGCTGGGCGCCTACCTGTGCTTCCAGGTCACCGACCTGGGGCTGAACTTCTGGTGGTCGCTGCTGCTGGCGCCGCTGGCCGTGGGCCTGTTCGCCTGGGTGGTGGAGCGCTTCGTGCTGCGCCACGTGTATGCCCTGCCGCATCATTTCCACATCCTCTTCACGGTCGGCATGGCCCTGGTGATCCAGGAAGCGGTGATCTCCGTCTGGGGGCCGCTGGGCAACAATGTCTCGCCGCCCGACGTGCTGCAGGGGGTGGTGATGTGGAGCGGTTTTGTCTATCCCAAGTACCGGCTCTTTGTCATCGGCCTGACCGCCGTGATGGCGCTGCTGCTGTGGTGGGTGCTGGAAGGTACGCGCCTGGGGTCGATCGTGCGCGCCGGTTCGGAATCGACCGAGATGGTGTCGCTGCTGGGCCTGAACATCAACCGCATCTTCAGCCTGGTGTTTGCGCTGGGGGCGGCCACCGCTGGTCTGGCGGGCGCACTGGCGGCGCCGATCCGGGGTGCCGATCCCTTCATGGGGGTGGAGGCGCTGGGGATTGCCTTCGTGGTGGTGGTGGTCGGCGGGCTGGGCAGCTTCTGGGGGGCGCTGATCGGCGGCATCCTGGTGGGCATCGTGCAGAGCGTGATGAGCACGGTCTGGTCCGAGGGCGCACACCTGATGATCTATGTCGCCATGGCGGCCGTCATGCTGCTGCGTCCGAATGGCCTGCTGGGCCGGCCGGGCGCGGCCTGAGCTTTTCTGCACGGGAGTTTCCATGAAACAGATTGCGCATTTCCGTTACACCCTGCTGGCCGCCGCCGTGGTGCTGCTGCTGCCGCTGCTGCTCAGTTCAGGCACGCTGGCCACCGAAGTGCTGGTGTTCGCGCTGGCCGCGCTGGGCTGCAACCTGCTGCTGGGCTATACCGGACTGATGTCCTTCGGCCAGGGCATCTTCTTCGGCGTGGGCAGCTATACGGCCGGTGTGGTGCTGCTGCAGCTGAAGCTGGCGCTGCTGCCCTCGCTGGCGCTGGCCGCACTGGGCGGCGCGCTGGTGGCCTTGCTGGTGGGCTGGTTCTCGATCCGCCAGCGCGGCACCTACTTCGTGATGCTGACGCTGGCCTTCGCCCAGATGTTCTACTTCCTGGCCTATACGCTGAAGGACGTCACCGGCGGTGACAACGGCCTGCTGGATATCCCGCGTCCGCCGCTGGCGCTGTTCGGCCTGACGCTGCTGCCGACTACCTCGTCGTGGCAGTACTACACGGTGGTGGCCATCCTGTTCGTGCTGGTGTTCTGGCTGCTGCAGCGGGTGGTCGATTCGGTGCTGGGCAAGACCTTGCTGGCGGTGCGCGAGAACGAGGCGCGTGCCTCGGCGCTGGGCTATGACGTACGGCTGCTGAAGCTGGCTGCCTTCGTCATCTCGGGTGCGGTCACGGGGCTGGCCGGTGGCTTGCACGCGATGATGACCGGGGTGGCGCCGCTGTCCAACATCGAGTACCACACCAGCGAGGCGATTCTGGTGATGACCGTCATCGGCGGCACCGGCAACCTGTTCGCCTCGCTGCTGGGTGCCAGCTTCTACGTGCTGGTGGGCAACTGGCTCTCCAGCCTGTGGCCGCGCTGGCTGATGCTGCTGGGTCTGCTGCTCATCGCAGTGAGCCTGTACATGCAGAAGGGCCTGTTCGGCCTGGCGGTGAAGATCATCGATGCCGTGCGCGGCAACAAGGAGCGTGCCGTGACCGCGAGCCAGGAGAAGCACCCATGAGCCGCCCCATCCTGCAAGCGGTCAACGTGACCAAGCGCTACGGCAAGTTCACCGCCGTCAACGGTATCACGCTCGATATCGAAGGCGGCACCGTGCATTCGGTGATCGGCCCCAATGGCGCGGGCAAGACCACGCTGTTCCATACCCTGACCGGGACCACGCCCATCACCGAAGGCAGCATCCTGGTGGAGGGCGAGGAAGTGTCACACCTGCCGGGCAACCGGCGCGTGCAGAAGGGACTGGCGCGCTCGTTCCAGGTGACCAGCCTGTTCCCCAACCTGAGCGTGCGCGAAAACCTGCGGCTGGCAGCACAAGGTCGCGCTCCATTGGCCGCACTCAATCCCTGGAAGCGGGCCGAGCAGTTCGAAGCGGCCTGCGCGCTGGCCGATACGCTGCTGACGCGCCTGTCGTTGCAGGCGGTGGCCGAACGCGCCTGCGCCGAACTGTCGCACGGCCAGCAGCGCCGGCTGGAAGTGGGCATGGCCATGGCCGGGCGACCCAAGGTGATCTTCCTGGATGAGCCGACCTCGGGCATGGGCATCGACGACATCGCCGAGATGAAGCAGTTGATCCACGGCCTGCGCCACGACTATACGGTGGTGCTGATCGAACACAACATGGACATCGTGATGGACATTTCCGACCGCATCACCGTGATGCAGCTGGGCCAGATCCTGGCGCAGGGCAAGCCGGCCGAGATCCGCAACGACGAACGGGTGCGCCTTGCCTACCTGGGCAGCATGATCACCGGAGGCAAGGCATGATCCTGCAAGTACAAGACGTTCACGGCTACTATGGCAAGAGCCACATCCTGCAGGGCATCTCGCTGGAGGTCGATGCCGGCGAGGTGGTGACGCTGCTGGGGCGCAATGGCGCCGGCAAGACCACCACCTTGAAGAGCATCGTCGGCGTGGTGCCACCGGCGCAGGGACAGATCCTGTTCGAGGGCCAGCGCATCAGTGGCCTGCCTTCGTACAAGATCGCCGCGCGCGGGGTATGCCTGGTGCCGGAGCATCGCGGTATCTTCAAGCTGCTGACCGTGGAAGAGAACCTGACCATGGCCGCGCGCAAGGAGTCGGCCTGGGGGCTGGAAGAAATCTATACCATCTTCCCGCGCCTGAAGGAGCGCCGCAGAAACGGCGGCGGCCAGCTCTCCGGTGGCGAGCAGCAGATGCTGGCCATCGCGCGGGCGCTGATGACGCATCCCCGCGTGCTGATGCTGGACGAGCCGGTGGAAGGCCTGGCGCCGGTGATCGTGGACGAGATCGTGGCGCAGATCAGGGAGATCAAGGCCACCGGGATGTCCATCATCCTGGTGGAGCAGAATCTGGAAGTCTGTACGCAACTGGCAGACCGCCATTACATCGTCGAACAGGGACGCATCGTCTATAGCGGCAGCAACGATGCCTTCCTGGCCGACAACCGGGTCAAGGACCGTTATCTGGGCGTCAATCTGGCGGCATGAATGACGATGGAGCGTCCTTCGATACGCCGCTGCGCGGCTACTCAGGTCAAACGGGGTGGGGATGGCTTTACGCACGCGTGGTGGCGTCCCCTCCTCCCGTTCGGCCTGAGTAGGCCGAAGGCCGTATCGAAGGATTGCCTGTGGCAAAACCAAACAAGGAATCGACAATGGACATGAAAACACAAGCCCCCACCCTGCGCGTCGATGGCGCGCGACTGTGGGATTCACTGATGGAGCTGGCCAGGATCGGCGGTACGCCAAAGGGGGGCGTGTGCCGCCTGGCGCTGACCGACCTGGACAAGCAGGGCCGCGACCTGGTCACCTCCTGGGCGCGTGCCGAGGGCATGAGCGTGGTGGTGGACCAGATCGGCAACATCTTCATGCGCCGGCCCGGCCGCAACAATGCCCTGCCACCGGTGATGACCGGTTCGCACATCGATACCCAGCCGACCGGTGGCAAGTTCGACGGCAACTATGGCGTGCTCTCGGGCATCGAGGTGATCCGCACGCTGAACCAGCATGGCATCCAGACCGAGGCTCCCATCGAGGTGGCGGTCTGGACCAACGAGGAAGGTTCGCGCTTCGTGCCGGTGATGATGGGCTCGGGCGTCTTCTGCGGTGCCTTCACGCTGGAACATGCCTACAACGCCACCGATATCGATGGCAAGAAGGTGCGCGATGAACTGGAGCGCATCGGCTACATCGGCGACCAGGTCTGCGGCGACCATCCCATCGGCGCCTACTACGAGGCCCACATCGAACAGGGGCCGGTGCTGGAAAATGCCGACACCGTCATCGGCGTGGTGCCGGCGGTGCTGGGGCTGTCCTGGTACGACTGCACGGTGACCGGCTTCGAATCGCACGCCGGTCCGACACCGATGGAAATCCGCAAGGATGCGTTGCAGGTGTCTACCTACATCATGCAGGAGGTGGTGGCCATCGCCCATCGCTACGCGCCGTATGGCCGGGGCACGGTAGGCCAGGTACAGGTGATGCCCAACAGCCGCAACGTGATCCCGGGGCAGGTGAAGTTTTCCATCGACCTGCGCAACGTGAGCGACGAAACGCTCAACCGCATGCATGAAGACCTGGTGGCCTACCTGGAGGCGATGCGCCAGAAGACCGGGCTGTCCATCGAGCTGGAGCGGGTGTCCTACTTCCCGCCCTGCCCCTTCCATCCGGATTGCGTGGACAACGTGCGCGCCGCTTCGGCCGCGCTGGGCTACAAGACCATGGATGTGGTTTCCGGCGCCGGCCACGACGCCATCTACGCGGCGCGCCTGGCGCCGGCCGGGATGATCTTCGTGCCGTGCAAGGACGGCGTGTCCCACAACGAGATCGAGGACGCCCGCCCCGAGCACCTCGAAGCCGGCTGCAACGTGCTGCTGCAGGCCATGCTGGCCAGTGCCGGCGTGGTCAGGGATTGATGCAGGAAAGTGATCATGAAACCGAAAATCGTCATTGCACGCATGAATCACGAGACCAATACCTTCTCGCCGATTCCTACTCCCCTGGACGCCTTCGCCCCGCAATGGGACGAGGCGGCCTACCGTGACCAGAAAGGGGCGCGCACGGCCATGGGCGCCTTCCTCGATATCGCCGAGGGATTGGGCGCGGAGATCGTCACGCCGCTGGCAGCCTGGGCCAATCCCAGCGCCGCCGTGGCGGCCGATGCCTATACCGTGATGTGCGACGGCATCGTGCGGGTCATCGAGGCCGGCTGCGATGCCATCCTGCTGGACCTGCATGGCGCCATGGTGGCGGAGAACGCCGATGATGGCGAAGGCGTACTGCTGGAACGCATCCGCCGCATCGCCCCGCATACGCCACTAGGGGTGGCGCTGGACCTGCACGGCAATGTCACGCCCAGAATGGTGGCCAATGCCGACGTGATCGTCAGCTTCAAGACCTATCCGCACGTCGATATGTACGAGACCGGCGAGCATGCCGGTCGCCTGCTGGTGGCCCTGCTGCAGCAGAAATCCCGCCCGCGCCTGGGCTGGCGCCAGGTGCCGGTGCTGTCGGCCACGCTGACCAGCAATACCTCGGCCTCGGCCATGCAGCGCGCGGTGGAGGCGGCCAAGCAGGCCGAGCAGCGGCCGGGCGTGCTGGCGGTCTCGGTGCTGGCGGGCTTCCCACTGTCGGACTTCCATGATGCCGGCATGTCGGTGGTGGTGGTGACCGAGAACGATGCCGCACTGGCTGATGCCGTGGCCGACGAGATCGGCCGCCAGATCTGGGCCGAGCGCGATGACTTCGTCTATGACAGCCTGCCGCTGGCGCAATCGCTAGCGCAGGCCCGGCAGCTCGCCGAAGCTGCCGGCAGCGGTCCCGTGCTGTTGCTGGACCATAGCGACAACGTCATGTCCGGTGGCACCTGCAACACCATGGACGTACTGGAAGCGGCGCTGGCGGCCGGCCTGGACGGCATTGCCGTCGGTCCCATCAGCGACCCCGAGGCGGTGGCGCAACTGGTTGCTGCCGGCGTCGGCGCGCAGCTCACGCTGGCGGTGGGCAACAAGGTGGCACTGAGCGCCCAGGGCATCACCAAGGTTCCGCCGGTCTATACCGGCAAGGTGCTAGCCATCAGCGATGGCCGCTTTACCGTCACCGGACCGATCTATACCGGCTCGACGCTGCAGATGGGACGTAGCGTGCTCCTCGATATCGGTACGGCGCGCATCGTCGTCACCGAGGAACGGGTGGAGCCCTACGACCTGGGCGTATTCACCAGCCTGGGGCTGGACCCGGCACAACAGGCCTTCCTGATCCTGAAGTCGCGCATGTATTGCCGCCCGGTATTCGTACCGATCAGCCGCGCGCTGGTGGAATGCGATTCCGACAGCGGCGGGCCGACCAGTGCCAATTTCAGGCTGTTCCCCATCAAGAAGATACGGCGTCCCATCTATCCACTGGACGCACAGATGGACTGGTAGTCCTCTCATCACTCCTCTGAGCATGCAGGCAGCCAGGCAGGCTGCCTGCCATGCTGCAATGGCATCTCGCAACAGTCCCCCAAAAGTACATGGTGCAATCGTCGCCCCCCGTGGTAGGCTGACCTGCTCTGCCCCTGGATCCTGATGACCGGGTGCGCAGACAGGGAAATCGTTTATATCTTTATTGCATCTCCGCAGCGGCGCTCACGACGACAACTATTCACCAACGCCAGGCCGTTGCGGCAACCTTGGGAGGACGACATGAAGAACCTCAAGATCGGCGTGCGCCTGAGCATCGGTTTCATTTCCTTGCTGATGCTCATGGCAGTGATGGTGGGGCTGGGGGTATGGCGCCTGGGCAGCATCGGCGACGCCTCCGATGACATGACCCGCGTGGCCCTGGCCAAGGAGCGCGACTCCGTGCAATGGCATGCCGCCATCAAGGAAAACGGGGTGCGCACCCTGGCGGTGATGAAGTCCGATGACGATGCCTTCCAGGCTTACTTCCAGAAACAGATCGATGCCCAGTCGGCCCAGATCAGCCAGCTGCAGAAGCGGGTCGAGGCAGCCATCGTGGACCCCGAGGAAAAACGGCTGTTCGACGAAGTGGGCAGGCTGCGGGCCGCCTATCGCGCCACGCGACAAAAGATCTTCGACATCAAGACCGCCGGTGATGATGCCGGGGCGCGCGTGATGACCGATACCACGCTCATCAAGATGATGGATGACTACGCCGACGGCGTGCTGCGCTATGCCGAATTCCAGAAGAAGGCCATCGACGCGGCGGCCGCGGAGATCCATCACAACTACCGCGCCGGACGCAGCATGTTGCTGGTACTGGGGGCCATCGAGATCGCGCTGGGGGCGCTGCTGGCCTGGGTGCTGACGCTGAGCATCACGCGACCGCTGACGCAGGCCATCGCGGTGGCCGAGACGGTGGCCGCGGGTGACCTTACCTCGCGCATCGACAGCAGCAGCCGCGACGAGACCGGCAAGCTGCTTGCCGCCCTCAAGCGCATGAACGGCAACCTGCGCGACATCGTGGCACGCGTACGCAGCGGGACCGATACCATCACCACCGCCTCGACCCAGATCGCCACCGGCAACCTCGACCTGTCGGCGCGTACCGAGCAGCAGGCCGGCTCGCTGGAAGAAACCGCCTCGGCCATGGAACAGCTGACCTCCACCGTCAAGCAGAATGCCGACAATGCGCGCCAGGCCAACGCGCTGGCCGCGCAGGCCTCGCAGGTCGCCAGCCGGGGGGGTGCGGTGGTGGATCAGGTGGTGCAGACCATGGGGGCGATCCATGCCTCGTCGCAAAAGATTGCCGACATCATCGGCGTGATCGACGGCATCGCCTTCCAGACCAATATCCTGGCGCTCAATGCGGCGGTGGAAGCAGCCCGGGCCGGTGAACAGGGGCGCGGCTTTGCGGTGGTGGCCTCGGAGGTGCGTTCGCTGGCGCAGCGCGCGGCAGCGGCGGCCAAGGAAATCAAGGTGCTCATCGACGAGTCGGTGCAGAAGGTCGACGATGGCAGCCGCCTGGTGGAACAGGCCGGCGGCACCATGCAGGAAGTGGTACAGAGCGTGGTGCGGGTGAGCGAGATCGTGCGCGAGATCACCCTGGCCAGCCAGGAGCAGAGCGACGGCATCGAACAGGTGAACCTGGCCATCACCCATATCGACGAGGCCACGCAGCAGAACGCGGCGCTGGTGGAAGAAGCCGCCGCGGCGGCGCGCTCCATGCAGGACCAGGCGAGCGCGCTGACGCAGGCGGTCAGCGTGTTCCGCCTGGACGCGACGGCACTGGTGGTGATCGATCAGCGCGGGACGTTGCCCTCGACCGTGGTGCGATAGAGCGTGCGACGCAGGTGCTGCGGGGTGATCGCGGCGTAGTGCTGGGTGCTGCGGTTGTCCCAGAACACCAGGTCATGCGCCTGCCAGTGGTGGGTGTAGACGTTGGCCGGGCGGGTGATGTGGGCGTGCAGTTCCTTCAGGAGGGCATCGCTTTCGTCACGCGGGATGCCGACGATGTGCGAGGTGAAGCCTTCGCTGACGAAGAGGATCTTGCGCCCGCTCTCGGGGTGGGTGATCACCACCGGATGCTCCACCGGCGGCACTTCGTCGATCTGCTGTTGCGTCAGCGGTGCGCGCCACGGCGAAAGCTTGCGCAGGCGCTCGTAGCGATAGACGTAGGAGTGCACGGCGCGCTTGCCGTCGAGCAGGGTCTTCAGTGCGGCAGGCAGGCTGTCCCAGGCGGCGGCGGTGTTGGCGTAGAGCGTGTCGCCCTGCTCGGCCGGCAGTTCCTGCGAATGCAGCAGGGCGCCCAGGCTGGGACGGGGCATATAGGAAAGGTCGGAATGCCAGTCGGCGCCGGCGTCGACTAAGCCGATGGGCTTGCCGTCCTCGACCACGTTGGAGACGATCAGGATTTCCGGATGGCCGGCCAGGTGGAAACGGTTCAGCACATGCACCTGCAGCGGGCCGAAGCGGCGGCTGAAGTCGATGTGCTGCTCCGGCGTGATGCGCTGGTCGCGGAACACCACCACCCCGTGTTGCACCAGGGCGCTGCGGATGCGCGCCAGTTCCGGGGCTGAGACCGGCAGGTTCAGGTCGAGACCGAGGATTTCCGCGCCCAGCGGGGCGTCGAAGGGACGGATCTCGAATTGCTGTTGGGTCTGCTGCGTGCGTTCCGGTGTGGCGACCGACATGGGGGCTCCTCTTGCGCTCTGGCCTGACGATCCCGGACGCGGCTGCCCGGGCAGGAAAGTCCTTATTACACCCTCCGGGGCATAGACCCAGCAAGGAAGAAGAATTCATATCCTTATGCGCCGAGCGAGATACGGCATGCCGCTACAATAGCCCGCATGAAACAACGCCCGCCCTTTCCTTCACATTTGCCTGAATCTGCCCCGCAAAAGACGCACAGACTGCCGCCGCGCGCCGATGTCGCCGGATTGAGCGTCGAGGAAATGGCGGCGCGCAAGCAGGCGCGTGACCAGCGCGATGCGCAGATACGCGGCGTGGCCTCGGTGGCCGGGATGCGCCAGGCCATCCGCGAGGCCAGTGCCGTGCTGCCAGCGGTACAGGCGATCCCGCGCATCGGGCCGCAGAAGACGGCGGCTTTCCGCGAGCGCGCCCGCGCCGGCCTGCCCTTCATCATGACCGGCATGACCAGCCGCTGGCCGCTGGCGGCGATGGACATGGATACACTACGCCAGCATTTCGGCACCCTGCCGGTACGGGCCAGGGTGGGGGACTACATCAACACCGCCTTCGCGCCGGACCGGGCCATGCAGGACATGACGCTGGTCGACTATCTGGAGCAGGCCTTGCGGGACGAGAGCGGACTTCCGCCCTATCTCGGCAACCTGGAACTGCGTGAACTGAATGCACTGTGCCACTGGCCCAATGTCTTCGAGAAGATGGGCCCGCCGCGCTTCTGGATCGGCCCGGCCGGCTGCATCACGCCGCTGCATTGCGACTATGACGACAATGTCTTTGCCCAGCTGTGGGGCCGCAAGCGGGTCTGGCTGGCGCCGCCGCATCATGACCGGTATCTGTATCCGAAGGAGGCCAACGCCATCCTGTTCGGCTCGCCCTTCGATCCCGATCATCCGGACCTGGAGCGCTTTCCGCTGGCGCGCCAGGCGGCGCTGGTGTGCTGCGAAGTGCAGCCGGGGGAGATGCTCTACATTCCGGCCGGCTGGTACCACCAGGTCAGCTCACTGACGTTTTCGCTGTCCAGCAATCGCTGGGCACGGGGCCGGCCGCTGGTGTTGTCGGGCGCATGAAAAAACCCCACGCCTGTTGCCAGGAGTGGGGTTCGTTCATGGGCAGCGCAGTGCTGAAGGATCAGCCTGCCAGCTTCTTGCGCAGCAATTCGGTCAGCTGCGCCGGGTTGGCCTTGCCACGGGTGGCCTTCATGGCCTGGCCGATCAGGGCGTTGATGGCCTGCTCCTTGCCGGCGCGGAATTCGGCGACCGACTTTTCATTGGCGGCCAGCACCTGGTCCACGATGGCTTCCAGCGCGCCGCTGTCGGAAATCTGCTTCAGGCCCTTGGCCTCGATGATGTCGTCTGCCAGACTGTCCTTGTCGGACTTGGCTTCCCACATGCCGGCGAAGACTTCCTTGGCGATCTTGTTGGAGATGGTGCCGTCGGCGATGCGCTTCAACAGCAGGGCCAGTTGCGCGGCCTTGACGGGAGCATCGGCGATGTCGGTATCTTCGCGGTTCAGGGTCGAGGCAACGTCGCCCATGAGCCAGTTGGCGGCCGGCTTGGACTGATCCTTGCCGGCGGCGGCGACCACGGCTTCGAAGTAGGAAGCCATGCCCTTGGACTGGGTCAGCACCATGGCATCGTATTCGGGCAGGGCGTACTCGGCCACGAAACGCTCGCGCATGGCGGCAGGCAGCTCCGGCATGGTGGTCTTGACGCGGTCGATCCACTCCTGCGAGATGGCCAGCGGCGGCAGGTCGGGGTCGGGGAAGTAGCGGTAGTCCTGCGCGTCTTCCTTGCTGCGCATGGAGCGGGTTTCCTTCTTGTCCGGGTCGTAGAGGCGGGTTTCCTGGACCACGGTGCCGCCGTCTTCGATCAGCTCGATCTGGCGACGCACTTCGTAGTTGATGGCCTCTTCCAGGAAGCGGAAGGAGTTCAGGTTCTTGATCTCGCAGCGGGTACCGAATTCCTTCTGGCCGACCGGACGCACGGAGACGTTGGCGTCGCAGCGGAAGGAGCCTTCCTGCATGTTGCCGTCGCAGATGCCCAGCCACACCACCAGCGAGTGCAGCGCCTTGGCGTAGCCAACGGCTTCAGCGGCGCTGCGCATTTCGGGTTCGGTGACGATTTCCAGCAGCGGCGTGCCGGCGCGGTTCAGGTCGATGCCGGTCATGCCCTGGTAGTCCTCGTGCAGGGACTTGCCGGCGTCTTCTTCCAGGTGGGCGCGGGTCAGGTTGATGGTCTTGATCTCGGTCTTGCCGTCCTTCTCGACGGCAAACGACATGGTGCCACCCTGGACCACGGGGATTTCGAACTGGCTGATCTGGTAGCCCTTGGGCAGGTCAGGGTAGAAGTAATTCTTGCGCGCGAACACCGAGCGCGGCGCGATGGTGGCGCCGATGGCCAGGCCGAACTGGATGGCGCGTTCCACCGCGCCCTTGTTCAATACCGGCAGTACGCCCGGCAAGGCCAGGTCCACCGGGCTGGCCTGGGTATTGGGCTCGGCGCCGAAGCGGGTCGAGCTGCCGCTGAAGATCTTGGATTGGGTCGAAAGCTGCGTGTGCGTTTCGAGGCCGATGACGACTTCCCACTGCATGATGTTGTCCTTGCGAATGCTGTTGTTGGTGACGGACGCTGGTGGCTGGCCTCAGGCCGGCTCGCGCAGGTGCCAGTCGGTGGCCTGCTGGAACTGGTGCGCCACGTTCAAGAGGCGCGCCTCGTCGAAGTAGTTGCCGATGATCTGCAGGCCGACCGGGCGTTTGCCGTTCTTTTCACCCTGACCGAAGCCGCAGGGAATCGACATGCCCGGCAGGCCGGCCAGGCTGGTGGATAGCGTGAAGATGTCGGCCAGGTAGTTGGCCACCGGGTCGTCGGTCTTGTCGCCGAGGTCCCAGGCGACGGTGGGCGAGACCGGGCCCATGATGACGTCGCACTGGCGGTTCTCGCCGGCCAGGGCGCGCTGGAAGTCTTCGGCGATCAGGCGGCGGATCTTCTGGGCCTGCAGGTAGTAGGCGTCGTAATAGCCATGCGAGAGCACGTAGGAGCCCACCAGGATGCGGCGCTTGACCTCTTCGCCGAAGCCTTCGGCGCGCGACTTCTTGTACATGTCGGCCAGGTCCTTGTAGTCGGCGGCACGGTGGCCGTAGCGCACGCCGTCGAAACGCGACAGGTTGGACGAGGCCTCGGCCGGGGCGATCACGTAATACACGGGGATCGACAGTTCGGTCTTGGGCAGGGAGATATCGACCAGGGTGGCACCGAGCTTTTCGAATTCGGCCAGCGCGCCGCGTACGGCCGCTTCCACGTCGGCAGCCAGGCCGGCGCCGAAGAATTCCTTGGGCACGCCGATGCGCAAGCCTTGCAGGCTCTGGTTCAGCGAGCGGGTGAAGTCTTCCTTGGGGCGCTGCAGGCTGGTGGAATCACGCTCGTCGAAGCCGGTCATGGCGTTCAACAGCAGGCCGCAATCCTCGGCGGTCTTGGCGATCGGGCCGCCCTGGTCCAGCGAGGAGGCGAAGGCGATCATGCCGTAGCGCGAGACGCTGCCATAGGTCGGCTTGATGCCGGTGACGCCGCACAGCGAGGCCGGCTGGCGGATCGAGCCGCCGGTGTCGGTGGCGGTGGCCGCCGGCGCCAGGCGCGCGGCCACGGCGGCGGCCGAGCCGCCCGAGGAGCCGCCGGGGATGGCGGTCTTGTCCCAGGGGTTCTTCACCGGACCGTAGAAGGAGTTCTCGTTGCTGGAGCCCATGGCGAACTCGTCGCAGTTGAGCTTGCCCAGGGTGACGGTGCCGGCGGCGTTGAACTGTTCCACCACGGTTGCGTCGAAGGGGCTCACGTAGTCCTGCAGCATGCGCGAACCGGCCGTGGTGCGCCAGTTGCGGGTCACGAAGATATCCTTGTGGGCGATCGGGATGCCGGTCAGGGGGCCGGCCTCATTGCCCGCCAGGCGGGCATCGGCGGCCTGCGCCTGGGCCAGCGTGAGGGCGCGGTCCACATGCAGGAAGGCGTTCAGGTCGCTGGCCTCGATGCGGTCCAGGAACAGGGTCGCCAGTTCGGTGGCGGAAATCTTGCGCGCTTGCAGTTGCGCGGACAGTTCTTTGAGGGTGAGCTTGTACATGGAATTGGTTACGCTGCGGTCTTGCGGGCCGGCTGGGCCGGGAACGGTCAGGTTCGGACAGGTTAAGCCCGGTTTATTCGATTACCTTGGGTACCAGGTACAGGCCATCCTGGGTGGCCGGCGCCGGCTGCTGGTAGTCCTCGCGGCGATTGGACTCGGTGACAGCGTCCTCGCGCAGGCGCAGTGCCAGCATCGGTTCGATGGCGGCAATCGGGTGCGACAGCGGCTCCACGCCGGAGGTATCGATGGCTTTCATCTGCTCCACCAGGGCAAAGATGCCATTGAGCTTTTCCAGCGTTTCACCGGCCTGGGCGTCGGTCAGCTCCAGTCGGGACAGGTTGGCGATGCGTTTGACGTCGGAAAGGGCAAGTGACATGGTCGAAAGGACGCGCCGGGCGCGCCGCAGGATGTTGAAATGGGAAGACCCGTAGCCGGTCAGGCCGGAAGCTGTTTCCGGGGCCTCGGTGCCGTCGGCAAATGGGCTTGCGCGGCGCCCCGGCCGGGTCGTGGCTGTATCGCGTGAAAAACGGCAAACCCGCGCCAGATGGCGGTCGGAAGGTCTCGCGATGCGGATATTTTTGGCAGGCCGGCTTGCTGGTTTCTCTGGAATTATAAGGTAGAATGTCGGATTAATGCCTTGCTGGCGCCTGATTTTCGCGTCGCCGCAGCATGAACGGACACCTCCCCCTATCAAAAAGCTAGGCGCCCCGTGCCGGGCGCATCAGGACAACTCATGTTTGGATTTCTCCGCAGTTACTTTTCCAACGATCTGGCGATCGACCTCGGCACCGCGAACACGCTGATCTACGCGCGCGGCCATGGCATCGTGCTGGACGAGCCTTCGGTCGTGGCGATCCGCCAGCAAGGCGGCCCCAACGGCAAGAAGACCATCCAGGCAGTCGGCAAGGAAGCAAAGCAGATGCTGGGCAAGGTGCCCGGCAACATCGAGGCGATCCGCCCGATGAAGGACGGCGTGATCGCCGATTTCACCGTCACCGAGCAGATGTTGAAGCAGTTCATCCGCATGGTGCACGACTCCAAGCTGTTCCGCCCCTCCCCCCGCATCATCATCTGCGTACCCTGCGGTTCGACCCAGGTGGAACGCCGCGCCATCCGTGAATCGGCGCTGGGCGCCGGTGCTTCCCAGGTGTACCTGATCGAGGAACCGATGGCCGCGGCCATCGGCTCGGGCCTGCCGGTCTCGGATGCCACCGGTTCGATGGTGGTGGACATCGGCGGCGGTACCACGGAAGTGGGCATCATCTCGCTGGGCGGCATGGTCTACAAGGGTTCGGTGCGTGTGGGTGGCGACAAGTTCGACGAAGCCATCGTCAACTACATCCGCCGCAACTACGGCATGCTGATCGGCGAACAGACCGCCGAAGCGATCAAGAAGGAAATCGGCTCGGCCTTCCCGGGTTCGGAAGTCAAGGAAATGGAAGTCAAGGGCCGCAACCTGTCCGAAGGTATCCCGCGCTCCTTCACCATCTCCAGCAATGAAATCCTGGAAGCCCTGACCGATCCGCTGAACAACATCGTTTCGGCCGTGAAGAACGCGCTGGAACAGACCCCGCCGGAACTGGGCGCCGACATCGCCGAAAAGGGCATGATGCTCACCGGCGGCGGCGCGCTGCTGCGCGACCTGGATCGCCTGCTGATGGAAGAAACCGGCCTGCCGGTGATCGTCGCCGAAGACCCGCTGACCTGCGTGGTGCGCGGCTCGGGCATGGCGCTGGACCGTATGGACAAGCTGGGTTCGATCTTCTCGGCCGAGTAATCCGGCATGACCCACGGCCGGCCCGGCAGCTTCAGGCCCGGCCGGCCACTGGCAGTATCAGCAAGAACCGGCGGCGATGTACCGCCGGATGAGCGGGGAACCGATACGTTCGATATGACGCAGTCCAGACCGACTTGTCACGCCTTGCGCACCCCATGTGCGCATCCGGGGCAGGCACGGCTGGCGCTGGGTCGGGTGAACGCCTCGGCTCCCCTTTTTGTTATCGTTTTCGACGCAGGAAGTGAGTTCTCCGCCTGCAGACGGCCGCGCCACGCGGCCCTGCCGGCGGCCTGACGCCATGGAAATCCCACCACTCTTCAAGCAGGGCGCCTCGGCCCGGGTGCGCGTGACCGTCTTCGCATTGCTGTCGGTCGTGATGCTGGTGGTCGACGCCCGCATGCACGTACTGGGTACGCTGCGCCAGGCGCTGGGCACCGCGCTCTATCCGTTCCAGACGGTGGCCATGATCCCGCGCGATGCCATCACCAATTCGAGCGACTATTTTTCCTCGATGGCCTCGCTGCAGCGGGAAAACCACGAGCTGCGCCAGCAACAGATCGTCAATGCCCAACTGATGCAGCAGGAGCGCCTGCTGGCGGCGGAAAATGCCCAGTTGCGCAAGCTCCTGGACATGCAGCAGAAGGTGCCGGTCAAGTCCATCGTCGGCGAGATCCTGTACGACGCCCGTGACCCGTTTACCCGCAAGATCATCCTCAACCGTGGTTCACAGCAGGGCGTGACGGCGGGCCAGCCGGTGATCGACGAGGTCGGTATCGTGGGCCAGGTGACGCGGGTGTTCCCGTTCACCTCGGAGGTCACGCTGCTGACCGACAAGGATCAGGCCATCCCGGTCCAGGTCCTGCGCAACGGCCTGCGCAGCGTGGCCTACGGCCGTGGCCAGACCGGCGCGCTGGACCTGCGCTTCATGCCGGCCAATGCCGATATCCAGAAGGGTGACGTGCTGGTGACCTCGGGCATCGATGGCGTCTATCCGCCGGGCCTGTCGGTGGCCAGCGTGGCGCTGGTGGAGACGCGCTCGGCCGATTCCTTCGCCCGCATCGTCTGCCGCCCCCTGGCCGGCATTGACCGCCATCGCCAGCTGCTGATCCTGCTGGTGGAACAGAACCTGCCGCCGCGCCCGGAGCCGGACGTGATCGACGAAAAGTCGGCCAAGCTCTTCAAGCGCCGCCTGCGTGACAGCACCCGCGACAACAGCGCCGAGGAAGCCGGCACCCCGGCCAAGGACAAACCGGCCGAAGAACGCAAGGGCGGCGCCAACGTGACAGCGCCGGCCAAGCCGGCCGCTGCAGCCACGGCTGCCACACCTGCTGCTGCGCCCGCAGCCACCCCGAGCGCCAAGCCGGCCGCCAAGGAATCCGCACGATGAACAACCAATACATCCTCCTGCCGGCCAGTCCGCTGTTCATCGCGTTCAGCCTGATCGTAGCCTTCGTGCTCAACCTCATGCCCTGGGGCCAGATGGTCGGCGTACCCGACTTCGTGGCGCTGGCGCTGGTGTTCTGGAACATCCACCAGCCGCGCAAGGTGGGCATCAGCGTGGCCTTCCTGATGGGCCTGCTGATGGACGTCAACGAGGCCACCCTGCTGGGCGAGAACGCGCTGGCCTATACCCTGCTGTCCTACTTCGCCATCATGATCCACCGCCGGGTGCTGTGGTTCCCGCTGCGCACGCAGGCGCTGCACGTGCTGCCGCTGATGCTGCTGGCACAGGCGGTGCAGCTGGTGATCCAGCTGCTGGTGACGGGCAAGTCGCCGGACTGGTTCTATTTCAGCGAGAGCCTGGTGTCGGCGCTGCTGTGGCCGGTGGTCAGCCTGCTGCTGCTGGCGCCGCAGCGCCGCGCCGTGAATCGCGACGAGAATCGCCCCATCTGAGGGGCCAGGTGCAAGCAGCATGACCGAATTCAAGAATACCGCGCATGAGCTGAGGCTGTTCCGCATGCGCCTGCTGGCGGCCAGCGTGCTGGTGCTGGTCTGCTTCAGCCTGCTGCTGGCGCGTTTCCTGTGGCTGCAGGTGGTGCGTCACGATGCCTACGCTGCCCAGGCCGAGGAAAACCGCATCTCGGTGGTGCCCATCGTGCCCAATCGCGGCCTGATCCTGGACCGCAACGGCGTAGTGCTGGCACGCAACTATTCCGCGTACACGCTGGAAATCACGCCTTCCAAGATCAAGACCAACATCGATGACCTGATCGACGAGCTGGGCACGATCGTGGAAATCCAGCCGCGCGACCGGCGTCGCTTCCGCCGTCTGCAGGAAGAATCCAAGAACTTCGAAAGCGTACCCATCCGCACCCGCCTGACCGACGAGGAAGTGGCCAAGTTCACGGCCCAGCGCTATCGCTTCCCCGGGGTGGAGGTGCAGGCCCGCCTGTTCCGTCAGTATCCGTACGGCAAGACTGCTGCCCACGTGATCGGCTACATCGGCCGCATCAGCCAGCGCGATGCCGAGCGCATCGCCGATTCCGACGACGAGGCCAACTACAACGGCACCGACTACATCGGCAAGGAAGGCCTGGAAAAAAGCTACGAAAGCCAGCTGCACGGCACCACCGGCTACGAGGAAGTGGAAATCTCGGCCAGCGGACGGGCGGTGCGCTCGCTCTCGCGTACCCCGGCCACGCCCGGCAAGAACCTGATCCTGTCCATCGACATCGAGCTGCAGAAGGTGGTGGAGGAGGCCTTCGGCGACCAGAAGGGGGCGCTGGTGGCGATCAATCCGGCCACCGGCGATATCCTGGCCTATGTCTCGCAGCCCTCCTACGATCCCAACCTGTTCGTCGAAGGTATCGACCAGCAGAGCTGGGACGAGCTCAACAAGTCGCCCGACCGGCCGCTGCTGAACCGCCCCCTGTCCGGGGTCTACTCGCCCGGTTCAACCTACAAGCCCTTCATGGCGCTGGCCGCGCTGGAGCTGGGCAAGCGGCGCCCGCAGGACGCCATCCGCGATCCGGGCTATTTCATCCTGGGCAACCACCGTTTCCGCGATGACAAGGAAGGCGGCCACGGCATCGTCGACATGTACCGCTCGGTGGTGGTGTCCTGCGATACCTACTACTACATGCTGGCCAACGACATGGGGGTCAACGCCATCCATGACTTCATGAAGCCCTTCGGCTTCGGCCAGATCACCGGCATCGACCTGGAACACGAGAAACGCGGCATCCTGCCCTCCACCGAGTGGAAACGCAACGCCTTCCGCAAACCCGAGCAGAAGCGCTGGATCGCCGGCGATACGGTCTCGCTGGGCATCGGCCAGGGCTACAACAGCTTCACTCCGCTGCAGATGGCCCAGGCCACCGCCATCCTGGCCAACAATGGCGTGGTGATGAAGCCGCACCTGGTCAAGATCATCGAGGATGGCGTGACCCACGAGCGCACCGAGACCGTGCCCAAGGAAAGCTACCGCATCCCGTTGAAGCAGGAAAACATCGACTTCATCAAGCGCGCCATGGTCGGCGTGGTCAAGGAAGGCACCGGCGCGGCCGCCTTCCGTGGCGCCCCGTACGAGTCGGGCGGCAAGACCGGTACGGCGCAGGTGGTCAACATCGCCAAGAACCAGAAGTATGATTCCAAGAAACTGTCCCGCATCTACCACGACAACGGCCTGTACATCGGCTTTGCCCCGGCCGACGCGCCGCGCATCGCGATTGCCGCCGTGGTCGAGAACGGTGGCTGGGGCGCCGGCGTGGCCGCGCCGCTGGTGCGCAAGGCCATGGATTACTTCATGCTGGGCAAGCGCCCCAACGAGCCGATCAAGTCGGTCGCGCCGGAGGCGGTGAGCCCGGATGCCCCGGTCGAAGGTCCCACCACCGAGGACAACGCCAATACGCCCACGGTCCAGCCGGATGTGCAGGAATGAGGGCGCGCAGCATCTGAACCGAACACCGGCGCGCCGCCATCCGGTGCGCATGGCCCGACATCGCAACAACGCAGTACGTACCAGGAGCCGGCATGAGCCTGCAACGTCCGCCCCTTTGGCAAATCATCAAGCCGCACCTGACGGTGTTCGACGGCGCGCTGTCGCTGATCGTCTTCCTGATCCTGTCGGTGGGCATCGTGACCCTGTATTCGGCCGGGATGAACTTCCCTGGCCGGGTCGAAGACCAGTTGCGCAATATCCTGGTGGCATTCATCGTCATGTGGGCCGCCGCCAACGTCTCGCCGCAGCTGCTGCTGCGGCTGGCGGTGCCGGTCTATACGGTGGGGGTGACCCTGCTCATCGCGGTGGCCCTGTTCGGCATCATCAAGAAGGGTTCGCGCCGCTGGCTCAATATCGGCATGGTGGTACAGCCCTCGGAAATCATGAAGATCGCCATGCCGCTGATGCTGGCCTGGTATTTCCAGAAACGGGAAGGCATGCTGCGCTGGGATGCCTTCGTGGTGGCGGCGATCCTGCTGCTGATCCCGGGCTTCCTGATCATCCGCCAGCCCGACCTGGGCACCGGCCTGCTGGTGCTGGCGGCCGGCTTCTACGTGATCTTCTTCGCCGGCCTGCCGTGGAAGATCCTGCTGGGCCTGGTCGTGGCCGGCGCGGCCAGCCTGCCGGTGGTGTGGTCCTTCATGCACGATTACCAGCGCCAGCGCGTGATGATGCTCATCGATCCGACCTCCGACCCGCTGGGCAAGGGCTTCCACATCATCCAGTCCACCATCGCCATCGGCTCCGGCGGGGTGACCGGCAAGGGCTGGCTGATGGGCACCCAGACGCACCTGGAATTCATTCCCGAACGCACCACCGACTTCATCTTCTCGGTCTATTCCGAGGAGTTCGGGCTGATCGGCAACATCGTGCTGCTGGTGCTGTACCTGCTGCTGATCGGACGCGGCCTGATGATCACGGCCAATGCGCCCACGCTGTTCACCCGCCTGCTGGGCGGGGCCATCACCATGATCTTCTTCACCTACGCCTTCGTGAACATGGGCATGGTCAGCGGCATCCTGCCGGTGGTGGGGGTGCCATTGCCCTTCATGAGCTATGGCGGCACCGCCCTGGTGACGCTGGGGCTGGGCGCGGGCATCCTGATGAGCATCCAGCGCCATCGCAAGCTGGTGCAGAGCTGAGCGGGCGGCGCCCGATCACTGCTGTCCATCCGGCAACTCCGGCAGGGGTCGTGAACTTGCGGCACTGACGAGTTGTCAGCTTGGGTGCATTGCACTCTGGTATCGTTGCGAACATTCCGGCCGGGCCAGGCTGCACAGGCCCGGCGCATCGACTGTTGACCAAGGACAGGCTATGGGAACTCCCACTCTAGAACATCACCACCGCCTCGCCCCCTGCGGCCAGGCCCTGCGCTGGGGCACGCTGCTGCTGCCGCTGCTGCTGGCTGCCTGCGGCACCTCCCAGCAGGCCACGCGCCAGACCGCGCAGGCGCCCTCGACCCCGGTCAAGGCCTCCGGCGGCCGTCCCTCCAATGTCCCGGCCCTGCCGGCGGCGGGTTCCGGACGCGGCGGCTATTACAAGGATGACGGCCCGGGCGACCACATCCCCGACGGCCTGCTCGACGTGGCCGATGCCGAACCGCAGGTGGAGCCCATCTCCAGGGCGGCCAGCCGGCCCTATGCCGTGTTCGGCAAGACCTACGTGCCCATCACCGACAACCAGCCTTTCATCCAGCGTGGCATCGGCAGCTGGTACGGCAAGAAATTCCATGGCCAGAAGACGTCCTCGGGCGAGCTGTACGACATGTACAAGATGACCGCCGCGCATCCCACGCTGCCCATCCCGTCCTACGCCCGGGTGACCAACCTGAAGACCGGCAAGCAGGTCATCGTGCGCATCAACGACCGCGGGCCCTTCCACTCCAGCCGCATCATCGACCTGTCCTACACCGCCGCGCTGAAGCTGGGCTACCTGGGGACCGGCAGCAGCGAACTGGAAGTGGAACGCATCCTGCCCGAAGAGGCGCAACGGATGGCCGATGCGCGCCGCAACGGCACCACCCTGGCCGCCGACGACCCGATCAACCGGGTCTCCGGCAATAGCAACGGCAATGGCAGCGGGGTGTCCACCGGCGCGGTCGAGATCAATACCGTGAGCGCCCAGGGCCTGCCGCCGCAGCCCACGGTGGCAGCGGTGCAGCCGATCAATGCCAGCACCAGCAGCGCCGCCGGCGGCGCCGGTCTGGCTGGAGGCGGTGGCATCATCAATGCCGTGGCCAGCGGTTCGGCGCCCTCGCCGGCGATGCCCCAGGCGGTGCCGCTGACGGCTGGCTACTACCTGCAGTTCGGCGCCTATTCGCAGGAAGCCAATGCCCTGGTGGCGCGCGACAAGCTGCTGCCCAGCCTCTCGGGCATCGTCGACAGCATGCAGGCGGTGCAGGTCAACGGCCTGTATCGCCTGTATGCCGGTCCCTATCCGACCCGGCCGGCCGCCCAGAACGCCGCCATGCTGGTGCGCCAGCGCAGCGCCGGTACGCCCTTCATCGTCGAGCGCTAGGGCTGTTCATCCTCCGCGTCCTGCCGCAGTTGCAGGGCGCGTTCGTACAGGGCGTTCTTTTTCTGGCCGGTGATCTGTGCCGCCAGCGCGGCCGCCTGTTTCAGCGGCAGTTCTTCCAGCAGGATGCGCAGCACGCGTTCGCCCTCGGCATCCTCGTCTTTGGCCGGCGGCGCGCCTTCCAGCAAGATCACGAATTCGCCCCGCTGGCGGTTGGCGTCCTGCTCCAGCCAGGCCGGTGCCTCGCCCAGCGGGCCGCGGTGGATGTCCTCGAACAGCTTGGTCAGCTCGCGCGCCAGCACCACCTGGCGCTGCGGACCGAAGACCTGCAACATGGACTGCACGGTCTCGACGATGCGATGCGGCGCTTCATAGAACACCAGCGCCGCCTGCACCCCGGTCAGCTCCTGCAGCGCGCTCTCGCGCTGGCGGGTCTTGCTGGGCAAGAAGCCCACGAATTGGAAGCGTGCATCGGTCAGGCCCGAGGCCGACAGCGCGGTGATCGCCGCCGATGCCCCGGGCAGGGGAATCACCCGGAACCCGGCAGCCCGCACCGCATCGACCACCTTGGCACCGGGGTCGGAGACGGCCGGCGTGCCGGCGTCAGACACCAGCGCCACGCGCTGGCCGGCACGCAGGCGCTCGACGATCTTGTCGGCGGCTTCGCGCTCGTTGTGTTCGTGGGTGGCCATCAAGGGGCGGGACAGGCCATAGCGCTGCAGCAGCTGGCTGGTATTGCGGGTATCCTCGCAGGCCACCGCGTCGGCGATACTCAACAGGTGCAGGCCGCGCAGGCTGATGTCGCAGACATTCCCGATGGGCGTGGCCAGCACATATAATGCCGACACCGGATAGGTCTGCTGGGCGGCATCCTGCAGGATGGCGGCGGCTACGCTGGAATTCTGATTCATTGGAGGAGGCGGGATGTTCACAGGTTTGAAGAAAATGACCGCGCATGCGGCGCTGCTGGCCGGTTTGCTGGCGCCCTGGATGGTGGCGCAACCGGCTGCGGCAGCCGACAGTGTACCCCTGCTGGCACAGGCTGCCACTCCGACCTTGCCTTCGGCCACCAGCGATCCCGCACCGGCGATGCTGCCGCCGGGCAGTTCGCCGGAAATGCAGTCGGCCGCCAATGCCCTGTCGGCTCCCCCGCCGGCCGCCCTCCCGATCCGCATGGCGCTGCTGCTGCCAGGCCGCAGCGGTGCCTTCGGTGCTGCCTCCGATGCGGTACGCACCGGCTTCCTGACCGCCTATGCGCGCCAGAAGGAAAACATCCAGCTGGCCATCGTCGATACCGGCGATTCTGTGCCCGACATGCAGCGCGCCTACGACGAGGCGGCCGCCAAGTACGACATCGTGATCGGTCCACTCTCGCGCAGCGCCGTGACCGCCGTGGCCCAGAGCGGTCGCGTCTACAAACCCACCATCGCGCTGGCCCAGCCGGACATGAATGGCGAAGCCGACCTGCAGTTGCCGCCGCAGATGCTGGCGGTCGGCCTGTCCATCGACGAAGAGGCGCGCCAGGTGGCCAACTGGGTGGAAAAGGAAAAGGCGCCGGGCAAGATCTTCGCCATCGCCACCAACATCGCCTGGCAAAAGCGCGCCGCCCGCTCCTTCCAGCTGCGTGCCCGCCAGCTCGGCCTGCAGGTCGAAACACTGGAACTGAGTACGCCCGCCAATGCCCTCTCCGCACCCGGTCTGGCACAGCTGGCCAAGCGGGTGGAGCAGGAAAAGCCGGCCCTGATCTTCGTCGCCCTGGATGCGGCACAGACCGTGCAGCTGCGCAGCGCCGTGGGCAACGAGCTGCCACTGTACGGCACCTCCCAGATCAATCCCTACACCCTCAAGCGCGACAACCCCAACGACAAGCTACCCGAGCTGGATGGTGTGCGCCTGCTCGACATCCCCTGGCAACTGCAGCCGGACAATGTGGCCGTGACCCGCTATCCGCGCCCGGCGATCAATGACGGCGAGCGCCCCAGCCCCGACCTGGCGCGCCTGTATGCACTGGGCATCGATGCCTATCGGGTCGCCTACGGCATCGCCCAGAAGCAGTCCAGCTTCGATATCGATGGCGTTACCGGGCGCCTGACGGTCAACATGATCGGCGGCGGCACCACCTATTTCCAGCGCCAGGAGACCCAGGCGGTGTATCAGGATGGCTGGCCGGTGCCGATGGCCGACCAGTACTGACACCGCCATGGCGCTGCACGACCTGTTGCGGCGGACCGCACGCCAGCGCACCGGCGACGCGGCCGAGGACCAGGCGCTGGCCTACCTGCAACAGCAGGGCCTGCAGCTGGTGGAGCGCAATTTCCGCTGCCGCGGCGGCGAAATCGACCTGATCCTGCGCGAGGGCGCCACGGTGGTCTTCGTGGAAGTGCGGGCCCGCGCCAGTGCCGCCTTTGGCGGGGCTGCAGCCAGCGTCACGCCAGCCAAGCAGCGGCGCCTGCTGCTGGCAGCCCAGGTCTGGCTGCAGGCCCAGCGCCAGACGCCGGCCTGCCGCTTCGACGTGATCGCGCTCGAAGGCGGTCAGTTGCAGTGGCTGCGCAACGCCATCGATGCCTGAGCGAAGATTTGCAGCGGGTCGCCGCTGGCGTATCATGTGCGACCGGATTCCGGAAACTTCTCTTTACGAATTGCACGGACTTGGCCGCGTTCAAGTCCTCTATAATCGCAGCCACTATGACAAATCCCCGCATCCTCGCCCATTTCCAGGAAAGCGCCGACCTGAAGATGAAGGCAGCCAGCGTACTGGCGCAACCGATCGAACAGGCAATTGAACTTATGTTCACCGCACTGTCGAATGGCAACAAGATTCTTGCCTGTGGCAACGGCGGATCGGCCGCCGACAGCCAGCACTTCGCGGCCGAACTGGTGGGCCGCTTCGAACGCGAGCGCCTTCCGCTGCCGGCCATGGCTCTGACCACCGACACCTCCATCCTCACCGCTGTGGGCAACGATTACAGCTACCAGGAGATTTTCTCGAAGCAGGTGCAGGCCTTCGGCCAGGCGGGCGACGTCCTGCTGGCCTTCTCCACCTCGGGCAATTCGGGCAACATCCTGGCGGCCATCGAAGTGGCCCACGAACGCGACATGCGCGTGGTGGCGCTGACCGGCAAGGGTGGTGGCAAGATCGGCAAGGTCCTCACCGATGCCGATGTGCATATCTGTGTGCCGCATGACCGTACCGCGCGCATCCAGGAAGTGCATCTGGTATCCCTGCACTGCATTTGCGACGGTATCGACGTCGCGCTTTTTGGAGATGATGCGAATGAGTGATGCACGATCGTTGTTCACACGGATGCGCCGCCCGCTGGCGGCGGTGGCCCTGGGCGGCATGCTGGCACTGAGCCTGCAGGGCTGTTTCGCGGTGTTGGCCGGCGGTGCGCTGGCGACCACCTTCGCCGCCACCGACCGCCGTACCCTGGGCGCGCAGACGGAGGACAAAGCGATCGTGGTCAAGGGCGAAGCCCGCATTCCCGAAGTGGTGGCCGCCGGCTCCCACGTCAACGTGACCGCCTTCAACCGCAAGGTGCTGCTGTCCGGCGAAGTGCCCGACGAAGCCTCCAAGGCCGCCGCCGAGCGCGAAATCAAGGGCATGCAGAACGTCGAGACGGTGTACAACGAGCTGCAGGTGGGGCCGTCCTCCAGCTTCGGCTCGCGCTCCAGCGACGCGCTCATCACCAGCAAGGTGCTGGCCAGCCTGGTGGATGACAAGTCGCTGTATTCCAGCGCCTTCAAGGTCACCACCGAGCGTGGCATCGTCTACATGATGGGCCGCGTGACCCAGCGCGAAGGCCAGCGCGCCGCCCAGATCGCCAGCGGCGTGTCGGATGTGACCAAGGTGGTCACGCTGTTCGAATACATCACCGAAGAACAGCTGCAGGATTTCCAGCGCAAGCCGGCCAGCGAGAACAAGTCCACCAGCTGATCGGCCATCGCTGAAAGCCTCTGATGCAAGTCAAACCGCCGGCCCGTCCGGCGGTTTCCAATTGGGGCGCAGCCCGCAGGATCGGGCGGCGCAGTCTATAATGACCGGATAAGCGACCGGGGCCATGCCCCTCCCTCGAATCCGGAATGCGGAGTTTTCCATGCAAGCACAGGCAAATGCGTCCCAACGCGGCCTCATGATCAAGCTGGCAGCCCTGGTGGCGGTGGCCGCAATCGCCGCCTTCGCCTACTTCAAGGTCAATGCCGGCAACGCCGCGCCCGATGTCACCTTTACCAAGCTCGATGGCCAGCAGGTGGCACTCAAGGACCTGCGGGGCAAAGTGGTGATGGTCAACTTCTGGGCCACCAGCTGCACCACCTGTGTGGGCGAAATGCCGCAGATGATCGAGACCTACAACAAGTTCAAGGACCGTGGCCTGGACTTCGTGGCCGTGGCCATGAGCTATGACCCGCCCAACTACGTGCTGAACTACACCGAGACCCGCAAGCTGCCCTTCAAGGTCGCCCTCGACCCGCAGGATACCTTGGCCAAGGCCTTCGGCGACGTCAAGCTGACCCCCACCACCTTCGTCATCGGCAAGGATGGCAACATCATCAAGCGTTATGTGGGCGAGCCGCAGTTCGCCGAATTGCACCAGTTGCTGGAGAAGGCGCTGGCGGCGGCCTGATCCCTCCTACCCCTTCGCCCATGTAAAGCCGGCTTTCAAGCCGGCTTTTTCGTTTTCGGTTTCCGGATGACAACTAGAAGGAACATCCCCGCCTGTGTCGCAGTCCAAGAAATTCATATTGTCGCCATGACAAGCACTTGCGTGCGCCTGCCGACACATTCGACAACATCAGGAGGCTGCCATGAAATTCCGGACCATTTTCCTCATCGTGCTGCTGGCGCTGGTCGCCATCTTCGCCGCCGTCAACTGGACGGCCTTTACCGCCACCACCACCCTGTCGCTGATCTATACCGAATTCCAGGCGCCGCTGGGAGCCGTGATGCTGGGGGTGGTGATCGTGCTGACGGCCTTCTTCCTGCTCTACATCCTGGCCCTGCAGACCAGCGTGATGCTGGAGAGCCGGCGCCTGACCAAGCAGCTGGAAGCCCAGCGCACGCTGGCCGACCAGGCCGAGCACTCGCGCTTCAACGACTTGCGCAGCTACCTCAAGACCGAGCTGGAACAGCTGCAGCGCCGCCAGACAGAGCAGCAGACCCTGCTGGCGCAACGCCTGGATGCCCTGCAACGCGACATCCACCAGCGCGTGGAGCAGACCGAGAATGCCGTGGCGGCCCAGGTGGGTGAACTCGACGACCGGCTGCAACGCCAGCACGTGGCGGGGGCCATCAAGCCGCTATGATCCGTAGCTGAAGAAGCAAAAGGCTGCATCAACGAAGATGCAGCCTTTTGTTCATCTTTGACGCCTTTTTGCGCCTTTTGGCGCAAACTCAGACGCCGTAACGTGTGCGATAGGCCGCCACCGCATCCTTGTACTGGGTCAGGCGCGCATCGCCGCCGGTGGAGATGTACTCGAACAGGTCATCCAGGTTGCCGATGGAAATGACCGGCATGCCGTATTCGCGCGCCACTTCCTGCACGGCCGACAGTTCGGACAGGGCGCCATCCTTGCCCGAGCGCTCCATGCGGTCCAGTGCGATCAGCACCGCACAGGGGGTGGCGCCGGCGGCGCGGATCATGTCCACCGATTCACGCACCGAAGTGCCGGCCGAGATCACGTCGTCGATGATGACGACCTTGCCCTGCAGCTTGGCGCCGACGATGGTGCCGCCTTCACCGTGGTCCTTGGCTTCCTTGCGGTTGAAGGCGAACGGCACGTTGCCTCCCATGCCGGCCAGCGCCACGGCGGTGGCCGAGGCCAGCGTGATGCCCTTGTAGGCGGGGCCGAACAACATGTCATATTCCACGCCGGAATCCTGCAGGGTCTGGGCGTAGAAGCGCGCCACCTGCGCCAGCGTCGCGCCTTCGCTGAACAGACCGGCGTTGAAGAAGTAAGGCGAGGTACGACCTGCCTTGGTGACGAATTCGCCAAAGCGCAGCACGCCGGCCGACACCGCGAATTCAATGAATTCCTGTCTCAAGTTGCTCACAATGCATTTCCCGGGAAGAGTCAAAACGGAAGGAGCCGGCCTGCACGCTTGCCGACAAGCAAGCGGAGGTGACGGCGAAGCCTTCATCAGGCCGCCATTTTAAATGATTCACCCTATCGGTTATGCTACCGGCCTGATTGAACACTCTCCCGCAGCAAGCAAACAGGAATCCCATGCCAAAAATCGTCTCCGCCAACCTCAACGGAATCCGCTCGGCCGCCAAGAAGGGCTTCTTCGAATGGCTGCAAAAGGAAGCGCCGGACTTCGTCTGCGTGCAGGAACTGAAGGCCCAGGCGGCCGACATGACCGATGAATTCCTGGCCCCGGCCGGTTATGTCGGGCATTTCCACTATGCCCAGAAAAAAGGCTACTCGGGCGTGGGCGTCTACAGCCGCCGCCAGCCGGATTCGGTGCGCATCGGCTTCGGCAATACCGAGTTCGATGATGAAGGCCGCTATGTGGAATGCGACTATGGCGACCTCACCGTGATTTCGCTCTACGCACCCTCGGGCTCCTCCAGCGAGGAACGCCAGGAAGCCAAGTTCCGCTTCATGGAAGCCTTCCTGCCGCACCTGATGGACCTGGAAAAGAGTGGCCGCGAAGTCGTCATCTGCGGCGACTGGAACATAGCCCACAAGGAAATCGACCTGAAGAACTGGAAGAGCAACCAGAAGAATTCCGGCTTCCTGCCGGAGGAGCGCGCCTGGATGACGCGCATCTTCGACCAGCTGGGCCTGGTGGACGTGTACCGCCGCCTGCATCCCGAGACCACCGGCGAGGCCTACACCTGGTGGAGCAATCGCGGCCAGGCCTGGGCCAACAACGTGGGGTGGCGTATCGATTACCACGTCTCCACGCCGGGCATCGCCGCCAAGGCGGTGAGCGCGGCGATCTACAAGGAGCAGCGCTTTTCCGACCATGCGCCGTTGACGGTGGTCTACGGCGACTGAACACGCGCCAGCCAACCCACCTCCTCCCGTTCGGACTGAGTCGCGGCGCAGCCGCGTATCGAAGACGCGCCGGACGGTGGTCCATGGAGCGCCTTCGATACGGCCCTGGCGGGCCTACTCAGTCCGAACGGAAAGTAGCTGAAAAATCGTTCGCAAAAAAACAAAAGCCCTCGCACTGTGACGTGCGAGGGCTTTGTCGTTTCAGACCAGCAAAAATCAGGCGTCCGGTGCTGCCGCCTTCTTCGGGGTGGCCTTGCGCAGTGCCGGCTTCTTGGCCGCTGCTGGCTTGGCTGCCGCCTTGGTCTTGGTGGCCGTGGTCTTGGTCGCCGTCTTCTTGGCGGCTGGCTTGGCTACCGCCTCATCCGCACCGTCACCGGCTTCGGCTGCAGCGGCCTTGCCCTTGGCCGGTGCCTTGGCCTTGCGTTCCTCGAACTCGAAGCTGATCTTGCCGTCCTTGCCGCGCACCAGGAAGGCCTTGAACGGCCGGCGGGTACGTTGCGAGATGAAGCCCGGCAGCAGGTCGGTCTTGCCGTCGTTCAAGAGCTTGGCCATCTGCTCGGGCAGGATTTCCTGCTGCAGGATGATGCGGCTGCTGCGGAAGTCGCAGGCCTTGGGCTTGGCCACGGTCTTTTCGCAGACATAGGCCAGGCCCATCTCGTAGACGCCGCTGCCGCACTTCGGGCAGGCGCCCAGCGGGGTCTGTTCGCTGAAGTCCACCGGTTCGCCGCCCTCGCCATCGGCCTGATCCTGGCCGAAGTCGAATTCCAGCTTGTAGTTCTTGATCTCTTCGTCGCGCGAAATCTTCAGGATGGCCGCGAACGGACGGCCCATCTTCGAGCGGAAACCCTGCAGCGGGCCGATGGTGCGGGTCTGCAGCAGTTCTTCCACTTCGGCGATCTCGAACTGACGACCACCAGGCACCTTGCTCATCGAGAATTCGCACTTGGTGCAGGCGAAGCGACGATAGTTTTCCTTCACCACACCACCGCAATTGGGGCAAGGCGTCTGCAGGGTCGCGTAGTCGCCGGGGATGGTGTCGTTGTCGTATTCCTTGGCGCGCTTGACGATGATCTGGGTCATCTGCGCGATCTCGCGCATGAACTCGTCACGGCTGATCTTGCCGCGCTCCATCTGGGCCAGCTTGTGCTCCCACTCGCCGGTCAGTTCCGGTTCGGTCAGTTCATCCACACCCAGGCCGTGCAGCAGCGTCATCAGCTGGAAGGCCTTGGCGGTGGGCATCATCTCGCGGCCTTCGCGCAGCAGGTACTTTTCGTTCAGCAGGCCTTCGATGATGGCCGCACGCGTGGCTGGCGTACCCAGGCCCTTGCCGGCCATGGCCTCGCGCAATTCGTCCGAATCCACCAGCTTGCCCGCACCTTCCATGGCCGACAGCAGCGTGGCTTCCGTGTAGCGGGCGGGCGGCTTGGTGACCAGGCCGTTGGCAGTGACCTTGTCGGTCTTGACCTTTTCGCCCGGGGCCACGGCCACCAGATTGCCGCCGCCTTCCTTGTCCTTGTCGTCTTCCTCGACCTGCTTGCCGTAGATGGCCAGCCAGCCGGGGTTGATCATGACCTTGCCTTCGCTCTTGAACTGGTGACCCGACACTTCCGTGAAGCGGGTGGTCACCTGGAACTCGGCCGGCGGGAAGAACACCGCCATGAAGCGGCGCGTCACCAGGTCGTAGAGCTTCTGTTCCGGTTCCGACAGGTTCTTGGGCACCTGGGTGGTCGGGATGATGGCGAAGTGGTCGCTGATCTTGGTGTTGTCGAAGATACGCTTGTTGGGCTTGACCCAGCCTTGCTTCAAGATCTGCTTGGAGAACTGGTGGTAGTTGTTGTTCTCCGAGAGCGCCTCCATCGTGTCCTTGACGGTGTTGATGTAGTCCTCGGGCAGGTGGCGCGAATCGGTACGCGGGTAGGTCAGCACCTTGTGCTTTTCATACAGCGCCTGCGCGAGGCCCAGCGTGTTCTTCGCGGAGAAGCCGAAACGGCCGTTCGCCTCGCGCTGCAGGCTCGTCAGGTCGAACAGCAGCGGCGACAGTTGCGTCGACGGCTTCGATTCCTCGCTGACCGTGCCGATCTGGTCGCGACATGCGGCGACGATCGTTTCGGCGGCCGGCAGGCTCCAGAGGCGCGAGTCGCGCTTTTCCGGATCGAACTCGTCGCGCTTGAACTTCGGATCGAACCACTTGCCTTCGTAGAAACCGGCCGCGCACGCGAATTCGGCGCGCACTTCCCAGTAATCGCGCGGGACGAAGCGGCGGATTTTCTCTTCACGTTCGACGACGATCGACAGCGTTGGCG
>NZ_DASQOH010000047.1:0-17860 GCF_035644555.1 Herbaspirillum sp.
GCCGCACGCCGCGCCCGACATGCAACCGCCAGCGCCGGCGGCCATGGCGGTCAGGCCCTATGCACCGGCCGCTTCGCATTCGGCGGCGCAACTGAAGGCGGCGCTGGCGCAAAGCGCCGGCAACAAGTCCCGTGCCGCACAGTTGCTGGGGCTCACACCGCGCCAGTTTTCCTACCGCTGGGAGAAGCTGGGGTTGCAATAGCCCCGTCCGTCGGACAGATCGCAGCGGCGGCGCACTTGAACGCCACCGTGGCCGACCTCCCTCATCCTGGATTTGACAGTGAGGCATGGGCGCGGTATTCTCGCCAAAAGGTCATAAGTATGACCTAATGATTTTAGAGAGTTGTCCTTGCACGGGACAGGCGCTTTCAACAGCATCCATAAAGAACAATGAACGAGGAGACCCGATGAGCAACGCTGATTCCCCTCCGCTGGGGCAGGCCGCTGGCCAGTCTGTCGCGGCGGACCGCGCCACGCTGGCCGATGCCACCTACCGCAAGATCCTGTGGCGCATCATGCCCTTCCTGATGCTGGTGTACGTGGTCTCCTTCATCGACCGCTCCAATGTCGGCTTCGCCAAGCTGCACTTCCTGGCCGATCTCAATTTCACCGATGCCATCTATGGCATCGGCGCCGGCATCTTCTATGTCGGTTACATTCTCTTCGAAGTCCCCAGCAACCTGTGGCTGCAAAAGATCGGTGCGCGCAAGACCCTGCTGCGCATCATGGTGCTGTGGGGCCTGTTCTGTGCCGCCCTGGCGTTCATGCAGACGGCCACGCATTTCTACCTGATGCGCCTGCTGCTGGGCGCGGCCGAGGCAGGGCTGTTTCCGGGCATGCTGCTCTATCTCACCTATTGGGTTCCGCTGTCGCGCCGTGCACGCTTCACGGCCCTGTTCACCGCCTCCATCCCGCTGGCCGGACTGATCGGCGGCCCGCTCTCGGGTTGGCTGATGCACGCCTTCGAGGGCGTGGCGGGCATGCGCGGCTGGCAATGGCTGTTCATCATCGAAGGCCTGCCAGCCTGCGTGCTGGGCGTGGTGGCCTATTTCTACCTGAATGACAAGCCGGATCATTGTCGCTGGCTCACTCCCGAAGAACGCGCCCTGGTGACGGCCGACATGCAGGCCGACCAGGCCGCCAAGCCCAAGGGCGGCGGGCATTCCTTCGGCGACGCGCTACGTAATCCTCAGCTGTACTGGCTGGCCGGCATGGGCGTGGCCGTGCTGGTCGGTACCGGTGGCGTGTTCTTCTGGCTGCCCACCATCATCCGCAAGGCGGGCGTGCATGACATCGCCACGGTGGGCCTGCTCTCGGCCATTCCCTTTGCTGCGGCCATCGTCATCCAGTATCTCAATGCCCGTCACTCCGACCGCACCGGCGAGCGCCGCTGGCACGTGGCCATCCCGGCCATCATCGCCGGCATCGGCTGGATCGCTCTGCCTTCGGTGCAGAACAGCATTCCCCTGTCGCTGGCGATGCTGACCCTGGTGACCGCGGGCACCTTCAGCCTGACCGGACCGTTCTGGATCCTGCCGGCGCAATTCCTTTCCGGCACCGCACTGGCGGCCGGCATCGCCCTGCTCAGCACCTTGGCCGGTATCGGTAGCGTGTTCAGCCCGATGCTGGTGGGCTGGCTCTCCAGCACCACCGGCAGCCTGGCCACCGGCCAGTATTACTTCGGCGCATGGATGCTGGTGGGTGCGTTCACCCTTCTGCTGGGCGTCAAGCCCAAGCCCCGCACCGCCGCAGCCTGAGCACGCCATGACCTCTTTGCATACCCACATGAACGCCTTGAAACCAGACACCCTCATCGGCATCATCGGCGCCGGCGCCATGGGCAGCGGCATCGCCCAGGTGGCTCTGGACGCCGGTCACCCGGTGGTCTTGCACGATGCCGCAGCGGGCGCACTGGAACGCGGCCTCGATGGCATCCGCAGCCGCTACGCCCGACTGCTGGCCAAGGGCAAGATAGACCAGGCCCATCACGATGCCTGCCTGGCCCGCCTGCGCGGCGGCAGCCTGCAGGATTTGGCCGGCGCCGCACTGGTGATCGAAGCCATCGTCGAACGACTGGACGTGAAGATCGCCGTGCTGTCGCAACTGGAGCAACTGCTGCGCCCGGACGCCATCATCGCCAGCAATACGTCCTCCCTGTCGATCACCGCCATCGCCGCCGGACTGGCGCGGCCGCAGCAGGTGGTGGGCATGCACTTCTTCAACCCGGCACCGCTGCTGCCGCTGGTCGAGGTGGTCAGCGGCAAGGCCAGTGCCGAGGCAGTGGTGCACACCATCTTCGAGACCGCCCTGGCCTGGAAAAAAGTCCCGGTACATTGCCGCTCCACACCGGGCTTCATCGTCAATCGCATCGCCCGCCCCTACTATGGCGAGGCACTGCGCCTGCTGGCCGAGGGTGCTGCCGATGCCGCCACCCTGGATCGCGTGCTGCGCGAGACGGGCGGCTTCCGTATGGGCGCCTTCGAACTGATGGACATGATCGGCCACGACGTCAATTACGCCGTCACCCAATCGGTCTACGACGCGCTCTACCAGGATCCGCGCTACAAACCGTCATTGCTGCAGAAGGAGCTGGTCGACGCCGGCTGGCTGGGGCGCAAGAGCGGGCGCGGCTTCTACCGTTATGACGCGCAGGCGCAGACAGGCGACGCGGTCACCTCCGGCGCCGACACCCCTGCCGGCTACACCATAGGCAGTGTCATCGCCGAAGGCGAACTGGGCCCCGCCGCCGCACTCATCGACCTGGCGCACGAACACGGCCTGCCAGTGCGCGTGACCGACGGCGCGGGTGTGCTGCACATCGATGGCGTAACGCTGGCCCTGAGCGACGGCCGCAGTGCCAGCGAGCGCTTTGCCCGGGATGGCGTGCAAGTGGTCTTCGACCTGGCCCTGGACTATCGTCAGGCGCGCAGCATTGCGCTGGCGCCGGCCGACCAGACGGATCGCCATGCACTCACCGTCGCCCAGGCCTTCTTCGCCGGTATCGGCAAGTCGGTCGTCATGCTGGATGACTGCCCGGGGCTGGTGGTCATGCGCACCGTGGCGATGCTGGCCAACGAAGGCGCGGACGCCGTGCAGCAGGCGATTGCCACGGCCGCCGATGTGGATCTGGCGATGCTCAACGGCGTGAACTATCCGCGTGGGCCGCTGGCCTGGGCCGACCGCATCGGCATTGCCCATGTGGCGCGCGTGATCCGCCATCTGTCACTGAGCTATGGCGAAGACCGCTACCGTCTCTCGCCGCTGCTGGCGCGCATGGCATTGACGAATCGCGCCTTCTTTTCCGAGAGGGCCAGCGCATGAGCCAGGCTGCCGACAGGACAGCGCCCGTCCGCTGCGAAATCTCCGACGCGGTGGCCGTCATCACCATCGACCGGCCGGAACGCCGCAATGCCCTCAATCTGGAGGTCAAGCAGGCCCTGGCCGAGCTGATCGACGCAGCGGCGGCGGACCCGGCGGTACGCGTGATCATCCTCACCGGCTCGGACCGTTATTTCGTCGCCGGGACCGATATCGGCGAGATGGCGACGATGACGCCGACCTCGCATACCCTGCAAGCCACCGACCGCGTCTTCAATGTGCTGCGCCGTGTGGACAAGGTGCTGATCGCGGCAGTGGAAGGCTATGCCCTGGGCGGCGGCTGCGAGCTGGCGCTGTGCTGCGACCTCATCGTCGCCGGCGAGACTGCCAGGCTGGGCCAGCCGGAAATCCGCGTGGGCATCATGCCGGGTGCCGGCGGCACGCAACGGCTGGTGCGCACCATCGGCAAGTACCAGGCCATGAAGCTGGTATTGACCGGCGAAGCGGTCAGCGCACGCGAAGCCCTGACCATGGGCATGGTCTCGGAAGTCTGCGAAGACGGTCAGGCGCTGGCGCGCTCGCGTGAGCTGGCAAACACCATTGCGGCCATGCCGCCGCTGGCGGTGCGGGCGATCCGGGAGGTCATGCAGCAGGGTCAGGATATGGCGCTGGACAGTGCGCTGGCGCTGGAACGGCGTGCCTTCCAGATGCTGTTCGACACGCAGGACCAGAAGGAGGGCATGCAGGCGTTCCTGGAAAAGAGGGCAGCGCGCTATCAGGGGCGCTGAGCGGCCAGGCAGCGGGCAAAGGCAGTATGGACGGGTATCAGTCAAAAGTTTGAGCTAACGGATAATTCGGGGATAATTCGTCAATGAACGGCCGAATTATCGCCCAGTGCACCGCCCCTCCCGGCGGCCGCCAAGCTCCCGAAAGCTTTTGATGAAAAACCCGCCCTCCCGCCCCTCCCTCCCTGACCTGGCCGACCCGCGCAAGCTGGCCATCGATTTCAGCCGTAGCGCCGTACCGCGCTACGTCCAACTGGCCAGTCTGTTCCGCAATCGGGTGGAATCGGGTGATTGGGCAGTCGGCACGCAGATTCCCACGGTCGACGAACTGGCCGAGGAATGCCAGGTGGCCCGCGCCACGGTACGCCAGGCGCTGGACATGCTGGAAGAGGAAAAGCTGATCGCGCGCTACCGTGCCAAGGGCACGTTCGTGATCGGCAAACCGCAGGAGCAGTTCTGGTGCGAGGTGGCCACCGACTGGTCAGGCCAGTTGCTGGCACCGGAAGGTGCCACCATCGAAGTGCTGACCGAGCGCGAGCGACTGGCGCCTGCACCGGTGGAGCCGTCGCTGGGCCAGATGGCCGAGGCCTACGAGCACTGGCGGCGCCGCCACTGGCGTAATGGCAAGCCGTATTACCTCGGCGATGTGTATATCGATGCGCGCGTCTGCGCCCGCATCCCGAAGAAGTCCTTCGAGACCAAGACCTCGATGCGCATCTTGCGCGATCTGCCGGGGCTGGAGATCAAGGAGGCACACCAGACGCTGACGCTGGGCTCGGCCGATCCGCTCATTGCGGAACTGCTGCAGATCCCGCTCAATGCGCCGATCGCGTATGTGACGCGCTCGGCGGTAGACCAGGCCGGCCGCGTCGTGTTCGTGGGCCGGGGCATTTACCGGGGCGATGTGATTCGCCTCGACATACGACTGAAGTAACGGTGCACCGATTGCCGTTGCCAGTCATCGACAGATGAGGAAACGGCATGAAACTCCATTGGTCGCCACGCTCGCCCTTCGTGCGCAAGGTGGTCATCCTGCTCAAGGAAACCAGTCTCGAATCGCGCGTGCAGCTGGTGCGTTCGGTGGCCGCCATCGCCACGCCCAATCCGGCCATCATGGCCGACAATCCCCTCTCGCAGATTCCCGCGCTGGTGCTGCCCGGCGGTGAGCCGCTGTACGACTCGCCGGTGATCTGCGAATACCTCGACAGCCTGCACGACGGCCCACGGTTCTTCCCGGCGGCCGGCCCGGCACGCTGGACTGCGCTGCGCCGCCAGGCACTGGGCGACGGCATGCTGTCGGTATTGCTGATCTGGCGCCAGGAACGCATGAAGACGCCCGCCCAGCAACTGGATAGCTGGCTGCAGGCATTTGCGCTCAAGATCGGCACTGCGCTTGACCGTCTCGAAGACGAGGCCCCGGCCCTGGCCGACAGTGGCTTCGATATCGGTCACCTCACCCTCGGCTGCACGCTGTCCTATCTCGATTACCGCTTCGCCGATCTCGACTGGCGTGCCGGCCGCCCGCAACTGGCGAGCTGGCACGCGGGATTCTGCCTGCGTCCCTCGGCACAGGCGACGGTGCCGGACGACGCTGCAGCCTGAACACGGCTGCCCTTCTTTTTCTGCTTTTTGGTTTGATATCGGAGTTCTCATGGCAGGTCCGCTTTCCCACATCAAGGTGCTCGATCTTTCCCGCATCCTCGCTGGTCCCTGGTCGGGCCAGATCCTGGCCGATCTCGGCGCCGACGTCATCAAGGTGGAGCGCCCGCGCGTGGGCGATGACACCCGCAGCTGGGGCCCGCCCTTCCTGCGTGACGCAGAGGGCAACGAAACCCGCGAAGCCGGCTACTACCTGGCCTGCAACCGCGGCAAGCGGTCCATCACGGTGGATCTGAACACGGCCGAGGGCCAGCGCATCATCCGCGATCTGGCGGCGCGCTCGGATATCCTCCTGGAAAACTACAAGGTCGGCACCCTGGCCAAGTTCGGCCTGGACTACGCCAGCCTCAAGCAGATCAACCCCGGCCTGATCTACTGCTCGGTGACCGGCTTCGGCCAGACCGGCCCCAAGGCCGACAACGCCGCCTATGACTTCATGATCCAGGCCATGGGCGGCCTCATGAGCGTCACCGGTGAACGGGACGACCTGCCAGGCGGCGGCCCGCAGAAAGTGGGCGTGCCCATCGTCGACCTGATGACCGGCATGTACACCTCGGTGTCGGTACTGGCGGCGCTGGCGCGACGGGCAGAGACCGGCCTGGGCGACTACATCGATATCGGCATGCTCGACGTCATGGTGGGTTCGGTCGCCAACCAGGGGATGAACTACCTGATCTCCGGCAAGACGCCGCAACGCGCCGGCAACAAGCACCCCAACATCCAGCCCCAGGACGTGTTCGCCTGCGCCGATGGCTACATCGTCCTGGTGGTCGGCAACGATGGCCAGTTCGCCAAGTTCTGCCAGGTGATCGGCCAGGCCGGATGGCCGGCCGACGAGCGCTTCGCCACCAACGGCAATCGGGTGCGCAACAAGGATGTGCTGCTGCCCATGATCACCGAAGTATTGAAGACCCGTGGCATGCAGGAATGGGCGGCGCTGCTGGATGCCGCCGGGGTCCCGTGCAGCCCGATCAACACCATCCCGCAGGTGTTCGAGGACGAACAGGTGAAGCACCGCGAAATGCTGATCCAGATCCCCCACCCCGCTGCCGGGTCGGTACCGCAGATCCGCAGCCCGATGCGCTTTGCCGATGCTGCGTTGCGCTTCGACAAGGCACCTCCCCTGCTGGGCCAGCATACCGACGAGGTGCTGACCGAACTCGGCTTTGATGCCGCCCAGATCGCCGCGTGGAATGACGCTGGCGTGATCTGAAATCGAACCACGACAAGAACCTGACCGAAACGCCATGCCAAGAATTTCCTTCCCCTCCCCGGAGACCATGAACGCCGAACAGCGTGCGGTCTACGACGACATCGTCAGCGGCCCGCGCGCGCGCCTGGTCGGCCCCTTGAAAGCCGCCCTGCACAACCCGGCACTGGCTGACCGCTGGCAGAAGATGGGTGCCCTGCTGCGCTTCGGCACCAGCATTCCGCCGCGTCATAGCGAACTGGTGATCCTGGTGGCAGCGCGGCGCTGGAACAGCCAGCTCGAATGGGCCATCCATGCGCAGGCAGCACAGGCCGCCGGCCTGCCGCAAACGGTGATCGATGCGCTGTGCGCATGCCAGGCTCCCTTGTTTGCCGACGCCGCCGATGCCCACGTCTACGAATATGCCCGGCAACTGCAGCAACACGGCAATGTCGATGAGGAGGTGTATCAACGCGTGCTGGGTCTCTACGGCGAGGCCGGCATCGTCGAACTGGGTGCCATCCTGGGCTACTACACGATGGTGGCCATGACGCTCAACGTGCACCAGATTCCGGTGCCGGAGGAATATGCAGAACCGCGCCTGCAAGTCGCCACGCAACAGGGCCGGCCGCAGTTGGCCGACTTGCCGCCCGGCCAGCTGAGCCCGCTCAAGGAGGCGCTATCGTGACGACCTCCGGCTTCATCCCCACCGAGACCGAGACACCGCGCATGCCCACGGCGCCGCGTACCTCCCTGCCGGCCCAGGCTTGCGACAGCCACGCCCATGTCTTCGGTCCGTATGCGGCATTTCCGTTATCCACGGTATCGAACTATCCGCCGCCGCTGGCCCCTGCCGAACTCCATGCGCAGATGCTGGCCACGGTAGGTGCAAGTCGCGGCGTGCTGGTGCAACCCGCTCCTTACGGTAGCGATCCGGCGTGCATGCTGGCAGCCATCGCCGCCAGTGCCGGACAAGTACGCGGCATCGCCGTGGCCAGCGCCGACACACCGCTGGCCACTCTGCAGGCCTGGCATGCCGGCGGCATCCGTGGTCTGCGTTTTGTGGAAATGCTCACCCCTGCCGGTGACAGGTTTGCCGGCAGCGTGGGCGTGGGCGATCTGCTGCAGCTGGCACCGGCCATGCGCGAAGCGGGCCTGCACGCGCAACTGTGGGCGCCCTGCGAGGCCTATGCGCAGCTGTTGCCGCAGCTGCGTGCGACCGGGCTGACACTGGTGCTGGATCACATGGCTTGCCTGAAGGTCGAGCGCGGCGTCGATGATCCCGCCTTCCAGACGGTGCTGGCCGCGCTTCGGGACGGTGACGTATGGGTCAAGCTGTCGGTCTGCAGGGTCTCCGGTGCGGCCCCCGACTATGCCGATCTCAAACCCTTCCACGACGCCCTGGTGGCGGCCAATCCGGCGCGGCTGCTGTGGGGCTCGGACTGGCCCCATGTGCGCATGGGCGAGAAGGCACCTGATGTGGGCGCACTCATCGACCTGTTCCACCAGTGGGTACCGGACGCCGCGGTGCGGCAGCAGATCCTGGTGGACAACCCGCAGACACTGTATGGCTTTGACCAGGCCGGCCGTTAAATTCATGACGAGGGATTCCATGTTCGACTTCACCCAGCTCAATGTCAGACTCGATGGCCATGTCGCCACGCTGACCCTGAATGCGCCGCCGGTCAATGCGCTGACCCGCACGCTCAACGATGAACTGACGATGGCACTGGACGCCATCTCCGAAACCGATGACATCCGCGCCGTCGTGCTGACGGGTGCCGGCAAGGTGTTCTGCGCCGGCGCCGACCTCAAGGGGCGTGCCGAGAACATCCGCCAGCCGGGTGACTTCATGGCGCACTCGCGGCGCACCCGGGAATGCTTCCATGCCGTGCGTGAATGCGCCAAGCCTGTGGTGGCCGCCATCAACGGCGCCGCACTGGGCTCGGGGCTGGCACTGGTGGCCTCTTCGGACATCCTGGTGGCGTCCGAGCAGGCCAGCCTGGGCCTGCCGGAGGTCGATGTCGGCCTGCTCGGTGGTTGCCGTCATGCCATGCGCCTGTTCCCGCATTCGCGCCTGCGCCGCATGGCCCTCACCGGCTACCGGGTCGGCGGCCAGGAGCTGTATCGGCTGGGCATCGTGGAAGCCTGCGTGGCGCCCGAGGCCCTGCTGGAGACGGCACTGGAGATCGCCCATGTGATCGCATCCAAAAGCCCGGTCTCGACGCGCATGGGCAAGCACACCATGAACGTCATCGAAGACCTGAGCCTGCGCGACGGCTATCGCTACGAACAGGACATGACCGCCGCCATCGGCAAGACCGAGGATGCGCGCGAAGCGCAGTTGGCGTTCAAGGAAAAGCGCGCACCGGTCTTCACCGGCCGCTGACCTCTGCCGGTGCCGTCCCACCGCTGCACACCCACGTAGCGGCCGGCCCGGAACACCTTCACAAGATTCCACCGCTGCGACCTCGCCGTCGCAGTGGAAGGGACACGTCTTGCCTGCGCCCGGCATCGGGCCGGGCAGCAGACACATATCAACCACAAGGAGGAGCATCCATGTCTTACCCATTGTCATCACAGTTTTCCCCGTCGACAAAGCAGCCTGACACCCGCACATATGCCCGCCAGCTGGCCCTGGGCGCCGCCCTGCTGCTGTCGACCCACGCCGCGTTGGCGCAGTCCGGCGTGACCATCTACGGCATTGTCGATACCGGCTTCGTGCACGAATCCGGTGGCCGCAACGGCTCGGTCAACAAGATCACTGGCGGGATAGGATCGGGTTCCCGACTAGGCTTCAAGGGGACCGAGGATCTCGGTGGCGGCATGGCGGCGCTGTTTGTACTGGAGTCCGGATTCCAGAGCGACACCGAGGCGATGGGCCAGGGCGGCTTGCTCTTCGGGCGCCAGTCCTATGTGGGCCTGTCGGGTGCGCAAGGCACGCTCACGGTGGGCCGCCAGTACACGCCACACTACACCGGCTTCGTGCTGGCCGATCCGTTTGCGGCAGGCTTTGCCGGTAACGCTGCAAACTTGGCGGCGAATTCGGGCAGTCGCATGGACAACACGGTCAAGTACGTGTCACCTTCCTTCGGCGGCATCTCCGCCGAAGCTGTCTACGGCTTCGGCGAAAACGCCGGCTCCAATGCCATGGGCCGCGCCTGGGGCGGCGCCCTGGCCTATGCCAATGGCGGCCTTTCGCTACGCCTGGCGCATCACAACCGCAACATGGATACGCCCACCGTCCAGCGCAGCGAGAACGCCAAGAACACGCTGCTCTCCGGCAGTTATGACCGGAAGGTGGTCAAGTTCAACTTCGGCTACGGCATCAACAAGGGCTATGGCAGCTCGGCACTCAACAATGCCAATGCCTACGGCCTGGCGGTCGCCCCAACCCCGACCACCGACAGCCGCGACATGATCCTCGGCGTGACCCTGCCCGTGGGACGGCACAAGCTGATCGCCTCCTACATCCGCAAGGATGACCGCACCCGCTTCAACCAGGATGCTTCGCAACTGGGACTGGGCTATCTGTATGCGCTCTCCCGACGTACCGAACTGTACACAACGGTAGCCAGGATCTGGAACCGGAACGGCGCCGGCTACACGGTGGGCAGCGCCATCGAGACCGGCTCGGGCGACATGGCCTGGAATGCCGGGATCAGGCATACGTTCTGAGCAGCACCTGCCTGAGCGCATGCGTGGATACGAGTGGGTGGCACGGCAGGCTCCGACCTGCCGTGCCGCCCGCGCAAAGATCGTGACAAGAAAAAGGATTCCCCATGAAGATTGCGATGTTGCTGGCCGCCGTAACGGCATGGCTGGCGTGGAGCGCGCCACTGGCGGCAGCCAATATACGCAACCATGCCATTGTTCAAGAGGGGGAAACGTCGATCGAGGTAATCGTCGATGAAGCCTCAGGCCCCGATGCCCGGGAGCGCAAGGGAGTGATCGTGCTGCTGCCTTCCTCGCAACGCGGCAGCGAGGATTTCGACACCGTCGCCGAACTCCTGGCCCAGGCCGGCTACCGCGTGCTGCGGCCGCAACCGCGTGGCATCGGTGCCAGCCGGAGACCACTGGAAGGCATGAGCCTGCACACCCTGGCCGGTGATGTGGCACTGGCGATCCGGCTGTTGGGACAAGGCCGCGCCATCGTGGTGGGCCATGCCTATGGACATTACGTGGCCCGGGTCACGGCGCATGATTATCCCGCACTGGTACGCGGCGTGGTCGTCGCAGCTGCGGCAGCCAAAGGACGGCTCCCGGCGCAATTGAGCGCGGCGCTGGATACCGCTGCAGACCAGCGCAACTCAACCGCGCAGCGGATTGCGGCGCTCAGAGATGCCTTCTTCTCCGGGCCGTTCGTGCCGCAGTCCTGGCTGGAGGGATGGCATCCAGAGCTTGCTTCGGCCTATCGGCAGGCCAGCCGGACGACACCACAGTCGACGTGGTGGCCGTATTCGACCGTACCCATCCTCGACCTGCAAGCGCAGCACGACCCCTGGCGCCCTGCGGCCACCCGCGATGAACTGCGCGACGCCCTGCCCGGCATGGTGGAGGTGCGGGTGATTCCTGATGCCAGTCATGCGCTGTTTCCTGAACAGCCGCAGGCGGTTGCCAGGGAGATTGCGGACTGGGCCGACAGGCTGGCCCGCTAAGGCCTGTTCGCAACGCGCCAGGTTCAGCCCGGCAAGGTCGCCATGATGAACATGCGCTGGAACGGCAACAAGGTACTGCCGTCACTGCGCGGCGGATAGGCCAGATGCATCCTGCGCGCATAATCGGCGCGAAAGGCCTGTAGCTGTTCGCCCTTCATCTTTTCAAGGTAGGGCCGCAGGCTGCTGCCGCTGGCCCACTCCAGCACCGGGTCCTCGCCCTTGAGCACATGAAGATAGGTGGTCTGCCAGATATCCAGGCTCGCCACCCGTGGTCGCAGCAGGTCGTGATAGCCACCCATGTCCAGCACATTGCGTCGTTCCGACACGTCACCCAAAACCTCTGCATAGGCCGGCGAGCGCGCCAGCTCCACCTGCGCCAGTCTCAACGGCGCATCGTGCATGACCGGCATCTGCACCGCCAGGCAGCCACCGGGATTAAGGATGGACAACAGCCGTGGGAACAGCTGTGCGTGATCGGGAAGCCATTGGAGGGTCGCGTTGGTGTAGATCAGGTCAAGTTTGTGCTCTGGCGTCCAGTGGTTCAGATCGGCTTGGATGAAGCGACCATGCGGAACGGTCGCGCGCGCCTTGGCCAGCATGTCCTCCGAGCCATCCACGCCCAGCACTTCAGCCTCTGGCCAGCGCTGCTGCAGCAAGGCCGTCAGGTTACCGGCACCGCAACCGAAATCGAGAATACGGGCGGGAGCCTGCAAGGGCAGATGCAACATCAGGTCCAGCGCCGGACGCAGGCGTTCACCGCCGAAGCGCAGATACTGGGCGGCGTCCCACGGAACCTGGGGTTGTTGCGGGTCATGAAGGTTTGGCATGCCTTGCTCCTGATGGGGTCCTTGGGTGGGTCATCATCGTATATTTGCGGGCGTGAACCCTTCACTGAATGGATTATTAGCACTCCATCGTGAATCAGTTTACTTCTTAACCAGAAGAGCTCGCCACAAGGTATCGACGCGGCGAGATTTTTGATGTTCTGGTACAGTCCCAACCAATAAATAACCGTGAAAAGGCGCGCGAGCTAAAAGAAAATCGATCGACGCGCCTGCTCAATCAACAATAACAGCGGGTGGGGGAAGTATGGAAGTGCCGCAGCACAGTACAGGCGAAAGCCCTGAGAGAAAGGCGTTGATTGACGTCGCCGTTGAAGGCTGGCGTTTCGCCAGATTGTTCGGACGGTTGCTCGCGAAACTAGATGTGAGCGAAGCGCCTTGCTACGCCAACCAGGCACGCTATTACCACAAGAAAATCGTTGACGGGCTTGAGTCTTTCGGGCTGCGCATCGTCAACTTAGAAGGCCAGTCTTACGATCCAGTCATGGCTGTTTCTGCACTGAATGTCACCGATTTTGTTCCAGACGATCAACTCATCGTCGACCAGATGGTTGAGCCGGTCGTCATGGTTCCCGACGGTTTGGTACGGGGTGGAATTGTCTTGCTCGCAAAATTTCCCAAATTATGAAAATTACATCGGCATTGACCTCGGAACGACCAACAGCGCTGTGAATGCCTTCGACGGTGAGAACGTGCGCTTATTCAAGAGCCCCGACCAGAACGATATCACCCCTTCGGCCATCTTCATCGACAAGCGTCGCAACAAGTACGTCGGAAAACGTGCCTACGATAATGCGGCACGCAACCCGGAAAGAGAAACTCAAATTTTTTCTTGATGCCCAGAAAAGAAAGCGAGATCAATATAAAAATTGATCACAGGTACAAATCCACATTGGGAGGTTTATATGAATAAAAAGCAAATCGCTGAATTTGCATTTGATATCCAGTCCAGCTTGGGACGTACTGATGCACCAGAATTTGACAGATTGCGAACAGCAGGCATGGCTGCATCGCTGGCAGTTCATATACGAGGTCTCGGCGAAATAGATTATGAGGTCCTCCGAAAAGTCTGTGATTTCTACTTCGACATTCCTTCCTACGCCCTCAAACCAGTCCTAGAAATTCTAGTAGATGTCGACTTTATCGAGGTCATCGGAACAGCAAGCAAAATAACCAAAGTTATTCCAAAGGTTCCTCACTTCGGTGATCTATATGCGACGCTAGGAGATCACCAGAGCCTGAGCGAGCTCAATGAGCATGAACAAGCCGCGCTTCACATCTTGGGCGAACTTCAATCCCAACCTCAAAACGTAGATCGATTATTAAATACTTCGGGCATGGATACCGAGGTCTTTAGCCGGTGTATCACGATTGGAGAAAACAACGGTCTAATCAGATCGCACCGTGTGCGTGGCAAGACTATCTTGACCAGTCCAATTTACTTTGCAGACAACTTGACCGAATTTGCAGACTTGGCTGCCGCATCAGGTTCGTCGGATATTCGTACAGCGCTGGAGATCATCAGAAAAAACCAAGGATGGCCACTGTCTGTCGCCCTGAATCAAAAAGAAATTGGCGGCGTAAGTCTGACCACAGACATAGGTAACACGATTCACAAGCTGGCACACGAAGGCATCATAAAACCACCCACAATCCAGTTTTTAAAAAACCAAGAATCCTTCCTTTTTACACCTAAACCAGGAGCGATTCGGCTGGATGCGGCGAATCGAGATGTATACGAACGAGCCATGGCAATCGTCGCTTCCGTGCGAAAAGGTCAACTTCTCCCCGACCAAATTGCAATTAAATGGCCGTTAGCAATACTGCGGGCGCTGCGTGACAGAGGATACTTGCGCTCCAACTCAGACGCCGATTCACAATACCAAAATCTAGTAGGGTTGCGAGTAGGGTATTTGAAGGAAGTCTCTTCAGGCCGCTGGCAGTTTCATATGCGTCAAGATCCTGAAAATCTTGCGGCATTAGATTTAGCAATCAAGTTGCTCGAATCAGGAGACCTTGCGGGCCTTGAATTAAATCAGGAGGCCAAAATCGCCCTGTCCAAAGATGAAAAATACATCCAATCTGTCGTCGCATCCGCCGAACTGAGGAAACGAGAACAGCAAGCTACCGACACGAAGGCAGCTTATGAATTTGAACAACTGATGCTCAAATACTAGGGATGATTATGGCTGCAACAGACAAAGATTTACCCCAGAAAAGAAAAGCTATCCGCTTTTGCGTTGCCTTAGGAATTGTGCCCTACTATGAAGTCAATGTAACGAACGTTAAAGATCTCACAGACAAACCAGAGTTGCTTACGGATGTTGATGTGCTCGGAGTAGATCTAAAAAGCGGGCGAACCGTTAAAACCATCTTCGATTGCAAAACCAGCAAATCCAGCCCGATCAATCGGGCGTTCTGGGCCGCAGGACTTTTGCAGTATATCAACGCTCAAAATGCGTACGTAATTCTCAAGCGATCCGCTCCCGAGTCTCACAAAATCTCAGCAAAAACCTTGAGTGTCCATCTCTTCGACGAAGCCCTATTCGATACGCATGCAGCAGCATTAGCACCATCCTACATAGATGAAGATGATTATTTATTCGATATGGAAAGGTGGCACATGCTCTATAGCTATTTCAAATTAAATTCTGCATTCGAAAAGCTGAGCGATTTCTTGCGCCATACATTGCCATTGGAATTGGATGCTGCGAAAGGCGTGAGAGGAATTTTGGGAACACTCCGCAGCGTCAAAGGAGAACTTGATCCCGCAAAAGATTCACATTTGGCAATTTATTGTCATGCCTTGTTCAGCTTCTCTCTCGCCATGTCGATATTAGTTAAAGACGTTTTCGACGTTTTTGATCCAAAGCAGTCCAAAGACCTCTTTCAAACTTTTCTAAGAGATTACATTTGGGGGGGGCGAGAGTCGTATCAACTACGGAAGAAGTTACAAGCTGTTATGGCGGCTCAAAATGAAAGTGTTTCTTCTGAGTTTGAACTGCATGCTTGGGCTGAATTTATCGAACTCACAAGGGCCCTACTAGACTCTCCCGAGAGCGTATATTTTTGTTGCACGCCATTATTAAGCTGCGCTCTCCGCACTGCCTCGGGGAAAAATGAAAAGCTAGATCTCAAACTGAAAACCCAATTTTCAAAGAACAATCGACAACGTCAATTTGCATTTAGATTATCAAGCTATCTGACTCTAGCATGCGGTCTTCCAAAAGAGTTTGACGAACACCTCAAGTTAATCGTAAACGAAGCGTTAGCGTAAGATAAGCTTTCTTCATTCATTAAATTGCCGAACGAGTTGAACTCACTTGAGACCGAGAGGAGGCACCAGCCTCCTCTCAAAGCTCACTCTCAGCCTACGCTAGACGAAGAACCACTGTACAAACTTTGATATGACATTTATTTTGAATACTACCTAATTGATCAGCCAAAGAGGCAACAGCATATTTGATTAATTTGGAGGTGAACCGCCGTTTAGCTGCCGGCTTGTCACCTGCAAGGTTTGCTGAACTCCGTGATTTTTTACCTGCGTCATTTGCTCAAATCCTCCGAAGAGATGTAATGACCCAGCGAAACCTGCTCACCTCAAGCAGCTAAAGCAAACGCCTCAGCTGGTGTCTTCATGCCCAACGCCTGATGCGGCCGGCGGTGGTTATAGAAGCCAATCCAGTCACCAATGATGCGACTGGCGTGCTGCAATGTTTCGAAGCGATGTCGATGAGCGCACTGCTCCTTCAGGGTTCTGATGACGCGTTCGACCATGCCATTCTTCTGCGGGCAATGCGGCGTGATGAACTCTTGCTGAAGCCCGTAACTGCGGACCAACGCTGTGTAACTACGGCTGGTGAACACTAGCCCATTGTCGGACCTCAGCAAGAACGGCGCCGTCACGCGCCCCAGCGAACCATAACGCGCGATCAGCGCTTGCTCCAAGGCTGACTCTGCCGTCTTCGACTTGCCCGAACGCAACAGATGCCAGCCCAATAATTCCCGCGTGTGGCAATCGATCACCAAGGCCAGCACGGCCCAACCATCACGCCCTGTCCAGATCCGGCACAAATCGGTGGCCCAGCGCTGGTCTGGTCCTGTGGCTACCGACGGCAAGGCTTTCACCCTGGGACGGAAACCAATAGGACGCTTCTTGACCTGCCAACCTTTGATCTGGAAGATCCTCTGCACCGTGTTCTTATTGAACCCGAGCAGGCCCGCCACTGTGCGATAGCCGAAGGACGGCTCTTCCAGGATCATCTTGCGAATAGGTTCGGCAAAGCGCTCCTGCACCTTGGGCTCGGCCTTCACAGGCTTGTAGTAAGCGCTGCGTCTGGCAATCCCAAACCACGCACAGATCTTGCTGACAGCCACATCGAAACCGTCTTGTTTGAGTCCCTGGCGGATGGTCTCGATTACTTGTCTTCCTCGCCCAACAGGGACGCCAATTTTTTTCTGGCGCGCAGCTCCAGCATGGCTTCTCCGTAGGCTTCCTGGAGCTCCTTGAGTTGACGCTCGTACTGTTCTCTCACATCCAACGGCTTGGCACGCAGGGCGTTCTCCATCCCTTTGCGGCCTTCATCGACCCATTCTTCGATCTCTGACGGCGGGATATCAAATGACCGACTGGCCTCTGCCACCGTCGTCTTCCCTTGGATGATTTCCATCACCAGCGCAGCTTTGCGCTTGGCTGTCCAACGCTTGAATTCTTCTTCCATGACCTTGCTCATTTTGATTTTCTTTCACGATTATCTACTGAGCAGGTTTTTAGTGGGTCATTACAAGCTGTTTTTAGCGTTTTTATTAAGATCTAAGTTGTTGATTTTAATTGGTCGTCTGTCCGAATACAATTTTCCACGACAGCAGCCTGCGCTGTTATTGATCGCAATTTTCCGGAAAACCGCGAGGGCCGAAATCGCTGACTTGGCTGCTCAAGTCTTGCCGATCCAGGCAAAGAAATCTCCCAATGACAAGCGCTGAAACAAGGCCGCTTCTTCCCGTTCACTGTCCTCCGCAAAAAACGCCGCACAGCACCCGCTGATCAGAATTGATAACGCAAGCGCAAATCCCCGGTCTGGGCCGTATAACCTGGCGCGACTTCCATCGTGTAGCGCGCCGTGATCGTCAGATTCTGCCGATTGACGAGCGTGGCGCTCAAGGCGAATACTCCGCTGTCGCGCAGCGGAGTGGCGCCGCTGCTGACAAAGGTGGAAGTTCCGGTGGTGTCGTCAGCAAAGCTTGAAATCGTGCGCAGCGCATTGCTGCGGTACTCGTGGCGCCATCCCATCTGAATGGCTGGCGACAATTCTCCATAGGTTGTGTCGACCATGCGCTCCAGCTTGAGCCCCACTTCGCTCTTGAGCGAATTGGCCGATACCCCGTCTACCCGCAGCGCCGCACCGTTGC
>NZ_DASQOH010000048.1:0-88472 GCF_035644555.1 Herbaspirillum sp.
GGCCCTAGAGCCGACCGTTGCCAATGCGCTGCGCCGCGAACGCCCGTGCTGCTTCAATGGCCTGTTCGCGGCTGTGGGCCGGCAGATTGGTCTCCACCCGCTGCCGCTGGACTACGCAGATACTGCGGCGCGAACTGGAACGGCCGCGGTAGATGGTGACGAAAGGCATCCACCCGGTATTGGCCAGGTTGGCAAACGCCTCCAGCACGATCTCGTATTGCCCCATCACTTCGATATCCATTCTTCCTCCGTGGTCGGTTTCCCTTCATCTGGCGCGGGCCTGGAACAGCCGGGATGGACGCAGGATAGAAAGCCTGCGGCCTGCGCGCCACACCATGGCGTGCTGTGCTGTAGCGCGCAGGGCCGCATCTGTACTGCTTTTGCGGCTGTTATGGTGGTTTTTCCGCGACTGCGAACTGTGTTCCCCCTGGCTGACGGGCTGTGTATGTACCGCGCCCGTGGTGCCGACCCTAGACTGCGTTCCAATCGACCCAATGGCGCCCGCAATGGCGTGAGGAAGGAAGCGCATCATGAGAACCAACAGGCAGGGAGGCGATGGCTACAGTCGCACCATGATCGAATGGTGTGCCTATGCGGCCGCACTGGGTTTTTCGGCCTTGCTGATCGCCAACTTCGTGTGGTCCGAGCGGCGTCTGATCCATGCCGACGAGACCACCCGCATGCAGACCCAGGCCCGCATCATCGAAGAAAATCTTGCCCATCAGTTCCAGGGCGTGCGCAATGCGCTGGAGAGTGCCCGCAATGCCCAGGCCGACGGTGCCAGCTGTCATGCGGATTGCCAGAGCCTGCTGCTGCAATCGCTCAAGCGCGCCATGCCGGGTGTGCGCGCCATCGTGGTGCTCAATGGCAGCGGCCATATCGTGCGCTCGGCCGACGACATCGCCGATCGCCGTCTGGACGACCGCGATTTCCTCTCGCAGATCCCGCGCATGTCGTCGGGGCAGGTGATGTATGTCTCGCAGCCCTTCGAAAATACGCCGGGTGTGTTCAACATCAAGCTGTCGCTGCCCATCACCACGACCGATGGCCGCGTCGAGGGCGCGGTCAGCGCCATCCTCAATCCCGAATACTTCGACGCCGTGATGCGATCGGCGCTCTACGCCGACGACATGAGCATTGCCATCACCGGCGAAGACGGGCGGCGCCTGCTGTTCGTGCCGGCCAATGCGGCGCAGATGCGTCAGGCCGGGCAGGGCCGCGCGGGACCGGACGATTTCCTGCGCCAGCATCTGCGCAGTGGCGAGATCACCAGCGTGCAGACCGGCAAGGACGCCCAGGGCCAGGCGCGCATGATGGTGCAGCGGACCATCACCAGCCGCGAGCTGGGGCTGGACAAGACCCTGGTCATCAGCCTCTCGCGTAGCGTCGATCATATCAATGCCGGCTGGCATGAGCCGGCACATTCATTCCTGCTCATGTGGCTGCTGTTCGCCCTGGCGGCGGCGCTGGTGCTGGCGTTGCTGCAGGGACGGCGGCGTGCGGTGCAGGTGCTCACCCACCAGCGCGAGCTGCAGCATGCGGAGATGAACGAACGCATGGAACTGGCCTTGTCCGGGGCCAATCTGGGGCTGTGGGACTGGCATATCCAGGCAGATACGCGCAGCGTCGACGGGCGTGCCAATGCCATGCTCGGCTATCCGCCCGAGCGCCAGTTCGACGCCCCGGGCGAATGGCGCACACTGGTCAACCCGGAGCACATGGCGGCCCTGGATCACGCGTTGCGCCTGCATCTGGCCGATAGTCGCCATTGCTTCGAGGCCGAATACCAGATGCGCCACAAGGAAGGGCACTGGGTCTGGATACAGTGTCGCGGCAAGCTGGTCGAGCGCGATACGCACGGCCGTCCGCTGCGCATGGTGGGCACGCGCATGGACATCAGCGCACGCAAGGCAGCCGAGGAGGAGATTGCGCGCCTGGCCTATTACGATGGCCTGACCGATCTGCCCAACCGGCGCCTGCTGCTGGATCGCCTGTCACAGGCGGTGGCGCGCTATGCCCGCGCCGGGCAGTATGGCGCGGTGATCTTCGTCGACCTGGACAACTTCAAGGGGCTCAACGACACCATGGGCCACGATACCGGCGATCGCCTGCTGGAACTGGTGGCCATGCGCCTGCAGCAGGTCACGCGCGAAATCGATACCGTGGCCCGGCTGGGTGGGGATGAATTCGTCATCCTGCTGGAAAATCTGGGCAGTCAGATCGAGGAAGCGGAGAACAATGCCGAATGCGTCTGCCGCAAGATCCTCACCGCGCTCAATGCCGGTTACGAACTGCAGGGCAGTGAGGTGCGCAGTACGCCCAGCCTGGGGGTGGTGCTGTTCGGGGCCGGCCGGCATACCGTCAATGACCTGCTGCGCCAGGCCGACATGGCGATGTACGAGGCCAAGGCCGCCGGGCGCAATACCTATCGCTTCTTCTGTCCCTCCATGCAGGAAGTGCTGGACCAGATGGCGATGCTGGAAAACGATCTGCGTCACGCCCTGGTACGGCGCGAACTGCGCCTGCATTACCAGCCCATCGTGCGTGCCGACGGCAGCCTCGCCGGTGTAGAGGCGCTGATGCGCTGGCAGCATCCGCAACGCGGGATGGTGTATCCGGCGGCCTTCATCGGCCAGGCGGAAAAGGCCGGCCTGATCGTGGAGTTCGGACAATGGGCGCTGACCACTGCCTGCGAGCAGCTGGCCGCCTGGGCTGGCGATGCGCAGACGGCCCACCTGACCATCGCCGTCAATGTCAGCGCGCGCCAGTTCCGCCAGCCTGACTTCGCGCAATGTGTGCTGGATATCCTGGAGCGCACCGGTGCCAATCCGCGCCGGCTCAAGCTGGAGTTGACCGAAAGCATGCTGCTCACCGACGTCGATACGCTCATCACGCGCATGGCCATGCTCAAGGAGACCGGTCTTGGCTTCTCGCTGGATGATTTCGGTACGGGCTACTCGTCGCTGAGCTATCTCAAGAAACTGCCGCTGGACCAGTTGAAGATCGATCGATCCTTCGTGCAGGACATGCTGCAGACGCCACATGCCTGGTCCATCGTGCAGACCATCGTCAACCTGGCGCAAGGCCTGGGGCTGGAGGTGGTCGCGGAAGGGGTGGAGACCAGCGAGCAGTGGGCGGCCTTGCGTCGTCTGGGGTGTGCCGGTTTTCAGGGCTATCTGTTCGGCAAGCCCATGCCGCTGGAGGAGTTGCGGATGGGCGTGGCGCTGGCCGCACCGGGCCATTCGGAGGGCGGAGAACCGGGTACCGGCGCGCCGCGCAGCATTCATCTGGTGCTGATCAGTCCGGTGGCGGGCGGCTGAAACGCCCTCGGGCTCAGTCCCGCTTGCATCTCCTGCTCGGCACGGCCCGCGCTGGCGACCATGTCGTGACAGAGTTCACCCAGGGTGCGCACGGCCGCTTCGACGTCGCGTTCCCACGGGAAGCTGTAGTTCAGGCGGATGCAGTGATGGAAGGCCGGATCGCTGCTGAACATGTCACCCGGCGCCACGCTGATGCCGGCCTCCTGGGCGCGCGCGTGCAGTTCAATGGCCCGCACCGAGCGCGGCAGGCTGACCCACAGCAGATAGCCCCCCTGGGGCTGCGAGCAGTGGGTGCCGGCGGGGAAGAACCGCAACACCGCCGAACGCATGATGCGTTCGCGCTGCATCAGCAATTTGCGCAGCCGCCGCAGATGGAAATCATAGCCCTCGTTCTGCAGGTATTCCGCCACCGCCCGCTGGGGATGGGTGGGCATGCTCACGGTGTTGAGGAACTTGAGCTGTTCCACCGCCTGTCGATAGCGACCCGGCATGGTCCAGCCGATGTGATGCTCCGGGGTGAGGCTCTTGGAGAAGGAGCTGCAATACAACACCAGACCCTGCTCGTCGTAGCTCTTGGCCGGGCGTGGGCGCTGGTCGCTGTAGTGCAGTTCGCCATAGACGTCGTTTTCCACCAGCGGCAACTGGTAGGACGCCATCAGTCGCACCAGCGCCTGCTTGCGCGAATCGGGCATTAGGTAGCCCAGAGGATTCTGGAAGTTGCTCATCACCACCGCGCCGGCCAGCTCGCCATTGGCCAGGGCACGATCCAGCGAAGGCAGGTCGATGCCCTGGCCGGGATCGGTCGGGATGGGCAGGGCGCGCATGCCCGCACGTTCGATGGCATGCAGCAGGGCGTAGTAGGTCGGGGACTCCACGGCGATGGCCGCACCCGGCCGGGCGATAGCCAGCAGGCAGAGCTGCAGGGCTTCGGTGGCGCCCTGGGTGATGATGATTTCGCCGGCCTGGACCGGCAGCCCGGTCTCCAGATGGCGACGCGCGATCTGGCGGATCAGGTCGAGGTTGCCGGGTGGCAAGGTGCCGATCAGTTCGCGCTGTTGACGGCGCTTGTAGAAGCCCTGTGCCAGCTGCGTGATGCGCGCCGACGGGAACAACGCCGGGTCGGGGTAGGGCGAACCCAGCGGGATGCGGGCATTGCAGTTGATGGAGCGCAGGTTGTGCAGCACCAGTGCTGCCGGCGTGGCATCCGCAGGTGGCACTGGCAGGCAAGCGGGGCGCGCCGGTATCGGCACGGGGCCGGGCGGGCAGGCCGCTGCCTGGCGCAGGCGTACGAAATAGCCCGACTGCGGCCGGCTCTCGATCAGTCCCTGACTCTCCAGCAGCAGGAAAGCCCGGATCACCGTGGAAATGCTCAGGTGGTATTGCTGGCTGGCGCGACGGACGGAAGGAATCTTCTCGCCCGGCAGCATCACGCCTTCCTGGATCTGGCGCCGGATGGTGTCGGCGAGGGTTTCGTAGAGCTTCATGGGTTTTCCCGTAGCAAAGCAATCGGATGGACGCATCCTAGGACCGGGCTGTCAGGACGCCAATCATACGAAGGTATGGACGCTTGCCGGTTTCACCCACGCTTCCCCATGCCATGAGAGCCGCCCCGCTCCAGGCCTGCGCCAGCGGCCGGTTTTCATCCGATGGGCACCCTATACTTTGGTGTAATACATGTGCTTTGTCCGCCTTGCAGGTTATATACTCGCGTCCGGAAGGAAGGATCGCCATCCGCGGTCCTGACCATCATTCAGGGACCACAACCGGTCCACATAAAAACAGGCAAGCCTGCAGGGGGGAGCAGTATGTACCGATTCAATCGTTCGCCGGCAGTACCGGCCGCGGCCGCGGCACTGACGGTAGCGATCTTTGCCGTGGATGCACTTACCGAGCTGGACGTGGCCATTGCCGTGCTCTACGTCGGCGTGGTGCTGATGTCGGTCTGGATCTGGCCACGGCGCGGCGTGATCGCCGTGATGCTGTTCTGCATGGGTCTGACACTGCTCGCTTATCTGATCTCCCATGGTTTCTTCAAGGACGAGGCGGCCCTGACCCGTTGCCTGGTCAGTCTGGCCGCCATCGCCATTACCGGATTTCTGGCCGTCAAGGGGCAGGATGCGACCATTGCCCTGCTGCAACGGGAAGAAGCCCTGAACCAGGCCCGCAGCCAGCTGGCCCACGCCAGTCGGGTGAGCACACTGGGTGAACTCACCGCCACCATCGCCCACGAAGTCAATCAGCCGCTGGCGGCCATCGTCACCCACGGCCAGGCCGGCCTGCGCTGGCTCAACCGCGAGGAACCGGTACTTGAGGAAGTGCGACGCGCGGTCGATGCCATGCAGCAGAACGCCAAGCGGGCCAGCGAAGTGATCCAGCGCATCCGCAGCATGGCGCGGCCCTCGGCGCCGACCTTCGTGCCGCTGGATGTGAGCCAGATCAGCGCGGAAAGCTGCGACATGCTGGGCCGCGAATTGCAGCGCCTGCATGTGAAGTTGAGGCTGGACCTGCCGACGGGATTGCCGGCCGTGCTGGCCGACAAGGTGCAATTGCAGCAGGTGCTGATCAATCTGGTCATGAACGCAGCCCAGGCCATGCACGAGGCGCGGACCATTGCGCCGGTGATCGAAGTGCGTTGCGGCCTCACGCCGGAAGGCATGCTCTTTATCGAAGTGGCCGACAACGGTCCCGGATTCAGCGAAGAGCAGCTCAAGAAGTTGTTCGCCGCCTTCTTTACCACCAAGAAAGAGGGCATGGGTATGGGGCTGGCGATCTGCCGCTCCATCCTCGAATCGTTAGGCGGCAGCATCGTCGCCGCCCATCGCAAGCCACAAGGAGCCTTGATGACTGTCCAGTTACCCTCGATCCAGGGGGATGAACAATGAGCCCGGTGGCACGCATGGCCGCCGCCGAGGCCGCACCTGCGGTGCCGGTGGTATATATCGTCGACGACGACCCGGCCCTGCGCGAGGCACTGGACAGCCTGCTGCGCTCGGTGGGCCTGCAGGTGTTCGGTTATGCCAGTGCCATCGAATTCCAGCAGCGCCCGATCCAGAGCAGTCCATCCTGCCTGCTGCTGGATGTCAGGCTGCAGGGCGTGAGCGGGCTGGATGTGCAGGCCGAACTGGTGCGCAGCGGCGTGGACATGCCGGTGATCCTGATGACTGGCCATGGCGACATCCCCATGAGCGTGCGGGCCATGAAGGCCGGTGCCATCGATTTCCTGACCAAACCTTTCCGCGAGCAGGACTTGCTGGACGCCGTGGCCACCGCCCACGAGAAGGACCGGCTGCAGCTGGAGCAGCGCCTGGCGCGTACCGGCCTGCAGGCACGCTATGCCAGCCTGACGCCACGCGAGGCCGAAGTCATGTGGCTGGCCGTCAGCGGGCTCCTGAACAAGCAGATCGCCGGAGAGCTTGGCACCAGCGAGGTGACGGTGAAGATCCATCGCGGCCACGCCATGAAGAAGATGCAGGCACGTTCCTTCGCCGACCTGGTGCGCATGGGTCAGGCCCTGGAGCAGCAAGGGCTCAAGCCGCGCGCCTGAGGCCTGGCGCAATGCCACGCCAGGGCGCCGGCCGGCCAGGCCGAATGGCGTGTCGGTGCCCGTCTTACCCCCGCTCATACCAATGTATGATTCCCGCCCCGGCCCGGGCTTGATAACCTGCAATCAAGAATTCGTCTCATCCATGCGGATGCAGAAGACAGGCCGGCGCTTTGAGCCGGCATCGCCAAGGGAATGCAGTGAACCAGCCAAGCAAGATTGCCGTAATCGATGATGACGCCTCCATGCGCGAGGCCCTCTCGGCGCTGATGCGCTCAATGGGATGGACGGTGCAATGTCACGCCAGCGCCGACGACTTTGTCGCCGAACAGGCCTATGAAGCCATGGATTGCATCGTCACCGATGTCCAGATGCCCGGCATGAGCGGCGTGGAATTGCTGGAATGGCTGCGCGGCCGCCAACTTGCCATGCCGGTGGTGGTGATCACGTCGTATCCCACCGTGGCGGTAGCGGCGCGCGTGGTGGCGGCCGGCCGCTCGGCCTTCCTCGGCAAGCCCTTCGATGGCGACGAGATGCTGCAGACGGTGGAAACTCTACTCAAGCAATGACCCGGGGGGGAAGATGGAAAATCTGATGCAGCAGACCCAAGCCATGCCACGCCGCTGGAAAGACAGCCTGCGCAGTCTGGTGACCGCAATCGCACCGGCAGCCCAGGAGATCAGCCTGCGGCAACGCCTGGCGCGTCATTCACGCTGGCCCATCTACCTCCTGCTTACCCTGGTCGTGGCGTGCGGCGCCAGCCTGTCCATGGTCATGCAGAACACCGTGGAAAACATCCGCCATGCCGCCGATCCCCTGGTGCACTGGACCCTCAATGGCATGGGCATGCATGACGTGACCGAACTGCTGCGCGAAGGCGGCATGGTGGACCTGAACCTGAATCGCATCGCCCGTCTGGTGCACTGGTTCAATCTGCTGGCACTGGCCACGGCGCTGTTCATGATGTATCACATCCGCGCCCGCTTCCGCTCCGAATACGCGCTGGCACACCAGGCCGCGCACGATCCGCTGACCGGTCTGGCGCACCGCCGCTCGCTGGAACACCGTGTGCTGCACCTGCGTGGCCGCAGCCATACCCTGGTGCTCGGCAGCGTCGATCGCTTCGAACGCGTCATCGGCGCCTACGGCCATGAATTCGCCGACGCCATGATCACCGATATCGCATCCCGTCTGCGCAGCATTGCCGGGGCCTATCATGGCGAGGTCTTCCGCCTGGATGGCGCCAATTTCGTGATCCTGTATCGACACCATGCGGACTCCGAGGATTTCTCACGGGCGCTGGTGGCCCTGCAGGCCGGCATGCAGCGGCCTTTCAGCTGCCGCGCCCACGAAGTCTATTCCAACCTGAGCCTGGGAGCGGCCGAGTATCCGCGTCATGGCGGCGACGCCGTGCAACTGCTGCGCAATGCCGACGCCGCGCTGCAATCGGCCCGTGCACAGGGTGGCAACATGCTGGTGGCCTATTCGGAAGCGCTCAACGCCGAAGCGGTGGCCCGGGTCGAACTGGAGGCCCAACTGGTACACGCCCTGGAACGCAACGAGCTGGAACTGCACCTGCAGCCCCAGCAATCGCTGCAGGACGGCAGCCTGGTCGGATTCGAGGCGCTGGTGCGCTGGCGTCGCCATGGCCAGCTGGTACCGCCGGGCGACTTCATTCCGGTGGCCGAGGAATCCGGCCTGGTCATCGCCATCGGGGAATGGGTGCTGGAACGTGCCTGTGCCCAGATCCACGCGCTGCGCAACCTGAGCGGACGCGACATGGTGGTCGCCGTGAACATCTCGGCGCGCCACTTCGGCCACCCCGATTTCCTGGCGCGTATGCAGGCGCTGCTGGCGCGCACCGGCATCAATCCCGCCTGCCTGGAACTGGAAATCACCGAAGGCGCCGTCATGGAGCATACCGAGGCCGCCGTGCAACTCTTGCACGAATTGCGCGCACTGGGACTGAAGCTGTCGATCGACGATTTCGGCACCGGCTATTCCAGCCTGGCCTACCTGAAACGCTTCCCCATCGACAAGCTCAAGGTCGACCGCTCCTTTGTCAGCCAGCTACGCCCCAATTCGCAAGACGCTGCCATCGTGCAGGCGGTCATCGGCCTGGGCCATACGCTGGACATCAAGGTCATTGCCGAGGGCGTGGAAACGGTGCAGCAGCGCGAATGGCTCAAGCGCCTGGGTTGCGATGAAATCCAGGGCTACTTCTACAGCCGCCCATTGGCGGAGCCGCAGCTGCTGGGTTTCGTGATAGGCCAGATGCGCGAAGAAGCGGCGGCCTGAAGCTCACAGGGCGCGCCCCTTGCAGGCGACGCGTCCTGGGCCACCGCGAGTCGTGCTCAGGCGTCCAGCCAGACATGCTCCGCAAAGGAATATCCCATCATGCCCCCCAGCGGGATGGGCGAGAGGCCTTTGAGCTTGCTGCTGTAGCCGTCCAGGCTGGCCAGGAACATCGGGATGCCAATCCCGGCTTGTTCATGGATGAGGGTCTGCATGTCGCCATACATCTGCTTGCGCTTGCCTAGATCAATCTCTGCCCGGGCCGCGGTCAGCAACTGGTCGAACTGCTCGCTCTTGAACCGTGATTCGTTCCACGCCGCCTGGGACTGGAAGAATTGCGTCAGCAACACATCGGCACTTGGACGTGGGTTGACGTTGCCGAATCCGACCGGGTTGTTGAGCCACTGGTTGGACCAGTAACCCTCCGGCGGCAGGCGCTTGAGTTCCAGTTCCAGCCCGATGCGCTGCGCGGTTTGCTGCATCACCGTGGCGATATCGACCGAATACATTGCTGCCACCGAACAGGCGATCGGCACCTTGCCGCTCACGCCGGATTTCTGCAGATGGTACTTTGCCTTGTCCAGGTCCATCTGGCGTTGTGGAAGACCAGCGAGGAAAAACCGGTTGGTGGGGTCGATGGGCTGGTCGTTACCCAGCACGGCATGACCACGGGCGATGTTCTTGCGCATCAGTTCGCGGTCCATCAGATACTTCATGGCCAGCACGAAATCCGGATTGCTGCCGGGACCCACATCCTTGCGCAGGATGAGGTCGGTGTAGGCACCCGACTGCGTTTCCAGTACCGCAAAGCCGGGACTGCCCTTGACCCGTTCGATGGAGCGCGGATTGAGGTTCGCTACCAGATCCATCCCGCCCGAGAGCAGTGCATTGACGCGCGCACTTTCATCGCCGATGCCGACGTACTCAATCTCGTCCAGATAGGGCTTGCCGGGAATCCAGTAATTGTCGTTGCGGACCATCACCGAACGGATGCCCGGGCTGAATTCCTTGAGCTTGTAAGGGCCGGTGCCGATGCCGGCGCTGAAATCCGTGGTGCCGGCCTTGACGATATGGAAGTGGAAGGTCCCCACGATCACCGGCAGATCGGCATTGGGCGCCACCAGGGTAACGGTCACTTCATTGGGGCCGGTCTCCTTGACGCTGTCGATCTGGTCGGCCAGGGTCTTGGCCTTGGAGGCGGTGGCCGGGTCCTTGTGACGCATCAGCGAGAACACGACGTCGGCTGGCGCCAGCGGCTTGCCGTCGTGGAAGGTGACACCCCGACGCAGCTTGAATACCCATACCTTGGCATCCTTGCTGCTGAAGGATTCGGCCAGCGCCGGTTGTGGCGTGAGCGTGGCATCCAGTACGGTCAGGCCGTTGTAGAGCATGGTGCCGCGCGAATAATCGGTCTTGTTGGACTGCTTGGCCGGGTCCAGCGTATCGCTGACCGAGGCGGTATCGCCGCCAACCCGCAGCCGGCCGCCACGCCGTGGCGTCTGGGCATAGGCAGTGACGGCGCTACTGGCCAGGCCGCCCGCCAATGTCGCCTGCATGCCGCCTGCCAGCAGCATCTTGAGGATCTCGCGTCGGCTGGCGCCGCGTTTCATGCATTCCATCAGGCCGGCAGTGTCGCTGGCGCTGAGGAGAAGGTCGTTGTTGTTCTTGCTGTTGTCGTCCATGGTGCAACTCCCTGGTGGTTGAAGCGTGAGGACATCGGTCGGCCGCGCGTAGCGGCTGGCCTGTTCCCGGATGAACTGCTGCCCTCTGGCTGGGCCAGAGGGCGCGGCTTAATGGCCGGCGTCGACGGCATCGGCCAGTTCGGCCAAGGTATGGAAGTGGTAATCGGGAACGGTGTGCTGGGAGGCTATCGTGCCGCCCGGGCCTGATTTGTCGTGACGACGCTCGATCCAGCAGGTGGTGATGCCCAGACGCTTGGAAACGCCGATATCGTGGTACTGGCTCTGCGCCACATGCAGGTTGTCGGCCGTGCGATAGCCCCATTGGCCTTCGAAGCGGCCACGCGCATAGGCGAAATATTGCGGATCAGGCTTCTCGCACAAGGCATCGTCGCAGCTCAATAGCAGATTGAAGGGCTCCCCCAGGGTGCGGGAGAAATGTTGGAGCGCCCAGCTCTGTGCATTGGTCATGGTGACCAGCTTGAAGTGCTTGCGCAGGCGTTGCAGGGCCTGTACCGAATCGGGGAAGGCAGGCCAGCGCGCGACCGAATCGCGCAGGCCGCGAGCCAGCTCGGCGCTGTCTGGCAGGCCCAGACCGGGCGCGATGACATGCCAGCAGCGCTCCAGGTCGTCCGGATACCAACCGGTATTGCCATCACTGCGCGCGGCGCGGTAGGCCGTCAGAAAATCTTCGTCAGAGATCTTGCTGTCGGGAACCGCCTCGCGCAGGTAGGCCAGCATGCCTCCCTCGAAATCGATAAGCGTGCCGACGACATCAAACGTGAGTACCTTGAAGTGCTGCAAGGACATGTCCTGCTCCAGAAAGTAGGTGGCGATGGGAGGGGGAGAGATGACTGCAGATGAAAACAGGTGCGACAGCTTGAGCATACGGAGCAATGGCCGAGCTTTCTTCCGAAGTGGGGTGAGCAAACCGCACAGAATTTTTTTCTGCACGGTCGCAACGGCATGTTGTGACAGTCCGACTGCTGCCGATTTGTCAAAACCCGCGTGATGCGCGGTCGTGATGGAGAGGGAGATCGATGATGTACGTGCAGCGCACGGCGCAGGCAGCGCATGTAGCGGGCCTGGCGCGCGTTGTAAAACTTCATATACCAGATTAAAATGAGAATTATTATTATCTAAGTCAATTCTTGTCACCGCCATGTCCGTCCCGCCCCTCGCCGATGCCGAGCGCTTCCAGATGCTTTATCGCGAGCATCATCGCTGGCTGCAGCAATGGTTGCGGGGCAGGGTGGGCAGCAGTTTCGACGCCGCCGACCTGGCACAGGACACCTTCCTGCGCGTGCTCGGCAAGCCACGTGCGCTGGATGATGTGCGGGAACCGCGTGCCTGGCTCAGCCGCATCGCGCACGGGCTGGTGGTGGACAAGGTGCGCCGCGACGAGGTCGAGCGTGCCTGCCTGCAGGCCATCGCCAGTCTGCCCGAGCCGGAGGTGGTCTCACCGGAAGCGCGGATGCTGCTCATCGAACTGCTGGCGGCCATCGACGCCATGCTGGAAGGCCTGGGCGCCCGGGCACGCGAGGCCTTCCTGCTGTCGCGCCTGGAACAGATGAGCTATCCCGAGATTGCCGCCCGCATGGGGGTGTCGCTGAGCAGCGTGGAGAAATACATGGCCGCCGCCATCCGCCATTGCTATCTGATGCGGCGGTCGCTCCAGGGCTAGCCGCCTGCATTTGTGCCCGCGCCATGCCTGCCTCGCCGCCAGCCAGCTCCAACACGTCCGCAGTCGATCCCCTGGTCCTCGACCAGGCCATCGCCTGGCTGGTCCGCTTGCGGGCGGACGCCGGACGCCATGGTGTGGATGCCCATCTGCAGGCGCAGATAGAGCATTGGTGTCGCGCCGACCCCTGTCATGCGCAGGTATGGCGTGATCTGATGGCTGCTGAAGAACAGTTCCAGCGCCTGGTGGCCCTGCCGGTTCCGGCAGGTCAATGGCAGGGGCCACTCAAGCGACTGTCCCGCAGCCGCCAGCAGCGGCAGTCACGCCGTCGCTGGCTGGGCGGCGTCGCACTGGGTCTGGGGGGACTGGCCGTGGCGTCGCTGGCGGCGCGCCAGGCGGGCCTGCTGCACCTGCCGGAGCTGTTGCAGGCCGATGGCTACACCACGGCCACCGGCGCCCAGCGTCGGCTCAGCCTGAGCGACGGCACCCATCTGGCGCTCAACACTGATTCCCACATCCAGGTCCGTTTCGACGAGGGGCAGCGGCTGCTGGTGCTGCGCCACGGCGAAATCTTCGTCGATACCGGCAAGGATGCCCAGGCCGCGCAGTATCGACCCTTGCGGGTCAGGACTGGACAAGCGCTGCTGCAGGCACTGGGGACGCGTTTCGATGTGCGCCAGCAGGCGCAGAGCACACGGCTCACGGTGATCGAGGGGCAGGTGGCGGTGCAGACGGCCAGTGGCATGCGCGAGCTCATCTTCCCCGGCGAGATGGTCGAGATCGATGCGCAGGGGCAACTGGTGCGCCAGGCCATCGTGACGGCCGCCATGGACCCCACGGCCTGGCTGGAACAGACCCTGGTGGCGCGCCAGATGCGTCTGGGCGACCTGCTTGCCGAGATGGCGCGCTATCGCCATGGCTGGCTGCTGTGCGATCCGGCGGTGGCCGACTTGCGGGTGTCCGGCGTCTTCCAGTTGCAGGACAGCGATGCGGCCCTGGACGCGCTGGCCCGGACATTGCCGGTGGTCGTGCAGCGACGCACGCGGTTCTGGGTGCGGCTGGCGGCGGCCGGCCAGTGAGCCAGGCAGCGGGCCAGGCAGTGCGCCGCGCGGGCTGATCGGGACGGGCCGGATTTTTTTCGCTTCCGCTTACGGGTTTCGGCCAGCTCGTTCGGCATCCCAGTGTAGCCCGACGAATCGAACCGCTTGCGCATGCCCTCCACGCCATTCCTGTCCCTGAACTCCCGCACCGCCGGCATCACGCGCATGGCGCTGATGGCGCTGCTGCTGGCCCTCGGCGGCCTGAGCTTGTGGCCGGCCGGGGTCATGGCGCAGGACCGACGTCATTACGAGATCGCCGCCGGACCGCTGGAACAGGCCTTGAACCACTTCGCCCGCCAGGCTGGCATCACCCTGTCGTATGCCCCGGACATGGTGCAGGGCCGGCAGGTAGTGGCGCTGGCCGCTACGCTGGCGGTGGAGGATGGTCTGGCGCAGTTGCTGGCCGGTAGCGGCCTGCAGGCGGTACGTGCCGCCAATGGCAGCTATGGCCTGCAATGGCGCGCCGGCATGGGCGAAGGCGGCGCGCCCATGCCGGTACGCCAGCAGACGCAACGTCTGAAGGACGTCATCATCGACGGTCGTGGCGAACAGGCCGAGTTCTCCGAGGGCAGCGAAGGCTACGCCGTTGCCGCCGGCCAGAGCGCCACCCGCACCGTCACCCCCTTGCTGGAGATCGCTCAATCGCTGTCGGTCGTCACCCGTGCCGAAATGGAAGCACGCGGCGCCGACAGCATCCTCGACGTGTTGCGCTACATGCCCGGCGCCAATACCGAAACGCATGGCGTCGATCCGCGCGGCTACGACTATTTCAACCTGCGCGGTTTCATCAATGCCCAGAACACCAGCAACTACCTCAATGGCCTGCGCCAGCCGGTGGCCGGCTTTGGCACGTTCCGCACCGAGGCATACGGGCTGGAACGGGTCGAAGTCTTGCGGGGAGCGGCGTCGGCCAGCTTCGGGCAGGCCGATCCGGGCGGGGTGATCAACCGTATCAGCAAGGTGGCCGGAGACGATGCGCCCAACGAGATACAGGCCGGTATCGGCAGCTTCCAGCGGCGCCAGCTGGCGGCCGACCTGAGCGCTACCCTGGACGATGCAGGCCGGGTACAGGGCCGTCTGGTGGGCCTGGCGCTGGACAGCAATACCCAGTTCAGCTACGGCAATGGCAGTGCCGTGCCCAACGATCGCCTGTATCTAGCACCCTCGCTGAAACTGCAGCTGGGCGGCGACAGCCATCTGATCCTGCTGGCCGACTACCTGCGCGACCGCAGTGGCAGCGGCCGCTGGACGGCGGTACGTCCCGACGGCAGCCTGACCCATACGCTGGTAGGCGACCCCGGTACGGATCATCAGCGGGGCGAGCAATGGTCGCTGGGCTGGATGCTGGATCAGCGGCTGGATGCGACCTGGCGCCTGCAGCAGAATTTCCGCCACGCGGCGCTGCGGTCGGACTACTCGGTCCTCAACCCGGGCAGCTTGAGCGGCAGCGTGCTCTCGCGCAGCAGCGCCCGCTACCAGACGCAACTGACCAGCACCCAGATCGATACCCGCCTGCAAGGCCGCTGGCAACAGGGGCCGCTCGACCATGCCGTGCTGCTGGGGCTGGACCTGATGCAGATGCGTCAGGACGAGCAACGTTACCGGGGAACCGCGCCCGCGCTGGACCTGGCGCGGCCGGTCTATGGCATGCCCATAGCGCTGGCTTCCACCCTCTATGCGCAATTGCATGAAGAGATGCGCCAGACCGGCGTCTATGTCCAGGACCAGATCCGCGATGGCGCCTGGGTATGGACCCTGGGCAGTCGCCATGATCGCGTCACCGATAGCGCCCGCAACGACATCGGGCCGTCCCGCCTGGACAGCCGCGCCCAGGCCTGGAGCCATCGCCTGGGCCTGGCCTGGACCCATTACCCCGCTCTGGTGCCGTATCTGAACTACAGCACCGCCTTCCTGCCGCAGGCCGGCCAGGACGCCGCAGGCCAGCCCTTTGCACCAGCCTACGGACGGCAACTGGAAGTCGGGCTCAAGTTCCAGCCACAGGGGCAGCACCTGCTCTATACCGCCGCCCTCTACCAGGTCAGCAAGGACAACCTGCTCACCGCCGACCCGCAACACGCCAATGCCTACCTCACCCAGAGCCAGGTCCGCTCGCGCGGGGTGGAACTGGAAGCCAAGGGCAGGCTGCACCCAGGTCTCAACCTCGCGGCCGCCTACGCCTATACCCAGGCCATCAACACCCGCCATGTCGATCCCGCCTTGCAAGGCAAGTCGCCGGTGCTGGTGCCACGTCATGCAGCCAGCCTGTGGCTGGACTACACCCCGGGCCCGGTGTGGTCCGGCTGGGGGATAGGAGGGGGCGTCCGCTATGTCGGTCGCAACTATGCCAATGCCGACAACAGCGTGCGCAATGCCGCCGTACTGCTGCTGGACGCCATGCTGCGGCTGGACCAGGGGCATTGGCGCTATGCGCTCAACATCAGCAACCTGACCAACCGCCAGAGCACCTCCTGCCTGGCCGAGCCGACCCTGACCTGCTTCTGGGCCGAAGAACGGATGGCGCTGTTGAGCGTCCGCTATCGCTGGTAGCCAGAGGAAAGGGGATCCATCACCATGCAAGACAGGCAGGCAATACCTCACCACGACGCGACTGCATCGGACCTGCGCGAGCATTTCATCGGCCAGCGGCGGCGTCTGCGTGATGCGGCGCTGCGCATCCTGGGCTGTCCGCATCGCGCCGAGGACGTGGTGCAGGATGCCTACCTCAAGATCAGCGAAGTCCCGGCCGGGTTCGATATCCGCCAGCCCTCGGCCTACCTGCTGCGCATCGTGCGCAACCTGGCCATCGATCGTCATCGCCGCAGCGCCTTCGAGAGCGATGTCTTCGCCGTCGAGGAAGAGGGCCAGGCCGTACACGAAGAGGCGCAGGGGCCGGAAGCCATCGCCATCAGCCGCCAGACGCTGGCGCTGATCAGCCACGCTCTGGCCAGCCTGCCGCCGCGTACGCGTCGGGCGTTCGAGCTGTATCGGCTGAGCGGCATGAGCCAGCGCGAGATCGCCGCTGAACTGGGAATATCGGCCACCCTGGTCAACTTCCTGATCCGCGACGCCATGGACAGTTGCCGCGCGCAGCTGCAAGCTGGCGCGACCTGTCATGGGACGGAGCGATAGGCTATGATGCGCACTCGTACCGCCCTGTTGGGTGGCGTGTTTTTTTCCGGTGTTTGCGCCTCGTCCCATCGACCCGTTCTCCATGTCCCAGCCTTCCGCTTCTTCCCTGTCATGGCAGACCGCCGTCTCCTGGGTGATGCGCGAGCACGAACAGGACGGGCTCGGCGAGCCTGAACAACAGGCCCTGCAGCAATGGCTGCAGGCCGACCCCGGCCATCTGGCCGCCTATCGCGAAGCGCGCACCCTGTGGCTGGCGCTGGGCTTCATTCCCGCCCCCGGGGAGCGCGGCTGACGCGCGCCGCGCTTCTTCCACCAGATCACCACGCCGGTCACCGTCAACAGGCTCACCGCCAATCCCAGCAAAGCCAGCGCGATGCGCCAGGGCAGTCCGAACACATGGCCCATGTGCAGCGCGCCGAGCCAGTTGCTGAAGGTATTGCCGCTGCGGTCGCCTGTCGGCAGCCAGTGGCCGCGCACCTGGCCGCTGGCGGCATCGATCAGCAGGCCGGTATTGCCAACGTCGCTGCGCAGGTCGGCATTGCTGTGAACCATGTAGGCATACACCCCGCGCCGGCGGTCATAGCTCAGTCTTTCCTCGAAGTCGATCTGCAGTCCGCGTTGGCTGGCGAAACCGGCCATGGCCCGGCGTGCCATGGCATGCGCCTGCGGCCAGGACATCGGTGGCCCCGCCGTCAGTGGTGACGCATTGGCCAGGGGCGGCGCCGGGCGCCAACTGTAATCGAAGGGCAGCAGGCGCGACATCACCGGCAGGTAGATCTGGTCGCGCAGGTTGAACATCACGCTGGACCAGGCCAGCATCAGCAGCAACACCCAACACCACAGGCCGAAGGCGCGATGCAGGTCGAGATTGACGCGATAGAAACCGGCCCGCCACTTGACCAGCCAGGCCGGCTTCCATTTCGTCAGGAAAGGGCGACCCCGTGGCCAGGTCAGGATCATCCCGACCAGGCAGTCCAGCGTCCACAGCGTGGCCACCACCCCCATCACCAAGGCCCCGGCCACGCGCGGCAAGGCCAGCGAGTGATGCAGGTTGAACACCAGCGGCATCAGCGCGGAGGGTTCCAGGCTGATCCTCTGGCGGTCCCGCAGCCCCTGGATCGCTCCGGTATGAGGATTGACCAGGACTTCGTCATATCCCAGCCGGAAGGGCTGGCCGGTGGCGCGGTCGATGGCCGGGCCGACCAGGAAACGAACCGTACGGCCGGCTTGCGGATGCAGGATCAACTGGCTGACATCGGCCTGTGGCCCCAGCGCCAGCGCCACCCGTTCGCGCAACGCGTACGGGTCCAGCATGGCCGAGGCTGGCTGGCCCGGGGCCGGATGCGCCAGGTGCAACTCCGGTGCCAGCCACAGATCGAGCTCGTCCTCGAAGGCCAGCAGGCTACCGGTCAGGCTGGCCACCAGCAGGAACAGGGCCAGCACCAGGCCGTTCCAGCGATGCAACAGGACCAGCGTGTGGCGGTCAGGTGTGTGGCGGCACAGCCAGGCGCTAGCCCGGCCTGCCAGGGTGAGGCGCATTACCATCGGGTGGTCAACTGGAGCAGTCCGGTACGGCGGGCGCCGTATTCACACAGTTCGGAGCAGTACGCATAGATCCGGTCGGTCACGTTGTTGAGCTTGAGCGCCAGCTCGATATTGCGCCACTCGCTGTTGATGCGACCCAGGTCCATCCTCGCCCCGAAGTCCAGCAAGGTGACGGCCGGGGTTTCGAAGGTGTTGAGGGCATTGCCATAGGAGCGACCGATGTAGCGCACCCCGGCCGAGACATGGGCGCCGGCCATGGCGCCACGCTGGAAGCCATAGTCCACCAGTACCCCCGCATTGTGGCGGGCCGCCCCGGGCAAGGCCTTGCCCACGGTACTGGTGGTGCTGCTGGAGGTATTGCTGGTGACCTTGGCATCGGTATAGCTGTAGCTGGAGGTCAGGTTCAACCCATCGGCGAGCGACATCTTGCCTTCCAGTTCCACCCCGCGCGATCGTGCCTCGCCGGTCTGGATCGAGTAGCCGGCGTGGGCCAGGTCGGCGGTAGCCACGTTCTGCCGGCGCAGGTCGAACACCGCCAGGGTGAACAGCGCATTGGTCCCCGGTGGCACGTACTTGACTCCGGTCTCGTACTGCTTGGCCCGTTCCGGCTTGAGCATGGCGCCGCCATAGCTCAGGCCGGTGGTGGGCGTGAAGGACTCGGTGTAGCTCAGGTAGGGCGAGAAGCCACCCGCCATCTCATGCACCAGGCCGAGGTTGCGGGTATTGGCGCGGTCGCTGCGGTCGGTGACGGTACGGGCGATGGCATTGCTCACCTTCTGGTCGGAGCGGTCATGGCGCAGCCCGGCCGAGAGGATCCAGCGCTCGCCTATCCTGATCTGGTCCTGCAGGTAGAGGCCCATCTGGTCATCCTGGGTGCGCAGGTTGTAGTTTTCGGCCACCGCCGGCAGGTTGCCGTAGCTGGTGGTGTAGATGTTGGAGAACACATAACCGGCCGCAGTATTGGGGCTGACGTAGCCGCGCACGGTACCGGCGGTATGGTGCAGGTCCAGGCCCATCAAGACCTTGTGCCTGAGCGGGCCGGTACCGAAGTCCGCCTGCAACTGGTGGTCGGCGGTGAAGGTATTGGAGTCGGTCCCCAGGCGCCAGCGCTGCAGCGCCGCCACCGCCGACTGCGTGGCGGGGAAGAAGGCGGCGAAACGCAGGTTGTTGCGGGTGCCGGTGTAGTCGGTGTAGCGCAGGTTCTGGCGGAAGCTCCAGACCTCGTTGAACTGGTGCGAGAACAGCGAACTGAGCGACCAGTTCTCGTAGCGCTCGTTGTTGTCGCCGGTGCGTCCCAGCGCGGTACTGGTGGGAATCTGGCCGTTCGGATTGGGGCTGACCGTGCCGCTGGCCGGGAACAGGTTGTTGGACAGGCCCTCGCTGCGTTGGTATTCGAAGCGGCCGGTCCATTCGGTACGCTCGTCCGGGCGCCAGGTGATGGCCGGCGCCAGGAACAGGCGGCGGTCCACGGTCCCGTCGACCTGGGTGCCGGCGTCGCGCGCCAGGCCGGTCAGGCGATAGGACCAGACTCCGGCGGCATCCAGGGCGCCACCGAAATCGCCAGCCACCTGCTTGCGGTCGAAGCTGCCCACCTGCACCTGCAGTTCGTGCAGCGCGGTGGTGGTCGGCTTCTTGGAGACCACGTTGATCAGTCCGCCCGGCGAATTCTGGCCAAACATCACCGAGGCCGGACCGTGCAACAGTTCGATGCGCTCCAGCCCATAGGGCTCGGGCGCATAGCGGCTGTAGCTGGCGTTGGACGAGGTCAGCATGCCATCGCGATAGAAAGAACCGCCATTGTTGAGCGCAAAGCCGCGCAGCAGCGAGGCGGTATCGACGATGGCGAACGCTCCCGTGGAGACCTGCACGCCGCTGGTATAACCCAGGGCCTCAGCCACGGTGCGGGCCTGCTGGGTGGCGATCTGGTCGGCGGTCACCACCGAGATCGATTGCGGGGTCTCGGTGATGGCGGTATCGGTCTTGGTGGCAGTGGCGCTGCGCCGGGCGACGAAGCCGTGCACCGGACCGGTGGCCTTCTCTTCTTCGGTAGCGGTGACGGTGACCTGTGGCAGGGCCGTGCTGGCAGGGTCGTTCTGCGCCCAGGCGGAGGAGGTTGCCGATAACCCGAGCAGGGCCAGTCGCAGGGACTGCACCAGCAGCTGCGGGCGCAGGGGAGGGCAAGGGAGCTTGTTGTTATATCGGTTGGTCATGGTCGAGAGCGAAATACGCAAGGAAGGGTCGCCAGCCGGGCTGGCGCGTGCCGGATGGCGCGCTCTCTGATAGACGAATGAGAAGTGTTTGTGTTTAGGAGGGGGGCCGGGCGGCGAAACGCGGCACCGCCTATCCGCCGCCTGTACATGGCATTGGTAGGTTCGAGCGGCTGCATTATGATAGCCAGCCTGCAGACACCGCAGCCTGCGGTGTACAGATGCCATCGAGATGCAGAAAGTGAGTTCTTGCGTAATGACGCACGACGAAGACCCGATATCCCAGGATGACCGCGCAGCACGCGGCAGTGCCGGCGAGGTACTGCGTGTTTTCCTCAAGCTGGGGCTGACCTCCTTCGGCGGACCGGTGGCGCACCTCGCATATTTCCGGGAAGAACTCGTGGTGCGCCGCCGCTGGATTGGTGAAAGCAGCTATGCCGATCTGGTCGCGCTATGCCAGTTCCTGCCCGGCCCGGCGTCCAGCCAGGTCGGTTTCGCCCTGGGCCTGTTGCGTGGCGGCCCGTGGGGCGCCCTGGCAGCCTGGGCGGCATTCACCTTGCCATCGGCGCTGTTGCTGCTGGTCTTTGGCCTGGTCGCTGGGAGCATGTCGGGTGTCCTCGGTACCGGTCTGCTGCACGGTCTGAAGATCGTGGCCGTGGCCGTGGTGGCCCAGGCGGTCTGGGGCATGGCGCGCACCATCACGCCCGACCGCCAGCGCATCAGCATCGCGCTGGGTGCGTTGATGATCGTGGTCGGCGCCGGCAGCGCCGTGGGCCAGATCGCCGCCATCCTGTTTGGTACCGTGGCCGGCTTGTTGTTCTGTCGCGACCTTGCCGTGACCAGCCGGGGACAACTGGGATTCGGCGTGTCGCGCGGTGTCGGCCTGGCCTGCCTGGCAGCCTTCCTGCTATTGCTGGTCGGCTTGCCGCTGGTGGCGACGTGGTCCGGGCTGCATGCGGTTTTCGTGTTTGATGCGTTCTATCGTTCGGCCTCACTGGTCTTCGGCGGCGGACATGTGGTCCTGCCCTTGCTGCAGGCCGAAGTGGTCGGTCCCGGCTGGGTCTCCAACGATGTCTTCCTGGCCGGTTATGGTGCCGCGCAGGCGGTGCCGGGTCCGCTCTTTACCTTTGCGGCCTACCTTGGCACGGTGATGCAAGCCTTCCCCAATGGCGTGGCAGGTGCCGTGCTGTGCCTGCTGGCGATCTTCCTGCCGGGTTTCCTGCTGCTGTTGGGCGCGCTGCCGTTCTGGGACGACTTCCGGCAACGGCCGCTGGCCCAGGCCGCCATGCGCGGGGCCAATGCCGCCGTAGTCGGCCTGCTGGCCGGGGCGCTCTACAACCCGGTGTGGACCAGTGCAGTATTCAATGCCCGCGATTTTACGCTGGCCGTGACCGGCATGGTGCTGCTGATGGCCTGGCGTCTGGCGCCATTGGCGGTGGTGGTGATCCTGGCGCTGGGCGGGGTCCTGCTGCAGGCGCTCTGAAGCCTGGCTGCTGTTGCCGGGCTTGCAATCAGGAAACGCCTGATGGTGCGCACGTGGTCGCCGTCCTATCGTGAATCCACGATAAGGAGGGGACCATGTGTACCAACGCCATGAGCATCGCACGCCGCCATCTGGGCATCATCGTCCGGCTGTGCGACATGTCCGAACAGGATGAACCGGTCGCCGAACTGGTGCGCGCCACCGTCAGGAACTGCCTGCTGGCGATGCAGACGGCCGGCACCGAAGCGGCCGAGGCCAGCGAGATCATCGGACAGCTGCTGCAGCATGAACTCGCCAGTGTCCCGGCCGACCGGGACAAATACCGCAAGGTACTGGAAGCGGCCCACCTGCATGCCGAATACCTGATGCTGGCCGATCGCAGCGCCGCCCACTGAACGGCGCCACTGCCGGCCGCTGGCCGCCGGTCATCACAGCCTATCCCGTGTGATCAATAGCTGCCGTCGAACTGCTCGGCCGGCACCGGCTTGCCGAACAGGTAGCCCTGGTAGCGGGTGCAGCCCAGGGCGGCCAGGAATTGCTGCTGCTCGCGGGTCTCGACGCCTTCGGCAATGACTTCCAGGCCCAGCGCATCGGCCAGGGCGATGATGCTTCTGGCGATGGCGACATCGCTGGGCGTGGCCAGCAATTCGCGGACGAAGGACTGGTCGATCTTGAGCTGGTCCAGCGGCAGGCGCTTGAGCAGCGACAGCGAGGAATAGCCGGTACCGAAATCGTCCAGCGCCAGCGTCAGCCCATGACGCTTCAACTCCAGCATCTTGTCGATGGTGGATTGCACGTCCTCCACCATGGCCGACTCCGTCAACTCCAGCTTGAGGTGGGCAGTCTGCGCGCCGGTCTCTTCGATGGTGTGCAGAATGTCCTGCACGAAATCCGGCTGACGCAGCTGGAGCGCGCTCACATTGACCGCGATGACCACCGGTGGCCGACTGCCGTTGTCGCTGCGGTTCCAGCGCACGGATTGGCGGCAGGCCTGCTCGAACACCCAATGGCCCAGTGGCAGGATCAGGCCCGAGGCCTCCGCCACGGGAATGAAGAGGCCAGGCGAGACCGGGCCCCGGAAGGGATTGTGCCAGCGCGCCAGGGCTTCCACTCCGATCAGGCGACCGGCCTGGTCACGCTGCGGCTGGTAGTGCAGGCTGAACTCTCGGTTCTCGATGGCGCGGCGCAGGTCGTTCTCCAGGCCGGTGCGGAAATGCAGGGCCGATTCCATTTCCTGGTTGAACAGGCAGAAGGTATTGCGTCCCGCCTTCTTGGCCGCGTACATGGCCAGATCGCCCTGGCGCAGCAGGTCCTGTACGCTGGCATGCGGGTCCTGCATCAATGCCACGCCGACCGAGCAGGTCGCGAAATGGCCGACGCCATGGAAGTCGAAGCGCGCTTGCATGGCATCGATGATGCGCTGGGCGAACTGGCTGGCCAGCAAATGGGCCTGTTGGGCCGGCAGTCCATCCAGCAGCACCACGAATTCGTCTCCGCCCAGACGCGCCACCATGCCGGTACGGCCGACCAGGTTCTGCAGACGCTGCGCCACCTGCTGCAAAAGCTGGTCGCCAACAGTGTGGCCCATGGCGTCATTGAGGTCCTTGAAGTTGTCGACGTCGACGAAGAACAATGCTCCCACGCCTTGACTGCTGTCAGCCGTTTGGCCACGGTGGCTGGCGGGCTGGATCTTCTCCAGCAGCAGGCGGCGGTTGGGCAGGCCGGTGAGCGGGTCGTAGAAGGCCAGTTGACGGGTTTCCTCCTGCAGGCGCTTCTGGCTGCTGATGTCCAGCAGCGTCCCGACATAGTGACTCACGCCACCGGCGGGGTCATTCACCGCGGTCAGGGTGAGCACGGCATGGAATTCGTCGCCGCCACGACGCTGTACGCAGAGCTCGCCCTGCCATTTCCCCTGGCTCTGGATCAGGGCCCACAGGCTGGTCCGGAAATCCCGGTCGCCCTGCTCCTGACGGCAGGGCGGCATCCCCTGGGCAGCCAGGTCCGGGTCGCCCCGTCGATACCCGGTCAACTCGGTAAAGGCGGCGTTGACATCAAGCACGCTGCGATCGGCACCCATGACCCAGATCGCCTCGGAAGAATGGAAGGCCGCCGCGGCGATGCGCAATGAGGCTTCGCTTTGCCTGAGTCTGGCGGTGCGGCGGGCGACTTCCCTGCGCAGGTAGGCGGCGATCAGCAAGGTCAAGACCAGCAGCGCCAGGGCGCCGCCGAGCAACCACCAGACGTAGGTCGGCAGCGAGGTCGCGCCACGGCCCCACTTGTGCAGGATATCGAAGTAGATGGAGCGCGGATCGGCCTGCCACTGTGACAGGGCACGGTCGATGGCCGCCAGGGTCTCCGGGGGCTGTTGCTTGCTGCTGACGAAATACAGCTTGACCGGCTGGAACACGATGCTGGTGTCGGCCAGGCGATAGCGGTCGGCCAGCATATCGCCCGCCTGCTGGCTGGCGATGATGCCATCGATCTCGCCGGCGGCGGCCATGCGGAAACCTTCTTCCACGTTCTTCAACGGCACCAGGGTGAGTTTGATCCCCGAATTGTCCATCAAGGAACGGAAATAACTGGCCTGCACCGAGCTGTCGAGCAGGCCGATCTTCTTGCCCTTGAGGTCGAACACCGAATCGATCACCACGGCTCGGTTGCGATACAGGATGGACCAGCTGTAGAGCGCCGGCACGGCGGAGTATTGCAGTACTTTTTCACGCTGCTCGGTCCAGGCCACATCGGGAAGGATGTCGATCTGCCCGTTTTCCACCCACTGCAGGCAGGTCTGCCATTCGCAGGGCACGAAACGCAGTTGCCAGTCCTCGCGGCTGGCGATCTGGCGCAGCAGGTCGATATGCAGACCCGAGGCGGTGCCGGCACTGTCGAAGAAGATCTTGGGCGGGTTCTGGTAGACGCCGACGGACAGCACTTTGGTCTGGCCTTCGGAAAGTGTCAGCAGGCAGCACAACAGGAGCAGGAGGCGCCATGGACGCCACCCCTTGCGCCGCCCGCCCGCTGCCACGCCCTGGACCGGCTGCCTTGCCTCTGTCGCAGGCGGATTGGTGGCCGACATGTTTGCCACAGCGATGTATTCCTCATTTGGTTTTTTGTCTACTTTATAGAACATCAAACCAAATTGGAACGTTTACCGCCATTGCCAGTTACGTCGCTTTGTCGGCATCAGCCGGGGCAAGGCTGGGGGCGGGGCGGAGTGCGCGCCCCTGTGGGCTCAGAAGAATCCCTGGGTCGGCAGGCGGACCTGGTTCGCACTCAGGTTGCCCAGTGCAAAGGCCTTGTGCGAAGTCGGGTTGTGGGTGGAGATGGTGCGGATATTGCGCCAGTGACGGTCCAGGTTGGCCGAGGTGAGCGTGGCCGAGGCCCCGGCGATGTCGAACAGGGCCGTGGCGGCGTGATGGGCGATGCGATCCACCACCACCTTGGCACGTGCGGCGGCAGCAGCGGCATCCTGCAGGCGGTCATCGGCATCGGCCGCATTGCTCTTCAGGGCGGCATAGGCGCGGTCGGCCTCGCTGGCGGCGGCGAGCACGATGGCACGGGTGGCGAAGGCATCGGCATCGCGCTCGCCCAGGGCGCTCAGCAGGATAGGATCATCTGACGCCGCCGGTGTGGGGGCGTAGTAGTAATTGCGCTTGCGTTTGAACAGCAGTGCGCTGGCGTCGCGTGCCACTGCGCTCACCACGCCGGCTATGACCGCCGTGAGGAACAGTTGCGCAATGGTCGAGCCCAGCACCGCCTGGCGCGCCGGTACCTGATCCGGCAGCAGCACTTCGTGCGGGGCCACCAGGACATTCTCGAAGTTGGTGGTACCGCTGCCGGTCAGGCGCTGGCCCATGCCGTACCAGTCGTCCACGGTCTGTACGCCTTCGCGCTGGCGTGGCAGCAGGACCACCGCGCGGCGGCCGTCTTCCACCGACACCGTCACGTGCAGCCAGTCGGCGAAGAGCGAACCGGTCGAATAGAACTTCTGGCCGTTGAGCACATAGTGCTCGCCCTGGCGGACCAGGCGCGTAGAGAGCACACCGGTGCCGCCGATCTGTGCCTGTCCCAGTTCGGTATGGGAGGCGCCGATCAGGTCGCCGGCACGCACGCGCTCGCGCAGTGCGTCCACGCCGGGATGTTGCAACGGGGCGTTGAGCACGCGCTCCAGGGCCACATGGTGATTGCGCCAGATGTGGGCGATGTTGGGATCGGCCGCGCCCAGCTCGATGGCCGTCTCCAGGGTCTGCACGAAGGTGGCGCCACCGCCACCGTAATCGGCGTCGAGCCGCCTTGCACCGAATCCGGTGGCCTTGATTTCTTCGATCAAGGCAAAGGGTTGTTCACGCTGTGCATCGCGCTGGGCGGCGCCGCCGGCAATGCGCTGCAGGAGGTCGGAGGGAAGTGTGCTCATGAGGTCGATGGTGTCCGGGAGAATGGATGCCGCAGGCCGGATGGCCGGGATGAGCACATCATAGAGCCCCGGGCAGGCAAGCCAAACTGCGCATTTCGCATTAGCTTGCTTGGGCCAGTCATATGAAGTCGGAGCACACGGCAGCCGCACAGGTCACCATGCATTCCGGTCAGAGTGGCGTGGTGGTGTAGTGCTGCGCCACCAGGCGCGCCACGGCGCAGGAGGCCAGCCGTGTTTCGCGTGAATCGGCGCGGCTGGTCAGCACCAGCGGCAGGCGTGCGCCAAGCACCAGACCGGCGCTGACGGCGCCACCCAGATATTCCAGTTGCTTGGCCAGCAGATTGCCGCTTTCCAGGTCGGGGACCACCAGGATGTCCGCCTGTCCTGCCACTTCCGAGACGATGCCCTTGACCCGTGCCGATACCGGCGAGACCGCATTGTCGAAGGCCAGCGGGCCATCCAGTACGCCGCCGGTGATCTGCCCGCGATCGGCCATCTTGCATAGCGCGGCGGCGTCCAGCGTGGCCGGCATCCTCGGATTGACCGTCTCCACCGCCGCCAGAATGGCCACCCTGGGCAGCTTGACGCCAATGGCCTGGGCCAGGTCGATGGCGTTACGGATGATGTCGGCCTTTTCTTCCAGCGTCGGTTCGATGTTCACGGCTGCATCGGTGATGATGAAGGGCCGCGGGTAGGAGGGCGTCTGCATCAGGTAGCAATGGCTCATGCGGCGCTTGGTGTGCAGCGCCGGGCTGGCCACCACGGCGCTCATGAATTCGTCGGTATGCAGGCTGCCTTTCATCAGCATCTCCACCTGTCCCTGGCTGGCCAGCTCGACCGCACGTGCCGCTGCCGCGTGGCTGTGGGGAACGTCCTCGATGGGGAACGCGGAGATATCCAGCTTTTGCTGCGCCGCCAGGGCCAGCAGCTTGGCCCGGGGCGCCACCAGTACCGGCAGGATGATGCCGGCGGCATGGGCGTCCATGACCGCTGACAGGCTGGCCGCGTCGCAGGGGTGGACGATGGCGACCTTGACCGGCCCCAGCTGGCGCGTATGGTCGAGCAACTGTTGCAGCTCGCCATCGCCCATCTTCATGCTGACTTCCGGCAAGGTGGTCCGGCGTCGCACGATGGATTCGGTGGGTGCGATGATGTCGGCCTCGCCTTCGATCACGATGACATTGTCCTGATTGACGCAGGCGCATTTGAGCGTCAGCCGGTGCCGGGCCTCGTCACGTGCGACCACGGTGACGCTGGTCTGCAGCGTATCGCCGATGCGTACCGGATGCAGAAACCGCAGGGTCTGACCGAGATAGATCGTGCCGGGTCCCGGCAGGCGGGTCCCCAGGACCGCCGAGATCAATGCGCCGCCGAACATGCCATGCGCGATGAGCCCGTGGAACCGGCTTTCCTTGGCGAAGGCGGCATCCAGGTGCTGGGGATTGGCGTCACCGGAGATGACCGCGAAGAGCTGGATGTCGGCCGAGGTGAGCGTGCGGGTGATGGTGGCAGTGTCACCGATGGCGATTTCCGCGAAGACCCGGTTGCGGATCAGGCCGAGCAGGTCGTCGCTGGCGTGCGTTTCTGTCATGTTGGCGGGGCTGCCTGATGATGCTTCGGTCATGGTGTCCTCGGCTGGGAATGGGCTGGAGCGGATTCGGCGCTGCGGCGCTCACGCTTGCCCGGGGGCTCATGCGACGATGTGATAGCCCGCATCGACATACAGGGTGTTTCCGGTGATGACGCTGGACGCATCGCTGGCCAGAAAGCTGCACAGGTCACCGACATCGTCGATATTGGCCAGCCGGCGCAAGGGCGAACGGCGGGCGGCGTCGGTCAGAAACTCCTCGAAGCAATTCAGTCCGGAGGCTGCCCGCGTGGCCAGCGGCCCCGGCGACACGGCATTGACCCGGATGCCAGCCGGGCCCAGGTCGCTGGCCAGATAGCGCACGCTGGCTTCCAGCGCTGCCTTGACCGGGCCCATCATGCCGTAGTTGCTGACGACCTCGTCGGCACCGACATAACTCATGGTGATCAGACTACCGCCATTCTTCATCAGGGGCTGCGCCAGGCGGGCCATGCGGATGAAGGAATGGCAGGATACGTCCATTGCCTTGGCAAATCCCTCGGGCGAGCAATTCACGACGCGGTCGTGCAGATCCGCCGCCGGTGCGAAGGCGATCGAATGCAGCACGAAGTCGAGCCTGCCCCAGTGCGTCGTGATCAGCTCGAAAAGATGCTCCATCTGGCCAGGTTGACTGACGTCCAGCGGGCACATGATGGAGGCCTGCACTTGATCCGCCAGGGGTTCCACATAGTGGCGCGCCTTGTCGTTGAGCCATGTCACGGCCAGTTCGGCGCCGGCCGCGTGCAGTGCACGCGCACAGCCCCAGGCGATGCTGTGCTTGTCGGCGATGCCGACCACCAGGCCTTTTTTTCCTTCCAGCGAAAGCACCATCCTATTTCTCCATGATGTAGGTTCCGGGCGCATCGTCCATCCGCCCGGCTTTTGCGCCGCCCAGACGGGGCGGAGTGGTGGGCTCGCCCGAATGCTGCGCCAGCCAGGTCTGCCAGGCGGGCCACCAGGATCCTTCGGTGAAGGGAGTCTCTGCAGCCCATTGATCGGGCGGGCAGTAGGCGCCACCGGCCGGCCGGTGGCGCATCTGGAACTGGCTGCGCGGATGCCCCGGCGGGCTGACGATGCCGGCATTGTGGCCGCCGCTGACCAAGACGAAGGTGATTTCCGCAGGGCACAGATAATGCAGCTTGAAGACCGAGTGCCAGGGCGCGACGTGGTCGCGGACCGTTCCCACCAGGAATACCGGGGTATTGATGTCACTGAGCGCGACTGGCTTGCCCTCCACGGGATAGCGGCCTTCGCTCAGATCGTCATCCAGGAACAGCCGGCGCAGATATTGCGAATGCATGCGAGCCGGCATGCGGGTGGCGTCCGCATTCCATTCCATCAGGTCGCTGTTGCGGGCCGGCGTACCCATCAGGTATTGGCCGATCACGCGTGACCAGAGCAGGTCGTAGGAGCGCAGCATCTGGAAGGCGGCCGCCATCTGTGTCTGGCTGAGCGTGCCGGCCTCTTGCATCTGGGCCTCCAGCAGGCTGATCTGGCTTTCGTCGATGAACAGGCCCAGTTCACCCGGCTCGCTGAAGTCGGTCTGGGCCGCCAGCAAGGTCAGCGATGCCAGGCGCGAGTCGCCGTCGCGTGCCATCGCGGCCGCTGCAATGGCCAGCAGGCTGCCACCCAGGCAATAGCCGGCGCCATGTACCTTCTGGCCGGGCACGATGCGATTGACCGTGTCGAGGGCGGCATGCAGGCCGGCGTTCAGATAGTCGTCCATGCCCAGGTCGCGGTCTTCAGGACCTGGATTCTTCCAGGAGACGCAGAACACCGTGTGACCGCGCTCGACCAGATAGCGGATCAGCGAGTTCGCCGGTGACAGGTCCAGGATGTAGTACTTCATGATCCAGGCCGGAATGATCAGCAGCGGCTCCGGATACACCGCCTTGCCGGCCGGGGCGTACTGGATCAATTCCATGATGTCGTTGCGCAGGACCACCTTGCCGGGCGTGATCGCCACATCCTTGCCGGGCAGGAAGCTGCGATCGGTAATGGTGGGCTGTTCCAGCAGCAGACCGACCATGTCGTTCATGCAGTTCTGCAGGCCGGTCAGGAGATTGTTGCCGCCTTGTTCCACGCTCACACGCAGCACTTCCGGATTGGTCAACAGATAGTTGCCGGGCGAGAACATGTCCAGTAGCTGGCGCGCAGCGAAATTGACCAGATCGGCATGATGTTTTTCGACACCCCAGACATCGCGCGTGGCGGCATTGCACCATTGTTCGGTCAGCAGGAAGCCCTGGTGCCACAGGTTGTAGGGCCAGCGCTGCCAGTCCGGTGCGGCAAAGCGGCGGTCCGCGACCGGCAGGTCGGCAGCCTGGGCATTGGATTGGGCACTGCCCATGTAATGCAACAGTCGGTTGCCCTGCTGCAGGGCCAGGCACAGCAACTCCAGGCGTTTGCCGGGGGAAACGGCCAGGTGCGCGGCCCAGTCGATGGCGGCCAGCAATCCCGACGCCAGCGACAGCGAGCCGCTGGAGCGGGCCAGGGCTGCATGCACCTGCATGTCCAGGCGCTCGGTCGGCGTAGGCATGACAGCCGTCTGCGGAAGCAGTGGCCAGGCTTGTGCGTGCGTGTTCATCAGGCGGCCCTGGAGTGGCGACGTTCGTGCAGTTGCTGGCAGGCCAGACAACGCTTGGCGGTGGGATAGGCCAGCAGACGCTCGACCGCGATATCGGCCCCGCAATCTGCGCACAGTCCATAGCTGCCGTCCTGCATGCGCGATCGTGCCTGGCTGATGTCCTGCAATTCATGCAACTCCTGATCCGACATCACCTGCGCGGTGGTGGCCCGCTCCAGACCTTCGTCGTTGGTGAAGTCCGCTGCCTGCATGCGCTGGCGCAGTGAATGTTCGGCGTCGTCCAGCAGGCTGCCAAGCCGGACCCATTGGGTGGGGGAAATCTGTCGCATGGCTCACTCCATGAACTGCACCCGATGCAAATTGACCGGGATTGCATGGCGCAACTGTGCGCCAGGGCCTGGCCCGGCCTACTGATGTAAGTCAAGGCCAGCCAGCGAGGCTTTGTCGGGTCAGCACGGGAACTTGACTTGCATCAGTTTTGCACCCGATGTCTAGCGCAGAATCTTCATATAAGGATCAGACTTGCTGAACATTGTGGACGCCTGTGCCGGCTGATCCAGCCCAGGCCACGGCAAGCGACGCTGGAAAGGCAGGCAATGACCTCTGGCGTTCTCGATCAGGCATTGCCAGATTCTGGAAAGGAAATCCCATGCGCCTCCCCAACATGGACAACTACGCCGACTTCTGGCTGGGCTACGCCAGCCACCAGATCGAGGCCAGCGTCGAACTCGGCGCCACCACCCTCGCAAGCATGAGCAAGCTCTACGACCTGGATAGCAGTTTCCTGCGCCGCGAAAGCGGCAATGCAATCCTGCTGGCCAAGCAATGCGTGGAAGCAAGAACCCCGGTGGAAGCGGCCTCAATGATGGCTGAACGCTGGCGCAATGAGATGCAGGAAAGCGCCGTCTTTGCCGGGCAGCTGGTCGAGTGGCTGGCCGAACTCACTGCCAGGCTGAATCACGCCACGCAACAACGGATGACGGGCTTGAACGGCCAATATGCCGCCTATCTGGACAATGCCACCTCCGGCACCAACAGTGCAGCCGCTGACGGCAAGCCAATACCCAAGGCCACGAACAAGGTCGCCAGGAGCAAGGCTGGCTGAAGAGCAACTTCTCAAGGGAGCAGGGCGATGAAAAGCGACCATCAATTGCGGCAGGAAGTCATGGACGAACTGGCCTGGGATAGTGCCTTCGACGACAATCGCATCGGCGTGGAGGTGGTCAGCGGGATCGTGACGCTGACCGGGCATCTCGACAGCTACGCCCAAAAGTATGCGGCCGAACGGGCCGCCTTGCGCGTGGGTGGTGTCAAGGGGCTGGCCGTGGAGATCGACGTACACCTGCCCGGCGCCAGCCAGAGGACGGACAGCGAGATTGCCGCTGCAGCCCGCCACGCCATCGAATGGAATGTGCTGTTGCCGAAGGAAGGCATCCAGATCAAGGTGGAGCACGGCTGGATCACCCTGTCGGGCCAGGTCTGTTTCGACCACCAGCGTGAAGCGGCCGAACAGTCGCTCCGCAATCTCTTCGGCCTGATCGGCATCAGCAACCTGATCACGGTGCAGGCCAGCGCTGCACCGCGTGACATCAGGAACAGCATCGAAACAGCCTTGCAACGGCGGGCGCACATCCAGACCACGGCCCTCTATGTGGGCGTGAACGACAAGGTCGTCACCCTTACCGGCATGGTCGGCTCGCTTGCCGAACGCCAGGAAGCTTGCCGGGCAGCGCAACATACGCCCGGCGTGGAGCGGGTGATCGACAACATCGTCGTGGTGTAGGCCTGCCGCTATCGCTCTCACTATGACGAAGGGCATCTCCGGTGGCATCAGCGCAATGGTATCGTCCAGCGCGCCAGGTATGACGGTCTGGCCGCTATACTGGCGCCTGTCTATGACCACGAGGGAGAGCGCAGTGAAGCACGACATCACCAGTCTTGACCAGTCGGCAGGATCGCCAGCCTCGGCAAGCTGGCGTCCGGCTCAGGCGATGAGCCGCTCCGGCTGTGCCGCGACGCTACGTGCATAGGCATTGCCTGGTGCCGCCGCCAGCAGAGTACGGGTATAGGGATGCTGCGGTGCCTGCCAGATGGAACGATGATCGCCTTCCTCGACGATGCGCCCGCCTTGCATGACCAGTACGCGGTCGGCGATGTAGCGCACCACCGACAGGTCGTGCGAGATGAACAGGTAGGCCAGGCCGAACTCCTGCTTCAGATCGACCAGCAGGTTCAGTATCTGGGCCTGTACCGAGACGTCCAGCGCCGAGACCGGTTCGTCGCAGATCACCAGCGCAGGCTTGAGTACCAGCGCCCGGGCGATCCCGATGCGCTGGCGCTGGCCGCCCGAGAACTGGTGGGCGTAGCGGCCCAGAGCGGCCTGTGGGAGGCCGACCAGATCGATGATCTGGCTGACGCGCCGCTGGCGCTCGTTGCGGTCCCGGACTTCATGGATCTGCAGGGCCGTATCCAGGATGTCGCGCACGCTGTGGCGCGGATTGAGCGATGCATACGGGTCCTGGAACACCATCTGTACCCGCCTGCGCAAGGGGCGCAGGGCCTTGCGATCCAGCCGGGCGATGTCCTGGCCGTCCAGCAGGATACGGCCGCTGCGGCTGTCTTCCAGGCCGATGATGCTGCGCGAGAGGGTGGACTTGCCGCAACCCGATTCGCCTACCAGACCCACGGTCTGGCCGGGGGCGATGTCCAGGCTGACGCCGCGTACTGCGTGCACGCTGCCCTTGGGCGTCAGGTAATCCACATGCAGCTCCTGTACCGATAGCAGGGGCGCAGCGCCGGCTGCCAGCGGCGGGATCACTTGCCTGAGTGCCGTATCGGTCAGGCTGAAACGCCACTGGCCGTCTGCATCGATGTCATTGCGGATTTCGGGGAGACGTTGCCGACGGTAGTGCAGTTCCTGCTCCAGCCGCAAGGACGCTCCCAGCAAGCCTCGCGTATAGGCATGGCGGGGCGCGGCAAAGAGTTGCGCGGTCGTGGCTTCTTCCACCTTCTCGCCGGCGAACATGACGGCCACGCGGTCGGCCCATTGCTCCACCACGCCCAGGTCATGGGTGATGAGCAGTACGGCCATGCCCAGCTCGCGCCGCAATTGGTCCAGCAGCTTCAGGATCTGCGCCTGCACCGTGACATCCAGCGCGGTGGTCGGCTCGTCGGCGATCAGCAGGCGCGGACGGTTGGCGATGGCCATGGCGATCATCACGCGCTGGCGCTGGCCACCGGAGAGCTGGTGCGGGTAATCATCGATGCGTCTGGCCGGGTCAGGGATGCGGACCTGGGCCAGCAATTCCAGTGCGCGCGTCCGCGCGGCCGCGCCGTCCAGCGGCTGGTGTAGGCGGATCGCCTCCACCAGTTGCTGGCCGATGGAGAGCACCGGATTGAGCGAGGTCATCGGCTCCTGGAAGATCATGGCGATGTCCTGGCCGCGCAGGGCGACCAGTTCCGGTTCCGGCAGACGCAGCAGGTCGCGCCCCTCGAACAGTACCTGACCGCTGAGCCGGGCCGAGCCATCCAGCAGGCGCAATATCGACAGGGCCGTGGTGGACTTGCCGCAGCCGGATTCGCCGACCAGGGCCACCGTCTGGCCGGCGGCAATCGACAGGTCCAGTCCACGCACGGCCTGGTGCGCGCCGAAGGCAACCTTCAGGTCGCGCAGTTCCAGCAGGGAAGACATCATGGTTTCCTTGGTTCAGGCAGCCAGTACGGCGCTCTGGTATTGCGGTTCCAGTTGCACGTCCAGCGCTTCGTTGAAGCGCGCAAAGAAGGCGCACAGCGCGGCACGCAGCGTCAGTTCGACGATCTGGGATTCATCGAAATGCTCGCGCAGGCGCGCCACCAGCGAATCACCGACGCGCTGCCGGGTGACGGCCAGGGCATAGTCGCGCACCAGCAGTTCCACCGGGCCCAGGCCGGGGACGTTCGGCTCCAGGATGCGCTCCACTGTCTCGGCGCTGACCTGTTCGGCCTGCAGCTTGGGGGCATGGTGCGAGACGCAGTAGGTACATTCGTTGGCCCGCGACGCGGTCACCAGCACGATTTCCAGGTGCAGGCGCGAGAGATTGCCCTCGGCGGCGAAACCCAGCAGCAAGCCGTAGAGATGTTCGATGGAGGCCGGCTTGTGCGCCATCACGCCCAGCATGTTGCCGAAGGCGCCGTATTCGCTCTCGACTTTTTCGAAGATGCGGCGGGCTTCGCCGGCCGGCAGTTGATGGGAGAGCAGGGTAGAGACACGTGCCATGGAAAACTCCTATTTGCGTTCGCGCGGATCGAGCACATCGGCCAGTCCGTCGCCCAAGAGATTGAGGGCCAGCACCGTGAAGACGATGGCCAGGCCCGGGATGGTGGTGATGTACCAGTCGGTGCGCAGCACTTCGCGGCCGGCGCCGACCATGTTGCCCCAGCTGGCGGCATTGGGGTCGCCCAGGCCGAGGAAGGCCAGGCTGGATTCGGTGAGGATGGCGCTGGCCACCATCAGCGAGGCCGATACCAGGATCGGGGTGGCGGCATTGGGCAGGATGTCGCGCAACAGGATGCGGGCATCGCTGGCACCCAGCGCGATGCTGGCGCGTACCATCTCGCCGTGCCGCAGTTTCAGGGCCTCGGCCCGTACCAGCCGCGCCAGGCTGGGCCAGGCGGTCACGCCGATGGCCAGGGCGATGGTCCACACGGTAGGCTGGATCACCGCCACGATGGCCAGTGAGAACAGGAAAGAAGGAATGGTCTGGAAGAACTCGGTCACCCGCATCAATGCCGCGTCCAGCCAGCCGCCGTAGTAGCCGGCCAGCAGGCCACCGCTCACACCCAGCAGCAACGCGATGGCGGTGGAGACGGCGGCGATCAGCAGCGACACCCGCGCGCCATGGAAGATACCGGCCAGCAGGTCACGCCCCAGCATGTCGCTGCCCAGCGGATAGGCGAGGTCCACGCCGGGCCGCAGGAAGGGTTCGGCCACCATGTCCAGCGGATCGCCGGGGAACAGCCAGCCAGCCGAGGCCGCCATGAACAGCACCAGCAGCAACAGCAGGCTGCCGGCCAGCGCCGAGGGCGAGCGCCGCAGGCGCGCAAGAACGCCGCGCGCGGCCGAGGGATAAGGATGGGGGAGGGTGAGGATGCTCATGTCGGTCTTTTCATTGCAGGCGGATGCGTGGATCCAGCCGCACATAGAGGGCATCGACGATCCAGTTGACCACCACCACCACGGTAGAACTGCATAGCAGGATGCCCAGCAACAGGTTGAAGTCGCGCTGGAACAGCGCTTCGAAGGCCAGCCGGCCCAGGCCGGGCCAGGAGAACACGGTCTCCACCAGCACCGCGCCGCCGACGATGGCGCTGGCCTGCACGCCCAGCATGGTCACCAGCGGCAGTAGCGCATTGCGTAGCACATGCACCACCAGCACCCGATGCGCGGGCGCCCCCTTGGCCACGGCGGTGCGCACGAAATCCTGGCGTCGCACCTCGATCATGGTGGCGCGCATGAGACGCGTATAGACCGCCATGTAGAACAGGCCCAGCGTCAGGGCCGGCAACACCAGGTGGCGTGCCACGTCCAGGACGTGGGCCAAACCGGTATAGCCGGCTTCGACCGTGATCATGCCGCCCACCGGCAGCCAGTCCAGCCAGACCGAGAAGACCACCACCAGCATGAGGCCGATCCAGAACAGCGGCGTGGCGAAGAACACCAGCGCCAGCAAGGACACCAGCAGGTCGACCAGCTTGCCGGCGCGGTAGGCCGCCAGGCTACCGAGCACCACGCCGCCCACTGCCGCCAGCAGGATGCTGGCGCCCATCAGCAGCAAGGTGGCCGGTACGCGCTCGCCAATCAATTGCGCCACCGGCATGCCGTGACGGAAGGAGTAACCGAGGTCGAACTGCAGCAGATGCAGCAGGTATTTGCCGAACTGCACCAGCAATGGCTGGTCCAGCCCGAACTGGGCGCGCAGTGTCGCCAGGTATTCGGGGGTGGCCGCGCCGGCTTCCCCGGCCAGCACCTGGGCGGCATCACCCGGCGCCAGTCGCAGCAGGAAGAAATTGATCACCGCCACACCCAGCACCACCGCCAGCAATTGCAGCAGGCGGCGCACGGTGGCCTGCCATAGCCTGCCCCGGCGTGACAGGGGCGGCTTGGTGTGCCGGGAGGGATGGGGAGGCTCGGAGGAGGCCGTGGTCTCCAGGCTCAGACTCATTCGCGGTCCTTAACGTTGCGGCGCGGCGGGATTGGCTGCCACCTTGGCGCCGCTGTCGAACCACGCGTTCTTCAGCGATCCATAGACCTGATCGACGCCGGCCACGGCATCCTTGAGGTTGGAGGATTGCACCGTGAAGAAGTGCATTTCCAGCAGCGGCAACGAAGGCAGGTCGGTCTGCACCTGCTGCTGCAGCTTCTTGAACAGGGCGATGCGTTCGCTCTGGCTGGCCGAACCCTGGGCCTGCGAGATCAGCTTGTCGGCCTCGGCGCTGCGGTAGCCGGAACCATTGCTCCAGGGGATGTTCTTGCCGACCGAATCGCTCCAGTAGGCGCGGGTGACACCCACCAGCGGATCGGCAAAGCCGGCGAACCAGACCACCGACAGGTCGTAGTCACGGTCGCCATAGACACGCTTGGTGTAGGTCGGCGTGTCCTGCGCCCGCACGTTGACCTCGATGCCCACGCGCTTCAGGGAATTGCGGATGAATTCGCCGCTGCGCTTGAAGTCGTCGCCGTAGGGCAGGTAATCCAGGTTGATCTTCAGGCGGGTGCCGTCGGCACCGCGCTTGAGGCCGGCTTCATCCAGCAGGGCTTCGGCTTTCTTGGGGTCGAAGCCGTATTGCGGCACGTCGCTGGTGTGGAATTGCTTGAGGGTGGAGACCACCGGGCTGTCGGCCGGCTTGCCGAAGCCGTACCACACCACCTTGTTGAAGGCATTGCGGTCGATCGCATAGGCCAGGGCCTGGCGCACGCGCAGGTCCTTGAAGTAGGGGCGGTCGAGGTTGATATCCACGAACAGCCAGGGCGAGAGCCATTCATAGCCGCGTGTCTCCAGCTTCAGGCTGGGCAGCTTGGCCAGGCGCTCGGCATCCTTGAGCGGCACCGGGGAGAACGGGGCGTACTGGGCTTCACCCTTTTCCAGCGCGGCAGCGCGGGCACCGGCATCAGGCACCACCTTGAAGACGATCTTGTCCAGGTAGGGCTTGCCCTTGTCCCAGTATTCCGGATTGCGTTCCAGGGTGATGTAGTTGCCACGGCTCCATTCCTTGAAGACGAAGGGGCCGGTGCCGATGGGCTTGTTGTTGTAGGGGTTGTTGAGGATGTCGGTCCCCTCATACAAGTGCTTGGGCAGGACCTGGGCGCCGTTGCTGTTGAGCGAACTGAGCACGGCCAGCGAAGGCTCGCTGAAGTGGATCACCACGGTGTAGTCGTCCGGCGTATCGGTGGAGGTGACCTTGCCGTAGAGGATCTGGTTGCGCGGATGGATCTTCTTCCAGACGTTTTCCAGGGTCCATTTCACGTCGGCCGAGGTGAAGGGCTTGCCGTCGTGCCACTTGACGCCACGGCGCAGGTAGAAGCTCAGGGTCTTGCCGTCCTTGGAGAACTCCCAGCGCTCGGCCAGGGCCGGTTTCAACTTGAAATCGTTGTCGTATTCGACCAGGCCATCGAAGACGTTGGCACTGAAGAAGCCGGTCGGTGCGGCTGTGTTCAGGGCCGAGGTCAAGATCACCGGCTCGGGCTGGATGATGGTGGTGAGAGTTCCGCCCGGTGTGGGGGCGGCGGCCGTCGCAGGAGCGGTTGCAGCAGCGCCGGCGATGAGCAATGTGGCTGCGCCCAGCAGGGAGCGCAGGGTTCTGGTGTGTAGCATGGTTTCCCCTGTTGTCGGTGTGGTGTTGCGGTCGGGCCGGGCTTCTTTCTGTACGCCCTGCGCCGGTTCGCGCCGGCTCTTGAAGCTGCGCGGCCGCATGGTGAGAGGGTGAAGAAGTGTTGGTTCAGCAACGTTGCGCTATTAGACCAAAGCGCTGTGCTGGCCTGAACGAAGCATTCCGCATGTGCTTCCTTGGAAACCGCATGCCTATCATGCTGCGGGTCTGCTGCGGTGACGGCCCTTGTGTTGGCATATGAGCCGATCTAATGGATCAATGAGATCATTTCACTTTTTTTCATGGATGACTGCGCTTAAGATTCGCTTCGAACATCGTCATCACCAGGACGGCCAGAGGCTGAATCACCATGACTAAAGAATTTACGTTTGCCATCAAGAGCATCCGCTTCGACGAGGACTATCGTCCTTCCGAGAACACGCGCATCACCACCAACTTCGCCAATCTTGCCCGGGGTGAAAGTCGCCAGGAGAACCTGCGCAACACCTTCCGCATGATCGACAACCGCTTCAATGCCCTGGCGCATTGGGATAATCCGGCAGGCGACCGCTATCACGTCGAGCTGGAGATCATCTCGGTCGAGATGAAGATTGCCGGCGAACGCAGCGGCCCGGCACTTCCATTGATCGAGATATTACAGACGACGGTCATCGATCAGCAGACTGGCGAACGCACTGCCGGCATCGTGGGCAACAACTTCTCCTCCTATGTACGCGATTACGATTTCAGCGTGGTCCTGCTGGAGCGCAACCGTAACCAGCCTGTCTTCAGCGCGCCCGAGGATTTTGGCGACCTGCATGGACGGCTGTTCAAGTCCTTCGTCGAGTCTGACGTGTACCGGGCGCATTTCGACAAGCCACCGGTCATCTGCCTGAGCGTCTCCAGCAGCCGGACCTACCGGCGCACCGAGAACCGGCACCCGGTTTTGGGCGTGGAATACCTGCAGGACGAGTATTCGCTGACCGATGAATACTTCGGCAAGATGGGCATGCAGGTACGCTACTTCATGCCGCCCGACAGCGCCGCGCCGCTGGCGTTCTATTTCTCCGGCGATCTGCTGGGCGACTACACCAACCTGGAACTGATCAGCACCATCAGCACCATGGAGACCTTCCAGAAGATCTACCGGCCCGAGATCTACAACGCCAATTCGGCTGCCGGCACGTCCTATCGGCCCAGCCTGAAGCACCAGGATTATTCCCTGACCCGCATCGTCTACGACCGCGAAGAACGCAGCCGGCTGGCGGTGGAGCAGGGCAGGTTTGCCGAGGAACATTTCATCAAGCCTTACCAGGCGGTACTGGCGCAGTGGTCCACCCATTACGCCCATTGATTACCCGCACGGATTCATACAACAGAACAGGTCATCCAACGTGAAAAAACTCTTACCCACCTCCACCGCCGGCAGCCTGCCGAAACCTTCCTGGCTCGCCGAACCCGAGAAGCTCTGGTCGCCCTGGAAACTGCAAGGCGAAGAACTGCGTGACGGCAAGCGCGATGCCTTGCGCCTGTCCCTGCAGGAACAGGTCCATGCCGGCATCGATATCGTCAGTGATGGCGAACAGACGCGCCAGCATTTCGTGACGACCTTTATTGAACACCTGGATGGCGTCGATTTCGAGAAGCGCGAGACCGTGCGCATCCGCGACCGCTACGATGCCAGCGTGCCCACCGTGGTCGGCGCCGTCTCGCGCCAGAAACCGGTCTTCGTGGAAGACGCCAGGTTCCTGCGCCAGCAGACCGGGCAAACCATCAAATGGGCGCTGCCCGGCCCCATGACCATGATCGACACGCTCTATGACGCCCACTACAAGAGCCGCGAAAAACTGGCCTGGGAATTCGCCAAGATCCTCAACCAGGAAGCCCGGGAGCTGGAAGCGGCCGGAGTAGATATCATCCAGTTCGATGAGCCGGCCTTCAATGTCTTTTTCGACGAAGTCAACGACTGGGGCGTGGCCACGCTGGAACGTGCCATCGAAGGCCTGAAATGCGAAACCGCCGTCCATATCTGCTACGGCTATGGGATCAAGGCCAACACCGACTGGAAGAAGACCCTGGGTTCCGAGTGGCGGCAATACGAGGAAGCATTCCCGAAGCTGCAACAGTCCGGCATCGATATCGTCTCGCTGGAGTGCCACAATTCACACGTTCCCATGGACCTGATCGAACTCATCCGTGGCAAGAAGGTGATGGTCGGCGCCATCGATGTGGCCAGCAATACCATCGAAACCCCGGAGGAGGTCGCCGACACCCTGCGCAAGGCGCTGCAGTTCGTCGATGCCGACAAACTCTATCCTTGCACCAACTGCGGCATGGCGCCCCTGGCGCGCGACGTCGCCCGAGGCAAGCTCAACGCACTTGCTGCCGGTGCGGAGATCATTCGCCGAGAACTCGCGGCGCGCTGAGGCTGCTGCCGGTGTCCGGCTGATCAAATTGGCTCGGGACGGTCGTGTCCGATTCCAGCCCGACACCACACTTGCGCCTTGTCGCCACGACCAAGGAGAGGGCATTGAAGGATCGCATCACGACCCTCGACCAGTTTGGTGCAAGCCGCTATCTGCGTACGCCGATAAAATCCGCAGTGAGCCTGCAAAAGGCGTCGAGCAGGAAGTGACCCATGTGGGTCACTTCCGCGTCCATTACAGCCAGCTGCGCAGGCTGGACACGATCGCATTGCGCGAGATGCCGTAGCGGTCTTGCAGCACCGATAGCGTTCCGGCGTCGAGGAACTTGTCCGGCAAGCCGATGTGATGGAACTTCGACGACACGCCGGCACATGTGAGGGCGTAGGCCACCGCTTCCCCCAGACCGCCGACCTTGGTGTGGTTCTCCAGTACCACCACCATGCGGCCGGACTTGTTGACCTCGGCGAGGATGGTCGCCTCGTCCAGGGGCTTGATCGTCGGCACGTGCAGGACGGCGACATCGATGCTGTCCTTCTGCAGCAACTTCGCTGCATCCAGCGCGCGCATGGTCATGAAACCGGTCGAGATGACCAGCACATCCTTGCCGCCCCGGATCATCTTGGCCTTGCCAAGCTCGAACCGGTAGTTGTATTCATCCAGCACCATGGGAACGGCACCGCGCAGGATGCGGGTATAGACCGGTCCGTTGAAGTCGGCGATGGCCGGCACCAGCTGCTCGATCTCGTGCGCGTCGCAGGGATCAATCACGGTCAGGTTTGGCATGGCGCGGAAGATGGCCAGGTCTTCCGTAGCCTGATGGCTGGGGCCGTAACCCGTCGTCAGGCCGGGCAGGCCGCCGATGATCTTCACGTTCGCGTCCTGCTCGGCGATGCCCTGCGAAATGAAGTCGTAGCAGCGGCGCGCAGCGAAGGTGGCGTAGGTGGAGGCGAACGGAATGAACCCTTCCTTGGCCAGTCCGCCGGCGGCCGTGGCCATCAATTGCTCCGCCATGCCCATCTGGTAGAAGCGATCCGGGAATGCCTGCGCAAAGATGTGCATGTCGGTGTATTTGGCCAGATCGGCGCTCATGCCAACGATCTCCGGACGCTGCTCGGCCAGCTGGACCAGCGCTTTGCCGAAGGGCGTGGGAACCGTGCGATGCCCTTCGTCCACGTTGGACGGCATGATGGCCGGCACAGTGAGGGAAGGGGTCGGGGCGTTGCTCTTTGTCATGGTGGCGGTGCTCATGCTGCGGTCCTCCTTGCCTCGAGGGCTTCAAATGCACGATCCCAATCGGGAGGATCGAGCCGGATAAAGTGATTTTTTTCGCGCGCTTCGAGAAAATCCACACCCTTGCTCATCTTGGTGTCGCAGATGATCATGCGTGGCTTGGGGTGGCTGTGGTTGCGCGCATTGTCGAATGCCTTGAGCAGGGCCTCCATGTCGTTGCCGTCGACCCGTTGCACGTAGAAACCGAAGGCTTCGAATTTCTGCACCAGCGGTTCGGTAGAGGCGATCTTCGTGGAGGGGCCGTCGGCCTGGACGCCATTGAAATCGACCATCGCGATGATGTTGTCGAGCTGGTAGTTCGAGGCCGCGATGGCGGCTTCCCAGGTCGGACCCTCGGCCAGTTCGCCATCGCCCATCAGGGTATAGACGAAGGAGGACGACTGCTTGCGTTTCAGACCCAGGCCGATGCCCACCGCCATCGGGAGACCCAGGCCTATCGAGCCGCCGGACATTTCGGCGCCCGGCGTGTAGGACGCCATGCCCGACATCGGCAGCCGGCTGTCATCGCAGCCATAGGTGACCAGTTCTTCCTTCGGAAAATATCCGGCTTCCGCCAGGATGGAGTAGTGCGCGATCGCGTAGTGCCCGACGGAGAGCAGGAAGCGGTCCCGCCCCTCCCACTGCGGATCTTCCGGACGCACGTTCATCGAATGCAGATACGCGACCGAGAGCACGTCGGCCACGCCGAGGGCCTGTGCCACATAGCCCTGGCCCTGCACCTGTGCCATGGTCAGTGCATTCTTGCGGACCTCGAACGCCCGCGCAGAAAGTGCAGCACCAGAACCAGGGGCCACCTTGTTTGAGCTTTCCATATTTGCCTTTCTTCAGTAAGTAGATTTGAATTGCCGGCTCCATGAGGAGCGGATGGTGTTGTTGTTATTGGGGAAGAAAACCGATCGAAATCCAGGGGATTGCCGCGACCAGGATGACGCCGACCAGCAGCGCCAGCATGTAGCCGACCATGGGTTGCATGCCTTCATCAGGATTGATGCGACTGATGGCGCAGGCAGAGTAGTAGCCGACGCCGAACGGTGGGGCGAACAGACCCAGTCCCATGGACAACACGACGACCATGGCGTAATGCACCTCATGCACGCCCAGGACCTTGGCAATCGGGAACAGCAGCGGTCCGAAGAGCACGATGGCAGGGATGCCTTCCAGTACGCTGCCCAGGATGACAAACGCCACGATCGAGACCGCCATGAACATGGGGGCGCCCCCAGGGAGCCTGGTCATGGCGCCAGCGAGCGCGGTGGAAAAACCCGATTGGGTCAGCGCCCATGCCATGGCCGTGGCGGCGCCGATGATGAACAGGATGGCGCCGGTGAGCGAAGCGGTATCCACCAGCATGGGGTAGATCCGCTTCCAGTCGAAGCGGCGATAGATCAGGATGCCGGCCAGGAGGGCATACACCACGCCGATGGTGGAGACCTCGGTGGCGGTGGCGACGCCTTCGATCACCGCTGCGCGAATGATGAACGGCAGGGCGATGGCAGGCAGTGCGATGACGAATGCCTTGAGTACCTCGCGCAGTGGTGCCCGTTTGATGTGGGACAGGTCTTCGTCACGGTAGCGCCACCACACCAGGGAGCCCAGGGTCAGGCCCAGCACCAGGCCGGGCAGCATCCCGCCAGTGAACAGGGCGGCAATCGATACCCCGGTCACCGAGCCAATGGTGATGAGTACCAGGCTGGGCGGGATAGTTTCGGTCTGGGCCCCGGTGGCTGCCAGCAAGGCGACCAGGTCCCCCGGCTTGGCGCCACGCGCTTTCATTTCGGGGAACAGGACCGGGGCGATGGCCGCCATGTCCGCTGCCTTGGAGCCAGAGATGCCGGACACCAGGTACATCGCGCCGATGAGTACGTAGTTGAGGCCGCCGCGTACGTGACCGAGCAATGTCGCCAGGAAGCCGACCATGGCGCGCGCCATCCCTGTCATTTCGATGAGCAGCCCGAGGAAGACGAACAGTGGCACGGACAGCAGGATAAGATGGCCCATGCCCTCATCCATGCGGCCGACCACGATCAGGGAGGGCGTGGTGGTGGTCAGGGTGAGATATCCGAAGGTGGCCAGGGCGAAGCAGAAGCCGATCGGCACACCGGCGAATACCATCGCACCGACGATGATCACGAAGAAAATCAGCAGGTTGAGCTTGCCCAATGGCGGCAATAACGGCTGCAGCAGGTACATGCTGGCGATCAGCAGAGCCACCAGGCCGCCGGCGACGAGCACGCGCCTGAGACTTGCCACGCTGGCCAGGCGCAGGAATGCGAAGCATCCCATCAGCCCGCAGCCCACTGGAATGGCGGCGGCGCGCCAGGCGTTGGAGACTTCGAGCGCTGGCGTGGTGACCATCAGTTCTTCCGTGGCGAACTCGTAGGCCGGCATGATGAACATGAGCAGGAAGCCCAGTGGGGCGGCAATGGCCAGGACATCGAAGAAGGCGCGTCGATGGGGAGCCAGCTTCCCGGTAAATGCGGTCATGCGCATGTGTTCACCGCGCTTGAAGGCGATGGCAGAGCCCAGCATGGCAATCCAGAGGAACAGCATCGACGCCAGTTCATCCGACCAGATCAGGGGCGCGTGAAGGACGTAACGGGCGATAACGCCGGAAAACAGGATGATGACTTCGAGGGCGACGAGTATTGCCGCCGGCACCTCTACGAGAAGGCCCAGCGCATTGTTCAGCCTTGCGCCCAGATTGGTTTGAATGGGTGGTGCAATCATGTCTGTCGAGTGCATCATGGTGACTCCAGAAAATTTCGTCGGCGCAGGCCAAGCCTGTGCGGGGTGGCACGCCGGACCCGCTTGTCCGCGGCGCGGGTCGGCACCTCCTGTTTTTCAGGCGCGAGCCGGACCCTCTGCCGCGTTACAGATCGTTCATGTGCGAATCGGAGTAGGCGGAGCGGCCCCGGGAAGACAGGGCGCCCAGCGCGCTAGTGCTGCCGCCGGGGGGCTTATTCCGGCAGGCCGCTGCTGGTTTCCAGCAACTTCCACAGGTCAGCGCCGAATTTCGCCTGCCATTCCTTGTAGAAGCCTTTGCTCTTGAGCTTGGCCTGGAAGGCTGCCGGGTCGACGCTGTTGAAAATGATGCCTTTTGCCGCGATGTCCTTTTCCAGAGAAGCGTTCAGACGCTGCACGTCTTCGCGCTCCTTCTGCGCTGCCGCCGCCATGTGTTTTTCAATGATCTTCTGGACGTCGGCGGGCAGCTTGTTCCAGGTCTTGCCGCCGGCCAGGAACCAGAAGCCGTCCCACATGTGATTGGTCTTGGAGACGAATTTCTGCACCTCATAGAGCTTGGCGGACTCGAAGGTCACCAACGGATTCTCCTGGGCATCAGCGATCCTGGTCTGGAGCGACGAATAGACCTCGGAGAAATTGATGCTGAGCGGCGCAGCGTCGAAGGCCTTGAACATCGAGGTCCACAGCGAGGAGGGAGGGACACGGATCTTTAGTCCAGCCAGATCTTCCGGTGTCTTGATCGGCTTGCCGGAGGTAGAAATCTGGCGGAAGCCATTGTCGAAGATCTTCTCGAAGGGGTAGAGCCCCGATTTCCTGATTTCGGCGCGAACGAACTCGCCCAGCTTGCCGTCCATTGCGGGCCACAACCGGTCGTAACCGGACCAGGCAAAGCCGATGCCGCTGACTGCCGCCTTCGGTACCAGGGTCGACAGAATCAATGGTGACAACGTGAAGAAATCGATGCCGCCGGCCCGCAATTGCGCCAGCATATCGGTATCGCCACCCAGCTGGCTGTTGGGGAATACCTGCAGATCGATCTTGCCGTTGGTTTCAGCCTTGATCGCGGCAGCCGCCTCGCGGGTGCGAATGGTCAGCGGGTGGGTTTCCGGGCAGTTATTGGCGTACTTCAGCGTGAAGTCGGCACCGAAGACACGGGTGGTGGTGAGGATGGAGGGAAAAGCGATCGCTGCGCCAAGCGACAGCTTGAGTGCTGAACGGCGGGTCATTCCTGTCATGATGGTCTCCTTTTTAAGTTGTATGTCGATGGCTTCAATCCGGGGTGATCCGGAAAGATTGCACCGTGGCGGCTTTGTCGGGGGCAGTACCATCCCCTCCGCCAGCATTGCGGATAACGCAGGTCGAGGCGCTGCTATGGGCGGAGCAGGGCTCCGTGAAATCGCCTGCTAGCCTGCCTCTACGGCAGCAAGCGCAATGAAGGACGGCAATTCGAAGGCCGTCACCGACGGCGCATTGCGCAAAGGCCCTGATATCTCCACCAGGCAGGATTGCGCGGCGCAGCCCTGGGACAGCATCGATGCGCCGACATCGGCGGTCAGCACATTGGGATTGCCGTGCTTGTCCCGTCCGGTGAGCGGTTCTGGGTCATACCAGGCCCCAGTCGACATCCTCACCACCCCCGGCATGATCTGGTGACTGATGACGGCGGCCGCCAGGCAGCGGCCTCGGTCATTGAAGACTTCCACGATGTCGCCGTGATCAATACCGCGCGAGGCGGCGTCGGATGCGTTGATATACACGGGCTCGCGTCCCTGGATCTTGCCGCCCGCACTCAGCGGGCTGCCGTCGAGCTGACTATGCAGCTTGTTGCGGGGCTGGTCGGACAGCAGATGCAGGGGAAACTTCCTGGCCAGCGGTGCCCCCAGCCATTCATGGGGCGGCTGCCAGCGTGCGTGACCCGCACAGTCGTCGAGGCCGAAGGCGGCAATGATTTCCGAAAAGATCTCGAGTTTCCCGGACGGTGTGTTCACCGGTGCCGAGATCGGGTCTTGCCGGAACGCATCCAGCATCACGACGCTCTTCTTGCGATGGTCAAGGTCAATGATGCCCTGCTCCCGGAAGCGCTCATAGTCGGGAAGATGGATCCCGTATTTTGCATAGCGCTCCACCGTGCCCTGGTACATGTGGGCCAGCCATTGTTCTTCGGTACGGCCTTCGGTAAATGCCTCTTCCACGTCGAGCCGGGCTGCGAGCCGACGGAAGATCTCATAATCGCTCAGCGCCTGGCCTACCGGTTCGATGATCTTGGACATCCAGACCAGCACCGCTTCCTGGGAGGCATAACCGAGATCGTCACGCTCCATCGACGTGGTCACCGGAAGCACGATATCGGCGTACTTGGCCGATGCCGTCCAGAACTGCTCCTGCATAATGATGGTCTGTGGCCTTTGCCAGGCCTGGAGAAAACGATTGATGTCCTGGTGATGGTGGAAGGGGTTGCCTCCCGCCCAGTAGATCATCTTGATGTCGGGATAATGGTAGGTCATGCCGTTGTAGGCAAACGGCTCACCCGGATGGAGCAGCATATCGGCAATCCGTGCCACCGGGATGAAATCCTTGACCGGGTTCCTGCCTTGCCCCAGCGTGGGCCCGCCCAGCTTCTCATGCGGGGTGCCGATGGTATTGGCCGGTCCATAGCCGCATCCGAAGCCGCCGCCGGGAAGTCCGATCTGGCCCAGCATGGCCGACAGGGTTACCGCCATCCAGAACGGCTGCTCACCATGCTTGGCGCGTTGCAATGACCATTGCACGTTGATCATGGTACGGACCTGGCTCATCTCCCTCGCCAGGGCAATGATCCTGTCGGTCGGCACGCCGGTGATGACACTGGCCCATTGCGGCGTCTTCGGTTCGCCGTCGGTGGCGCCGAGCAGGTAGGCCTCGAATTTCTCGTATCCGACGCAATGCGTGGCCAGGAATGCGCTGTCATGGCGGTTCTCGGTACGTAGCACCCAGGCCAGACCCAGCATCAGCGCCGTGTCCGTATTCGGACGGGCGGCGATCCATTCGACTTCGCCACCGGTCTCCAGATTGTCGCTGACCGGCCCGATGTTGACGAAGCGGGTTCCTGCCGCCCGCATTGCAGCCAGGCCATCCTTGACACGATGCCGCCCGACGCCGCCAGGCGAGGACTGGGCATTCTTGGCCGGCACGCCGCCAAAGGTGACGAATAGCCGGGTATGGTCGGCCAATACGTCCCAGGTGTGGTGATAGCTGATCAGCTCGTTCATGCCGTCGACCACGTGCGGCATGATCACGTGCGCTGCTCCCAGGCTATACGAGTCCTGGTGGCGCACGTAACCACCGGCCATATTGAGGAAGCGGTGCACCTGGCTTTGAGCGTGATGGAAGCGGCCGGCACTGGCCCAGCCGTAGGAGCCGCCGAAGATGGCACTATTGCCATATTGCTTGCGGACCCGGTCGATATCCTTGGCGACCAGATCGATGGCGGTTTCCCAGTCGACTTCCACGAAGCGCTCCTTACCCCGCCGCTCGGGTGCCGCACCCGGACCCTGGCGCAGCCAGCTCTCGCGAATGGCAGGCTTGCGTATGCGCAGGCGCATCAACTCGGGAGACAGCTGATGCAAGCCGATAGGGGAGGGGTCGGGATCGGCGGAATAGGGCAGCAATCGGGGATGGCCGACGGCGTCATGCTCCACTTCGTACACGCCCCAGTGCGACATCGTATAGCGCGTCATTGCAACTGCGCTCCAGCAAGGCTTTCAAGGGCAGCGTTTGCGCTGACCTCTTCCAGCACCAGCTCGAAGCAGATCAATATCGGATTCGATGCGCGCTTGATGCGGCCGCGATGGATCGCGCCGCTGGGATCGATCAGTGCGATATCCAATGTGCAGCGGGCCTGCTCGGGCGATGCGCCGGACACCACGCCGTGGGCCACCAGGATTTCGGTGGCAATGTCCTGCACCTGCTTTCCATCCTCGAACTCGGCGCCGACGATACTGCCGACGCTTCCGCGAACGATGGCATTCGATATGCCGTGTTCCCGGCAAGCTGCCTCGATGCCGAGCACCAGATCTTCGTTGGGGCAGATCTTTGCGATGACGCATCGCCCGGCTTGGCCAGCCGTCGTGCCTGTGCCGGCGGTATTGGTGCGGATCGGGTGGAACAGCGTGAAATTGGTTTCCTCGTCAAAATCGGCCTGCATCACCACATCCGGCAAGCCCCAGGCCTCTGCCCTGGCGGGCGATTGCACGAAGACCTGATCCGTGAACAGGTGACCGCCGCGCTCAAGACCATCGTCGCCTTCCCAGATCGCATGGCAATGTACGAAGGGCGCACCGTCCTTGCGACCGATGGTCGCGCATGCCACCTTCAGCGTGACGGGGTGGGCGATATGGTGCGGCTCACTGTAGAAGGCGACGTGTTGGTCATCTTTCGGTAGCGTGGGACGGACGAAGTGCAGGGCGGTCAGCGTCAGGTCATGGATACGGACGGTGCCGCCCTGCATGCCGGCGGCCATCAAGGGTTCGATCAACGCGTCGCGCAGTGTCTTGCCCGCAGCAAGGGTAAAGCTGAGCTGCATCCCGTCGCCGGCAAGCGTGTCGATTCGTATGCGGCTGGGGGTGCCTGGCTGTTTCAACGTGCGAGGTACTGACATCATGATGGTCTCCTGGGTCATCTTCATTATTTTTATTATTTGCGGGTAAAACCGGGCCTTCCCCGCAACGTGGTCGCAGGTTGAGTCGGAGAGGCCTTCGAAAATCCGGATCAGGCTCTTTTGCTAGCCTCTTTCAGGACGGGGCGGCGCTTTTCGGGTGCTCCGCGGTTGCGCATGGGGACGATCAGGCGGGCATGCAGCCGTTCTGCCTCTTCTTGCATTAGTGCGGCCAGCGACTGTTGTCGCTGCTCGTCGCTCAAGCGGGTATCGACTGCGCCGATCGATAGCGCAGCGCTGGGTTGGCCAAATTCATCGTACACGGCCACGCCGATGCCCCAGGAACCGGGGTGCACCAAACCTCGGTGGGCAGAAAATCCTTTTTCCCGGGTCTCCCCCACCAGCTCCCGCAATTTTCCTGCGGTCACCGCCGGATAGTGAGCCTTATAGATTTCAGCGTTATCGGTGAGGATCTCTTCTACCTCGTCATCGTTCAGCGCCGCGAGAATGGCGATGCTGCCGGCGCCGATGCCCAGTGGATGCCGGTCACCGACAGAGAGTACGTGTGCGCGGATGGGATAGGCACCTTCCTCGCGATGCATGCATACCGAGAAATGCCCACGTCGGATCGTCAGGAAGGCCGTGTCCTGTGACACATGCGCCAGCCGGGCGACGCTACCGCGAGCTTGCTGCTGAATGCCGAAGCGATCGCCGGCCAGCATTCCGAGCACGTAGCTCTCATATCCCAGGTAATACTTTTTGGTGCTTTCTTCCTGTTCGACCAGCCCGCCCCGCACCAGCGCGAGCAGCAAACGATGCACGGTCGGCTGCTTCAGGCCGCTCTGGACGACCAACTGGCTCAGTGAAGCCCCAGCCGTATGCATCTTGGACACCAGCAGCAGGATGGCCATCGCACGGTCGACCGCCTGTGCGCCTTCGGGAGCGCCTCCGACTTCAATCTTGCTTAATTTATCCATTTCGACACCCATAATATGGACTATTTTTGGATCTTCATAAACCCACGATATGGACTGGACTTATGGGCTCTGCGTGGCCTTAAATATAGCGTATATTTCGAATGTGGTGCATAGTTTACGCACAAGATAGATTAAAAATGGACTCATTAAAAATAATATTAGTCCATATTATGAACTATTGAAGATTCCCATCCATGGAGGAGACACGATGCAGATTGAACTGACAGGAAAGACCGCGCTGGTCGTAGGCGCTGGTCTCGCGGGTGAGGGATGGAGCAACGGCAAGGCCGCTGCCGTTGCCTATGCGCGGGCTGGGGCCAAGGTCGTCTGCGTGGACATCGACCTCGCTGCCGCAGAAGCGACGACAGCGGTCATCTGCGACGAAGGCGGCACTGCGCTTGCGGTGCAGGCTGACGCTACCCATATGGATTCGGTCAAGGGCGCAGTGGAGCGGGCGCTGAAGCAGTATCAGCAGATTGATATCCTGCACAACAATGTCGGCGTGACCCACATGGGTGGCCCGGATGAACTGGACGAAGAGAAATTCCAGCTTGCGATGGATCTCAACCTCGGTGCGGTCTACCGCACGGTCAGGGCGGTGCTGCCGCACATGCGGGCGCGGCGTACCGGCGTGATCATCAATATCTCCTCCCTGGCGTCACTGCGCTGGACCGGCTATCCCTATTTTGCCTACGCTGCCAGCAAGGCCGCCGTCAACCAGGCCACCGTGGCCATCGCCATGCAGTATGCGCGCGAGGGCATCCGTGCCAACTGTGTCGTACCGGGTGCGATCGACACGCCGCTAATCTACCGGCAGATCGCATCCCAATATGCATCGGTCGAGGAAATGGTCGCCGCCCGCAATCGCATGGTCCCCATAGGGCGGATGGGCGATCCGTGGGATGTCGCCAATGCCGCGGTCTTCCTTGCATCGGACCAGGCCAAGTTCATCACGGGGGTGTGTCTGCCCGTCGATGGCGGTCAAAGCTGCGCGATGGCACCCTTGTCTTGAGCCGATGGAAAGTTCTGATTTCTTGCTCACTAATTTAAAAAAGGAGACGGCAGTGAAACAAAGGATTGCATTGGTAACCGGCGCCGCACTGGGCATCGGCGCAGCGATCGCCAGAAAGCTGGCCAGCGACGGCTGCACCGTACTGGTGGCCGACATCAATATGGAGGCGGCCGAGCAGCACGCTGCATCGATACGAGAGGAGGGCGGCAAGGCATGGGCGATGCACATGGACGTTGGCAGCGGCCCGGCGATCGACGCGGCCTTCAGACAGATCGACGAACGTTTCGGTCGCTGCGACGTGCTGATCAACAATGCCGGCATCGCCAAGACCTACGCGTTCCTGGACTACCCGATTGATCACTGGGAGTTGGTCATGAAAATCAACCTCACCGGCCCCCTCTTGTGCAGTCAGCATGCTGCCAGGCTGATGAAGAAAAGAGGCTGGGGACGCATCGTCAATCTCACCTCCATCTCGGGCATGCGCGCCAGTGCCGGACGCACCGCATATGGCACATCCAAGGCCGCGCTGATCGGATTGACCAGACAGATGGCGATCGAATTGGCACCGTTGGGCATCACCGCGAACGGAGTGTCGCCGGGGCCGGTCGATACGCCGCTGACCCGCGCCACGCACTCGGAGGCCACACGCAGCAACTATCTGCGCGCCATTCCGGGTGCCCGCTACGGAACACCGGAAGAAATTGCCGCCGCCGTGAGTTTCCTGGCCTCGGAGGCGGCGGGATATATCAACGGTCACATCCTGCCGGTGGATGGTGGTTTCATGGCTGCCGGTCTAATCGAAATATAGAAAGCGGCTCCTTGATCAGCAAGACCTGATGGCGGGTCTTGCTGGCGGTGGCCGGCAGATCGGATATGCAGACTTCATTTGGCGCGCATAATCAGCGTACAAGGGCTATAACTGTTCGCTCTGAATTTTCTCCGCAAATCAGTTGCGACAACCTGAAAAGGATCGGAGCCTGACGCAGCAGCCCATCGCGGCATCGCAAGAGGTCCCTCGATTCGGCTATCGGCGTATGTCTGCTTGACTGGCCTTGAGCGAGTCCCGAGTGCGACGGCTGTTGAGTGCGCTCAAACTGGGCATTCCACGAAAGCGGCCTCGCAGGTCACCTGTTAGTCGGCAACGCAAGAAAGTACCATTTGAGCATTAAATTCTCAATAGCTTATAAGAACAACGCAACACTTCTAAAACCACCATGCATTCGCAATCTTGGTACTTGCGGTATAGTGTTGCGAGTAATTTCTATTGGAAATCCCGATTTCTTCTTTTAATAGTGTTGCGGCCTTGGCGCCATCCTTTTTGTTGCGGTCGAAGCAGCTCCGAACGCAACACTTATCAGCAGCAAATTTTTAATTTCGAGCGCGAGTGTTGCGTCAAAGTCTAGCTTCCCTTCGTTCCCGGACGCGAGCAGCTCGTGGCGCTGGATCGGAAGGTCACGCTGTTGAGCCGAATGTTCGAGTCGCCGGAGCAGCCCATTATTCCTATGTCGGGTACCGGAGGGTATAACCTGGAGCTGCTGGCCAAGAAGATCGTACGTCGTCTGTCCCCTGATCTTGTCTGTCACGATGGGCAGGGGGGGCTAGATATCGGACAGTCTGATCTCGCCTGAAAATGCAGAATAAAGAGCGCAGGCTCAGTCCGATGTGGTCGCATCGGCTGCGCTGGCACTGACCTTTTCCCGAACGACGTTGGCATAGATCGAGATGCCTTCGACCGACAATGCGCCGGCGACAAATGCAATGGCGAATGCTGCCAGGCTTTCCAGCGGTGAGGGGCCGTTTCCCATGTCATCCACCTGTCATTAAAACTCATTTCATCAATTGGAGCGAGTGCGAGCGCGTCCCGTTTGGGATGGAGAGCAAGACGCGAAACTGGGTCAAGCCAGGGCGTCTAACCCGAGTTTCGTACCGCTGCAATCCGCCCAAACGGACCGCTCTCTGCGGGTTCTGCCCAGAAGGAGCTTTGGCCGTGTTGCGCTCCTTGCTTGTGGTACCGCGACACGACGCGTCGCGCGCCTTGCCAGCCCCTTTTCTGAGCAGAACGCATCTCGCGACTATGGACGAAATGAGTTCTAGAAAAGCCACCCCGATGGCAGCTTCAGATTGCACCGCATCCTGCACGGCGGTGGCGACAAATCATGTCGTTTGCCGTGATCGTTGCTCCGGTTGACGGTACACATCGACTAACATTTTCCGCTACACTGCAAAGAAAACGTAGCAATAAACCAAAAAAAACAGGGGCAGGCATGGCATTAGTCAAACCATCTCCCGGCATGGGCGCCGCACAGGGGAGCGGCCGGTATCGGGAGCTGGCCGTTTTGCAAGATCTCGCACGCGGTTTACCTGACGGCTTCGAGGTATTTCATAGCGTGTTCGTTCATAACAGTGACGGACAGGCCGATGATCATTGCGAGATCGATGTGGTAGTTATGGCGCCCGACGGGCGCTTGCTCCTGATGGAGATCAAGGCCGGTGGCGTGATCCATCGCGAGGGGCGTCTTTATAAATCCTACGGCGGTCATGAACACGATGTCGATCGCCAATGCCTTAACCAGTACATGGCCATGGTGCGCCGCCTCAGCGCGGCAGGCTTGCGCACGGACCTGACGCGTTGCTTGGTGCTGCCGGATCACGTGCTGACGAAGGACCAGATCGTGTCCATGCCGCAGGTACGCATCATCGATGCGCATGGCTATGCACATCTTGCCGAACGTGTCCGTGCGATGCTCGAGGCACCCGCCAGCGGGCGTGCGTTGTCCGATGCCGGCCTGATCCGGCAGTTTATGGACAACCAGTTTGACGTGCTGCCTGATCTGACGGTCATTGGGAGGCAACTGCGCGACGCCACGATGCAACTTGCGGACGGACTGGCGTCTTGGGTGCCGCGTATTCAGGCGCCTTCACGCGTGCTGCGGGTGCAGGCCACAGCGGGCTCGGGCAAGACGCAACTGGCCTTGCGCCTCATCGGCGGCGCCGTGGCGGCTGGCAAGGCAGTGCTTTATGTCTGCTTCAACCGCTCGCTGGCCGACCACATGATCCGGCTGGCCTCGCCCCGGGCGACGATTGCCAGTTTTCATGAACTGAGCATTGCCCATTTCCAGCGTCACCACGGCACGCCTGATTTTTCTGATCATGCCGTCTTCGACAAGGCGGCCGATGCGTACATCGCTGACAGTGCCGGCTTTGACGCTCGGTATGATGTCTTGCTGGTCGATGAAGCGCAGGATTTCGAGCATGCCTGGTTGCGCGCGCTGTTCTACCTGTTGCGTGAGGATGGCTTGCTCTACGTGATGGAAGATGAACAGCAGCAGTTGTACCAGCGCGATCCTTTTGATATCGATGACGCGGTCGTAATCCGTTCGCGCGACAACTTTCGCAGTCCGCGCGAGATCTGTCGCGTCATCAATGCGCTGGGTCTGGCCGATGAAACGATCATCAGCCGCAGTCCCTATGGCGGCAGCTTGCCGACGTTTTACACCTATGCTGATGACGAGAGCTTGCCGGGGTGTACCGAACAGGCCGTGCAGGCTATGCTCGCGCAAGGCTTTGCGCCCGCCGACATTGTCGTGCTGACGGCGCGGGGGCGTCAGCGTTCGCGGCTGAGTGGATTGGTGCAACTTGCCGGTCAGTCGGTACGCCGCTTCGAGGGCGAATACGACAGAGATGGTAATGCCTGCTGGCGCGAAGGGCAATTGCTGGTCGAGAGTATCTATCGCTTCAAGGGTCAGAGCGCACGCGCCGTGGTACTGACCGAGCTGGATTTTACGACCCTGTCGGCCCGCGAACGCGCCTTGCTCTTTGTTGGTATGACGCGCGCCACCATGGCTGCGTCTCTGGTCATGACGGCCGCCACCGAGCAACTGCTGGCGCGCCAACTGGAGCCAGCCAACGTGGCCGCCGTGCCATGAGAACCGCTCTGCATTCACTCCCCGACGGACTAGATTCCTCAGCATCACCAGAATCACGATCATGAAACAGACCTTATTACGCCAGTGGTCCATGTTGCGCAAGATTCCGCATGCACCCAAGACCATCGATGCCGCCACCTTGCAAAAGCGCCTGGAAGAAGTAGGGCACAACATCGGCCTGCGCACCATCCAGCGTGACCTCAATACCCTATCGGCGGAATTGCCCCTGATCGCGGACGAAAACAAGCCGCAAGGCTGGTCGTGGAGCGCCGACGTGCGCTATCTCGACTTGCCCTTGCTGGAGCCACAGGCCGCCTTGACCTTCCATCTGGTCGAGCGCCATTTGCAGACACTGCTGCCACCATCGACCCTCGATTATCTGTCGCCGTGGTTCCGTGCTGCCGGCGTGTTTGTGCGTGAGGAAGGCGAAGAAATCGCCCGCTGGCCCGACAAGATCCGCATCCTGCCACGGGGCTACCGGCTGATGGCACCTGACATCGATGGCGAAGCGCATGCGGCCGTCTACCGTGCCTTGCTGGAAGAACGGCAACTGGACCTGTCGTACCAGTCGCGCGCCAGCACGGCTGCACGCGACTATATCGTGCACCCGCTGGGGGTCGTGGTGCGTGATTCGCTGGTGTATCTGATCTGCACCTTTGACGGTTACACCGACGTGCGCTATCTGGTTTTGCATCGCGTGCGAAGTGCCCGCGTGCGCAGGCAGAAGGCTATCCTGTTACCTGAGTTCAGCCTGGATGCCTATATCGCGGCCGGCCACCTGGGCTTTAGCGATGGCGGCGACGCCATTCTCGTCGAGGCCCGTTTTTCCGTGGCTGCTGCGGCGCATCTCTATGAGTGCCCGGCCGGCGAGCATCAGACAATCGAGCCTGATGGGGAGGGCCATGTCAAGGTGCGGTTCATGACGCCCGATACCAAAGAGTTGCAATGGTGGTTGCTGGGGTTCGGCGCACAGGTGACGGTGATGGGTCCTCCTGAGCTTCGTGCGCGCATGCGCGAGAGTATTGCCGGCATGGCGCAGGCCTACGCGGGTTGATCGTGTACGGCTGACGTTCTGACGACACGGTTTGTCGGGCCGGTTGCGCACAATGGCTCCATTGTCACTTCTGATCGGGGATGGATGGAGCAGGATATTGATGCACTGTATGCCAGCGCGGTGGTGCTGGCGGGTCAGGCCCGGGATGCGTCTTGTGCCTATTTGCAGCAACGGCTGGTGATCGGGTGGCAGTTGGCGCGGCGGATTCATGCACACTTGGTGGCCGACCGCGCCTACCTGCGGTTGCGGCACGGGGAAATCAGGCCAGCCCAGCCGGGGCGCCGCCTGATCCGTCTGTTCTGCGCGGGTAAAGCCGGCAATACGATGATGGCCGAGCTGGGCGATAGTGCTTTGCGTGAGGCAGCAGTGGGTTTCGATACGGATCGCGAAGGGCGTCTGTATCTGGTCGATGAATGCGGCCATACCGTCGGCCGTGTGGCGCTGACCGATCAACGCGGGCAACGGCTGGCAATGTTCGAGGCCTTGGCCCGCTCGACACGCATCGTGCTGGTGGCAGGTGATTTGAACGAACCCGCCGCGGCCGCCTTGTTACCCCTGCTGGGCGAGGGGGCGCGTGCAGCCGGTGCCTGGGTGGTGTGGTTGCAGTGTCTGGGCACGGGGCGTGAGCAGCCTGCAGCCATCGCCGGTCTGGAGGTGCCGGCCGATCTGGTGTGCCGTGCCGCGTGCTTCGACATCCCCGGGCTGGATGCGGGGCAGGTTAATGTGCTGGCAGCGCTTCGCGTGTTGCGCATGCTGGAGCAGGAATTCGGTGGGCAAGATGTGCCTGGGAGGTGAGATGGATTGTCAGGGGAAGCAAGAGGGGAACCATGCTGATGTTGTCTAAATCAAAACTGATGACCTATCGCCAGTGCGCCAAGCGTCTGTGGCTGGAGGTGCATCGTCCCGAATTGCGGCAAGAGAGCGAGGCAACGCGTGCCAGTTTTACGCTTGGACACCAGGTCGGCGCGCTTGCGCAACGGCTTTACGATCCGGGGCGCAAGGGTGCCGTGATCGATGTCGGTCAGGAAGGTTACAAGGGCGCCTTTGCCCGCACGCACGAGTTGCTGCAATCCTCCGCACCTATTTTTGAAGCGGGTTTCCAGGCTCAGGGGGCACTGGCATTCGCTGACGTGATGTTACCGGTGGGCCGGGGACGCACACGTGGCTGGCGCATGATAGAGGTGAAGTCGTCGGGTGAGGTCAAGCCTTATCACCGTGACGACGCGGCGGTGCAGGCCTTTCTGGCCAAGGCCTGCGGTGTGCCGCTGGCGGCCATTGCGGTTGCACATATCGATAGCAAGTGGGTCTATCCCGGTGATGGCGAATACACGGGTCTGCTGGTTGAGCACGATCTGACCGATGAGGCCTTTGCGCGGGTCGATGAGGTTACCGGCTGGATCGCCGGCGCCCAAGAGGTGGTGGCACGCAAGACGGCGCCGCGTATCGCGGTCGGCAAGCAATGCAACCAGCCCTATGCGTGCGGCTTCCAGGAGCACTGCCAGAGCCGGACGACGCCGGCCAGCCAACCGATTGCATGGCTGCCGGGCAAGCTGGGCAAGGTGCTGGAAACCACCATTGCCGCGCAAGGATTGACCGAACTACGCGATGTGCCCGACGAGTTGCTCAATGCCCGGCAATTGCGCGTCAAGCAGGTCACTGTGTCCGGCCAGACCTACTTCGACCGCCGTGGCGCGGCGCGCGCACTGGCATCGTATTCCCTGCCGGCCTACTTCATAGACTTTGAAACTACGCAGTTCGGCGTACCGGTCTGGGCCGGTACCCGGCCTTACCAGCAGGTGCCGTTCCAGTTTAGCGTACACCGTCTCGGGCGCACCGGAAAGCTTGAACACCATGAGTTTCTGGACCTCTCGGGTGATGATCCATCGTATGCATTCGCGCAAGCCTTGCTGGCCGCCTGCGGCGAACGCGGGCCGATCTACGTCTATCACGCGGCATTCGAAACCGGTCGCATCAGCGAGCTGGCAGCCCGTTTTTCGCAATTGGCCGTGCAGTTGCAGGCATTGAACCAACGCGTGGTCGACTTGCTGCCCATCGCGCGTGAACATTACTACCACCCCGGTCAGAAGGGCAGCTGGAGCATCAAGAGCATGTTGCCCGCACTCTGCCCCGACCTGCGCTATGACGACCTCGACGGCGTGCAGGACGGTGGCATGGCCATGACCGCCTACGCCGAGGCCGTAGCACCCGATACCACCGCCGAACGCAAGGCCATCCTGCGCACGCAGTTACTGGCGTATTGCAAGCTCGATACCTACGCCATGGTGCGCTTGTGGGCGGCGTTTTCAGGTACGACGCTGGAAGTTTGATTTTGTATTTCGCAGCATGACTGCGAGCTTGATAACGTTGATCCGACGAATTTGTCTCCGAATAGAAAGGTGAGCATGCTGCATCCCGAAAGACTGTTAGGCAATCTCAACCGCGCCTTGCGCGAACTTCGTGGTGCGGCCGGTGTGCTGCATCACAAGAATCTGGACCAAACACTCATGCCCGTGATACGCCGGCTACTGTTAGCGGAGGTGCTGAGTGACATGCACCTAATTGCGGTTGCGGGCTCGCAAGGCGCAGGCAAGACGACGTTGGTGTGCTCCATGTATGACTTGCCGCGTGGCGAGGGCAGCTGGTTGCAGCCGAACCAGGGGCGCGGCGAACGACTGCCAGTGCTGCTCATGGAAGATGCGACTCTCCAGGCGCCGCAAGGTTACAAGCGGGTCTTGCGTCCGGTGCGCGACGGCAGCCCGGACTTCGACGTGTTCGACGATGAGGTGAGCCCGGAGCAGTTTCAGCAAGCTTGCCAGGGCAATGATCCGCACACCTTGTTACCGGTGCTGAAGCTGCCGCGCCGCCATTTTCCCGATGAAAAGCAAGGGCTGCTGCTGCTGCCCGGTTATGAACAGCAGGATGCGCAGAACCGCGCCTGGCAAGAGTTGATGCGACAGGGGCTGGTGGGCGCGGCCGGTTATGTGCTGGTGACGGACCGCACGCGTGCTGCCAACCATCAGCAGCAAGTCATGCTGCACGATGCCTTGGCCAACGAGCACCGCTCGGATCCGGTCATCGTGGTGACCAAGACCGAGGCGATTGTCGACGATCCGCAGGCTCAGGCGGTACTCGTGCAAAGCGTGGGCTCTACCTTCGGGCTTGACGACGTGACTGCCCGGCAGCGTGTATTCTGCATTGCCGCCGACCATCCGGAGCACGCGCAACAGGCCCTGCCACAGCTCATCGCTACCCTTAATGGCATGGGACTGGTCGGCGATGAACAGCGTAATGCGCAACTGGCACGGCTGGAGACGGTCCTGGGCGAAGACCTGTCTAACGCCCTGGCCGATCTTGAGTTGCCGATCGTGCAGTTCCTAATGGAGTACGGCGACAGTACGGATGGCCAGCACATCGTGGCCAGCTACCTGAAGCGATTCGACACGTCGCGTGACAGCCTGCGTCGCAAGTATCGGCGCAATATCGAGGCGCAGATGCAGGGTCTCGCCGGAACAGCCCGCACTGCACTCGCACATCAGCTCGGTGAAAAACACGAGGGCTTTTTCAATAAGGCCAAGTCCATCCTGGACACCCATAGTCAAACGCAAACCGCGCTGGAAGCGACGGTAAAAGGCGCCTGGGCAAATACCGACGCGGTCACGCAGGCTTTTACCAAGGCGGTCGCACCACTGGCAGCCAGTGCCTTGAACCTCGACAGCCTTGATCGCAGCGCACCTGTCGAGGTGGTGAAGGAGGGGGCAAATGAGGGGGGCACAGCGGGTGCGAATACAACATCCATCAACCCTGAAACAGCCGCATTGCTGGCCCGGCTCGGTTACCCGGTCGCTGACTCTCCGGAAGACCACGGTACCAAGGTAACGCAGGAAGATATTGATAACCTGGTGGCGATCTTCAGGTACAGCAAAGCATCGGATGACGACAAGCAGCCTGAGCAGGTACGCACGCAGAGCCGCATCACCGCCAATATCGAGCGCAGCATCGAACTCTTGCCTGCACTGGGCTTGGAATACATGCGCGTGGCCAGCCTGGTGCCCGAGATGGTGGCGATCCGCAACGGCGCACCCATTCCCGATGCCGACTTGGCCAGCTCGATGAACACAGTGCATGAGAATTTCCGCAAGGCGTCCAATGCCGCTAGCAATATCATGCGCGGCCTGGCGGTGGTCATGGCAGCGGATTTCCTGGTCGATGGTAAGATCGATTCCATACCTGCTATTGCTAGCATTCTGACCGGAAGCGGTGGTGCCACGATGGGTGCCGGTGCGGCCGCACCCGCGGCGCTGGCATTGGCCAATACAGTGTCGATGGCCATCGGCGTGACCATCCTGGTAACCATGGTGCTCAACGAGGTGCGGCGGCATGACCGCGCGGTAAGCAGCTACGCGCACGAAGCATTGGGCCGCATCGTCGACCGGCACGTGGTGCACTTCAATGATGCCTTCGACGAGGTCATGAATCACCTGAGGGAACGCCTGTCCGGTCGTCTGCGCAGCCGCTTCCACCTTGACCAGCGATTGATGGAACAAGACCGGCTGGCCAAGGCCCTGGCCGATGTCAAGCTGTACCAGCGCGACCTGACCGAGGCCATCGGCCGCTCCGGCCAGACCATCGGTTTGTTTGCGGCGCGCCCATGAGTACGATGTGCGATAGCGTTGCCCGGCAATGGATGGCGCTCAGCGCGGCACGGTTGCGCTGGGCTCTGGACGCCTATCACGAATTTGTCGCCTCGCTGCATGATGAAATCAAGGACCGCTTTGTCCAGAACGACGGCACGGAAGCCTATGTCGTCGTGTTCGGTCGCACTCAGGTTGGCAAGACCACCTTGCTGCTGGAGCTGATGGGGGTCTTGCCCGCCTCCTTGGAGCGTGTATCGCTGGTGTTGCGGGGGGGGCGCGAAATGGGTAAGTCGGCCACGTCCACGGCCATGGAATACCGTCGCTCGCCGGATCATCACTGGCGCCTACGCATGCACGATGGCACGGACAAGGTCTATGAGAACGATGCCGGCATGACGGCGGCACTGGCCGATGTTCGCGAGGCCATGAGCGAAGGGCGCTTGCAGGCCGAACGCCCTCTGGCACTGGCCATTCCCGATGACTGCTTTATGTCCGACACGGTGCACGTGCGGCAGGAACGCATACGCATCCTCGATTTGCCCGGTGATAACCCGAAGGACCTGGCAGAACGCCATCATGTCGAACGCATGGCGCAGACCTATGTGCCCAATGCCGACCTGATTCTGCTGGTGGGGCGGGCCGATGACTTGTCCTTTCTCAATCCGGCAGCGCTCAGCCTGCATAGCATTCGCGACTGGCGGCTGGTGCCGGAACGCTTCCGCATCATCACGACATATTCGTTCACGCTGGCTAGCGTACGCGAGAAACTGCGGCTGCACGAAGGGCCTGCCGACGCCGGTTATTTCAGGCAAGCCTTGCGCCAGGAGATTGCGACCTTCGGGCTGGATGACGTGGAGTCCCTGCCGGCACAGCTGTTCTTCCCGCTCGAATTCGGCCAATCCTGGCAGCAGGCCGCCCATCAGGGGCTGGAACTGGTGGATCGTATCGGCCCCGTGATCGCCGCGCTCAAGGATGAGCTGATGCGGGACATCCGCGAGTCAGCCACCGAATACGGCCGCCTGCGATCGGCCACGCAGGTCAACGTGATCGCCAAGCGGGTGAAGGAAGAACGCTTGAAACGATGGAATACATCCCTGGAAAAGCGTCTGGAGGATGAGACCACGCTGGACGCCCAGCTGACCCACCAGCAAAAACTTGTGGCGCAGCTCGATGATGCGCGCCAGGAGCATGCCCGTTTCATGACGCTGGTGCAGGGGCTGGTGCTGCCGGACGCGCTGTCGGTCGAAGCCATGCCCGACGCATATACAAAGCCTGGCAAGAGTCGCGACCGCTTCACCATCGAGATCGGCAAGCGCAAGGAGGCGTTAGTCCGACATGCGGTCAAGACGGTCGAGTTGTCCATGTGCAGCTTGTTTCACATGGGGGAGCCGGTTCTGGAAGAGGTCGGTGCAGGCATTGAATTCGATGTCACGGGATTGCGCCAGTGCATTGCCGACGCCTACCGGGCGTTGCTGGCCCGGCTGGACGGCTATGTCATCGACGGCTACCACACCTGGACCTTCATGAGTGCCTATGAGGGAGCCAGCCGAGATAAAGCAAATGTTCATACATAAGCGAAAAAGTAATTAAGAAATCATCCATCATTCATATTTCATAGATGATTGGTTACCTTTTCGACCTTATGGATGCCTTGCTCACGTCCTACCGTCCGTGTCGCATTAGGAACGTGTAAGCACGGACGGTGCCAGGCTTATTTGGCAGGACGAATTCCCGTCACGACGGGCGCGGCTCCACTCCCCTTCAATTCGAATGTCACCTGGTCTCCGACTTTGAGGCCTTGTAGCATTTTCTCATCCGATACTTTGAAGCCCATGGTCATTGCCGGCCAGTTTAGTTCTTTGATGGGTTGATGTGCCAAGGTAACGGTTTTTTGCTTCTGGTCGAGGCTCTTGATGACACCGGTCCCATGAGAAATCATTTCGCCAGCATCGGCTTGGCCCATCTTCATGCCTTGCATGTCTGCGGAAAATACGGGCGCGCTGCTGCCCAGCGATGCGGTAAAAAGCATGGCGTACATCAAGTTCTTCATATCAACTTCCTTTCACATTGAGGATAAATTAAGCCGGATTGGCTTTGGGTTGACGACCACGCATCAAACGATACGCGGCCGGAATGACGAACATCGAAAGCAATGGAGCGGTAATCATGCCGCCGACCATCGGCGCTGCAATCCGGCTCATGACTTCGGAGCCGGCGCCGCTTCCCCACAGAATTGGGATCAGGCCCGCCAGGATGACGGCCACGGTCATCGCCTTTGGGCGGACCCTGAGCACGGCACCTTCGCGGATTGCATCCTCCAGTACGGGGACTGAGATAGCACCTACCTGTTGTTCACGGACAGAGACCGCCTGTTTCAGGTACAACAGCATGACTACGCCGAATTCAGCGGACACGCCAGCCAGAGCGATGAACCCGACACCGGTGGCAACCGAGAGGTTGTAGCCTTGAACATAGAGGAACCAGATGCCGCCGACCAAGGCAAATGGCAGTGAGGCCATGATCAATGCTGCCTCATCGAAGCGCCGGAACGTCAAATAGAGCAGCACGAAGATGATCATTAGCGTTGCCGGCACCACCAGCTTCAAACGTGCATTTGCTCGCTCCAGGTATTCGAATTGTCCCGAGTAGGCAATGCTCAACCCGGGCATCAGCTTTACCTTGGAACTGACCGCAGTGCGCAAGTCGGCGACCACAGATGACAGATCCCGCTCCCGGACATCGACATAGATCCAGCCGCTGGGCCGCGCATTCTCACTTTTGAGCATGGGTGGACCATCGCTGATCTTCAGCGTGGCAACAGTTCCCAAGGTGATCTGCTGGCCGCCGCCGGTCAGAATCGGTAGATCGCGCAGGCGCTCTAGCGAGTCCCGAGTCTCTCTCGGGTAACGAACGCTGATCGGATAACGCGCCAGTCCCTCAATCGTCTCACCGACGTTCTCCCCACCGATGGCCGACGAGACGATGCTCTGGACATCAGCGATGTTGAGACCGTAGTTGGCGGCGGTCAGCCGGTCGATATCGACATCCACGTAACGTCCGCCACTGAGACGTTCGGCGAGCGCGGAGCTGACGCCCGGTACTGCTTTGGCAACCTGTTCAATTTCTTGCGCCGTCTTGTCGATATCGGCCAGGCTGGTGCCTGACACTTTGACGCCAATCGGGCTTTTTATCCCGGTAGCCAGCATGTCTAGCCGGTTACGAATGGGCGGCACCCAGATATTTGACAGGCCAGGCACTTTGACGACCCGGTCAAGTTCATTCACCAACTTCGCCGGCGTCATGCCGGGGCGCCATTGATCACGCGGCTTGAATTGAATGGTCGTCTCGAACATCTCCAAGGGGGCGGGATCGGTCGCACTCTCGGCACGGCCGGCTTTGCCGAAAACACTGGCGACTTCCGGAACCGTCTTGATCAGGCGATCGGTCTGTTGCAGCAGTTCGGCAGCTTTGGATGCGGACAAGCCTGGCAAGGCAGACGGCATATAGAGTAGATCCCCCTCATCCATCTGCGGCAAGAACTCGCCGCCCAAACGGCTGATCGGCCATAAGGTCGTCAACAGCGCAAGCGCCGCAATTGCCAGTGTCGCCCTAGGCCGTCGCAAGACGGCTTCCAGTAACGGCCGATAGCAACGAATCAGCCAGCGATTGAGCGGATTGCTGTTCTCCGAAGGGATCTTCCCGTGGATCATGTAGCCCATCAGGATCGGAATCAGCGTGACGGATAATCCGGCGGCACCAGCCATTGCATAGGTCTTGGTAAATGCCAATGGCCCGAATAAGCGTCCCTCCTGCGCCTCCAGCGTGAATACCGGGATAAACGACAGGGTAATGATCAGCAAGCAGAAAAACAGCGTTGGTCCGACCTCTGCGGCCGCCTCACCAATGACTCTCCAATGGGTTTCCCCCTGCAAAGGTTGCCCTGGATGTCGATGCGTCCACTCTTCAATATGCTTGTGCGCATTCTCGATCATGACAACGGCGGCATCGACCATGGCACCAATTGCAATGGCGATCCCCCCTAGGGACATGATGTTGGCATTGACGCCCTGATACCGCATCACGATGAAGGCAATCATGATGCCCAGCGGCAGAGAGACGATGGCAACCAGGGCAGAACGCAGATGCCAGAGGAACAGGCCGCAAACGACCGCAACGACAATGAACTCCTCAAGCAGCTTGTGCGACAGGTTGTCGATGGCACGATCGATCAACTGGCTCCGGTCATAGACGGGTACGACCTCAACACCAGCGGGCAGGCTTTTTTTGAGCTCTTCCAGTCGGCTCTTGACGGCCGCAATGGTGTCCTGCGCGTTCTTGCCTGAGCGCAGGATGATGACGCCTCCCACCGACTCACCTTCGCCATTGAGTTCCGCAATACCGCGGCGCATCTCCGGTCCGAATTGGATGGTCGCCACATCACCCAGTTTGACGGGTACGCCGTTTTTCCCCGTCGCCAAGGGAATGTTGCGGAAGTCCGCCAGCGCCTTCAAATAGCCGGAAGCCCGCACCATGTACTCGGTTTCCGCCATCTCGGGGTCGTCTCAGAAAACGGAAAATAAAGCACGCTAAGGCATAGCCGAACCTGCCAAGCTTGCTCCACCCTGTAGTGACGCGATCAGCGGGCAGGAAACGTTCCCCCTTCGCGCATGGCAGGCGCACACCAACTCAGACAGCACGGCCTCCATGCGCGCCAGGTCAGCCATTTTCTCGCGCACGTCCTTGAGCTTGTGCTCGGCCAGACTGCTGGCTTCCTCGCAATGGGTGCCATCCTCCAGCCGCAGCAGCTCGGCGATCTCATCCAGGCTGAAGCCCAGCCGCTGGGCTGATTTCACGAAGCGCACCCGCGTTACATCCGCCTCGCCATAGCGGCGGATGCTGCCATAGGGCTTGTCAGGCTCCAGCAACAAGCCCTTGCGCTGATAGAAACGGATGGTCTCCACATTGACCCCGGCCGCCTTGGCGAAAACGCCAATGGTCAGGTTCTCCAAATTGTTTTCCATATCGCTTGACTCCGTACATGAGTACGGAAGTAAGGTTACGCTATCCAATTTCAATTCGAAAGGACAAGCGCATGTCTGAACCAAAAACCGGGCGCGGCGCGCTCTTCACTGGAGGGCTTGCCGCCATCCTCGCCTCGGCTTGCTGCCTCGGGCCGTTGGTTCTGATCGCCTTGGGGTTCAGCGGCGCTTGGATCGGCAACTTGGCGGTGTTGGAACCCTATCGCCCCATCTTTATCGGCGTGGCGCTGGTGGCGTTGTTCTTCGCCTGGCGGCGCATCTACCGGCAGGCAGCGGCCTGCAAACCGGGTGAGGTCTGCGCGATTCCCCAAGTGCGAGCTACTTACAAGCTCATTTTCTGGATCGTGGCCGCGCTGGTTCTGGTCGCGCTCGGATTTCCCTACGTCATGCCATTTTTCTACTGATCGGAGTTCACCATGAAGAAACTGTTTGCCTCCCTCGCCCTCGCCGCCGTTGTTGCCCCCGTCTGGGCCGCCACCCAGACCGTCACGCTGTCCGTACCGGGCATGACCTGCTCCGCCTGCCCGATCACTGTCAAGAAGGCGATTTCCAAGGTCGAAGGCGTCAGCAAAGTTGACGTGACTTTCGAGACACGCCAAGCGGTCGTCACCTTCGACGATGCCAAGACCAGCGTGCAGAAGCTGACCAAGGCAACCGCAGACGCGGGCTATCCGTCCAGCGTCAAGCAGTGAGTCACTGAAAACGGCACCGCAGCACAACGGACGTCATTGTCTGGCGCCACAAACGATAAAGGATCTGTTGCATGACCCATCTAAAAATCACCGGCATGACTTGCGACTCGTGCGCGGCGCACGTCAAGGAAGCGCTGGAAAAAGTGCCAGGCGTGCAGTCGGCGCTGGTGTCCTATCCGAAGGGCACAGCGCAACTCGCCATCGTGCCGGGCACATCGCCGGACGCGCTGACTGCCGCCGTGGCCGGACTGGGCTACAAGGCAACGCTAGCCGATGCGCCACTGGCGGACAACCGCGTCGGACTGCTCGACAAGGTGCGGGGATGGATGGCCGCCGCCGAAAAGCACAGTGGCAACGAGCCCCCGGTGCAGGTAGCGGTCATTGGCAGCGGTGGAGCCGCGATGGCGGCGGCGCTGAAAGCCGTCGAGCAAGGCGCGCAGGTCACGCTGATCGAGCGCGGCACCATCGGCGGCACCTGCGTCAATGTCGGCTGTGTGCCGTCCAAGATCATGATCCGCGCCGCCCACATCGCCCATCTGCGCCGGGAAAGCCCGTTCGATGGCGGTATTGCGGCAACTGTGCCTACGATTGACCGCAGTAAGCTGCTGGCCCAGCAGCAGGCCCGCGTCGACGAACTGCGGCACGCCAAGTACGAAGGCATCCTGGGCGGTAATCCGGCCATCACCGTTGTGCACGGTGAGGCGCGCTTCAAGGACGACCAGAGCCTTACCGTCCGTTTGAACGAGGGTGGCGAGCGCGTCGTGATGTTCGACCGCTGCCTGGTCGCCACGGGTGCCAGCCCGGCGGTCCCGCCGATTCCGGGCTTGAAAGAGTCACCCTACTGGACTTCCACCGAGGCCCTGGCGAGCGACACCATTCCCGAACGCCTTGCCGTAATCGGCTCGTCGGTGGTGGCGCTGGAGCTGGCGCAAGCCTTTGCCCGGCTGGGCAGCAAGGTCACGGTCCTGGCGCGCAATACCTTGTTCTTCCGTGAAGACCCGGCCATCGGCGAGGCGGTGACAGCCGCTTTCCGTGCCGAGGGCATCGAGGTGCTGGAGCACACGCAAGCCAGCCAGGTCGCCCATATGGACGGTGAATTCGTGCTGACCACCACGCACGGTGAATTGCGCGCCGACAAACTGCTGGTTGCCACCGGTCGGACACCGAACACGCGCAGCCTCGCGCTGGACGCAGCGGGGGTCACTGTCAATGCGCAAGGTGCCATCGCCATCGACCAAGGCATGCGCACGAGCAACCCGAACATCTACGCGGCCGGCGACTGCACCGACCAGCCGCAGTTCGTCTATGTGGCGGCAGCGGCCGGCACCCGTGCCGCGATCAACATGACCGGCGGCGATGCGGCGCTCGACCTGACCGCAATGCCGGCCGTGGTGTTCACCGATCCGCAAGTGGCGACCGTGGGCTACAGCGAGGCGGAAGCCCACCACGACGGGATCGAGACCGACAGCCGCACCTTGACCTTGGACAACGTGCCGCGTGCGCTCGCCAACTTCGACACACGCGGCTTCATCAAGTTGGTTATCGAGGAAGGCAGCCATCGGCTGATCGGCGTACAGGCGGTCGCGCCGGAAGCGGGTGAACTGATCCAGACGGCGGCTCTGGCCATTCGCAACCGCATGACGGTGCAGGAACTGGCCGACCAGTTGTTCCCCTACCTGACGATGGTCGAGGGGTTGAAGCTCGCGGCGCAGACCTTCAACAAGGATGTGAAGCAGCTTTCCTGCTGCGCCGGGTGAGAAAAAGGAGGTGTTCAATGAACGCCTACACGGTGTCCCGGCTGGCTCTTGATGCCGGGGTGAGCGTGCATATCGTGCGCGACTACCTGCTGCGCGGATTGCTGCGCCCGGTGGCGTGCACACCAGGCGGCTACGGCTTGTTCGATGACGCCGCCTTGCAACGGCTGTGCTTCGTGCGGGCGGCCTTCGAGGCGGGCATCGGCCTCGACGCGCTGGCGCGGCTGTGCCGGGCGCTGGATGCGGCGGACGGCGACGAAGCGGCCGCGCAGCTTGCCCTGCTGCGTCAGTTCGTCGAGCGTCGGCGCGAAGCGTTGGCCGATCTGGAAGTGCAGTTGGCCACCCTGCCGACCGAGCCGGCACAGCACGCGGAGAGTCTGCCATGAACAACCCCGAGCGCTTGCCGTCCGAGACGCACAAACCGATCACCGGCTACCTGTGGGGCGGACTGGCTGTGCTGACTTGCCCCTGCCACCTGCCCATCCTCGCTGTCGTGCTGGCCGGCACAACCGCCGGTGCTTTCCTCGGCGAGCATTGGGTCATCGCGGCGCTCGGTTTGACCGGCCTGTTCCTTCTGTCCCTGTCGCGGGCGTTGCGGGCATTCAGGGAAAGAGAATGAGCGCTTTCCGGCCGGATGGATGGACGACGCCGGAACTGGCCCAAGCGGTCGAGCGCGGGCAGCTTGAACTGCACTACCAGCCCGTCGTCGATCTGCGCAGTGGTGGGATTGTCGGCGCGGAAGCCCTGTTGCGCTGGCGTCATCCGACGCTTGGACTATTGCCACCGGGCCAGTTCCTGCCCGTGGTCGAATCGTCCGGCCTGATGCCTGAAATCGGCGCTTGGGTGCTGGGCGAAGCCTGCCGCCAGATGCGTGACTGGCGAATGCTGGCATGGCGACCGTTCCGGCTGGCCGTCAATGTTTCGGCGAGCCAAGTGGGACCGGACTTCGACGGGTGGGTAAAGGGCGTGCTGGCTGATGCCGAGTTGCCCGCCGAGTATCTCGAAATCGAGCTGACCGAATCGGTCGCGTTTGGTGATCCGGCGATCTTCCCCGCCCTGGACGCCTTGCGGCAGATCGGTGTGCGCTTCGCCGCCGATGACTTCGGGACGGGGTATTCCTGTCTGCAACATCTGAAGTGCTGCCCAATCAGCACGCTCAAGATCGACCAATCGTTTGTCGCCGGGCTCGCCAACGACCGCCGCGACCAAACCATCGTGCACACCGTGATTCAGCTTGCGCACGGGCTGGGCATGGATGTGGTGGCTGAAGGCGTGGAAACATCGGCGAGTCTTGATCTATTGCGACAAGCGGACTGCGACACAGGACAAGGCTTCCTGTTCGCGAAGCCAATGCCGGCGGCGGCATTCGCCGTCTTCGTCAGTCAATGGAGGGGTGCCACCATGAATGCAAGTGACTCGACCACCACCAGTTGCTGCGTGTGCTGCAAGGAAATCCCGCTCGATGCCGCCTTCACCCCGGAAGGCGCGGAATACGTCGAGCACTTCTGCGGGTTGGAGTGTTATCAACGCTTCGAAGCGCGTGCCAAGACAGGGAACGAAACCGATGCCGATCCGAACGCCTGCGACTCGCTACCGTCAGATTGAGGCATGCCCTAACTTGGCGTCAGACCATCCGGCGCTAAATCGTCAGAATAGAGTTGCCTTCCGAATTGATTGACATGCGCCGTCAAGGGTCATAGATTTCTTCCTGACACATTTCCCTCAGGAGGATACCTTGCACGGTCAGCGCATCGGTTACGTCCGCGTCAGCAGCTTCGACCAGAACCCAGAACGGCAGCTCGAACAGATCCAGGTGGATAAAGTGTTCACCGACAAGGCGTCGGGCAAGGACACACGGCGGCCCGAACTGGAACGGCTGCTCGCCTTCGTGCGCGAAGGCGACACGGTCGTGGTGCACAGCATGGATCGTCTGGCGCGCAACCTCGACGACCTGCGCCGCCTGGTGCAGGGCCTCACCCAGCGCGGCGTACGCATCGAGTTCCTTAAGGAGCATTTGACCTTCACCGGCGAGGACTCGCCGATGGCGAACCTGATGCTGTCGGTAATGGGCGCGTTCGCCGAGTTCGAACGCGCCTTGATCCGCGAGCGGCAGCGCGAGGGCATCGCGCTCGCCAAGCAGCGCGGGGCCTACCGTGGCAGGAAGAAATCCCTGTCGTCTGAGCGTATTGCCGAACTGCGCCAACGTGTCGAGGCTGGCGAGCAAAAGACCAAGCTGGCTCGTGAATTCGGAATCAGTCGCGAAACCCTGTATCAATACTTGAGAACGGATCAGTAAATATGCCACGTCGTTCAATCCTGTCCGCCGCCGAGCGCGAAAGCCTGCTGGCGTTGCCGGACACCAAGGATGAGTTGATCCGTCACTACACGTTCAGCGAAACCGACCTCTCCATCATCCGGCAGCGGCGCGGCCCGGCCAACCGGCTGGGCTTCGCCGTGCAGCTCTGTTACCTGCGCTTTCCTGGTGTCATCCTGGGCGTCGATGAGCCGCCGTTTCCGCCCTTGTTGAAACTGGTCGCCGACCAGCTCAAGGTCAGCGTCGAAAGCTGGGACGAATACGGGCAGCGGGAGCAGACCCGGCGCGAGCACCTGGTCGAACTGCAAACGGTGTTCGGCTTCCAGCCCTTTACCATGGGCCACTACCGGCAGGCCGTCCAGTTGCTGACCGAGATGGCCTTGCAGACCGACAAGGGCATCGTGCTGGCCAGCACCTTGATCGAGCACCTGCGGCAGCAGTCGGTCATTCTGCCTGCCCTCAACGCCGTCGAGCGGGCGAGCGCCGAAGCAATCACCCGCGCCAACCGGCGCATCTACGATGCCTTGGCCGAACCGCTGTCGGACGCGCATCGCCGCCGCCTCGACGATCTGCTCAAGCGTCGGGACAACGGCAAAACGACCTGGCTGGCCTGGCTGCGCCAATCGCCCGTCAAACCGAATTCGCGGCACATGCTGGAACACATCGAACGCCTCAAAGCGTGGCAGGCGCTCGACCTGCCTTCTGGCATCGAGCGGTCGGTGCACCAGAACCGCCTGCTCAAGATCGCCCGTGAGGGTGGCCAGATGACGCCCGCCGACCTGGCCAAGTTCGAGGCGCAGCGACGCTATGCCACCCTGGTGGCGCTTGCCATCGAGGGCATGGCCACCGTCACCGACGAAATCATCGACCTGCACGACCGCATCCTGGGCAAGCTGTTCAACGCCGCCAAGAACAAGCATCAGCAGCAATTCCAGGCGTCCGGCAAGGCGATCAACGCCAAGGTGCGGTTGTTCGGCCGCATCGGCCAGGCGCTGATCGAGGCCAAGCAGGCGGGCCGCGATCCGTTCGCCGCCATCGAGGCCGTCATGTCCTGGGATGCCTTCGCCGAGAGCGTCACCGAAGCGCAGAAGCTTGCGCAGCCCGAGGACTTCGATTTCCTGCACCGCATCGGCGAAAGCTACGCCACGCTGCGCCGCTACGCGCCGGAATTCCTTGCCGTGCTCAAGCTGCGGGCCGCTCCCGCCGCGAAGGACGTGCTCGACGCCATCGAGGTGCTGCGCGGCATGAACAGCGACAACGCCCGCAAGGTGCCCGCCGACGCGCCGACCGAGTTCATCAAGCCGCGCTGGCAGAAGCTGGTCATGACCGACACCGGCATCGACCGGCGCTACTACGAGCTGTGCGCGCTGTCGGAGATGAAGAACGCGTTGCGTTCCGGCGACATCTGGGTGCAGGGGTCGCGCCAGTTCAAGGACTTCGAGGACTACCTGGTGCCGCCCGCGAAATTCGCCAGCCTCAAGCAGGCCAGCGAATTGCCGCTGGCCGTGGCCACCGACTGCGACCGGTACCTGCATGACCGGCTGACGCTGCTGGAAACGCAGCTCGCCACCGTCAACCGCATGGCGCTGGCCAACGAGCTGCCGGACGCCATCATCACGGAGTCGGGCCTGAAGATCACGCCGCTCGATGCGGCGGTGCCCGACACCGCGCAGGCGCTGATCGACCAGACAGCAATGATCCTGCCGCACGTCAAGATCACCGAACTGCTGCTGGAGGTAGACGAATGGACAGGCTTCACCCGGCACTTCGCGCACCTGAAATCGGGCGACCTGGCCAAGGACAAGAACCTGCTGCTGACCACGATCCTGGCCGACGCCATCAACCTGGGTCTGACCAAGATGGCGGAGTCCTGCCCCGGAACGACCTACGCCAAGCTCGCCTGGCTCCAAGCCTGGCATACCCGCGACGAAACCTATTCGTCGGCGCTGGCCGAACTGGTCAATGCGCAGTTCCGGCATCCCTTCGCCGAGCACTGGGGCGACGGCACCACGTCATCGTCGGACGGCCAGAATTTCCGAACCGGCAGCAAGGCCGAGAGCACTGGCCACATCAACCCGAAATATGGCAGCAGTCCTGGGCGGACTTTCTACACCCACATCTCCGACCAGTACGCGCCATTCCACACCAAGGTGGTCAATGTCGGCGTGCGCGACTCGACCTATGTGCTCGACGGCTTGCTGTACCACGAGTCCGACCTGCGCATCGAGGAGCACTACACCGATACGGCAGGATTCACCGATCATGTATTTGGCCTGATGCACCTGCTGGGCTTCCGCTTTGCGCCGCGCATCCGCGACCTGGGCGACACCAAGCTGTTCATCCCCAAGGGCGACACCGTCTACGACGCGCTCAAGCCGATGATTAGCAGCGACAGACTGAACATCAAGGCTATTCGCGCCCATTGGGATGAAATTCTACGGCTGGCCACGTCGATCAAGCAGGGCACGGTGACGGCTTCGCTGATGCTGCGCAAGCTCGGCAGCTATCCGCGCCAGAACGGCCTGGCCGTGGCCCTGCGCGAGCTGGGGCGTATCGAGCGCACGCTGTTCATCCTGGATTGGTTGCAAAGCGTGGAGCTGCGCCGTCGCGTGCACGCTGGGCTGAACAAGGGCGAAGCCCGCAATGCGCTGGCCCGCGCCGTGTTCTTCAACCGTCTGGGTGAAATCCGCGACCGCAGCTTTGAGCAGCAGCGCTACCGTGCCAGCGGCCTCAACCTGGTGACGGCGGCCGTCGTGCTATGGAACACGGTCTATCTGGAACGGGCTGCGCACGCGCTGCGGGGCAACGGCCACGCCGTCGATGACGCGCTGTTGCAGTACCTGTCGCCGCTCGGCTGGGAGCACATCAACCTGACCGGCGATTACCTCTGGCGCAGCAGCGCCAAGATCGGCGCGGGCAAGTTCAGGCCGCTGCGGCCGTTGCAACCTGCTTAGCGTGCTTTATTTTCCGTTTTCTGAGACGACCCCGAGCCGTTCGTTGACCGGGTTGATGTGCAGGCGATCCGCACCTATCAAGTGTCGTTTCACAGACGCCGCACAGTCACATCTACCGACCAAGCGTCCCCAAACGAAAACACTCCCGTCAACCTCCCCCCCACCTCCAGCTCACAAGCCTTTGTCAGCCCACCCGTGATCACCAGATCACCCGCCTCCAGCCGCTGACCAAACGCGGCCAGCTCCCGCGCCAGCCGCGCCACCGCGTCAAGGGGGTGGCCGTCGGCATCGGCGCCCACGCCCTGTCCCAGCGTGTGGTGGCTGCCGTCGTGCAGGCGCACCGCCACGGTGCCCGCCGCCATCAGGTCGGTCACCGGCAGGCGTGGCCCGACGACGACCTGGCCGGCGGACGAGTTGTCGGCGGTGTTCTGTTCGAGGTTGAAGCGGTAGCCTGTCCAGGTGGAGTGCACGACTTCGAGGCAGGCGTAGGCGCCCTCCACGGCGGCGACCACGGTGTGGCGGTCGACGGGCGCGTGCCGCGCGTCGAGGGCGGTTTGGAGGCGCAGCCCGATCTCGGGTTCGACCCGCGGCTGCACCAGGCGCTCGTGCACCGCGTCGCCCGAGTTCAGCAGCATCCGGTCGGTCAGCGGCCCGATGTTGGGCCGGGCTATGCCCATCTGGCGGCGCATCACTTCCGACGTGTAACCCAGCTTCCACCCGACCACGCGCTCGCCGGCGGCCAGGCGCAGGCCGAGCAGCGCGCGCTGGATGGCGTAGGCGGTGGCGAGGTCGGGCGTGCCGATGGTGGCTGCGGCGTCCAGTGTCCGACCGGCCTGGCGGGCGGCCCAGATCGCTTCGGCGAGTTGGTTGGGCGTCTGGGTCATGGGGGGGCTCCGCCTGGAAAGGTTGAGGGTGGGGCGCGCCGGCTATGGCAGGTCGGGCGCGCCCAGCAGCGCGTGGCCCTGGCCGATGAGGGCCTCGATGCCGAGCGCGATGCCGATCAGCCGCGCTTCGGCGCGCGGCGGCCCCATCAGCTGCAGGCCCACCGGCATCCGGTTGGCGTCGAGGCCCACGGGCATCGTCAGCGCGCACCAGCCGAACAGGTTGCTGATGGCGGTGTTGCGCATGGCCTTCATGTTGGCCGGCGCGTAGGTCTCCACCGTGCCGATGTCGGCCAGCCGCGGCGGCGAGGCGGGCACGGTGGGCGTGAGCAGGACGTCGACGTCGTCGAACAACCGGGCCGCGCCCGCGCCGCAGCGCTGCAGCACGGCCTTGCGCCGCAGGTACTCGACGGAAGACACCTGCTCGGCCCAGCGCACGCGGTCGCGCACCACCGGGTCCAGCCGCTCCACCTTGTGCGGGAAGTGCTGGTCGAGGTAGGCCGCGAGTTCGGACGCTGCGAGGCCGCCGCGGCGGAAGATGTCGAAGGCTTCCTCGCAGTGCGGCAGCGGGAACCGGACCACCTGCGCGCCGGCCTGGGCGAGGCGCTGAACGGCCGCTTCCACGGCGGCGGCGATGCTCGGGTCGATGTCGTCCCAGAAGTGGTTGGTCGGCACGCCGACGCGCAGTCCTTGCACGCGCACCGGGGCAGGCGCGGGCAGGCCCTGGCTCTCTGTGTCGAGGGCGGCGAACGCGTAGGCCAGGTCTTCCACCGTGCGGGTGAGCACGCCCGCGGTGTCGAGCGAGGACGACAGGGGCACGATGCCTTCGACCGGCCAGCGCCCCACGGTGGTCTTCAGGCCCACCTGTCCGGTCATGGACGCGGGCACGCGCACCGAACCGGCGGTGTCGGTGCCCAGCGCCAGCAGGGCGCTGCCCTGCACCAGCGAGACGCCCGCGCCCGCGCTGGACCCGCCTGGCACGCGGTGCTCGTGGGGTGACCAGGGGTTCCGGGGCGTGCCCCAGTGGGCGTTGACGCCAAGACCCCCGAACGCGAACTCGACCGTGTGCGTCTTGCCGACCACGATGCCCAGTTGCCGCTGCAGCCGCGCGACCAGCGGGCCGGCCGCCTGCCAGGCTTCGGGCAGGGCCTCGTCGCTGCCCGCAAACACCGGCAGGCCGGGCACGCCGTACAGGTCCTTCACCGACACCGGCAAGCCCATCAGCGGGCCCAGGTCCTGGCCCTGGTCCAGCAGGGTGTCGACCGCAGCGGCGGCGCTGCGGGCGCGCGCGCCGTCCCAGGTCTTGTAGGCGTTGAGCCGGGGTTCCATGCGCGCGTGGTGTTGCGCGCAGGTGTCGATCAGGGCCACCGCCGTCAGTTCGCGGCGGCGCAGGCGGGCGGCGTGCTCGGCCAGCGACAGGTGGGCAGCGTTCAAGGGCCTTCTCCTCGGGGTGTGGTGAACAGGGTGTGTCCCATTGTCACCACCCGGCCGCCAAGTCCGCGGCGATCTCTTCTGGTGTGCCCAGGCGGTTCATCGGCGTGTCGCGCAGCAACTGGGTGTAGATGGCTTTCATCCAGCCGGTCTCGGCCTCGCTCAGCGGCTGCGGGTTGCGCGGCACGATGCGCTGGCCGTTGTCGATGGCACCGGGCGAGACGCACCCAGATGGTGCCGCCCACGTTGTGCACCGACGCGTCGACGCGGCCATGGGCCTGCAGGGCCGCCTGCACCACGCGCCCCTGGTAGCGCTGGGCGGCGATTCCGGTCCTGGTCAGCGGCCGAGGTCTTTGGCGCTGACGCCCGCGATGCCCCAGTTCTCCTTGGGCATTTCGTGGATCCAGACGCGGATGGTTTCCTTCTTCGCGTCGATGGCCTCGTGCAGCGCCTGGGTGACCTTCTCGATCACGGCCTTCTTCTGCTCGGGCGTGCGGCCTTCGAGTATGTAGATCTGTGCGAACGGCATGGTGGTGGTCTCCTGGGTCAGTTGGCTTTGATGTCCAGCTTGCGGATCAGGGCACCCCAGCGGTTGTTCTCGGCCTTGATGAAGGCGTCGAACTCCTGGGGCGTGGTGACGCGCAGGTTGCCGGAGATGTTGTCGAACGCGGCCTGGGCCTCGGCGGTCTTGGCGCCTTTGGCCCAGGCGTCGTGCAGCTTCTGCACGACGGCGGCCGGGGTGGCGGCGGGGGCGACCAGGCCGAACCAGGTCTCCACCGCGAAGCCGGGGTAACCGGACTCGGCCACGGTCGGTACGTCCGGCAGGGCCTTGGCGCGCGTGGGCGAGGTGACGGCCAGCGCCTTGAGCTTGCCGCTGCGGATGTGCTGCAAGGTGGTGGCCAGCGAGCTTTCCATGCTCATGATCACCGTGCCCGAGAGCAGGTCCGGCACGATCTGGCTCGACCCCTTGTAGGGGATGTTGGTGAGTTCGATGCCGGCCACCGACTGCAGCAGCTCGGCCGCCAGGTGGTTGCTGGTGCCGATGCCGGACGTGGCGTAGCCGAGCTTGCCCGGGTTGGCCTTGGCGTAGGCCACCAGACCCTTGAGGTCGGCGAACGGTGCGCTCGGGTGCACGACGATCACGCAGGGCGTGGTGCCCACCAGCGAGATCGGGGCGAAGTCCTTTTCCACCTGGAACGGCAGCTTGTCGTAGAGGTAGGGCGCGATGGCCAGGCTGCTGATGGCCGACAGCCCGATGGTGTAGCCGTCCGGTGCGGCCTTGGCCACCGCGTCGGTGCCGATGTTGCCGCCGGCGCCGGCCTTGTTCTCGACCACGAAGGACTGGCCCAGCGCGTCGCCCATGGCCTTGGCGGCGGTGCGGCCCATGATGTCGGTGGGTCCACCCGGTGGGAAGGGCACGATGAGCTTGACGGGACGGGCGGGGTAGGCGTCCTGCGACCAACCAGCGGCGGGTGCCAGGGCCAGGCCGGCCCCCACGGAGGCGATGAAATCTCTGCGTTGCATAGGGTGCGTTCCTCAGGCCGCTTTTTTCTGCTCGCGCGCATCTCGCGCGCGAGCCATGGTCATGGCCGTGTCTTCGATCATGTCTTCCTGGCCACCGACCATCTTCTTGCGGCCCAGTTCGACCAGGATGTCGCGCGCCGACAGGCCGTACTTGACGGCGGCGCGTTTGGCGAACAGCAGGAAGCTGCCGTACACGCCGGCGTAGCCCAGCGTGAGCGCGTCGCGGTCGATGCGGATCGGGAAGTCCATGATGGGCGTGACCAGGTCTTCGGCCACGTCCTGGATCTTCCAGACGTCCACACCGGTCTGCACGTCCATGCGGTCGAGCACGGCGACCAGCACTTCCATCGGCGTGTTGCCTGCGCCCGCGCCCAGGCCGGCGGCGGCAGCGTCGATGCGGGTGGCGCCACATTCAATGGCGGCGACCGAGTTGGCCACGCCCATGGCCAGGTTGTGGTGGCCGTGGAAGCCCAGCTCGGTCTCGGGCTTGAGCGCGTCGCGCACGGCCTGCAGGCGGGCCTTCACGTCGGCGGGCAGCATGTAGCCGGCCGAGTCGGTGATGTAGATGCAGTTGGCGCCATAGCCCTCCATCAGCTTGGCCTGTTTCACCAGGCCTTCGGGGCTGTTCATGTGGGCCATCATCAGGAAGCCCACGGTGTCCATGTCGAGCTTTCGGGCGAAGGTGATGTGCTGCTCGCTCACGTCGGCTTCGGTGCAGTGCGTGGCCACGCGGATGGTGTGCACGCCCAGGCCGTGCGCCATCTTCAGGTGGTCGACGGTGCCGATGCCGGGCAGCAGCAGGGCCGAGACCTTGGCCTGCTTCATCAGCGGGATCACGGTGCCCAGGTACTCCTCGTCGGAGTGGGCCGGGAAGCCGTAGTTGACGCTGGAGCCGCCCAGGCCGTCGCCGTGGGTGACCTCGATCAGCGGCACACCGGCGGCGTCGAGGCCGCAGGCGATGCTCTTCATCTGTTCGAGCGTCATCAGGTGGCGCTTGGGGTGCATCCCGTCGCGCAGGGTCATGTCGTGCAGGGTGATTTTTTGCTGGCTCATGGGGTGCTCCGGATCAGGCGGCGACGGGTTCGAGCACGAGCTCGCCCTTCAGGATTTCTTCGGCAAACATCTCGGCGGTGCGCGCGGCGGCGGCGGTCATGATGTCCAGGTTGCCGGCGTACTTGGGCAGGTAGTCGCCCAGGCCCTCGACCTCCATGAAGACCGAGACGCGGTTGCCGTCGAAGACGGGGCCGTTGACCAGCTTGTAGCCCGGCACGTACTTCTGCACTTCCTTGATCATGTCGTGCACCGACTTCGTGATCGCGGCCTCGTCGGGCGTGCCTTCGACCAGGCAGTGCACCGTGTCGCGCATGATCAGCGGCGGCTCGGCCGGGTTGATCACGATGATGGCCTTGCCCTTCTTGGCGCCGCCCACCTTCTCGACCGCGCCGGCCGTGGTGCGGGTGAACTCGTCGATGTTCTTGCGCGTGCCGGGACCGACCGATTTGCTGGACACGGTGGCGACGATCTCGCCGTAGCTCACCGGCTGCACGCGGCTGACCGCGTAGACCATGGGGATGGTGGCCTGGCCGCCGCAGGTGACCATGTTCACATTCATCTCGCGCTGGCCGACGTGCTGCTTGAGGTTGACCGGCGGCACGCAGTAGGGGCCGATGGCGGCGGGCGTGAGGTCGATCATCATCGCGCCCTGCTCATTGACCTTGCGCGAGTTCTCGGCGTGCACGTAGGCGCTGGTGGCGTCGAACACGATCTGCACACCGTCGGCCTTCATGTGCGGGATCAGGCCGTCCACACCCTCGGCGGTGGTCTTGATGCCCATCTCCTTGGCGCGCTTGAGACCGTCGGAGTTGGGATCGATGCCCACCATCCACACGGGTTCGAGCAAGGGGCTGCGCTGCAGCTTGGCCAGCAGGTCGGTGCCGATGTTGCCGGGCCCGATCAGGGCGCACTTGATTTTTTTGGTCATGGGTTGACTCCTGGGGGAAGAAGAAAAAAGGTTCAGGTGAGCGTGCGCACCACGCCACCGTCCACCCGCAGCGCGGCGCCGGTGGTGGCGCTGGCCTGCGGGCTGCAGACGTAGGCCACCATGGCCGCCACCTCGTCGGGGCGGATGAAGCGGCGCAGCAGCGAGGTGGGGCGCGCGTCGCGGAAGAAGCGGGCCGCGGCTTCGTCGAAGCTCAGGCCCTGCTGCGCGGCGAGCGTGTCGAAGAAAGCGCGTGCGCCTTCGGTCAGCGTGGGGCCGGGCAGCACGCTGTTGACCGTGACGGCGGTGCCGGCGCAGCACTCGGCCAGGCCGCGTGCCACGGACAGCTGGGCCGACTTGCTCATGCCGTAATGCACCATCTCGGCCGGCGGGCAGATGCCCGACTCGCTGGAGATGAAGACGATGCGGCCGCGGTTGCGCGTCAGCATGCCGGGCAGCGCGGCGCGGGCGAGGCGCACGCCGCTCATCACGTTGACCTCGAACAGGTGCTGCCAGTCGGCGTCGGCGATCTGCTCGAAGGGCTTGGGCTCGAAGATGCCGAGGTTGTTGACCAGGATGTCCACATCGGCCAGCCGGGTCGCCACCTGCTCGCAGCCGGCGGCGGTGCCCAGGTCGGCGGCGATGCCCGACACCTCGGCCTGCGGGTGCTGTTGGCGCAGGGTCTGCAGGGCGCGCTGCACCGACGCCTCGCCGCGGCCGTTGAGCACCACATGGGCGCCGTCGGCCAGCAGGGCCTGGGCGATGGCCAGGCCGATGCCAGCGGTCGAGCCCGAGACGAAGGCGGTCTGCCCCGCCAGGGGGCGTGGTGCCGGGCTCATGGGCGCCCTCCTACGGGCGGACGGGCGTGCAGCCAGCCGGCCAGCCAGCGGGTCAGGCGCGGCGCCACCACCCAGGTCATGAGGACCACCACCAGCACGGTGATGACCATGGTGCGCGGCACCAGCGGCCAGTCGGCCAGCAGCGGCGCCACGGTGAGGAACAGCAGCAGCACGGTCGGGAAGATGCCCAGCCAAGTCACGATCGCCACCTTCCAGCGCGGCGGCGCCTTGGTGGTGCTGCCCGCCGGCGCGAACCAGTAGTCCAGCCCGCTGACCCGGCGCATCTCCTGCGCACCGACGGTGTGGGGTGCGACTTGCGCGAGCCAGCGGGCCCGCTCGGGCGAGTCCTGCCAGGCGGCCAGGTGCGCCTCGTTGTCGAAGGCGAAGACCACGTGGTAGAGCAGGGGCTCGTCGCCGCCGCCGGCCTCGCCAGGGCGCACCAGCTGGCCGCCCAGGTGGCCGCCCAGGTGGCCGGGGAAGTGGGTCGCTGCCTCGATCATGCCGGCCATGGCCGTCTCGAAGCCGGCCACGCCTTGGGGTGCGACCCGGCGCGTGACCAGCACGGTCACGGCGCGCGACGGGGTGGCGGGTGCGTTCATGGGTGCAGGCGGCTCAGGGCGGCGCTCAGACGAATCGCATGCCAACCGTGCCCAGGTCCTGGAAGCGCACGTTCACGCTGTCGCCGGCCTGCACCGCAATGGCTTCGGTCACGCCGCCGGTCATGATGAAGCTGCCCGTCGGGATCTCCTGACCGCGCGCGCCCAGGTGGTTGGCCAGGGCGGCGATGGCGGCGGCCGGGTGGCCCATCACGGCGGCGCCGGCGGCCATGGCCACGATCTGGCCGTTCTTCTCCAGCACCACGCCCAGCGTGCGCAGGTCCAGGTCTTCCACACGACGGGCGCGGCCACCGATCACGAAGCGCGAGGCCGAGGTGTTGTCGGCGATCACGCTCTTGAGGTCGAACTTGAAGTCGCGGTAGCGGCTGTCGATGATCTCCACGCCGGGGATCACGAAGTCGATCGCGGCCATCACGGCGCCGACGTGGCAGCCCGGACCTTTGAGCGGCGCCTTGGTGACGACGCAGATCTCGGCCTCGACCTTGGGGTGGATGAGTTCGGAGGTCTTGATGTCGCTGCCTTCGGCGCAGGCCATGTAGTCGCTGACGAAGCCGAAGACCGGCGTGTCCACGCCCATCTGCTTCATCTTGGCGTAGGAGGTCAGGCCGCACTTGAGGCCCACCGTCTTGTGGCCACGGCTTTCCTTGCGCGCGCGGATCAGGTCCTGGATCGCGTAGGCGTCGTCCCAGTCCATGTCCGGGTGGTCGTCGGTGATCTTGGTGACGTCGTGCGCCTTCAGCTCGGCGTTTTCCAGGTGCTCGGCGAGCTGGGCGAGGGTGTTCTTGTCGAGTTTCATGTGGTTGTTTCCTTCCCGCTCAGGCGACGAAACGCACCGACGTGCCGCCCAGGCCGCCGACGCTGCAATACAGGCTGTCGCCCGCGACCACCGGCACCAGCGGCGACTGCGAGCCAGAGAGGATGATGTCGCCGGCCTTGAGGCCGATGCCCAGACGGCCGAGCGTGTTGGCCAGCCAGGCCACCGCGTTGACCGGCGAGCCCTGCACCGATGCGCCGCAGGACGTGCTGATGATTTCGCCGTTCTTTTCCAGCACCATGCCGGCCAGCGCGAGGTCGAGGTCGCGCGGGCTCTTGCGCAGGCCGCCGAGCGTGAGCACGCCGCAGGAGGCGTTGTCGGCCACGGTGTCCTGGATCTTGATCTTCCAGTCCTTGATGCGCGAGTCGACGATCTCGAAGCACGGCATCACGCAGTCGGTGGCGCGCAGCACGTCGGCCGCGGTGACGCCGGGGCCTTCGAGGTCGCGCGCCAGGATGAAGGCGACCTCTGCCTCGGCCTTGGGCGCGATCATGCTGCTCACCGGGATGGGCTGGCCTTCGTTGTAGACCATGCCCGAGAGCAGGTGGCCGAAGTCGGGCTGGTTGACCTTGAGCATGTCCATCACGACCTTGCTCGTCACGCCTATTTTCTTGCCCACCACGCGCTCGCCCGCGTCCAGCCGGCGCTGGATCATGCGCAGCTGGATCTGGTAGGCGTCCTCGATGGTGATGTCCGCTTCGCGGTCGGTCAGCGGAGCGACGGGTTGGCGGTCGAGCAGCGACTGGTAGAGCTCGTCGCCGTAGTGCTGGATCTTGGAGTTGTCCATGGTGTTCTGTGTGGGAAAAGGGGTCAGGCGGACGCGGCGCCCTGCGCGTCGGCTTCGGCGAGGAAGTTCGACACCAGCTGGGCGAAGCGCGCGGCGTGTTCGATCTGCGTCCAGTGGCCGCAGTGGCCGAACACGTGCAGCTGGCTGTTGGGAATCCACTGGCTCAGCGTGAGCGAGGTCTGCAGCGGAATCACCTGGTCCTCGCGGCCGTGGACGATGAGCGTCTCGTGCGGCAGCGCGCGGATCGCCGATTCGGGGCTGGCCATGGCGTCGACCCAGCGCTGGCGCGGGGCCGGGAACATGGCCGAGAAGGATTCCTGGAAGCCGGGGCGGATGCTGGCCTGGTAGCGCAGCTCGGCCAGCTCGTCGGTGACCAGCGCGCGGCTGTGGGCGAAGATGTCCAGCAGGCGCTTCATGGTGGCCAGCGAGGGCTCGTAGCCCCAGACCGCGTCCAGGCCCGGCGTGATCGGGAAGGGCACACCGACCGAGCCCATGAGCACCAGGCGGCGCACGCGCTGCGGCGCGCGGATCGCCAGCGCCAGCGAGAGCGCGCCGCCAAAGCTGTTGCCGACCACGTCGGCTTTCTCGACGCCCATCGCGTCCATGACATCCAGCGCCTGCTGGACCCAGGTGTCCATGTTGTAGGTCATGCCGGCGGGGCGGTCGGTGTAGCCGAAGCCCACCATGTCGGGCGCGATGACTCGCCGATCCTTGGCGATGACCGGCATGGCGAGGCGCCAGTTGGCCCAGGCGCTTACACCCGGACCGGAGCCGTGGATGAACAGCACCGGAGGCTGTCCCGGCTTGGAGCTGCCGAGGTCGTGCACGTTGGTGTTGAAGCTGCCTGTGCGAACGCTCAGCGCAATTTCAGGGTTGTGTGGGGCATTCATGTGTCTTGTCCTTGAGGTCTTTGCTTTGAAGGGGCGGCGAGTGGGCCGGGACGACTGGTTCCGTTCATGTCCCCCGTCGGTCGCTGCGCGCTCGCCTCCTCCTTTACTTCACTGCACCAGTCGCCCCGGCCCACTCGCTGTCGGCGCACGAGGCCGTTCGTCCAGGGCAGCCGTGGAACCGGCTATGCCGGGCCACAGGCGGCGTCCCCCTCGAAGCGTCGAAGACGCGCAACGGAGGGGGGAAGCCGCGCAGCGGCGCAGGGGGGAGATCACAGCTTCACCATCACGTTGCGGAGTTCCGTGTAGAACTCCAGCGAGTGCACGCCGCCTTCGCGGCCGATGCCCGAGGCCTTGCTGCCGCCGAAGGCGGTGCGCAGGTCACGCAGGAACCAGCTGTTGATCCAGCACAGGCCGACCTCGATGGCCGCGGCCATGCGGTGCGCCTTGCCCAGATCCTGCGTCCACACGGTGGTCGCCAGGCCGTAGTCGGTGGCGTTGGCCAGCGCAATCGCTTCCTCTTCGGTGTCGAAGGGGGCGATGTGGCAGCAGGGGCCGAAGATCTCCTCGCGGATCACGCTGGCGCTTTCGGGCAGGCCGGTCCAGATAGTGGGCTGCACGAAGTGGCCGTTGGCGTACTCGCCCGTCATGGCCGGTTCACCGCCGCCGGTGACGACGGTCGCCCCCTCGGCCCTGGCCTTGGCGTAGTAGCCCATGACCTTCTGCTTGTGTTCGGCCGAGATCAGCGGGCCGATGCCCACGCCCGGCATGTCGGGGCCGCCGATCTTCAGGCCCTCAGCCTTTTCTTTCAGCGCGGCGACGAACTTGTCGAAGATCGGGCGCTGCACGTACACGCGTTCGGTGCCCAGGCAGACCTGGCCGCAGTTCTCGAAGGCGCTGCGGGTGATGCCGGCGATGGCCTTGTCGAAGTCGGCGTCGGCGAACACGATGCCGGCGTTCTTGCCGCCGAGTTCGAACGACACCGGGCGCACACCCTTGGCGGCGGCGGCCATGATGGCTTCACCCGTGCGGGTCTCGCCGGTGAAGGTGATGCCGTTGACACCCGGGTGCTTGGTGATGAATTCGCCGGCCGAGCCGGGGCCGAAGCCGTGCAGCACCTGGTACACGCCCTTGGGCACGCCGACCGCGTTCATCACCTCGCCCAGCAGGGTCGCGGTGGCGGGGGTTTCCTCCGAGGGTTTGACGATGACGGTGTTGCCGCAGGCCAGGGCCGGGCCGACCTTCCAGGTCATCAGCAGCAGCGGCAGGTTCCAGGGGCAGATCACGCCGACCACGCCCAGGGGTGTGCGCAGGCCGTAGCTGATGGCAGTGCCGCCGTCGGGCGTGGTCATCTGGAAGCTCTCGGTCGGCACGTTCTTGACGATGTCCGCAAAGATCTTGAAGTTGGCGGCGCCGCGCGGGATGTCGATGTGCGAAGCCAGCGAGCGCGGCTTGCCGGTGTCGGCCAGTTCGGCGGCGAGGAAGTCGTCGAAGCGGCGGTTGATCTCGTCGGCCACCGCGTGCAGCAGTTCGGCGCGCTTGACCACGCTCATCGTGCCCCACTCGCCCTTGAGCGCGGCGCGGCCCGCGGCCACGGCCGCGTCGACCTCGGCCTGACCGGCCTCGTGCACCAGACCTACGACCTCGTTGGTGGCCGGGTTGCGGTTTTCGAAGGTCTTGGCGGTGGCGACGAAATCGCCGTTGATGAAGTTCAGGAACTGTTTCATGGTGCGTGAGGAAGGAAAAGAAAAGTCAGTCGAGGCCCAGGGCCTTCAGGCCGGCGCGGGCACAGGCTTCGTCCTGTTCGGCCGAGCCGCCGGACACGCCGATGCCGCCGATGCGCTGGCCACCGGCCACGATGGGCAGGCCGCCACCGAACAGCACCAGGCGCTGGCGCTGGTTCAGGCCGATGCGCAGCAGCTCGTCGTCGCCGATCACGCCGCCCCACTGCGAGGTGGGGAAGCCAAAGCTGGCCGCGGTGTAGGCCTTGTCGATCGCGATGTCGATCGAATGCAGAAACGCATGGGGCATGCGCAGAAACGCGGTCAGCGTGCCCGAGGCATCGGTCACGGCCACGTTGATGCGAATGCCCGATGCCTCCGCATGCGCCACCGCCGCCTGACAGGCCAACGAAGCCGCAGATGCGGTGATGACGGAAGATGGAACAGAGAGAGCGGATGTCATAAGAAGAAGCGGCGAGAGAAAGGTGACTCCAGTTCGAGGGGCACCGAGGAACCGGCTCCGCCGGGCCTCAGGTGCCGTCCCCCCTCCAAGCGCCGAAGGCGCGCCAGAGAGGGGGGAAGCCGCGTCAGTGGCGCAGGGGGGTGATCACGTGTACACCTCGGTGAAAGACGGCACCAGATAGCCCGTGTGATAGAAGATCCCGCTGCCCAGTTGGTCTTCGGTCCAGGTCGTCACCGGCCGGTCGCGCTGGGCCAGATAGCCCAGGCCGGCGAAGGTCTCGTTGCGGTTGCCGCTCGGGTCGAAGAAGTAGATCGTCTCGCCGCGCGTGATGCCGTGGCGGGTGGGGGCCACGTCGATGCGCGTCTTGGTCTTGGCCATCACGTCGGCGGACTTGAGCACGTCGTGCCACGAGTCCAGGAAGAAGGCGATGTGGTGCAGGCCGCTGCGCGGCCCACCGACGAAGGCGATGTCGTGCGGCGTGGTGGTGCGGGCCATCCAGGTCGCCGCCTGCATGTTGCCTTCGGGTCCGACCAGCACCTGCTCGGTCAGGAAGAAGTCCAGCGCCTCGGTCATGAAGCGGGTGTTGTCGGCCACGGTGTTGATGCCGGCCTCGGGATTCATCTCGCACATCAGCAGGCAGTGGTCCAGCCAGTGGGCGCCCGCGCCCTTGAGGCCGTCGGGCCAGGGGTCGGGATTGATGTTGCCCACGTCGGTGCCGACAAACTCCTTGCTGGCATACAGGCGCATTTCGTGCCCGCTGGGCAGTTTGAACTGCAGCATGCGGCCGGTCGAGGGCAAGGTGCCTTCGTCGAGCATGGTGGTCTTCACACCCCAGGCCTCGATCTTCTGCTGCAGCGCTTCAAGGTCGGCTTCCTTCTCGACCTTGTAGGCCAGGTGGTTCATGCCGGCCTGGTCCGACGGGGTCAGGATGACCGAGTACTTGTCCCATTCGTCCCAGCACTTGAGGTAGACGTTGCCCGCCTTGTCCTTCATGGTGGTCTTCATGCCCAGCACGTTCTCGTAGTGCCGGACGGCGGCGTCCATGTCCATCACTTTCAGGCTCGCGTGCCCGATGCGCATCACACCCATGTTGTGTCTCCTGGTGGTTGGTTACTGCTGCTGAATCGAAGGGCTGGCAGTCGCAGACTCTGCGCGCCCCTTGGAAAACGGTTTGCTCAACTTGCCGGCCACTTCGAGGTTCACCGGCGTCTGGGGTGCCACGCGGCATGCCAGCGTGTAGCCCTGGTTCTCTTCGTCGAGCGTCACGTGTGCACGGCTGATCGGCCCCAGGGCCTTGATCTGTCCCTCGACGATGCGGACCTTGCAGACCCCGCAGCCGCCGTTGACGCAACCCACCGGGATGCCCTTGCGGCCCAGGCGGACCATGCCGGTGAGCAGGCTTTCATTGCCGGCGCAGGGAAAGGTCTCGTCCGTCTGGGCCACGTGCACTGCGAACTTGGGGCGGGAATCAAACAGGGACATGTCTCAGTTCTTCTTCAACGCAGCAGCTTCAGCTGCCAAAGATAGGGCGGAGCGGTCATACCGTCCAATACCGAATTTTTGCGACCCTATACTGGTGAGGTATTGCGAGCCGAACCAGGAGGCCCCATGGATCTCAAAGACATGCGCCAGTTTCTGGCGGTCGCCGAAGAGCGCAACTTCACCCGCGCGGCCGAGCGCCTGCACATGGCGCAGCCGCCGCTGTCGCGCCAGATCAAGGCGCTGGAAGACGAGATGGGGGCGCCGCTGTTCCTGCGCACACCGGCCGGCGTGGAGCTGACCGAGGCGGGCCAGACGCTGCTGGACGAGGTGCCCAACCTGCTGCACCTGGCGCAGCGCGCGGCCGAGCGCACGCGGCGCGCGGCGCAGGGCCTGACCGGCCAGCTCGACGTGGGCATCTACGGCTCGGGCGTGCTGGACGTCATTCCCCGCGTGCTCGCGAAGTTCCACGCGCAGCGGCCCGAGGTGCGCATCGCGCTGCACAACCTCACCAAGTCCGAGCAGCTGCAGGCGCTGCGCGAACGGCGCATCAGCGTGGGCTTCAACCGCCTGATCCCGCCCGAGCCGGACCTGGTGGTCGAGTCGGTGTTGCGCGAGCCGCTGCTGGTGGCGATGCACGAAGCGCACCCGCTGGCGCAGCGCAGGCAGGTCGGGATGGCCGACCTCGACGGGCTGCCCATGATCCTCTACCCCAACGAGGCCATCCACGGGCTGGCGCAGGAAGTGGCCGAGGCCTTCCGCCAGGAAGGCGTGCGGCTGGCGGTCGAGCAGGACGTCGAGGACGTGGTGACGGCCGTGGCCCTGGTGGCCAGTGGCTTCGGGCTGACCATCGCCACCCGGTCGGCCGCCAGCCTGCGCCTGCCGGGCGTGGTGTTCGTGCCCTTGCGCAGCCGCCACCTCAAGGACCTGGAGCTGAGCTGCCTCTACCGGCGCGGCGATCCGTCGCCGGTGCTGGCCATGTTCCTGGAGGTGGTGCGTGCGCATGGGAAGGGGTCTCCTCGTTTTCAGTGCAATAAGTGACGGTACGCAAAGCTAGCACTGGCGCGGGGGTGGTCTGGGTAGACCGTTGATTTCATTGACTTTCCTGTTCGCTTTGTAAACGGGTATGGTGGCCTCCCACTTTTGAGGTT
>NZ_DASQOH010000049.1:0-122975 GCF_035644555.1 Herbaspirillum sp.
CCCGCCACCTGGATTTCGGCAGCGCGCTGCACCGTCCACAGCAGGAAGAAGGCGCGTTCAATATCGCTCTCGCACACTGCCACGCCGTGGTTGCGCAGGACCAGGATGTGCTTCTGGCCCAGGCTTTGCAGCATGCGCTCCTTTTCTTCCGCGAAGAGCGTAATGCCTTCGAACTCGTGATAGCCGATGCGGCCGAACAGTTGCGCGCCGTAGAAGTCGTTATGCTCGAAACCGCTCTTCTTCATGGTCACCGCCGAGATCGGCGTGGTATGCGTGTGGATCACGCAGCGCAGGTCGTCGCGGGCGCCGTGGATGGCGCTGTGCAGGGCGAAACCGGCCGGGTTGGCCTTGTAGTCGGATGGCTCGGCCAGTTGACCGTCCAGGCCGACCTTGAGCAGATTGGCCGGCGTCACTTCGTTGTAGTTCAGGGCGAAGGGATTGACCAGGTAGTGATGCTCTGGCCCCGGCACCCGCACCGAGATGTGGTTGAAGATCATCTCGGTCCAGCCCAGGTAATCGACCAGGCGATAACAATGGGCCAGCTGGATGCGCAGCGCCCATTCCTGGTCGCTGCAGTGGGACGGCTTATCTGCGCCGTAGCTGTATTGCATGATATTCATTGATGGAACTCCTTAATCGAAAACGACGTTCTCTGAAAATAGCGAGGACCGTTCGGACTGAGTAGGTCCGCAGGACCGTATCGAAGGCACGTTCATCGTCAATGCGTCTTCGATACGCCGCTGCGCGGCTGCTCAGTCCGAACGGTAGCCGGGGAATTCGCGCTCACGCTGAAGCATCTTCGATACGCCGCTGCGTGGCTACTCAGTCCGGACGGTAGCCGGGGAATTTCCGCTCACGCTGAAGCGTCTACGATACGCCGCTGCGCGGCTACTCGGCCCGGACGGTGGCCGGGGATTCCCGCTCACGCTGCCTTGGCGGCGGGCAGCGGGTTGTTGTCTTGCTGCGCCCTCTGCTGCCGCGCCGCCTCGCCCCGGAACCGCGCCAGCGACACGATGGCGCGGGTGATCGGCATGGGGATGGCAAAGCGCCCGGCCATCTCCAGCACCGCATCGCCGATGGCTGCCAGCTCCAGCGGACGGCCGCGTTCCAGGTCCTGCAGCATGGAGGTGCGGAAGGCCCCCATGGCTTCGCCCAGCTGCAGGAAGGTGAGCGGATCAATATCCACCCGCGCTCCGTAACTGGAGGCCACCAGCAGCGTCTCGCGCATGATCTGGCTGACCACCTCGCGTAGCTCCGGCAGGCCATACAACTGCTCCAGCGTACCTTGTGTGATGACCGACAGCGGATTGGTACTGATGTTGGCGATGATCTTGGTCCACAGCTTGTCGCGGATGCGGTCGGTGGCGCGGGCCTCGATGCCGGCTGCCTCGACGGCCGCCCTTACCCGCAGCAGGCGCTCGCTCATCTCCCCCGAGGGCTCGCCCAACACCATCAGGTGGGGATTGACCGAACGGATCACGCCCGGGCTCTCCACCTCGGCCGTGATGAAGAGTACGCTGCCGATCAGTTGCGCCAGCGGCACGGCGCGGGACAGCGCCCCATCCGGATCGACCGCCTTGACGGTCTCGCCATCGAAGCGTCCGCCCTCGCGGTGGAAATACCACCACGGCACACCGTTGTTGGTGGGGATCACCACCGTCTCGCTGCCCACCAGTGGCGCGATCTGCGGCAACAGGGCTGACATGTCCTGACTCTTGGCGCATAAAAAGATCACGTCCTGGATACCGAAGGATGGTTGATCATCGGCCGCCGGACGGGCGTGCGCAGTGCCATGCAGGTCGTGCAGGGTCAGACCGCCCTCACGGATGGCCTGCAGCGTCTGGCCACGGGCCAGCACGCTGACCTGGTGGCCGGCCGCCGACAGACGCACCGCCAGGGTGCCGCCGATGGCGCCGGCACCGGCGATGCAGATACGCAGCGGTGCCGGGGAAGTGGAAACGGTCGTGTCTGCAGGGTCGTTACTCATGGCATGGGCTCAACAAGAATTTTCAACCGGCCAGCTTGTCCTGGTGCTTGCCGGACAAGCCCAGGTAAGCCTCGATCACGCGGTGGTCATGGGCCAGCTGGCTGGCCGGGCCGTGCATGCGGATTTCGCCGTTTTCCAGCACGTAACCGTAGTCGGCCACCTGCAAGGCGGCGCGGGCGTTCTGCTCCACCAACAGGATGGACACACCGCGCCGGCGCAGCTCGGCGATGATGCGGAAGATCTCGCGCACGATCAGCGGTGCCAGCCCCAGGCTGGGTTCATCCAGCATCAGCAGGCGCGGCTTGGCCATCAGGGCGCGGCCCACCGCCAGCATCTGGCGTTCGCCACCTGAGAGCGTGCCGGCGTGCTGGGTGCGCCGTTCACGCAGGCGCGGGAAGAGCGTATAGACCTCTTCCAGCGTGGCCGCGTGGTCGCGCTGACCCGTGCGGTAGCGCTGGAAGGCGCCCAGCATGAGGTTGTCCTCGATGTTCATCTCGGCGAACAGTTCGCGCTTCTCCGGTACCAGGGTCATGCCGGCAGCGACCATGTCTTCCACTTCCGGGGAATGGCGGATCACGCCATCGAAGGCCATCGCTCCGCGCGAGGGCAGCACGCCCATGATGGCCGAAAGCAGCGTGGTCTTGCCGGCGCCATTGGGGCCGATGACGGTGACGATCTTGCCCTGCTCCACCGACAGGTCAATGCCGGAGAGGACCTGCACCCGGCCGTAGGCAGCCGACAGGTCGCGGACTTCCAATACCTTATTGCCCATGGTGTGCTCCTGCCGCCAGCGCGGTGTCGGGAATCGCTTCTTCATCAGCCGCGCCCAGATAGGCTTCCAGCACGGCGGGGTTGTTCTGGATCTCTTCGGGCAAGCCTTCGGCGATCTTCTGGCCGAAGTCCATCACCACGATGCGGTCCACCAGCTCCATGACGAAGTCCATGTCGTGTTCCACCAGCAGGATGGCCATGCCCTCGCTGCGCAGCTTGCGCAACAGGTCACCCAGGGCCTGCTTCTCGCCCAGACGCAGGCCGGCAGCCGGCTCATCCAGCAGCAACAGGCAAGGGTCGGCCGCCAGGGCACGGGCGATTTCGAGGATGCGTTGCTGGCCCAGCGAGAGCGAGCCGGCCTGCTCGTACATCTGCGCCTTCAGGCCCACGCGTTCGATCTGGCGCGCGGCCTCGGCCAGGATGCGTGCCTCTTCCTGCCGGTCCAGGCGCAGCATCGAGGCCAGCACACCGCGCTGGCCGCGCAGGTAGGCACCGATGGCCACGTTCTCCAGCACCGTCATGCGCGACATCAGTCGTACGTGCTGGAAGCTGCGGCTCATGCCCAGCCCGGCGATGTGGCGCGAGCCACGACCGGTCACTTCATGACCACGGAACTGCACGCTGCCCGAGGTCGGCGTATCCACCCCGGAAATCTGGTTGAACAAAGTCGACTTGCCGGCGCCATTGGGGCCGATCAGGGCCAGCACTTCACCGGCCATGACCTTCAGGCTCATGTCGTTGTTGGCCACCAGTCCGCCGAACTTGCGGGTGACGTTGCGCACGTCCAGCACCACCTCGTGGGCAGCCGGCATGGCGCGACGCGGCAGCGCCTCGGCCTGGGCATCGATCTGCAGGCGGCGCGTACGTACCGGCACCAGGCGCGCCAGGTAAGGCCAGACGCCGTCACGCGAGCGCTGCAGCAGCACCACGATCAGGAGACCGAAGACGATGGTCTCGAAGTTGCCCGAGCGACCCAGCAGTACCGGCAGCAGACCCTGCAGCCATTCCTTGAGAACCACGATCAGGGCCGAGCCAAGCACCGCGCCCCACACATGGCTGGCACCACCGAGCACGGCCATGAACAGGTAGTCGATACCGAAGCCCAGGCCGAACGGCGACGGGTTCACGAAGCGCTGCATGTGCACGTACAGCCAGCCCGAGAGCGCCGCCAGCACGGCCGCGATGACGAACACCACGATGCGCATGCGGGCCGTATTGATGCCCATGGCTTCGGCCATGACGATGCCACCCTTGAGGGCGCGGATGGCGCGACCCTCGCGCGAATCCAGCAGATTGCTCAGCGCCGCCACGCCCAGCAGCACGGCTACCCAGATCAGGCCGAACATGGCGCGGTCCGAGGCCAGCGGCACACCGAACAGGGCGATGGAGGGGATGCCGGACATGCCGGTCTGCCCACCCATGCTCTCCAGCGTGCCGAAGATGAAATACAGGCTGATACCCCAGGCGATGGTACCCAGCGGCAGGTAGTGGCCGGACAGCTTGAGCGTGACGCTGCCCACCGCCAGCGCCAGCAGCGCCGTCAGGACCAGGGCCACCACCAGGGCCACCCAGGGCGATTGCATCCACAGCAGCGCATCAGGCAGCGGCAGCACCTTGGCCGACAACGCAGCCGAGATATAGGCACCCAGGCCGACAAAGGCGGCCTGGCCGAAGCTGGTCAGGCCGGCCACGCCGGTCAGCAGCACCAGTCCCAGCACCACCAGCGAGGCCAGGCCGATGTTGTTGAGCAGGGTCATGTAGAACGGTGGCAGTACGAACGGCGCCACGGCCATCAGGACCACGAAGATCGCCAATGCGCCCCTGGAAGAGAGGCGGGAGGAAGTCGCTTTCATTCTTCTTCCTCCACATGACGGGTGGACAGGGAACGCCACAACAGGATGGGGATGATCAGCACGAAGACGATGATTTCCTTGTAGGCACTGGCCCAGAAGGTGGAGAAGGATTCGATCAGGCCGATGGCAAGCGCGCCCACTGCGGCCACCGGATAGCTGACCAGTCCGCCGATGATGGAACCGACGAAGCCCTTGAGGCTGATCAGGAAACCGGAGTCATAGTAGATCGTGGTGATGGGCGCGATCAGCACGCCCGACATCACCCCGATCAAGGAGGCCAGCAGGAACATGGCCTTGCCGGCAAAGACCGGTGAGATGCCCATGAGTCGTGCACCCATGCGATTGAGGGCGGCGGCGCGCAGGGCCTTGCCATACAGGGTGCGTTCGAACATCAGGAACAGCCCCACGATCAGCAGCAGCGACACGCAGATCACCCACAGCGCCTGGCTGGAGAAACGGAAGCTGCCGACCTCCAGCGCGGCCTCGGTGAAGGGTGCGGTACGCGCGCCCTCGGGGCCGAACACCAGCAGCGCCACGCCCACCAGCGCCACGTGCACGGCGATGGAGACGATCAGCAACACCAGCGGCGAGGCGCTGGCGATGGGCTGGAAGGCCATGCGGTACATCAGCGGCCCCATCGGTACCAGCAGCAGCAGGGTCATCAGGACCTGCACCAGCATGGGCAGGGTAGTGAAGTTGACCGACAGCGCCACGCCGGCCACCACGGCCGCATAGACCAGCTTGGCCGGCAGCCACAGGCTGGGGCGGCGACGGCTGCTGCGCCACATGTCGTAGAGATCGAAGACACAGGCGCCCAGGCACATGGCCACCAGCAGCCAGGCCACCGTCAGCGGTTGGCCGTTCTGCATCATGCCCATGGTGAGCGCGCCAAAGGAGACGAATTCGCCCTGCGGTATCAGCAGGATGCGGGTGACGGTGAAGACCAGGACGATGGACAGCGCCAGCAGCGCATAGATGGCGCCGTTGGTGATGCCGTCCTGTCCCAGGAGCGCCACGATTTGGAGATTCATTGCGACTTCCTTGTGGAGCCGGCGCGCGCGTGGGGGTCAGGCCAGGGACGAAGCGCCGGGTTCGGGATGCGTGTGGAGGTGGAGCACTCCGCCTCCTGCTTGCGGCAGAAGGCGGAGGTACGACGTGATTATTATTTGAGCAGGGTCCAGTTGCCGCCCTTGACGGTGATCAGCTCGCGGCCGCGTTCGTCGAAGCCGCTATGGTCGGCCGGGCTCATGTTGTAGACGCCCTGGGTACCCACCACTTCCTTGGTGTTTTCCAGTGCATCACGCAGGGCGGCGCGGAATTCCTTGCTGCCCGGCTTGGCCTTCTTGGCGGCGACGGGGATGGCTTTTTCCAGCAGCAGGCCGGCGTCATAGACGTTGGCACCGAAGGTGGCGGGCACCGTGTTGTACATCTTCTTGTAGGCCTCGATGTACTCGGTGGCGACCTTCTTGGACGGGTTGCTGTCGGCGATCTCCGGCAGCACCAGCATCAGGCTGGCCGCCAGGATGGTGCCTTCCACCTTGTTCTTGCCCAGTTGCAGGAAAGCCGGCAGCGCCGCACCGTGGGTCTGGTACATCTTGCCCTTGTAGCCCTGGTCGAACAGCGTGGTCTGCGGCAGCACCGTGGCGGCGCCCGGGGCGGCCACCAGCACCACATCCGGATTGGCGGCGATGATCTTCAGGGTCTGCGCGGTGACCGAGGTGTCGGTACGCTGGTAGCGCTCGTTGGCGACGATCTTGATGCCGTTCTTGCCGGCCAGTTCGGTGAAGACCTTGGCCCAGTTCTCGCCAAAGGGATCGTTGACGGCGATGAAGCCGGCGGTCTTGACCTTGGTCTTGACCATCTGGTCCACCAGGGCCTTGGCGATCAGGTCATCGTTCTGGGTGGTCTTGAAGACCCACTTCTTCGGTTCGGTCATCGGCAGCACCACGGCGGCGGTGCCGACCGGCGCCAGCATCGGCACCCCGGCTTCGGCGACAAACGAGATCACGCCCATGGCATTGGGCGAACCGCTGGGGCCGATGATGGCATCGACGTTGTATTCGGAAATGAGCTTCTTGATTTCGGTGACCGACTTGGTCGGATCACTGGCGTCGTCCAGCGAGATGTACTCGACCTTGAGGTCGCCGATCTTGGTGGGCAGCAGCGGCACCGTGTTCTTCTGCGGAATACCCACCAGCGAGACCGGCCCGGTGGAGGAGGTCACGACCCCGATCTTGACCTGTGCGAAAGCGGGATTGCCGGCGAGGCTGGCGATGGTGCCGAAGGCGGCCAGCGCGGCCGTGGCAATCAAGCGTTTGTGCAGCATGTGTTTTTCCCTTGGTGGTTGAGATGATGGCGGGCTTCCCCACTCCGCCATCGATCTGAGGACAGCAATGTGACATCAAAGCAGGGGCGACGTCTGTCAACGCATGTACAGACCGCCGTTGATATCGAGGCAGGCACCGGTGGCCGACCCGGCTTCGGGCGAGGCCAGCAGCAGCACCGCATCGGCAATGAAATCCGGTTCGCCCAGGGTCTTGACCGGGATGGTGGCGATCGTCGCAGCCAGTTTGTCGGCCGGGACGATTTCACGCACGATGGGCAGGTCCAGCGGACCGGGCGAGATGGCGTTCACCGTCACGCCGGCCCCGGCCAGCTCGCGTGCAAACACCTTGGTCAGCGTGAGCACGGCACCCTTGGCGGCCGCATAGTGCGCGCCGGTGGCGGTGCCGCCGTTCTGCCCGGCCAGCGAGGCGATGTTGATGATGCGACCGTAGCCACGCTCGGCGAAGCGCTTGCCGAACACCTGGCATGCAAGAAATGTGCCCTTCATGTTGATGGCGGTGACCTCGTCCCACTCCTCGGGAGTGATCTCCATCAGTGCCGCCACGCGGGAACGGCCGGCATTGTTGACCAGCACCGCCGCACCGCCCCAGCGCAATTCGATGGCGTCGCAGGCAGCGATGAAGTCGGGCTTGCGCCGCACGTCCAGCGCCAGCGGCATGGCCGTGGCGCCGCTGGCGTCCAGGCTGGCAGCCACGGCCGAGACGTGCTCCAGGTCGATATCCGACAGCGCCACCTTGTATCCGGCAGCGTGCATCTTGCGGGCGATGCTTTCACCGAGGCCGCGCGCGGCGCCGGTGACCAGGGCAATCTTCTTGTCCATGCTCAGGCGCCCTGGATGATCAGCGCACGGCCCACGCGGGCTTCGATCTTGCCGTACTTCCAGAGGCGATGTTCACCCACCATGGTGGTGCGGAACAGGTTGCAGGCGGCCACCACCGTATCCAGGTCGGCCACGTCGGCCATGATGTAGAAGGTCCAGGGCGCGTCGTCGGACTTGCCGACCATGAGGCGGTCGTCATCCATGGTGCCCAATACCTTGATGCCGTCCATGGTGGCCAGCGCGGTCATCATCTGGCCATAGGCTTGCCAGACCGGACCGGTATCGGTGGCGGGCAGGTCGAAGAAGTTCTGCGTCACGCCGACGCAAAAGAGGACGCGCAGTGGTTCTTTATCATTGCTTGGGATTTGGCTCATGGAGGCTCCGGGCTGAAAACTTGGCGTTCAAAAAATGGCCTGTACAACAGGGAAGAGGGCAAGGGTGGGCTTCACAGGAAACCCGGCATCGGCGGCACGCCCAGCGTGACCGCACCGGCCCCATCATAGATGCCCTCGCCCAGGAAGGCGTGCTGCTTGACCACGGCAGCGTCGCGCAGGTAACGCTGCAAGGGATGGTTGCTGTAGATGGCGGTGGTCCCGGCCAGGCCGAACATGGCTTGCACCACCTCGTTGCCGACCTTGGCGATCTCTACTGCGGTCAGGCGCAGCAGGCTGACCTGTTCGGGCGTGACAGGATCGCCGGCCAGGATGGATTCCCAAACCTCGCTGGTGGCGTCATACAGGAAGGCGCGCGCCGAACGCAGCCTGGCTTCGGCCTTGGCCACCTCGATGCGCACATACGAACGGTCGGCCAGCTTGGGCGCGCCGGTGATGGCCACGCGGCCACCGGACATCTGGTTGATCTCGTCGATGGCGGCGCGGCCCACGCCGAGGTTGACCACCGCCAGCACCTGCGCGGCATAGGCGATGGTGGGATAGCGGTACAGTGGCTCATCGATGGTGGGCACGCCGCCACGGATGAAGGTCCATTCATCGGGTACGAATTGCTGGCTGACCTTGAGGTCGTGGCTGCCGGTGCCGAGCAAGCCCATGACGTCCCAGTTGTCGACGATCTCGACCTGGTCCGGCGGCAGCACCGCAGTGCGCGGCTTGGAGCCGGCCTGGCCGGGGACGGCCGCGCCGATGCCCACGCCCAGCATGTCGGCGCCCTTGCTGCCGCTGGCGAACTTCCAGGTGCCATTGACCATCCAGCCGCCTTCGACCTGGGTTGCCGGCTGGATCGGGAACAGGCCACCGGCAAAGGTCAGGTCGGGGCTGTTGGCGTAGAGCTTGGCCTGGGTCTCCTTGGGAAGGGCCGCCAGATAGACCGAGGCCGAGCCGAAGCTGGCGACCCAGCCGACCGAGCCATCGGCTTCGGAAATACGTTCCACCAGCTGCAGGAAAGCCATCGGCGACATGCCGCTGCCACCGAAGCATTGCGGGGTGGCGGCGCGATAGACGCCGACCTTCTTCAATTGCGCGATGAAATCCTTGGGCACGAAACGCTGGGCCGCGAACTCATCGCGGCGTGCGCGGATCTCCGCCAGCAGCGGCGTGAGCGCATCTTCTTCACGGGCCGCCAGGGCGGCCGGTTTCTCCATCACGGACATTGCATTCTCCAGGTGGCTTGCATCAGAATGAAGTCGAGTGTAGGGAGCGGCGTTTCCCGGTTCAATCGGGACCGCTGCAGCTTTTTTAGGGGATGAGGAGAAGGCCGCTAAAGAAAACCCCTAGACCTCATTCCCGATGACCAGCGAGAACCCAATGCCAGACCACCCTGCTCCCATGCCACAGGACGGCGCACAGGACGACGCCATCCGCTTCGGCCTGGATGACTTCCGTCGCATGATGGATGTGCTGCCCATGTGCATCATCCTGCACGACGCCCAGACCAAGTCCATCCTCTGGGCCAATCCCTCGGCCTGCAAGGTGCTGGGCTTCACGCTGGAAGAGCTGCTGCCGCTGAAGGCGCCGGACATGAGCCGCCAGTCGCACGAATACCGCCGCGAGATCGGCCGCAAGTGGCTGCACGACGCCGTGCTCCACGGCAGCAACATGGTCGAGTGGTGCTATCGCGCCAAGAACGGTGACGAGATCATGTCGGAGGCCATCGCCACCCTGGTGCCGCTCAACGAGCGTGACGTGATCATGGTGCAGTTCCGCGATATCGCCCGCGAGGAACAGATACGGCGCGAGATGAAGAAGCTGGAGAGCCGTCTCAAGGAATTCATGCAGGATTCCGACGAGGGCGTGGCGGTGCTGCGCGCCGATGGCGGCATCGAATACCTGAGCGATGCCGGGCGCAAGCTGCTGGGGGTGCGACCGGGCCAGAACCCGCCCAAGAATTTTGTCGAGCAGTGCCTGCCGGACTCACGCGATGAACTGCTGGAACTGCTGACCCTGGCGCTGCCGGACGCGATCAGCTTCCCGTTGCGCTACCAGGTGGTGCGCAAGGATGGGCTGGTGCGCTGGCACCATGCGGTATGCCGCTATATCGAGATCGAGAACGACCTCAAGGGCCATCTGCTGCACTTCCGCGACATTACCGAGCAGGTCGAGGCCGAGGAGGCCCGGCGGCGCGACCAGGCCGCGCTGGAATACCTGGCCCGCCACAATGCCATGGGCGAGATGGCCACCGCGATTGCCCACGAACTGTCGCAGCCGCTGGCGGCGATCCGCAACTTCCTCGAAGGTTCGGTACTGCGCCTGCAGCAGAACGAGGCCCTGCGCCCGCATGCCGGGCAGATCGTCTGGGGCCTGGAGAGCGCCGGGCGGCAGGTAGATCATGCCGCCACCATCATCAAGAGCGTGCGCGAATACGTAGTGCGGCTGGAACAGAGCGAAGCCCTGATCGACCTCAACGCGGTGCTGGAGGAAGTGCGCTGGTTCATCGAGATGAAGGCCGCCGAGGGCAAGGTGCATCTGCAATTCGCGCCCTGCGAGGAGCCGCTGATGGTCAGCTGCGAAAAGGTCCTGATCGGCCAGGTGGTCCTGAACCTGGCCTTCAATGCCATCGAAGAAATGGTCGAGTTCCCCGAAGGCGCCAGGCATGTGCGCATCAGTACCCGGCGCAGCGCCGGCAATGCGCTGCTGACGGTGGCCGACGAAGGGCGTGGCATCGATGCTGGCCATCGGGAGCGACTGTTCGACGGCTTCTTCTCCTCCAAGGTCAGCGGCAATGGCATCGGCCTGGCGCTGTGCAAGAACATCATTGCCCGCCATCGCGGTGATATCTGGGCGCAGCCCGGGGAGGTTGATGGCGAAGTGCGCGGGACGCGCTTCTGCTTCACGCTTCCGTTGGCCGAACACCACAACTAAAGATTCCTTTATGCCTGCCCGCCGGCGCGCCGCATTGGTGATCGGGCGCACTCGCGTGGGGAGGCCATGCATGAATCGGCCATGAAAATGGTGTTTCATGCACCGGATTCGAGAGTACACCGCTTATCGGCGCCATGCATGAATCGGGCTTATTCCATCTATCCGGCGCATCAATTTGATCTCGCGCAAATGCGCTTCCTATGATGGGGGCACATGACGAAATGTCATGCACTCCACCGGTCCTCGTTCAGGGACGAGACCGCGACATCACACAGCAACACCACAGGGAGCCTTGTCACATGAAGAAGAAACTACTGGTCGCCGCCATGCTCGCGGCCGGCACGGGGATGGCGCATGCGCAGAGCAGCGTCTCCATCTACGGCCTGATCGATCTGGGTCTGACCTATTACTCCAACGCGGTCAAGACCGGCGGCGGTGGCGCTTCGCTGCTGCGCATGGACAGCGGCATCGCCCAGGGCAGCCGCATCGGCTTCAAGGGGACCGAAGACCTGGGTGGTGGCCTCAACGCCTTCTTCACCCTGGAAACCGGTTTCGGCGCCGATGACGGCAGCCTGGGCCAGGGCGGCCTGCTGTTCGGTCGCCAATCCTTCGTCGGCCTGGGCAGCAAGGACTGGGGCTCGGTCAGCGTGGGTCGCCAATACGACTTCATGGCCAACCTCGGTGGCCAGTACGCCATGGGCGCACTATCGCCGGCCGGTTCCTTCGGCTGGGGCCTGCACGCCGATGCGGCGCACGGCACGGCATTGAACAACCACATCTATGCCGGTGACCGCACCAACAACTCGATCAAGTACAACAGCGCCAAGTTCAGCGGCTTCAGCTTCGGTGCCATGTACGGCTTCGGCGAAGTGGCTGGCGACAACACCGCCAACCGCACCCTGAGCGCCACCGGCCAGTACGACAACGGCCCCTTCAGCAGCGCCCTGTCCTACACCGACATCAAGAACGCCACCGGCACCGCCTCGACCCGCATGTACGGTCTCGGCGCGCGTTACCAGATCGGCGCCTTCACGCCCTTCGGCGTGATCACCCAGGTCAAGAACACCGGCACCAATGCCAAGGCCACCACCTATGAACTGGGTACGGTCTATGCATTGACGGCGCTGTGGGACCTGGCGGCTGCCTACCAGTTCCAGAAACGCAACCAGGGCGTGGGCAATGCCCAGGCGCTGGTGGCCACGGTCGACTACAAGATCTCCAAGCGTACCGACCTGTACCTGGGCGCCGTGTATGACCGCGACAAGGGCTACAACGCCTATCCGGTCTTCGGCGGCGGCATCCAGTCCTCGACCGGCAACCAGACCGGCGTGCGCCTGGGCATGCGTCATCGCTTCTGAGTCACGCCACGCGATCGATGGCTTGAGGAAGGGAGGGCCGCTGCCGACATCCGGCGGTCCTCCCGCACGCAGGAGAGAACGGCCCGTCGCTCTGGCGGGCCTTCTGCATTACGGCGTTATGCCGAGGTATACGAAGTATCGGCAGCTTCAGCTGCTGCGGCCGTAGCTCTGCAGCATGTCGATGACGATCTGGCGCAGCCAGCCGTTGCCGGCATCGGCATCGAAGGCCTGGTGCCAGTGCAGGGTGATGTCCACGGTGGGCAGCTTCACCGGCAGTTCGTAGGAGAGGAAGACGTCCGGATGTTCGCTATGGAACAGCTTGGCGATGCGCGCCGGCACGGTGGCCACCAGATCGGATTTGCCGAGGATGCGCGGCAGCACCGTGAAGTGCGGAATGGACAGGTTGATCTTGCGCTGCACGCCCAGCGTGCGGAAAGAGTTTTCCACCTGATGGTGGCTGCTTTCGGCCGACTCCACCAGCACGTGCGAGAGCGCCAGGAATTCGTCCAGCTCCAGATGATCGCGTGCGGGCAGGCCTTCACGACGACGCATCATGCAGACATAGGTTTCGCGGAACAGCAGTTCATGGCAGGTCACCGCCTTCAGGGCCGGCAGGTTGCCGAAGGCGAAGTCGAGCTGGCCGGTACGCAGTGCCTCTTCCAGATGGGCCGGCGGTACCTGCTCCACCTGCAGCCGGGTATGCGGTGCCTGGGCCGTCAACAGTTCGCACAGTTGCGGCAGGAACATCATCTCGGCGACGTCGGTCATGGAGGCGCGAAACACCCGGGTGCTGGCGGCGGGGTCGAAGCGCTCGGTATAACGCAGCGCATCCTGCACCGCCTGCAGGGCGCGATTGATGGGCTTGGACAGTTCTACCGCGGCCGGGGTGGGTTGCATGCCCTCCTTGGTGCGGATGAACAGGGGGTCATCGAAGATCTGCCGCAGCCGCCCCAGCGCATAGCTCACGGCCGGCTGCGACAGGTGCAGGCGATTGCCGGCCAGGGTCAGACTGCGCTCATCGGCGATGGCCTGGAAGACCCGCAGCAGGTTCAGGTCCATGTTGTTGAAGGTGGCCATGGCAGTCTCCGGTGAGCGCCCGTGAGGGCAGAAAAACGCGAATGAACGTGCAGTGGCAGGAGATCGATCAACATCCATGCCACTTATGTGAAAAATATTTTACATCAATTTGATCTATTTTAAGGTGACTTTTAAAATGCATCGCATCAGCCAAGGAAACCGCCTGCATCCAGCGCCCGACGACCATCGTCAGCCTGCACGGCACCATTTGAATGGATGCACCATGACACCTCAGCCAGCTTCTTCTTCCCTGCCCCTGCGCAAGCGCACCGGCAGCGCCGCCCTGGCGGCCCTGCAGCAGCAGGCCGCCCTTGCCTGCCTGGGAGCAGCGGGATGAGCGAGCGCACCGTACCCGGCACCGGCCACGCCCTGCTCTCGCGCTTTCACCTCGGCGGCAGCGGCCCCACGGTCGCCATCAAGGATTGCATCGACATCGCCGGCCAGCCCACCTGTGGCGGCAGTGCCGCCCTGGCCGACGCACCGCCGGCAGCGCGCCACGCCGAGGTCGTGCAGCGACTGCTGGACGACGGCTGGCAGATCACCGCCCGCGCCAACATGCACGAACTGGCCTATGGCATGACCGGCATCAACGACTGGAACGGCACAGCGGTCAATCCGCAGGATGCGACCCGCATGACCGGTGGTTCTTCCAGCGGTTCGGCCTCAGCGGTCGGCGCCGGCCTGGTGGACCTGTCCATCGGTAGCGACACCGGTGGCTCGATCCGCCTGCCTGCTGCCTGCTGCGGCGTGACCGGTTTCAAACCCAGCTTCGGCCGCGTCAGCCGCGCCGGCGCCTATCCCGCCCACAGCACCCTGGATTGCGTGGGACCATTTGCCCGCAGCATGGACCTGATCATCAGCGCCATGGCCAGCATCGCCCCCGGCTTCGACCGCAACGCAGCGCAGGCACCGGCCGCCGATGCCCGCGTGAGACCGGTCACGGTCCAGGCCGATGCCGACATCGCCGCCGCCGTGCAGGCGGCCTTTGCCGCCAGCGGATGGCGCGGTACGCCCTGGACGTCGCAACATATGCAGGCTGCCTTCGAGGCCGGCATGACCCTCATCAACCGCGAGACCCATGCCGCCTTCGGACACCTGCTGGGCCGGGGCAAGCTGGGGGCCGATATCGAGAAACGCCTGTCGGCCGCCGCCACCACCAGCGATGCCGCAGTGGCCCATGCCGAAGAAGTGCGCGCCGCCTTCAGCGCCGAAGTCGACGCCGCCCTGGCCGATGCCGACGCCCTGCTGCTGCCCACCCTGCCAGCCCTGCCACCGACGCTGGAGGCCATTGCACAAGGTGCCTCGGTGCTGACGCTGTCCTCCCTGGTGCGCCCGTTCAACCTGTCCGGCCACCCGGCACTGACGATTCCCGTCCCGATGGCCGGCAGCCCGCTCAAGGCCGGCCTGCAACTGGTCGGCCGCAAGGGCGAGGACGAACGCATCTGCGCCCTCGGCCTGCACCTGGAACAGGTACTGCGACGACACGTCACCCCATGAACACACCATGAGCAGCAAGACCCGCGCCCGCGACGATCAACACCGACAACGACTGCAAGCAAGCCACTGGAGAACGCAATGAACGCACCACTACGCTTCCACCCGCGCAAGACCGAGTCATCCCATGCCGATCTGGTACAGGATGCGATGGTCGATCCGGCGCTCTATACCGACCCCGCCATCTTCGAAGCCGAGATGGACAAGATCTTCTACAAGACCTGGATCTGGGTCGGCCATGAAAGCGAGATCAAGAACCCGGGCGACTTCAAGACCGCACAGATCGGCCGCCAGCCGGTGATCGTGGTGCGCGACAAGACCGGCAAGATCAACGTGCTGGAAAACCGCTGCCGCCATCGCGGCGCCACCGTCTGCGAAAAGCACAAGGGCAATGCCACCGGCTTCACCTGTCCCTATCACAGCTGGTCCTATGCCCTGGACGGCAAGCTGCGCGGCCTGCCCTATCCGGAAGGCTATGAAGACGTCATCGAGAAGGCCGACCTGCCGCTGCAGAGCCTGCGCGTGGACAGCTACAACGGCATGATCTTCGCCTCCTTCAACCAGGAAGTGGAACCGCTGTCGGACTTCCTGGGCCATGCCAAGAAATGGATCGACCTGTTCATGAAGCAGGGTGCCGGCTTCCCCATCAAGGTGCAGGGCGAGCACAAGTTCAGCTTCAAGGGCAACTGGAAGATCCAGCTGGAAAACACCACCGACGGCTATCACTTCCCGGTGGTGCACAAGACCTTCCTGTCCTCGGTGGATGAAGAGACTTCCGAGATGCTCTCCTTCATGACCGACGACCAGTCCATAACCCGCTCGCTGGGCAATGGCCACAGCGTCATGATCATGGTGCCGGAACACGTGGACCTGGATGTCGATGATGGCAGCGAACAGCTGCAGGAGCGCTTCGCCCATGTCGTCGAGGAACTGTCCAAGACCATGCCGCCGGAACAGGTGCGCCGCATCGTGCGTTCGCTGCACGGCGCCGGCTTCAACCTGAATCTGTTCCCCAATGTGGCGATGTCGATGTCCTTCTTCCGCGTGCTGCATCCGGTGTCCGTGGGCGAGACCCAGATCCGTCACGTGGCCCTGGGCATGGATGGCGGCCCCGAGATTGCCAACCGCGAACGCCTGCGCATCCACGAACACTTCCAGGGCCCGTTCGGCTTCGGCAGTCCCGACGATGCCGAAGCCTGGGAGCGCGTGCAAAGCGGCTCGTACGCGGGTCGCAATGCACCGATCCTGGTCAACCGCGGCCTGAACCGCGAATGGGTGGACGACAACGGCGACAAGGTGTCGCACTCGACCGATGAAACCGGCATGCGCGAAGCCTATGCCATGTGGAAAAAGATGATGGAGAAGTGATCAACATGAGCCAACAAGACAACCTGCAAGGCATCCCCGCGCAAATGGCCCGGGCCATCGCCTTCATCTGGAAAGAGGCCGAACTGCTGGACCGCAAGGACTACGCCACCTGGCAGACCCTGTGGACCGACGACGGCTACTACGTGGTGCCGATCGACCAGGAGACCACCGATTTCGCGGCCACGCTGAACTACGCCTACGACAATGCCCACATGCGCAAGATCCGCATCGAGCGCCTGACCTCGGGCCACGCGATGTCGGCGGTGGATGCGGCCGCTACCGTGCGCACGGTGTCGCGCTTCGTGCCGGTGCACCTGTCGGACGAGCTGGTGGAAATCACCTCGGCGCAGGTGCTGGTGGGCTACAAGCGCCAGCAGCACACCCTGTTCGTGGCCAACGTCACGCACCGGCTGCGCTTCACGCCGCGGGGGCCGAAGATCGAGCAGAAGGTGATCCGCCTGATCAACTCGATGGACAGCCTGAACGCCCTGGGCTTCCTGCTGTAAGTCCGGGCAGGCATCGCATATCGCACATTGTCTCCAGGTAACCGAGTATTGGCACTGAAACATGAAACTGATCGTTGACCGTCTCACCGATGAAACCGGTGATATCCGTTCCTTCCGCCTGGTGCGTGCCGATGGCGCCCCGCTGCCGGCCTACGAGCCGGGGGCCCACATCGACATCACCGGGCCGACCGGGATCATGCGCCAATACTCGCTGTGCGGCCCCCTGGAAGACCAGTGCGGCTACACCATCGCCGTCAAGCGCGAGCCGGCATCACGGGGTGGATCGGCCGCCCTGCACGAAGCAGTGCAAGTGGGCATGGAACTGGAAGTGGGTACGCCGCGCAACCTCTTCGCGCTGGACGCCGGCGCCCCCGAACACCTGCTCTTCGGCGCCGGCATCGGCGTCACCCCCCTGCTGGCGATGGCCTATCGCCTGTGGGCAGAACAAAAGCCCTTCACCCTGCACTACTTCGTGCGTGCCCGTGAACATGCTGCCTTCGCCGATCTGCTGGAGACAGCACCGTTTGCGGCACGCGTGCGCTTCCACTATGCGGTCATGCCGGCGCAGATGGAGCACTACCTCAAGGCCTGCCTGGACGCCGGCAGCCCGCAAGCCCACGTCTACACCTGCGGCCCGGCGCCCTTCATGGACGCGGTGGTCAAGTGCGCCGCCGCCAGCCGCAGCGAAGACGCGATCCATCTGGAGCACTTCCAGGCGGTAGCTGCGCCGGTCTCCGGCACGGCTTCTGCTGGCGGTGGCGATGGCGCCTTCGAAGTGAAGCTGGCCAGCTCGGGCAAGGTCGTGCAGATTCCGGTGGGCATACCCATCGTCGACATCCTGGCGCGCGAAGGTATCAGCATCGATACCTCCTGCCGCGAAGGCATCTGCGGGACCTGCGTGGTGCCGCTGCTGGAGGGCGAACCGGATCACCGCGACAATTGCCTCTCCAAGAAGGAGAAAGCGGCCAATGACCAGATCTGCACCTGCGTCTCACGCGCCAAGTCGGGAATGCTGGTGCTCGACCTTTGAGACGGGACTAGGGCTGTGAACAGGCCCTAACACCACCTCCACCCGTTCGGACTGAGTAGCGGCAGCGCCGCGTATCGAAGGCATAGAGGTAGCCGCGTCTTCGATACGCCGCTGCGCGGCTACCCAGTCCGAACGGTTTTCTTATGGTTCCCGGAAAGAAAAATGCCGTCCGGTACGAACACGGACGGCATCCTTTCGTGGGCCGGGACAAAGAGACCGGCCTACAAGGCCGTGCGCTTGACCTTGTGGAACAGCCGGTTGAAATAGATCAGGCTGTCCTTCTTTTCATTGACCTTGACCTCGGCCAGCTCGACGAACATCACCGAGTGGGTGCCCACCTCCTTGAACTCGCGGATGCGGCCCTGCAGCTTCACCAGCGCATCGGCCAGCACCGGCTGGCCCAGCTCACCCTGCTCTTCCCAGATGTCCCAGGCGAAGCGCTCCTCCATCGGCACCTTGGTGGCGCCCGAGAAATGCATGGCCAGTTGTTCCAGCTCATCCGAGAGCACGTTCACGCACAGCCGGCCGTTCTTCCTGAACACCTCATGCATGGCACTGCCGCGGTTGATGCAGACCAGGATGGTCGGTGGCGTGTCAGTGACCGAGCAGACCGCGCTGGCAGTGATGCCGCAACGGCCGCCCTCGCCGTCGGTGGTGATGATGGACACCGCTGCCGGCAGATGTGCCATGGCATTGCGAAATTCCAGTTGCTCCGGCGCAAGCGCGGGACGGCTCGCCGCAGTCGAGGCAGCTGCAGATGCGGATGGGGTCGAATGTTCTTGTTGTACAGCATTGGCGCTCATGGAAACTCCCTGGTTTGCACGCCGATGATGCACGGCGCTCTATGACAGCAGGTTAAGACATGCCCCGGTTGCACACAATTCGTGCCACATGCCCGCGCCACAGGGGATTGCGGCTAAGCATCTAGGTAAAAATACCTAGATCGCCACCCTGGAGGGGGTGTTAAAGTGTCGCTGATCCCAAGAATTTCAGGCCTGTTTTTTGCATAAGTCAAAGCGTGCTGTTTTGATTTATGCCGACCAGCCCAGCAAGAAATCGAGAGGGTCGGAAATAGCGCCGGTGCAAGCCGGCACCATTTTGACGAGACGAGGAGTAATGATGGAAACCAACCCGCCGGTGGTCTACATCGTTGATGATGATGAAGCCGTTCGCACGTCGCTGGCCTGGCTGCTGAGCTCGGTCAATATCCGCACCGAATGCTTCGATGGCCCGGAAGCCTTTCTCAAGGCCTACGACGCCAATAGCCTGTCCTGCCTGATCCTGGATGTGCGCATGCCGGAGATCAGCGGCTTCCAGCTGCAGGATCGCCTGAAGGAAATCGGTGCCGATATTCCCGTGATCTTCGTCTCCGGACATGGCGACATTCCCATGTCGGTGCGCGCCCTGCACAATGGCGCCGTCGATTTCCTGGAAAAGCCCTACAACTCCCAGCAGATGCTCGAACGCATCCAGGTCACCCTGAAGAACGTGGCCGGCAACATGCAGGCTCGTGGTCGCCGCCAGCAACTGAAGGCGCGCCTGAAGACGCTGACCGTGCGTGAGCGCGAGATCCTGGAGAAGGTCATCATGGGCCAATCCAGCAAGCTCATCGCGCGCGACCTCAATATCAGCGTCAAGACGGTGGACGTGCATCGTGCCAGCGTCAAGGACAAGCTGGGCTGCCAGAGTACCGCCACGCTGGTGCGCGACGTGCTGATGGATTTCGGGCCGGAATTTCTCAAGGCGGCCTGAGCCTGCCTGAATGATCCGGACTTGATCTGAACTAGCGCGTGAAAGGATCACCGCTGGCGTGAAGCCGCCAGCGGTGGACGTTTTTTATCAGGCGGCCTGCAGGGCGAAGAAGGCCACCGCGCGTTTCAGTTGCGCCGCCTGGTCTTCCAGCGACTTGGCAGCGGCCGCAGCCTGTTCCACCAGCGCCGCATTCTGCTGGGTCACGCCATCCATCTGGCCCACCGCCTGGTTGACCTGGTGGATGCCTTCGGCCTGTTCGCGGCTGGCGGTGCTGATCTCGCCCACCAGCGCGTGCGTGCCGCGCACGCTGTCCACCACTTCCTGCATGGTCTTGCCGGCTTTCTCCACCAGCTGGCTGCCGGCGCCGACCTTCTCCACCGAATCATCGATGAGTTGCTTGATTTCCTTGGCCGCCGAGGCCGAGCGTTGCGCCAGGGCGCGCACTTCCGAGGCCACCACCGCGAAACCTCGTCCCTGCTCGCCGGCGCGCGCCGCTTCCACTGCAGCATTCAGGGCCAGGATATTGGTCTGGAAGGCGATGCCATCGATCACACCGATGATGTCCACGATCTTGCGCGAGGATTCGTTGATGTTGCCCATGGTGGCGATCAGTTCTTCCATCACCACCCCGCCCTGACCGGCGATCGATGCAGCAGAACGCACCAGATTGTCAGCCTGGCCGGCGTTCTCGGAATTGGTACGCACGCTGGAGGTGAGCTGTTCGATGGAGGCAGCAGTCTCTTCCAGCGCACCAGCCTGTTCCTCGGTACGGGCCGAGAGGTCGAGGTTGCCGTTGGCGATTTCACCGGAGGCAATCGCAATACTGTCGGCGCCATGGCGCACCGTGGACACCACGCCGTGCAGGCGCTCGCTCATGCCCTGCAGCGAGGCCACCAGTTGCCCCAGTTCGTCTTGTCCCACGCTCACGGCGCGCGAAGTCAGGTCACCGGCCGCCACGCGCTGCGAGATCGCCAGCGCCGCATGTACAGGTCGGGTGATGCTGCGCGTGAGCAGCACCGCGAAAGCCACGCCGCACAGCAGGATCACCCCTTCCAGTACGGCGATCTGCCATTGGCTACTGGCCGCATCCTGCTGGATCTGCGCGGAGATGTCGTCGATGCGGGCGCGTTCGAAGTCGAGCAAGGCCCGCATGGCGTTCTGGGTACCGGTGGCGATGCCCATGTATTGCTGCTGATAGAGCTGCTCCACCTTGGCGGCATCGCCCTGCTTCTTGGCCGCATAGATTTCATCGCGCACCGTCAGGAACTGCTTGCGGGCGACATTGATGGCGGCGAACAGCTTCTTTTCATCGTCACTGGTCAGGAGTGCTTCGACGTCCTTCAGGGTCTGCGCCGATTCCTTGCTGGACGCGGCCGCCTCCTTGGCGAGGAAGGCCTCAAGTTCAGGATCGCGGCTCTTGACGACGGTAGTGGTGCGCTGGATGGCGATCAGCAGCAAGGTATTCCATTGCGACACCAGGCGTTCGGTGCGCAGCGGCACGTCCATCATCTGTTGGGTCTGCTGGGCCACGGTCTTCAGTCGCCAGATGCCCACCGCCGCCACCAGCATCGAAAATACCAGCACCACGGCAAAGCCTGCACCCAGGCGTGAGCCGATACGTTTGTTCTTGATCATTCTTGTTTTCCATCCCTGCCGTGTTGTCATCGGCGCACCGGGAGACGCACCCTCCCTCGGGCCCATCCCGGCCGGCTTGCCCCCATTCCGACTGTGCAAGACCGGTCCCTGCCCGGTGCCTGCGTTACTGACATGCGGTCGATTCTAGGAGCGCCCTGCATTGCCGACCATATCAAATTTAAGAATTCTGCCATGCTGATTCGGCAATGATCGGGCGCAAAACGGCGAGCAGCAAGGATGCCGTAAGATAGCCCTACGGCAAGCTTGTCATTCGCATCACGTAAATTCCTTCCTCCACCGCACGTTCTGCAGTATCGCATCAACGTCGGAACAAACCTAGGCACAATAACGTTATCTTTCGACTATCCGAGTCCCCATCCCATGCTGCCATCGCCCTCTCCCATCGCCCTCCTGCTGGCCGCCGGCCGTGGCAGCCGTTTCAGCGACCGCGAGGAAAAGCTGCTGCAACCCTTCTGCCATCATGATGGCCGCCCCGGCATGGTCGCCACCGCCAGCGCGGCGGCGCTGCTGGAAGTCATGCCGGTGGTCGCCGTGGTACAGGGGCCGGGCGTGTTGGCCGATGCCCTGCGCGAGATGGGCTGCACGGTCTGCATGCTGGCCCCGGGTGATCCCCGCGAAATGAGCGCATCGCTGCGCCACGGACTGCAGCACAGCACGCAGGCATCAGGCTGGCTGATCGCGCTGGCCGACATGCCCCGGGTCCGGCCTGCCACCCTGGCGCGGCTGCGCGATGCGTTGGTCGCCGGTGCGTCCATCGTGGCACCCATGACGCAAGGTCGGCGCGGCAACCCGGTGGGCTTCGGTTCAGCGCATCTGCCGGCGCTACTGGCCCTGCAGGGCGACCGCGGCGCACGGGGGCTGCTGGACGCGCATCCGGTAACGGAGATCGAGGTGATGGACGAGGGGATCTTTGCCGATATCGATACGCGGGAAGACCTGGAGCGCATGCGCGACCGGCGGGAATGAAGAAGGGACGCCGAAGCGTCCCTGACGTGGTGCTGACTTCTCAGACTGCCAGCGGCTGCACCGCCAGTCGCAGGCCCATGGCCTTCAGGATTGCGGTCAGACTGCTCAGCGCAGGATTGCCTTTCGGCGACAAGGTGCGATATAGCTGGGTCGGATTCAAATTCGCCTGCTCGGCCACCACCTGCATGCCTCCCACAGCTAGAGCCAACTGACGAAGCACACTCATCAATTCGGCCTGATCGCCATCAGTCAGAATGCTGTTGATGATCTCCAGCGCAAGCGCGGGATCGCTGCGATACAGCTCGGCCATCGCTTCATCATGGGGTCTGCTTCTCATCTGTCCCTCTCCTCTTCCAGTCCTGCCAACAATCCACCGCTCGCGCGATATCCATTTGCTGAGTCCGTTTATCTCCACCGCACAACAACAGGACAAGCTTGCGGCCAGCGCGTCCGTAGTACACCCGGTAACCCGGACCGATATCCACACGCAATTCCCAAACGCCGTCTCTACAGAACCGGTGGTCGCCAAAATTGCCCTGCTCCAGACGACCGATTCGCCGCATGATCGCAATCCGTGCCTGCGCATCACGCAGGCGGAGCAACCAGCCGAGATAGAGGTCATCCTGAGCGGGAGCCGTAAGGTAATGCTCAACGTCGTAGAGCGCCATATTCGTTTATAAACGAATGCAAGTCAACTGATTGCGCATCAGCCTTTTGCAACAGGACTTCTCTCGCAGTGCGATCGCGCTCACGAAAAGAAGCGACAGCCGCGTACTGCACTCGGTGAGATCTCGAAACATGATCTGCCCCTCTACTTTCGCAAAAGCGCAAAGCGTAGCCGGCAAAATCCTCCGAGATCACAACCATTACTGAATACCCATGCCTTCTTCCAAAAATATCGACGAGCCATCCCATGCCGGCGAAGCAGGACGAAAAAAAAGCCACCGCACGCAGCGGTGGCTCCCTCGAAGCAACAGGCTCCGGCGGTGCTACAGACTCATTCCAGCGCCCGGTTGCGCGACTCCACATCCACGCACAGGATCGCAACGGCACCGGCAACCAGGAAGGCCGACAGCATCACCAGCGACAGCGTGAAGTGGCTGGCCATGACCGGGGCGATGATGGCCGGGGCGAACAGGCCGCCGAAGCGGGCCACGGCGCCGGCCGTGCCCATGCCGCTGGCGCGCAGGTCGGTCGGGTACACCTCGGGCGTGAAGGCATACAGCGCGGCCCAGGTGCCCAGCAGGGAGAAGCTCAGCAACAGCGTGGAACCGACCACCAGCCTGGGATCGCTGCCCAGGCTGTAGAGCATGCAGCCCACCGCCGACAACAACAGGAAACCGACCAGGGTGGGCTTGCGGCCCCAGCGTTCGACCCCGTAGGCCGAGAGCGCATAGCCAGGCAACTGCACCAGTGCGAGGAAGATCAGGAAGATCTGGCCACGCATGAAACCGAAGCCCTCCGAACCCAGCTTGACCGGCAGGTAGACAAACACGCCGTAGTAGGCAATCGAGATCAGCCCCCAGGCCAGGTACAGCGACAGGCTGCGGCGACGCAGGGCGGCCGAGAACAGCGCGCTCATGGGCTTGCGCTCCACCACTTCAGGCTGCAGCGGCGGAATCGGGGTGCTGCTGCCGTTGACCTTGGCGACTCGCTCCAGTACCTTGCGGGCGGCGTCGGACTTGCCGCTGCGGTTGAGGTACATGGGCGACTCCGGCACGTAGAAGCGCAGCACCACGCCCACCAGCGCCGGCAGGCCGGTGACGAAGAAGATCACGCGCCAGGCATCGTTGCCCCAGCTCACCGCCACCAGTGCCAGCACCGCCAGGCAGATGGTGCCGATGGCCCAGAACGATTCCAGCATCACCAGCCAGCGACCGCGACGGGCGCTGGGCAGGAATTCGGCCATCATGGTGTAGTCCACCGGCAGCGTGCCACCCACGCCGATACCGGTCAGCAGGCGCAGTGCCAGCAGCCAGGTGAAGTCGGGAGCGAAGGCCGAGGCCACGCCGAAACAGGCATCGATCACCACCGCGCACATGAGCACCGGACGACGGCCGATGCGGTCGGCCAGGCGACCGAAGACGAAGGCGCCCAGCAGCATGCCCACGAAGAACATGGTGCCACTCTGCAGTGCCTGCGGCACCGTCAGGCCGAAGGTCTTGGCAATGGTCGGCGCCGAAAAACCGATGGACAACACCTGCATCGCATCGGCCAGCCAGACCAGGCCGAAGATGACGAACAAGCGGTACTGGAACTTACCGACCCCGGCGGCCTGTAGCCCCTTTTCCACTGTCGCGGGTAGCGTGGACATGCAACTCTCCTCAAATGATCGAACCGGCAACCGGTCTTGCCGGCTGCCTGGCTTCCTCACCGGCGCTGTCCACCGGTGACATGAATGATGCAAGAGCCGGGCCATCTTCGCTTTCCCACGAAGCCGGCCCGGCGGTGTTTCAGGCGAAACCGTTCAGGCTGCGGCCTTGCTCGGTGAGACCAGCGGCTCGGTGAAGACATCGTAGCCGAAGCACCACGACGGGTCTTCGTTGGTGCGCAGCCAGGTGTTCTCGTGCGAGATGCGCTGGACCTTGCTGGCGCGAGTGGCACGGTTGGCTTCGTAGAGGGCGAAGGCGTCGGCGTAGTTGCTCACACCCACTTCCTTGAAGCAGCGTGCCAGCATGGCGCCATCCTCGATGGCCATGGCCGCGCCCTGCGCCATGTGCGGCTTCATCGGGTGGCAAGCATCGCCCAGCAGCACCAGGCGGCCACGGCTCCACAGCGGCAGCGGGTCGCGTTCCAGCAGCGACCACTTGGTCACTTCCACGGTGGCGTCCACCAGCGCCTGCACAGTCGGGTGCCAGCCACGGAAGGTCTCGCGCATCTCTTCCTTGCTGGAAGGCAGCCAGCGGTCGTTCAGGTCCCACTTCTCGACCGGCACACCGGTCACGTAGTAGAGCTCGTCGGCCTTGCTGGTGACGAAGTAGGTCATCATGTGACGATCATCGCTCCACCACTTCACGCAGGCATCGAAGGGCAGCATGCCGGCCTTGACCTCGGGGGTGGGGAACACGGCGCGGTGCGCCAGGTAACCGGCGTACTTGGGCGGTTCCACGCCCAGCAGTTCTTCGCGGATGCGGGAGTTGACGCCATCGGCGCCGATGACGATGTCGGCCTCTTCGGTGGTGCCGTCGGCAAAGCTGAGGATCACCACGTTGCCGCGATCCTCGACCTTGGTCAGGCACTTGTCGAAGCTCACGCGATCGCTGGGCAAGGCCTTGATCAGCAGTTCATGGAAATCGCCACGATGCACCGTCAGGTAGGTGGCGCCATAGTGCTTGACGGCGTAGTCGCCCAGCGGAATCTGCGCCAGTACGTCGCCGGTTTCCCAATGGCGGCTATACCAGAAGTCGGGACGCGAACCCTGGCGGTTCATCTCATCCTCGATGCCGATGCGACGCAGCACCTTCATCACATTGGGGCCGACGTGGATGCCAGCTCCCAGGCGGGAGAAACCGGGCGCCTGTTCATAGACGCGCACATTGAAACCTTCCTGCAGCAGCAGCGCCGCCGTAGCGGCACCGCCCAGGCCTGCGCCGACGACGGCGATACGTGGGGAATTGGACACTCTGATCTCCTTGCGAAATAGGTAGGAAGCTGGGTTGAAGCCCGGATAGAAGCGACGACGGAAACGATCCTGATACGCCGAATGAAATACAGTGTACACACTCTATTTTTAAAAGAATAGAGGTTTATCGAAGAGATTTTTCGTGCTGCATTGCAGTGCGAAACATGACCAATAACAGGGCGATACAGGCCAGTTTGGTGCGGAATTCCGGGGGATGAAAGAGAATTGGAGCGGATCTGCCGGGTCGCTTAATTTAAAGCGTACACATCATTTATTACATAAGCATGCAAGGCTTATGCCGGCCCCAGGCAGGCCGCAGGCGGCAGGCAGCCTCCAGACCCGGCCGCGTCGGCCGGCAGCTCCAACCTGCCGTTCGGGCGAGGCGGCACCGCCGCCATGGACCGGCTTGGTGATCGGGGCAGCGCAGCCGGAGAAGCACGCCACCCTTATGCAGCGCAACAAACCAGGCGAGAGAGGAAATGGCGATCAAGCTACGGCGATCCCGACGCCACCTCCACCCACGCCAGCTGCCCTGCTACACCGACAGGTAGGCCCGTCGCACCTCTTCATCGGCCGCCAGTTGCGCCATGCTGCCCTGGTAACGGATATGACCGTTCTCCAGCACGTAGGCACGGTCGCTGACCAGTTCGGCGAAGTGCAGGTTCTGCTCCGACAAGAGGATGGCCATGCCCTCGCGCTTCAGGGTCATGATCATGTTGGCCATCTGTTCGACGATGACCGGTGCCACCCCTTCCGAGGGCTCGTCCAGCAGCACCAGGTAGGGGTTGCCCATGAGCGTGCGCGAGACGGTCAGCATCTGCTGCTCGCCACCACTCATCTGGCCGCCCGGACGGTCCGGCATTTCACCCAGGTTGGGGAAGAGCTGGAACAGCTTTTCCGGCGTCCACTGGACGGCGCCTTCCCGCGCCGGCTGGCGGCCCACCTCCAGGTTTTCCATCACCGACAGGTCGGAAAAGACGCGCCGGTCTTCGGGCACGAAGCCCATGCCGTCGCGGGCGATCTCGTAGGGACGGGCGCGGCTGATGTCCTTGCCGCGAAAACTGACTTCGCCCTCGGCCCGGTCCAGCAGGCCCATCACCGCCTTCATGGTGGTGGACTTGCCGGCACCGTTGCGTCCCATCAGGGCGACCACTTCGCCGCGCCCCACTTCCAGGGCGACGTCGAACAGGATGTGGGCGCGCCCATAGAAGGCGTTCAGTCCGCTGACCTTGAGCAGCGGATCGGTCTTGGGGGATACGGTGGCGCTCACGATGGGCTTCCTTCCTTCTCGAATGTCTTGCCGCTGCCGAAATAGACTTCCTGCACCTTGGGATGATTGCGGATGGTCTCGCCATCGCCCTCGGCGATCAGTTGCCCGCGCGCCAGCACGATCATGCGGTCGGCAAAAGCAAACACCACATCCATGCTGTGCTCGGTGAAGAGCACCGACATGTTCTTTTCCAGCACCAGGCGCTTGGTCAGGGCCATCAATTCATTGCGCTCCTTGGGCGCCATGCCGGCCGTGGGCTCGTCCATCAGCAACAGGCGCGGCCGGTTGGCCAGGGCGATGGCCAGCTCCACCCGCTTGACGTCGCCATAGGCCAGTACGCCGCAGGGGCGCTGCGCCTGCGCGGCCATGCCGACCTGCTCCAGCAGGGCCATGGCCTCATCGGCAAAGTAGGAGCCCGCCGGGCGCCACATACCGAACAGCTTGCGCTGGCGCGACATCAGCGCCATCTGCACGTTTTCCAGCACGGTCATGGAACTGAAGGTGGCCGAGATCTGGAAGGTGCGCCCCACGCCTAGCCGCCAGATGTCACGCGGCTTCATGCCGGCGATATCGTGACCGTCGAAACGGATGCTGCCGGTCTCGGGCCGGTACTGGCCGTTGAGGATATTGAAGCAGGTCGACTTGCCGGCACCATTCGGCCCCAGCAGTGCCAGCAACTGGCCCGGCGGCAGGTCGAAGGACACGCCATTGACGGCCTTGTTGCCACCGAAGGATTTACTGATGTTGTCTACTGTCAGCAGGCTCATGCCGCCTCCTTGCCGATACCGGCTTTCAGTTCCGGGGGCCCACCGCTCCCCTTGCTCCCCTGACGCGCCGGGCCACCAACGAAGCGCTGGAAATAGCCGGCAATGCCCGCCGGGAACAGCAGCACCAGCGCCAGGATCACCAGCCCGAGAATGGCGCGCCAGTAATCGGTCTCGCGTGCGATCACATCCTGCAGCCAGGTGAAGACCGATGCGCCCACCACCGGCCCCAGCAGGGTCTGCAGGCCGCCCAGCATGACCATCACCAGACCATCGACCGAACGGCTTACGCTGATGGCTTCCGGCGAGATGCTGCCCTTGGAGAAGGCGAACAGCACCCCGGCCGCACCGCAGAATACGCCGGCCAGCGCAAAGGCCAGCCATTGCATGCGCTTGACGTCGATGCCGATGGCGTCCGAACGCAGCACCGAATCACGGGCGGCGCGCATGGCATAGCCGAAGGGCGCGAACAGCACTCGGCGCAACAGCAGCAGGCCGGCCACCGCGCAGGCCAGCGCCAGGTAGTAATAGGCCAGCGGCGACGCCAGCCAGGCTGCCGGCCAGACGCCGACCAGCCCGTTGCTGCCGCCGGTAACCTCATCCCATTGATAGATGATGGCCCAGACGATCTGTGCGAAGGCCAGGGTCAGCATGGCCAGGTACACGCCCGACAGGCGCACGCTGAACCAGCCGAACAGCAGCGCACCCAGCCCGGCCACCAGCGGACCGACCACCAGCGCCAATTCCATCGGCCAGTGCAGCTTGACCACCAGCATCGCCGCTGCATAGGCACCCAGCCCGAAATAGGCCGCGTGACCGAAGGAATGCATGCCGCCCGGTCCCATGATGAAGTGCAGGCTGGCCGCAAACAGCACGGCGATGAAGATCTCCACCAGCAGCACCGTCAGGTAGGGGAAGCTGTGCGACAGCAAGGGGGCAGCCAGCAGCAGCGCCACGGCGACCCAGGCCAGCTTGCGCACACCGGCGCCGGCCGGGGCCAGCGGTGCTTCCGGCTGGCCGGTGCTGCGGGCGGCGGCCTGGGGCTTGCCCATCAGGCCCCAGGGGCGGACCACCAGGATCACCGCCATGACCAGGAATTCCACCACCAGCGTCAGCTTGGACAACGAGATCACCACCCCGAACACCGACACCTGGCCGATGGCCACGCACAGGGCCTTGATCTCGGCAATCAGCAGGGCCGCCAGGAAGGCACCGGGAATCGACCCCATGCCGCCGACCACCACCACCACGAAGGCGTTGCCGATGGTCTCCAGGTCCAGCGCCAGGTTGGCGGGGATGCGCGGCCCCTGCAGGGCGCCGCCCAGGCCAGCCAGGAAGCAGCCCAGCGCGAACACGCCGGTAAACAGCCAGGACTGGTTGATGCCCAGGGCGCCGACCATTTCGCGGTCCTGGGTGGCGGCGCGGATCAGGGTCCCCCAGCGGGTGCGATTGAGGACCAGCCACAGCACGCCCAACACCAGCGGGCCGATGGCGATCAGTACCAGGTCGTATTGCGGAATGCGCCGGCCCAGCAGTTGCACCGCGCCACCCAGGCCGGGCGCGCGCGGGCCGAACAGGTCTTCCGGCCCCCACAGGTAGAGCGCGGCATCCTTGAACACCAGCACCAGCGCAAAGGTCGCCAGCAGCTGGAACAGTTCCGGGGCGCGGTAGATGCGGCGCAGGATGAGGATTTCCACCAGGGCGCCCAGCACCGCCACGGCCATCGCCGAGAGCAGTACCGCGCTCCAGAAACCGAGGCCGCTGGCGCCGATCAAGGACACCAGCGTGTACACCACATAGATGCCCACCATGTAGAACGAGCCGTGGGCGAAGTTGACGATGCGCGTGACACCGAAGATCAGCGACAGGCCGGCCGCCACCAGAAACATGGTGGAAGCGTCGGCCAGCCCGTTGATCATCTGCACGATCAGGCTAGAGAGAGTCATGCTTTATCCCCTGTGACCACGGTCCTGCGCTGCACGCTGCTGCGCAGGACCGCTGCAAGGCGTGTACCAGCTCAGTTGGCCGCACGCAGTTTCTTGACTTCAGCATCGGGCAATTGCACCGAAGCGCCATCGACGTAGCTGAAGTTGACCATGATGCCGCGACCATCCTTGAGTGCCGTACGTCCCACGTGGGCGCCCAGGGTGGACTGGTGATCCTGGCTGCGATAGACGATGGGGCCGGACGGGGTCGCGACCTTCAGGCCCGAGAAGGCGGCCGCCAGCTTGTCGCTCTCAACCGAGCCAGCCGCCTTGATGCCGGTGGCGATCGACATCAGCGCCACATAGCCGACCAGGGACCCGTTGCGCGGGTAGTCATTGAATTTCTTGCGATAGGCGTCGACGAATTTCTTGTGCTCGGGCGTATCGATGGCATACCAGGGGTAGCCGGTGACGATCCAGTTGACCGGTGCCTCGTTCTTCAGCGGATCGAGATATTCCGGCTCGCCGGTCAGCAGCGACACCACTTCGCGTCCCTCGAACAGGCCACGGGTATTGCCCTCGCGCACGAACTTGCCGAGATCGGCACCGAAGAGCGCATTGAAGATCGCATCCGGCTTGGCATCGGCCAGCGCCTGGGTGACCGAACCGGCATCGATCTTGCCCAGGGGCGGCGCCTGTTCAGCGACGAATTCGATATCCGGCTGGCGCTCCTGCATCAGCTTCTTGAAGGTGGCGATGGCGGACTGGCCGTATTCGTAGTTGGGATAGACCAGCGCCCAGCGCTTCTTCTTCAGCTTGGCCGCTTCGTTGACCAGCGAGGCCACCAGCATGTAGGTGGAGGGACGCAGGCGATAGGTGTACTGGTTGCCGTTCTGCCAGACGATCTTGTCGGTCAGCGGCTCAGCCGCCAGGAAGAAGATCTTGCGCTGCTTGGCATAGTCGGTCAGTGCCAGGCCGGTGTTGGAGAGGAAGCCGCCGAACAGCAGCGATACCTGTTCGCGGGTCACCAGTTCCTCGGCCACCCGCACCGAGTCACCAGGGTTGCCGTTGTCATCGCGGGAGATGATTTCCACCTTCTTGCCCAGCAGGCCGCCGGCGGCATTGATTTCTTCCTGGGCCAGTTCCCAGCCACGGCGGTACGGTTCGAGGAAGGCCGGTTGGGCCTTGTAGCTGTTGACTTCGCCAATCTTGATGGTGGATTGGGCCAGTGCGCCGGCAGCGGCCGTCAGGCCCAGTGCGGCGACAACGAGATGCTTCAGATGCTTGAAATGCTTGAGATGGAGGGAGACGTTCACGATCTATCCTTTCTGCACCCGCAGGTGCAAGCAACAGCAGGGGAAGGAAGGCGCGCCGGGTGGAGCCCGCGCACCTTCCGGCAGCGCATCAGAACAGGTGACGGATACCGAACTGTATGCCGTTCACCGTGCCGCCACTGGCCGGCACGTTCTTGGTGATCGGTGCGGCACCGGCCAGCGAGAAGGTGGCGCCGTTGCTGTTGGTCAGATGGGCATAGGTGGTATAGAGCATGGTGCGCTTGGACAGGTCATAGGTGCCGATCAGGCTGATCTGGCGGGCATCGCGGCCGGCACCGGTGCTGTCCTTGGCCCAGCCGTAGCCGGCGCCGATGGTGGCCTGCGCGTTCAGGCGATAGTTGGCCGAGATCGAGTACGCGCCGTAGTAGCTGCCGCGCACATTGGTAGTGGCAGCCGCACCGAGGTTGTTGCCGCGGTAGTAGCCCAGGAAGATCTTGCCGTTGCCATAATCATAGGCACCACCGGCGAAGGTGGAGCGGATGGCGATGTTGTCGTTGGCGCTGTTCTGGGTGGAATGGCTCAGGCCCAGGTAGAACGGGCCGCTTTCGTACTCGCCGGCCAGCATATAGGTGGACAGGCCGTTCTTGGGCGTGGTCTGCTCGCCCAGGCCGTAGTAGGCCTGCAGCTTGAAGCCGCGCATCACCGGCGAGATATAGCCGATCACGTTGTCGTAGCGCGGCGTGTAGGCCGAGACGTTGTTCAGGAAGGAAGCATAGGTCGCACCGGCAAAGGCATCCAGGCGCGCAATCATCAGGAAGCCCGGCGAGTTCTGCCGACCCAGGCGCAGCTCACCCAGGTTATTGGCCAGGCCGACCCAGGACTGGCGGTTGAACAGGCGGGTGCTGTCGTGCATGCCACCGGTGTCGGAGGCGAAGCCGTTTTCCATCTGGAAGTTGGCGCGCAGGCCGCCACCCAGGTCTTCGGTCCCCTTGAAGCCCAGGCGGCTGGCCTGGTAGCCGCCGCTGTCCAGCGACACCACCGAACCGCGACCGCTCGCATTGGTGTAGCCCAGGTAGGTATCGACCACGCCATAGATGGTGACGTTGGATTGCGCCATCGCGCCGCTCGCGCAGAACAGACTGCCGGCCGCGAGTGCCCATGCCTTTTTCATGTTGTTTTCCCTTTTGTTGAAGTGTTGGAGGTGTTGCTGGTGATGCAGTTACTGCAGGTGCTGCTTTCCTGCCTGGCCCGGTGATCCGGGCTTCTGTCTGAAACTGTCTTCGGCGCTTGTCTGGTGTTGTCCTGCACGCTGCGGCTGCGGCATTGGCGAGGCCGTACAACGGCACTGAAAAGCCTCGCCGACCACTTCTTTTTTATGACGTATGCGCTCTATATTTTGAGTGTTAGCAAAATACAGGCCAGCCTTGACCCAGCTCAAGAAGCTCAGGAATCTACTGCATTATTATTGGTTTTAAGCGCTACATACGGGGTTCTACAGCTTGTCTCCACGGCGCCCCGAAAACCGTCTTTGCATTTCTTATTTATAATGTGTACACCATATTAATGCGAAACCGGAAAACTGCACAAGCAGAGTGCGTTGTGCACCACGACATCGCGTCGACGGCAACGCAAATGGCGACATTGAAAATGGAAGAAGCGCGGTCGGCAGACCGGCGAAGCAGAAAGGTGACATCGCCAGCAGCGGATGCAGCCGTGGCCGCACCGCCCTGGTCGAGGGAGGGAATCAGCGTGGACGCGGCAAGGTGAAGTTGGATTCGGTACGGCTGCGGCCAAACCATTCGCCGCCCATGCGAAAGAGCAGATCGACCTGGCCCGGATCTAGCTTGCCGTCGGCATCCAGCAACTGGTCATCGACATGCGCGGCCAGCACCTGACCGAAGATCAGGTGGCAGGATGGCTCATCGCGCGGATAGGGCTCCATCATCGCCAGCTTGCACTCGAAGCTGGCCACCGCACCCTCGACGCGGGGCGGCTGCACCAGCTGGCTGGGCGCGGCCTGCAGACCGCAGGCCTCGAATTCGCTGACGCCGGCCTCGAAGGGAAAGGACGTCGCATTCAAGGCCTGGGCCTGCGCCGGCGCGGCCAGGTTGACCACGAACTCGCCGCTGGCGCTGATGTTGTTGACGGTGTCCTTGAGCTTGCCGCCCCGCTGCAGCAGCGGGCAGATCAGCAGGGTCGGCGGCTTGCCGGTGATCATCTGGAAGAAGCTGAACGGCGCCAGGTTGGCCCGCCCCTGCCCGTCCAGCGTGGAAACCCAGGCGATAGGACGCGGCACGATCAGCGCCGACATCCATTCATAAGCTTCGACGGGCTTGAGCCCTGCGAAATCGATCAACATTGTTCAACTCTCTCCGATGACAAGCACGACAACTCTCAAATCGGCGCCACGCAAGCGCGCCAAGACATCCGTGGCAGGCAAGGCTGCCGCGACGCTTGCCTATACAGCCGGCAGGCAGGACATTAGAATCAGCAGCTGCCCCCTGCTCGCCGCCGGCGAACAAGGTACGCCAAGCCACCCATCCCTTGCGCCAATGACCAAGAAGCCCGCCACCGCCGACTATCATTTCTCCGACCAGATCGGGCACCTGCTGCGCCGCGCCTACCAGCGCCACGCCGCCATTTTCCAGCAACATATCCCGGATTCGCAACTGACGGCCGCGCAGTTCGTGACGCTGTGCGCCATCCGCGACCTGCAGACCTGCTCGCTCTCTGACATCGTCAAGGTGACCGCCATCGACCAGGCCACCATCCGCGGCATCGTCGAACGCCTGAAGGCGCGCGACCTGATCGAGCTGTCCCATGACGAGGCCGACCGCCGCAAGGTGCTGGTGTCGCTCAGCAAGAACGCCACCGCGCTGGTGGCCGATACCGTGCCCTTCGCCGCCCAGATCACCGAGGCCACCTATGGCAATCTTAATCCGGCCGAGCGGGTGGCTCTGGTGTTCCTGCTGCGCAAGATGATCGACGAATAAGGCTGCACCGCCGAATCGTTCACACCGCCGGCAAGGGCTCGCGCAGCCCCGCCAGGATGCATTCTGCGTTGAAGGGCGGCTGGCGGAAGCGACGCCCGGTGGCATCGAAGAGCGCATTGGACAGCGCCGCCGCGCTCGGCACCGAGGCCGATTCGCCCGCCCCCATGGGGGGCTGGTCCTGGCGCTGCATCAGCACGATCTCGATGGGTGGCACTTCCGTGAAATGCAGGATGGGATAGGCGCCCCACTCCAGGCTGGTGGTCCCCTGGGGGCCGAAACTGACCCGCTCCTTCAAGACCCGGCTCAGCGATTGCAGGATGTTGCCGTGCATCTGGTGGCGCACGCCATCGGGATTGACCATCATGCCGGTATCCTGCCCCACCACCAGCGACGCCACCTTCAGCGCGCCATCGGCGGGATCGACTTCGATATCGATGACCCAGGCCGACCAGGCCGCACCAAACCCGGGAAACTTGCTGTGGACATAGCGCGCATAGGCAATGCCCCGCCCGCGCAGCTTGCCATCGGCATCAGGCACCCCGCGCGAACCCCTGGCACCAGCCACCCAGCCGGCCTTCTCCGCCACCGCCTGCAGCAGCGCGCTGGCACGCTCGTCGGGCAAGTGCGCCAGGCGATAGGCCAGGCGATCCTCCCGGGCCAGCTCGGCCAGCTCATCGATGAAGACTTCATGGGCAAAGGAGTTCGGCATGGCCGAGACTCCGCGCAACCATCCGGCACGCACGATGGGCGCGACGTCGTCGCAATCGATTTGCAGGTGCGGATAGGCATAGGGCGGCACGGCGGTGCGGTCGCCCATCTCCAGCACGCGGGGCTCGGGGGCGATCCTGCCGGTCAGCAGCAGCGCCAGCACCGGCGCATCGTTGGAGGGATAACGGGTCTGGAAGCCATAGGCCGACAGCCGGCCCGCTTCATCGATGGCGCCGCGCACCTGCATCAGTTGCGCCGCGCCCTTGGGCTCCCAGGCATGCTCCTGCTCGCGGGTGAGCTGCACCCGCACCGGACGCCCCACGGCGCGTGACAACAGGGCGGCATCGGCCACCACGTCATCGGCACAGTTGCGGCCATAGCAGCCGGCGGCTTCCAGCCGGATCACTTCGATCTTTCCTTCATCGAGCTCGCACAGGCGCGAGAGGTCGATGCGCATGACATGCGGATTCTGCGTGCCGGACCAGACGGTCAGGCCCTCCTCGCGATAATCGGCCACCGCGCAGGAGGGGCCAATGGAGGCATGCATCTGGTAAGGCCAGACGTAGGTGCGCTCGATGCGCTGGGCAGCGCTACCCATGGCGGCATCCAGATCTCCCTGGCGCAGCAGTTCGCGGCGCTTGGCCGGCAGGTCGCGCAGGCGGGTCTCCAGGTCGTCCATGGCGGGTAGCGGCGGGATGTCCTTCCAGCGCAGCTTCAGCTCGCGCATGGCACGCTGCGCCTGTTCCTCGCGCTCGGCCACCACGCCGACGAAATCACCCTGCACCACCACCGCCACCAGCCCGGGGATGTGGGCCACGGAATCCTGGTCCACCGACAGCAGGCTGTTGCCGATGAAGTCACCACCATCGCGCCCCGGATGCGGCGGCCGCACCACGCGGCCATGCAGCATGCCGGGCACGCGCACATCGTGCACATAGACCGGCTCGGCACGCACCTTGGCGGGAATATCGACGCGCTGCGAACTGCGGCCCACCAGCGTGTACTGGCTGGCCGGCTTCAGCGGTACGTCGCCGGGGTCGAGGGTGAGCACGATCTTCTGCCCGGCCAGCAGGGTGAAATAGCTGGTACTGCGCTGCGGCTGGTCGGTATCCGTAATGCGCCCCGCCGCGATGCGCAGGCGCTCAACAGGAATACCCCACTGCGCGGCCGCCACGGCCAGCAGGTGCTCGCGCGCCTGGGCTGCGGCCTTGCGCAGCGGCACGGCGGAAATCTGGATGGTGGCACTGGCAATGGTGGGCCCCTGGTTGGGGGCTTCCTCGGTGTGACCGAGGATCATGGTGACGCAATCCATGTCCACGCTCAGCTCCTCGGCCACGATCTGGGCCAGCGAGGTGCGGATCCCGGTGCCGAGATCGACGTGACCGTTGAAGGCCAGCACGCGGCCCTCGGCCAGCAGGGCCACGAACACGTCCGGCAGTGGCTGGACATAGGACGAAGCCGCGCCGGGCTGGCCGGGCGCGGGCTTGGCACCGGGTTGCGGGGCGCGGGTCACCAGCAGCGCGTCACCACGCTCCAGCAGTTGACGGCGCGCCTCGCGGGGCGTCTGACCGGATGGTTGGCCGGGAGGATTGGTTGCTTGCATCTCAAACCATGGTGCACATCAGATTCATCACGACCCGGACCGTCACCGCCGTCCGGGCTTCAAGGCTGGGCGACCACCTTCAGGGCTTCGTCCAGCGGCATCACGGCCGCGTACTTCTGCGCCATGTCGAACAGGTTGGCCTCATGCGGGCCGATGGCGCGGTCGCCCACGCAATCGGACACCACCAGCGGGCGGAAACCCCAGGACATGGCATCGACCACGCTGGCGCGCACGCAACCACTGGTCACGGCACCGGCCACCAGCAGGGTCTGCACGCCGTGCTGGGTCAGCCACGGTGCCAGCGAGGTACCGAAGAAGGCCGACGGCACGGTCTTGCGCACCACCAGCTCGCCGGCGGCCGGGGTCAGTTCCGGCACGATGGCGCTGCCCGGCAGGTCTTCCTTCAGGGTCACCATGCCCGGCACCTTCATGCCGAAGATATTGCGGTCGGCATCATCGTCGGCAAACACGATGCGGCTGTGCGCCACCGGCCAGCCATGCTGGCGCGCATGGGCCAGCAGGCTGCGCGTGCGTTCGATGGCCGGGCCGATGTTGCCGCCGCCGAACTGGGCCGGGTCGGCAAAGCTGTTGACGAAATCGACGATCAGCAGACCGAACGGCGGTTTCATTTCCAGCGTCTGGCCGAAGCCCTGGCGCTGGTAGGTTTCCACTTCCTTGTGCATCGTATCTTCCTTTTGAAGAGGCTGCCGGGCGCACCCGGCTGGCCTCATTGCGAATTGCCGTAGACGAAGCCGTCCAGCACCTTGCCGTCCTTGACCACCGGCGTGCCATCCAGCGCCACCGTGCAACGGCGCAGGGGGATGTCGATGTGGCAGGCGGTGGTGCGGCTGCCGCCGGCTTCGTTGTTGGGGCCGAAGGAGAACAGGAAATTGCCTTCGTAGGCGCGGGCATCCATGCCAATGGTGGCTTCGCGGTCGTACATGGCCAGCGTGGACCATTGGGCGCGCGGTTGCAGGCCCCAGCCGATGTGCGACATGGCATAGGCTTCCGGGTCCTTGAAGGAGGCCATGTAGTCGCTCAGCAGCTCGGCATCCAGGCCGCCCTCGATGTCGGTGACGAAACCGTCTTTGACGGTCACCACGATGGCTTCCTGGGCATAGCATTTCATGGGCAGCAGGATATCGCCGCGATCGATGACCAGGGTGCCGTTGGTCTGACGCTCATTGGGCCAGGTCAGCACGAAGCCGCTGGGCCAGTGGTCCCAGCGCCCCGGCTGATCGACGAAGCCGTATTCCTGGATCACCGGGAATTCGCCCAGCGGGCAGCGCAGGTCGGTCCCGGCGTCCGAGGTGATGTGCATCTCGCGCTTGCCCTCCAGCAGACGCGCCGCCTGCGACACACGGCGCCGGTCGTCTGCGCTGGGGACCATGCGCACCAGCACCTCGGGCGGCTCCACGGCCAGCAGGATCTTGGTGCCGGTGGAGAGGATCTCGTGCTGCTCGGGCGAGAACAGCAGGGTCATCAGGTCCAGCACCAGGTCGCTTTCCTTGAGGGCGGCGATGGCGGCGCGGTTGCCGGTCAGGGGCGTGGTGCCGAGATAGGCCAGGGAGTCGCGGCTCAGGGCCTTCTCGGCATTGACCGGCGGCAGGTCCAGCCGATTGACGGTGGCGCCCATGAGCGCGGCGGCGGTCATGGCGGTGGACAGGGTCTGCGGATGGGTGCTGCTGCTGGTGAGCACGGTGACGATCTGTCCCGGCTCCAGCTTAGACAGGGTCAGCACCTCTTTCCAGGCGCTGATCAGGTCATGGTCGCTGACGGCCATGGTGTTCTCCTTTGCAATCGGTCTTGCGATGAACGCGGCCCTTACAGCGGCGCGCCGAGGAAGTCGCCAAAGGCGGCGTAGAAGCCGGCCTCGTTGTCCCAGGGGATCATGTGGCCGGCGTCTTCCACCCGGCTCACCACCAGCTGCGGCAAGAGGCCCTGCAGTTCCTGCACGTCCTCGGGCAGGATGACGTCGCCGCGCGAGGCCTGCATCAACATCACCGGCAGTTTCAGGGCCGGCAGGTCGGCATGGAAATCATCGGTATGGAAGCCCTCGAAGCTGGCGATCACGGCCCGCTCGTCGCAGGTGTGCAGCCACTCGGCACGCAGTTGCAGTTGCTGTTCGGTCCAGGTCGGGCAGAAGGCGCGCATCTGCTCGGCCGAGCAACCCTCGCGCGCCAGGCGCATGGAATCCACGTACCAGGGCAGCTTGGAGGGATAGGCGCGACGACCCGGGCCGGAGACCGGCGGATCGACCATGACCAGCCGCGTCAGGCCGCGAGGCTGCTGGCTGGCGGCGCGGGCGCCGATGCGGCCGCCCATGGAATGCCCGACCACCGCATAGCGCTCCAGGCCGAGCGCATCGGCCAGGGCGATGACGTCGGCCGCCTGCGCATCCAGGCTGTAGTCCAGCGTCTCCGAGGCCGAAGACAGGCCACGGCCGCGCACATCCAGCACATAGGTATCGAACTGCTGGCCGAACCGTTCGCCGACGAAGCCCCAGGTCACTGCCGGGCTGGTGATGCCGGGGACGATGATGACGGCGTCGCGGCCGGCACGTGCACCGTCCTTGCCGCCGAAGCGCAGGTAATGCTGGCGGATGCCGTTGGCCAGGATGTTGGCGCCGTAGAGGAAGCTGCTCTGCATGGCTGCCCCTCTCAGTAGGCGCCGGAGAGCAGCGCGCCGGCACCCGGCACGATGCGGTCCAGCTCCAGGCGCTTGAGCATGGCGTAGGTGGTGGCCACGGCGGCGGTGATGACGGGCTTGCCGGTCATCGCCTCGACCTGCGCGATCACCGGCAGCGAGGGCATCTGTACGCAGGCCGACAGCACGATGGCGTCGGCCTGGCTGGTATCCATCTGGGCCACGATGGCCGGCAGCCTGGCCGGGTCATGACGGGCCACGTCGAGGTTGTCGGGGATTTCCAGGGCACGGTAGTCCAGCACCTCATAGCCTTCGTGGCGGATGTAGTCCACCACCAGCTCGGTGAGCGGCTTCATGTAGGGCGCGACCACCACGATCTTCCTGGCACCGATGACCTTGAGCGCATCGATGAGCGCGCCGGCACTGGTGACCACCGGGGCATCGGCGCCATTGGCGGCGGTGTGGGCGGTCAGGCGTTGCTCGGACTGGCGGTGATAACCACGGCCCATGGCCATGATGGCCACCAGGCAGGCATAGCCCAGCACATCGACGCGGGCATCGGACAGCTCGACGGCGCAGCGGTCGGATTCACCATCCATGGCAGCCAGTTCTTCCTTGACCACCTTCTTCATGCGCATGCGGCTGGAGTGGAAGGTGAAGCGCTCGGGGCGGATCACCTGGCGTGCCGTCAGCATGGCCGGGATCTCGGTCTCCATGGTGGTGTTGGAACTGGGGACGATCTGCCCGATACGGTAAAGACGCTGCTGCATGTGAGGTTCTCCTTGATCTGCCATGGTCATGCGAAGTTCGCTAATTTGTAATGCATACACTATATTTAATCATTTCCACGATCTTTGCAACCGGGATTTTCCGGCGCACCAGCAGCGCCAGCAAAATCCCCTTTTATGTGCGATGCAGCACCAAATACGGGAGTTTTAGACGCCCGGCCGCACCAGTTCGAGACCGCGCAATGCAGCATGGAAATTCGTGATTTACTTGGCATTATTGAGTGTGTACACTGTTTTTCGACAAGGCCGGGCGAGGCTGCGGGACGGCCTGTCCGCAGGCGGGCATACTGGCCGCTGCAAGCGCATTGGCATGAAGGATGCTTCATGCGCTGACGATAGATCCAAGGTAATGCCTGAGTAGGGCGCCGCAACACCAGAGACCATGCACAAGCAAGAACCCATCACCTTCCACGTCAACGGCCATGCGGCCACGCTGGACATTGCCGCCGACGCGCCGCTGCTGAACGTGTTGCGCAACGACCTTTGCCTGAACGGTCCCAAATTCGGCTGCGGCCTGGGCGAGTGCGGTGCCTGTACCGTGCTGGTCGATGGCGTGGCAGCGCGCTCCTGCGTGATCCCGCTGGCTGGCGTGGCCGGACGCCATGTGACCACGCTGGACGGCCTGGCCCAGGAGGGACGGCTGGACCCGGTACAGCAGGCCTTCATCGATGAGCAGGGCGCACAATGCGGCTACTGCATGAACGGCATGATCATGACCATCAAGGCCCTGCTGCTGCGCTCGCCCAGCCCGACCGAGGACGAGATCCGCAGCGAACTGGACTTCAACCTCTGCCGCTGCGGCACCCATGTGGAAATCATGCGCGCCGCCCTGCGCGCGGTCGAACTGCAGCGCCAGGGTGCGGCGCAATGAGTGCGCCCCTGCCCCAGCAGATGGCCGGCTCGCTGGCCACCGGCGGCGCAACATCCCTGCGTCATGCCCGCCTGGCCCTGCCGCCGCGACTGGACTGGCAACAGTCCCTCTACACTGGAGCCCGACTGCAGGGCATCGACAGCGAAGCCGCGCTACGCTGCCCGGGCACGCCACAGGTGGTGCAGCGCCGGCATCTGGTGGCGGTCCTCGCCGACAGCGATGAACAGGCCCGTCAGGCATGCCGCCAGTTGCGCCTGCGCTGGAGCGACGCCACGCCGCAGGACGGCACCCCACGCGTGCGCGCCGCGCAGACACTGCATGCCCGCGGCCAGGATTCCAGCGGCCTGCACGACATCACCATGGACGCCCACTACCAGTGGCGCGATGGGGAATCCGTATCCTCGGCCCTGTCATCGTCCCCTTTCCCTTTCCCCGCGACCGGCATCGCCGCCATGGCCAGCCCGATGGGCGCGAGCCTGCGACTGGACCTGCCCTTCGGCAATCCCGCGCTGATCGCCATGGAAGTGGCGGCCCTGCTATCCCTGCCCGTGGCCCAGGTGGAGGTGCGCAGCCACCGCCCGCCGGCCAGCGCGCAGGAGCGCAGCGCTGCCAGCGACGTGGCCGGCGTGGTGGCACTGCTGGCCCTGCAATGCGGGCAGGCCGTCTCGCTGGTGCTGGAGCCGACCCACTTCGCCAGCAGCCCGACCTCGCTGCAGCTGCATGGCGAACTGGACCAGGATGGCCGTCTCGGCAGCTACCACCTGCATATCGAGCAGGACGCCCCGCCGCCACCGCTGGCCTGGCTGCTGACGGAAACCGCCTATGCGCTGCAGGATGCCAGCGACCCGCGCGACGGCGCCGCCCTGGCCTCGCCCTACGACTGGCAGGCGCTGGAGATCATCGGGCCGCCAGGCGCTGCCATCCCGGTGGCGGCGAGCACCTTCGCGCAGGAAATCTTTTTCGATGAACTGGCCCAGCGCATCGGCGAGGATGCCGTGCAATACCGTCTGCAGCACCTGCCCGATGCGCATGGCGCGGCGCTGGTGCGCTCGGTCGCCGAGGGGGCGGGCTGGAACGGTCCGGCCCGGCAGGTGCAGGGCGGCATCCTGCGCGGACGCGGCTTTGCCTACGCCAGCACGCTGGAACAGGAACAGGGCCAGCCGGTACAGAGCTGGTCGGCCTGGGTGGCCGATGTGGAATACGACCGCGCCTCCGGCGAACTGAGCGTGACCCGGGTCACTGCCGGCCACGACCAGCGCGCGGGGACGACAGCGGCCGCCGCCCATGCCGCTGACGATCTGCTCGATGAAAAACAACGCGCCCTGCTGGGCGAGCAGGCCAGACTGGCGATGGCGCAGACGCTGGCGCCGGACCAGGGCTTCGACGCCTGGTCACGCGAACTGCGCCCCCTGCCGGGCCAGACCAGCGCCGGCCTGCCCCAGGTCGACCTCATCGGTGGCGGCACCACGCCGGCGCTGCGCGACATCCAGCTCAAGGCGGGTGGCGCCTTCACGCTGCCGGCGGCGGCGGCGATTTCCAACGCCATCCATGCCGCCACCGGCGTGCGTCTGCGCGAGGCGCCGTTTTCGGGTGAGCAGATCAGGCTGGCACTGGAACATCAGGAGGGTTCGGGCCAGCGGCCGGGCGGCTGGCGCCGCCTGCGCAAATACGGCTGGCTGGGGGGTGCTGTGGCGGCACTGGGCGCCACGCTGACCCTGGCAATGCCCTGGCGCGCCGAGATCGCACCGGTGGCGCGGCCTGCGGCCGACCTGTATTCGGCCGCCACCATCGAACGCGGGCGCCGGGTGGCACTGGCCGGCGATTGCGCGGTTTGCCACACGGCCCCGGGCGGGGTGGCCAATGCTGGCGGCCATGCCCTGCAGACGCCGTTCGGCACCGTCTACAGCACCAACATCACGCCCGACGAAAAGACCGGCATCGGCAACTGGTCCTATGCCGCCTTCGAACGCGCCATGCGCGAAGGCATCCACCGCGACGGACGGCATCTCTACCCGGCCTTCCCCTACACCGCCTTCGCCAAGATCAGCGAAGCCGACATGCAATCGCTGTACGCCTACCTGATGGCCCAGCCGGCGGTCTCCAGCACGCCCCCGGACAACGATCTGCGCTTCCCCTTCAACATGCGTCCGCTGCTGGCCGGCTGGAATCTGCTGTTCCACAAGAATGAGGTGTTCCAGCCCGACCCGGACCGCTCGGCCCTGTGGAATCGCGGGGCCTATCTGGTGGAGGGGGCCGGTCACTGCACGGCCTGCCATTCGCCGCGCAATGCCCTGGGCGCGGAACAGGGCGGACGCCAGTACCTGGGCGGTGGCACGGTCGATGGCTGGGAAGCCCCGGCGTTGACGGCGCTGTCGAAGTCGCCCACGCCCTGGACCGAGGATGAACTGTTCAGCTACCTGCGCAGCGGCTTCTCGGACCGCCACGGCATTGCCGCCGGACCGATGGCGCCGGTGGTGGCCGAACTGGCGCAACTGCCGGCCGGCGACGTGCGCGCCATCGCGCATTACCTGGCCTCGTTCCAGGCACCGGCCATCAGCACCACGGTACCGCTCCCGATCACCACGGCCAGCCTCAGCGAGCGCCAGAAGCTGTCGCAGGCCAATGGCAAGCGGCTGTTCCAGGGTGCCTGCGCGGCCTGTCACATCGAAGGAACGGGACCGACACTGTTCGGCGTGCGGCCCTCGTTGCGGGTCAATACCAACCTGCACAGCGACACACCGGACAATCTGATCCACGTCATCCTGCACGGCATCCGCGAACCGGCCAACCCGGCGCTGGGCTACATGCCGGGCTTTGCCAACAGCTTCAGCGATGCCCAGGTGGGTGATCTGCTGGCCTATCTGCGCAGCGAGTTCGCCGCCGGCAAGCCGGCCTGGGAAGGCGTACCGGAGAGCATCGCCCGCTCGCGCACACAAGCCGGACATTGAGCGTGACATTGCACGGCGCCCCGCGTAGGAGCGCCGTGCAATGTCCGTCCAGCCCTCAGTGGCCGACCAACACCACCGGGCTGGCCAGAGCCTGCAGTTCGGCACCGACCAGCTCCACGTGTTCAGCGCTGGCGGCATGGACTCGCAACAGCGCCTGCCCGGCCTGCACCCGCTCACCCACCCGGCACAGCAAGTCCAGCCCCGCCCCCGGATACCCCGGGGCACCGGCGGTGCGCGCCAGTCCCGCGATGGCCCAGCCATCGACCTGACTGATCACGCCGGCCTGGCTGGCATGCCAGGTCAAGACCTCGGCGCAGGGCGCGGCCTCCACCTGGGGTGGTCCCTGGGCGGCGATGATGCGCGCCAGCGCGGCCTGGGCCGCACCGCTGTCCAGCAGTTCGGTGGCCTTTTGCAAGGCGACGTCGACCTCCCCCAGACGCGGATCGAAGGACAACAGATGCGCCGCGAACAGCAGTGCCTTGGCACGCAAATCCTGCGGCGCCTGCGGATCACCTGCCAGGACCTGGCGGATATCGCGCACTTCCAGCGCCGGACCGATGCCGCGCCCGATGGGCTGGCTGCCATCGGTGGCCAGCGCCCGCACTTGCATGCCCAGCCCCTGCCCTACCTCTTCGAACAGTCGGCACAACTGCTGCGCCTGTTCCAGCGTCTGCTGCTTGGCATAGGGACCGTACGGCACATCCACTACCAGATGGGTGACGCCGGCGATCGCCTTCTTGGACAGGATCGAGGCCACCGACCAGTGCGCCGTCTCCAGCCCGTAGGGCCGGGTGATGCGGTTCATCACTTCATCGATGATGGAATGGCTGATACGGCCATTCCAGGCGATGCAGGCCCGGGCCTGGCGCACGCAGCGGCGCACGGCCTCGCCATCCAGGTCGACATTGGCCAGCAGGGCCATGGTGTCGGCGGTGCCGGCGGCCGAGGTGATGGCGCGTGAGGACGCTTTGGGCATGGCCAGGCCCCAGGCCGCCACGATCGGAACCACGATGGGCGTGATGCGGCTGCCGGGGACACCGCCCAGGGAGTGCTTGTCGACCACCATGGGCTCGTCCCAGCTGATGCGCCGGGCCATGCGGCTGCGCGCCTGGGCCAGCGCCAGGGTTTCTTCGGCATCCAGGCCACGGGTGATGGAGACCAGCAAGGTGGTCAGCTCGGTGGTGCTGTAGCGGCCATCGACGGCATCCTGCAGGATGGCCTGGTACTGATGTGCCGGCAGGCGTTCACCGCGCAGCTTGCGGCTCCACAAGGGACGGCTGGCCGGGGCCAGCAGGCGCAAGGCCTGCACCGTCTGAGCCGATCCAAGGCGCTGACGCAAGCCGGCGGGCAGCGCCAGCCAGGGGCTAGCATCGTGGCCGCCGTCGGGCCAATGATGGATGCGCACGTCGACCATGGCACCGGCCGCAGCGCGCAGGCGCAGGCGCGTGCCGGCCGCCCAGTGGCGCGGATGGGCATAGGCCACCGCCTCCTCCCCGGTCTCCACCGGCGCGGCGCGCACCACGCAATGTTGCAAGGGGGCGCGCAATACCGCCAGCAGGCGGGCAATGCCGGTGGCGGTATCGCTGTCGTTGGCCACTGTCTGGCGCAGGATGCCGGGCGGCGCGGGGTCGACCTGGCGCTGCAGGCGCGCCAGGATCTGCGCATGATCCTCACGCCCGCGCCCGGCGATGCGCTGCGCCAGCACCTCGGGCGGGGCCGAGATTTCCACCACCACCAGGCTGGGCAGGCGCTGCGCCAGCGCTTCCACGGTGGCGCGCGAGCCATTGGCCACGACATGGCGACCGGCCGCCAGCTCGGCCAGCAACTGGCCCGGCAGGCCATAGGACAGGCCGTGCGCCTGCCAGGTCAGCAGGAACTCCCCGGCCGCCGCTCGGGCGGCGAAGCCGGCTTCGGTCTCGGCGTCATGGTCTTCACCGGGGGCGCCGGCCGGCCGCGTGATCACGCGGCGGGCAAAGACATAGTGCGCATCGGCCAGCGCATCGCGGGCGCCGCTCATCAGGGTGTCCTTGCCAGCCCCGCTGGGGCCGACCACCAGGAAGAAGGTGCCGGGCGCCGTGCTGGCCGGACTCATGCTTCGTCCAGGCCGATGTCCACGGCCGGCGCCGATTGCGTGATCTTGCTGGTGGAGATGTAGTCCACCCCGGTCTCGGCCACCGGGCGGATGGTGGTCAGGCGGATGCCGCCGGAGGCCTCGACCTTGACGCGCCCATCGACGATGCCGACCGCTTCGCGCATGTCGGGCAGGGACATGTTGTCCAGCATGATCACGTCCACCCCGGCGGCCAGCGCCTCGCGCACCTGTTCCACGCGGTCGCATTCCACTTCCAGCTTGGTCAGCACCGGCAGCTTGCGGCGCACCCGGGCCACGGCTTCCTTGATGCTGCCGCAGACGGCGATGTGGTTGTCCTTGATCATGACGCCGTTGTCCAGCGCCAGACGGTGGTTCAGGCCGCCACCGCAGAGCACGGCGTGCTTTTCCAGCATGCGCAGGCCGGGGGTGGTCTTGCGGCTGTCGATGAGCTGCGCCCGGGTACCGGCGATCTCGGCCACGTAGCGGGCGGTTTCGTTGGCGATGCCCGACAGGCGCTGCACCAGGTTCAGCGCGGTGCGCTCGGCAGTCAGGACGCTGCGCGCATTGCCCTTGACGGTCAGCAGGATGGCGCCGGCCTCGACCCGGCTGCCGTCGGCGTGATGCACCTGCACTGCCAGTGTGGCGTCGTATTTGCGGAAGACCCGGGCGGCCACCTCGATGCCGGAGACGATCAGGGATTCACGGGCATTCATGACGAAATGACCCTGCTCGTCCGGCTCGATCATGGTCTGGGCGGTCAGGTCGCAGGCGCCGATGTCTTCGGAGAGCCACAGGTCGATCAGTTTTTCGGTGGCGTAATGGTCGTACATGGTGAATCCTTTCGTTGGCGTGGTGAGGGGCTGGCTGGCCCCGAAATGAATGACAAGTGGAATAGCAGCTACAATTAAGTTAGATATCGAACTATTTAAGAACGGACTTCGGTGCGACGGATGTGATGCAGGGTGTTCAGGACTCCTGGAAAAAGGGAAGCGGTGGCGAGGTGGGGTTCAGCTCTTGCCCAGCCTGGACTGGTAATCGACGATCAGTTGTTCCCACACCATCTCCAGCTCGTAGTCGATGGAGCGGGCCAGGCCATCCAGGCCGGGGAAGAGCGTGGCGGCGGTGATGTTCATCCGGTACAGCGCCCGCAGCGCCGGCTCGCGCAGCGCGGCCGGCAGGATGAACTTGCGGATCAGCGGTTCGCTGGCCTCGTAGCCGGCCAGCAGGCGTTCCAGAGGCGCCTCCAGCGTGCCCGGCACGACCAGGATGCCGGACTGCGCCACCAGGCGCGCATCCATCTGGTTGGGTTCACCGAACCACACCAGCGGCAAGGCGTTGCCGGCAAAATAACGCTGGTAGCTCTCGGGCTTGCGCAGGTCGATGGCTTCGCGGTTGAGCGTCGGATCGAAGCGCGGCGCCGCCTTCCACAGGGCCGGGGTATTGAGGGCATAGACGGCGGCATCGCCATGCAGTTGCTGCATGGCAAAAAAAGCCGCCACGAAGGGTGACTTGGTGAAATCGATCAGCCGCGTCGGTGCGCCATGGTGTTGCATCAGCGCCAGGCAGCGCAGGTCATCGTCCAGCACCGCCGCGTCATGCAGGAAGACATGGGCCTTGCGCCGGAACACCCGGATCGCCCGCTCCTCGCGCAGGGGCCACAGCGAGGGATCGGGGCAATAGCGCGCCAGGTGCCGGGTCAGCGAACTGACCAGCGGCCAGCGATGATCGGCCTGGCCACGGAATACCCAGCCCTCCAGCTGGTCGCTGGCGGCAGCGAACTCATCCCAGCTGGACAGTACGACCTGATCGATGGCAGTGGCGAGAGACATCATGACCCCGAAAATATTCTTCGATATCTACGATTATGCAAGATGCAGGCCAGCCTGTCATGGTGGCTTACCCTGCCCTCCCTGAGCGGGCTGCAAATGGGTATGATTGCGTTATCTTAGATTTCTGATGAAATGATGAAAGCCACACGATCCCGGCCACTGGCCGCCGCCCCGGTCGAACAAGATGAACCGGATGAACTGGAACAGGCACTGGAGGCCCTGGCCGCCGAACGCGTCGCCCACCTGGTCAAGGATGCGGCGCGTGCCTTCATCCGCAGCCTGCAGATCCGCCTGGCGCCGCATGCGGTCAGCTACGGCCACTGGACCATCCTGCGCGTGCTGTGGGAACACGACGGCCTGTCCCAGCGCGACCTGGCCGAGCGGGCCGGCGTGAGCGAAGCCACCACCGCCACCGCCCTCAAGTCGCTGGAAGCCATCGGCTACGTCGAGCGCACCCATCTCCCGGGCGACAAGAAGAAGGTCCACGTCTTCCTTAGCAAGCAGGGCCGCGCCCTGAAGAAAAAGCTGGTGCCGCTGGCCGAGGACGTCAATGACCTGAGCCTGGAGGGTATCAGCGAGGAAGAGCTGGAGACCACCCGCAAGGTGCTCATCGCCATGGCCCTGAACCTGGCGCGGGACGAGCGCCAGGCGGTGGAAGCCGGCAAGCGCATGCCCTCCACCCAGGAAGTCGGACGCCTGGCTTCCGGGCTGGGCTGAACCTCCCCGACGCTGCCCCATCCCTGTGCAGACGCACCAGCAAGTGACGTGCGTACAGCATAATTGCACCATCGGAGAAAGCGCCGTCGCTTGCCGGCCATGCATCTCCTTCGACACATGTTCTAAGATATCTAACTATATTTTGCAGACTGCAAAAGGACTTTCAGACGATTTTTTGATCGATATCTAAGCTTGGCACGTCGTTTGCATTGACAGCATCAAGTGCTTGCAGGTACGCCCCTTGCGAGTATCCGATTGCAGTGTCCATCACGTGTCGAGGAAATCATGAAAAGCTTTTGCAAGAACCTGCAAGCTGTAGTGTCTCTCAGTGCTGCCCTGGTTGCAGTGGCTGTACCAGTCGCCCTCCCCGGTCTGGCCCGCGCCGAAGAAATCTCGGTCACGCAATGGGGCACCAGCCTCTATGGCCTGCCCTATGCGATTGCCATCGAGCAAGGCTATTTCAAGAAGGCCGGGGTGGATATCACCGGCATCCTCACCTCCGGCGGTGGCGGCACCACGGTGCGCAACATCCTGGCCAGCAAGCTGCCGTATGGCGAAGTGGCGGTCTCGGCCGCACTGGCCGCACAGCGCCAGGGGCTGGACGTGGTCATCGTCAATACAGGTACCCGCAGCGTGGCTGAAGCATCGGCCGTGACCATGCCCAATTCCCCCGTCAAGAGCATCGCCGACCTGGCCGGCAAGAAGGTCGCCATCACCTCGCCCAAGGGCGTATCCGAAATGCTGCTGCTGATGGCGCTCAAGGCCAAGGGCGTGGATGCGGCCCAGGTGCAGCGCGTGGCCTCGGGCGGTTACATCAACGGCCTGACCATGCTGGAGCAGGGTTCGGTGGCTGCAGCCGTGCTGATCGAACCGCTGTCCATCGTGCGCAAGGATAAGTACCGCACCGTCTACAGCGCCGGCGAGGTGCTGCAACCGATGACCACCTCGGTGGGCATCACCACCCGCGCCTATGCCAAGGCCCATCCGGAGATCATCCGCGCCATCATCGAAGGTCGCCAGCAAGGCGTGCGGGCGGTGTACCGCGATCCGGCCGCCGCCGCCAAGCTGCTGGAGAGCAGCTTCAAGCTCAGCCCGGAGGTGGCGCGCGAAGCGGTGGACAACATGGTGCGCGCGCGCATGTGGAGTGAGGGCGACTTCGACCAGGCCGAACTGGACCGCATGACCGACGGCCTCAAGCTGATCGGCGAGATCAAGGACAACGTGGAATGGGACAAGCTCATCGACAGCAGCATGCTGCCGCCGTCCATCAAGATCAAGAGCAAGCTGTGAGGGAGTCCGCCATGAAGAGTGAACACACCGTCCTGGCCGCCGAGGCCCTCCTGCAGGACAGCCCGGCCACCACGCCCCGCGTGCCGCATGCCGTGCTGCAGGGTGTCACCCGCAAGTTCGGCAAGGCCGGCAGCGTCTTCCATGCCTTGGGCCCGATCGACCTGACGCTCTACCAGGGCGAGTTCTTTTCGGTGGTCGGCCCTTCCGGCTGCGGCAAGTCCACCTTGCTCGATACCCTGTCGGGCCTGGCCTCGCCCTCCGACGGCACGGTGCAGTTCGAGAACCGCGAGGTCAAGGGCGTACCCGATGGCGTGGGGGTGGTGTTCCAGGAAGACGCCTCCTTCCCCTGGCTGAACGTGCGCGACAACATCTCCTTCACGCTGCGCATGCGTGGCATGGAGGGGGCCGAGATCAAGCGCCGGGTCGACTACGCGCTGGCTTTCATGGGCTTGAAGGATTTCGCCACCGCCTATCCGGCGCAACTCTCGGGCGGCATGCGCCAGCGCGTGTGCATCGCCCGCACGCTGGTGCAACAGCCGCGCCTGATCCTGCTGGATGAACCCTTTGGCGCGCTGGACCAGCAGACCCGCCTGCTGATGGGCGACGAACTGCTGCGCCTGTGGCGCGAGACCGGCGCCACGGTGCTGCTGATCACCCACGCGCTGGACGAGGCGGCCATGCTGTCGGACCGGGTCGGCGTGATGTCCTCGCGGCCGGGCCTGTTCATCGACATCGTCGAAACCGGCTGGCCGCGTGACCGCGATAGCCGGGTGGTCTCCACACCACGTTTCGGCGAGGTCAATGCCCGCCTGTGGGAACGCCTGCGGGTGGAGTCGTTGAAGGTCATGGGAGCCAGCCATGGCTGAAGCAAGCTCTGCTCATAGCGCTGCCGCCAGCCCGGCGCGCAGGTCGGCACATCAGCTCGATGGCCTGGTTCGTATTGCAGTGGTGATCGTACTGATCGGGCTGGTGGAACTGCTGTGCCGCAGCGGCCTCATCCAGCCCACCACCATGATCGCGCCCTCGGCCATGGCCCGCCACGCCTGGGAAATCCTGCGCGAAGGCAAGTTCGACAAGGACATCGCCATCAGCCTGGCCAACATCGGCGCAGCCACGGTACTGGCGGTGATCCTCGGGTTCATCTGCGGCCTGCTGCTGCATGCGCTGCCGGGCCTGCGCAGCGCCATCGAACCCTTGCTGGCCAGCTATTACGCGGTGCCGACCTTCATCTTCTATCCGGTCTTCATCGTGCTCTTCGGCGTGGGCTCGGCGCCCATCATCGCCATCGCCGTGCTGCTGGCCATCGTCACCATGATCACCGCCACCCTCAACGGGCTGGACCGTATCCCGCGCGCCCTGCACAAGACCGCCCGGGTACTGCGGCTGACACCCTGGCAATCGGCGGTGCGCGTGAAGCTGCCGGCGGCACTGCCCTACCTCTTTACCGGGGTGAAGCTGGTGGTGGCCTATGCCTTCATCGGCGTGATCGCTTCCGAGTTCATCCTCTCGGGCTCGGGAATAGGCTATGCGATCGGCTATGCCTACAACAACTTCGAGAACAACGACATGTATGCGCTGATGTTCCTGGTGCTGGCCAGCGTGACCCTCGTCAACCTCCTGCTGAACGCGCTGGACCGCCGCCTGCAGGCGCGCCTGCGGCGCTGAAAGGACATGCCATGAAACCGATGCGCGAGATGCAAACCCCGCTGCTCTACGCCCTGCTGGCGGCCGGCCTGGCCGCATCCTGGCAGGGCCTGTACTGGATCAATGGTGGCAGTGCGCTGGCCTCGCCAGGGCAGGCCGTGCTGACCCTGGGCAGCATGATGCAGACCAGCGAGTTCTGGCTGCATGCGCTGGAAACCGGCAAGGCCCTGCTCTACGCCCTGCTGATCGGGCTGGTGGGTGGCCTGGCGGCGGGCCTGCTGCTGGGCGTGAACCGGATGGCACGCGACGTCTCCGAACCCATCCTCCTGAACATGTATGCCATCCCCAAGGTCACGCTCTATCCGCTGGTGCTGCTGGTGTTCGGGCTGGGCCTGTCGGCCAAGGTGGCCTTCGGGGTGATGCACGGCATCATCCCCATCATGGTCTTCACGATGAATGCGATCCGCCAGATGCGCCCGGTGCTGTTGCGCGCCGGCCAGTCGATGCGGCTGACGCGCCGCCAGTCGCTGCTGCATATCGTGCTGCCGGCCATCCTGCCGGAAATCACGGCCGGCCTGCGCCTGGCGTTTTCGCTGACGCTGCTGGGGGTGCTGATCGGGGAGATGTTCGCCTCGCAGCGGGGGCTGGGTTTCCTGCTGACCAATGCCATGAACCTGGGCGACATCCGCACCATCATGGCGGTGGCATTGCTGCTGTCGGTCTTCGCCCTGGCCTGCAACGGCGGCCTGATGTTGCTGGGACGACGCCTGTCGCCGCGCTGAAGCGCGGACTGGCCTGGACGGTTCCCTTGTGTCTGTGTTGGACACATTGATCCTGTGTGGAAACACACAGGATCTTTTTTGCGTCAGCAAGGACCTGTTCAGTTGTCCTGATGCGCCCAGTTGAAGCTCAGCGAAGTCGGCTTCTGGCCCACCTCCACCTTGCTGGTCTTGGTGACGCCGTTGTAGACCGCCTTCACCTCGTAGTGACCGGCCGGCAACTTGAGATTGGTCATCGGGCCGGCGCCGGGCAGGCTGAAGACGGTCTTTCCCTGGCTGTCATTGACGCTGAGCTTGACGTTGCTGACATAGGCGCCATCCTTGGCTTCGGAGAACAGCAGCCGCAGGTTGTAATCCTTGGCCGCCTCGCGCAGTTTGCTCTGTTCGCCCGCGCCGATGCCGCCGTTCATGTAGGCCACGCTACCCTGGGTATCCTGGGTCTGGGCCTGTGCGAAGGGTGCCGCCATGCCGGCCAGACCGAAGACGATGGCGCTGATGGCGGTGATCTTGTTGATATCCATGATGGCTCTCCTTGTACGTGGTTGAGGACTTGAAGGATCAAGAGACGAAGCACGGTGCCACTGTCGAGCTGGCAACCGTCAGAGTCACTTTAGTGATGTAGTCTTAAATGATCCTTAACCCCGTAAAAGATTCCACCCGTACGCCGCTCAATCGATGCGCAACACCCGCGCCGTTCCCTGCTGCAACAGGTGCTGCACCTGCTGCGACAGACCCGCCGCCACCTGCGACTGCCGTGCCAGGGCATCGTTGATGCCGCCGACGATGGCCACGCGCTTGCGGGCGCCATCGATGACATCGGCCATCGCCACATGGGCCTGATCGGCGCTGTGGCGACCGAGCGCCGCCTGCGACGCCGCCGCCTCGGCCTCGCGCAGGGCACTGCCGGAAGACTGGCTCAGCGAGGTGGCGATCTTGCCGATCTCCTTGCTGGATTGTCCGACCCGGCCGGCCAGCCGCTTGACCTCGGCCGCCACCACCGCGAAGCCGCGCCCGCTCTCGCCGGCACGGGCGGCCTCGATGGCCGCGTTCAGTGCCAGCAGGTTCGTCTGGCTGGCGATTTCATGGATGGTCTCGACGATCTTGCCGATGGTCGCAGCCTGCTCCACCAGGGCGCGATAGGTCTGCAGCGACCCATCGATATAGCGGCTGATGGTGGCCACCGCCGTCACCGTCTGCTGCACGGCGGCCACCGCGCTATCGACACTGCCGCCGGATTGCCGCGCCACCACGCCGGCACGTGCCATGTCGGCGATGGTCTGCTCCAGCAGGGCCACCAGATCCTGCACGCGCGCATGCAGGTCCTGCATGCCGGCCTCGGCGACCATGTAGCCCTGGCTGGCCTGCTCCACCGGCAGTGGCTGCACCAGCTCGGTGGCCGGCGGCAGCATCTGCGCCACCGCCAGCTCCGTTCCGCGTCCGCGCAGGCCATTACCGCCTATCAGCAGACCGGCCGCCGCCAGCGGCAACAGCAAGGCCAGTGCCTGCGCACCCACGTCATGGGCCGCATTGAACAGGCGCCAGCCGGCGCCGACGATCAAGACGATCGATATGATCGATACGGCCAGGCATAGCCGTTTGAGATTGCTCTTCCACATGCTGCTTTCCTCCCTGATGCTGCGTTTATCGTTTTTTATAGGGGTGTTGCCATGGTCCTGCCGTACATGCGCTCAAGCGTGGTCACACCTCCTGCGCCGGTTCACGCAATTGGCTCGCGCCTGCGTGCAGGCCACGCAGAAGGGACGCGATCTGGCCCAGGCGGCGCTGGCCGTCCAGGATGATCTGCTGCTTGTGCTGCAGTGCCTGATCCAGCGCCTGCAGGCGGGCCGCGCAGCGCTCGGCCAGGTCACCGGCCATGCGCTGCAGGCTGTCCTGCACGACCGCGCCCAGGGTCTCGTACAGCTTTTCATATGCGGCCGGCAAACCATCGGCCGGCGCACTGTCGTAGCCTAGATCGGCCGGCAGCTCCAGCGCGGTCTCCAGGGTGGGCAAGATGTGACTGTCCAGGCAGGCCTGGGCGTGTTGGGTGGCCGCCTGTTGCAGGGCTGCGTTCAATGCAGCCACCACTGCCGCTACGTCGGCCACCTCGGCATGCGCTTCCAGCAGATCGGCCAGCTGCGGCATCACCTCGCGCCAGGCCTGTTGCACCAGTCGCGCCTGCCGGGCCGGCAGGCTGTCCAGTTCCTCTTGCACCTGCTGGCGCAGGGCTGTCAGGGCCGGCATGGTCTGGTTCAGCAAGGGCGCTTCCACCTCCTCCTGCAGGTGATGCAGCAGGACTTCGGCCGGCTTGCGGGCGCGATAGGCCAGCGCGGGGGCCAGCAGTTCCAGCAGGGCTGCATAGAGGCGTTCGAAACCGGCCCCGGCCATGGCCTCTGCATCGGCGCCCGTGCTGCGCGCCACATAGGCCGAGACCGACACCGCCGGCTTCAGCTGGGCCGCCGCCACGCCCAGCGCCTGCAGCTTGTCGGCGGCGCGGTGGCCGACATCGGCTTCCTGGTCGGCGCGGTTGGCGTCGGACTTGTTGCGCAGGCACTTGACGATCTGGCCATCGACTTCGTCTTCGTCGATCACATCGCTGCGCGTCACCACCGGCAGCAGCGGCTTGCCCCGACGCAGTTCGCGGGCCAGTTCGTCGAGTTCCTGCACCTGTCCCGGCGAGGTCGAACTGGTCAGCCACAGCACCGCATCGGCGCTGTCCAGAAAGCGCTGGGTCAGGGCCGCATTGTCATCGGTGGCCGAATGCAGGCCGGGGGTATCCAGCAAGACCAGTCCATCGCCCAGGCACACCCCTTGCAGGCGCGCCGTGGTCTCGGTGGCGCCCTCGTGGAAGGCCTCGTCCGAGGCCAGCAGCTGGCCGCCCTGCAGATGGAAATACTGCACCGCCTGCCCATGCTGCCGGAAGCGCTCGGCCAGGAAGTTGCACAGCGAACTCTTGCCGGCATTGAACTTGCCGAACACCAGTACCATCAGCTTGCCCTCGAAGCGCTGCGCCAGGGCGCGTGCCGGTGCCAGTGCCAGCCATTGGGCTTCGCGCTGCTGATGCTGCTGCGCCAGTGCCTGATGCAGGCCGCCGATGCGCTGCGCCAGCGCGCAGCCGGGTTGCAGGCCACCGGCCTCGATCCGGCTGGCCGTGAGCGCCGCATCCAGCGAGGCCAGCCAGTCGCGCAACGCGGCGAGGAGGGTTTCCACATCCGCTTCGGCCCCGCCGGAGCTGCCGGAGCTGCCGATGATGTCGATGAAACGCTGTTCCGACGTCTTCATGCCAGCTCCACCGCGCGCAACTGCTCCAGCGCGTCCGCCGCGCGGGTGACGGCATGCAGCGCGGTGTCGGCGCGCGCCACTGCCTGCACCAAGGCCTGGCGATCTTCCGACAGTTCGTAGTAGTGCAGGAAGGACTGCGTCATCTGCCCGCGTCCGGCCGGCTCGCAGAAACGGCGGCGCAGGTCGGCGCGGTATTTGATGGAAATGCCCATGACGGCCACCATCACCGTATCCAGGCTGGTGACCGAGGTTCGCTGGTCGGCCGGCAAGCCCTCTACCCCGTGCTTGATGAGATGGGCGCGGATGGCGATGCAGGCCCGCGAATAGGCGACGTGAATGCGCGCCCGCTCGCGCTTGCCGGCGGTGAGCTTGAATTCGTCGGCGGCCGTGTCCGGCACCAGGGCCGGGTCGTCGCCTTCCACCTCCAGCACCGGCAGCAGGTCCTGATGCACCTTGTCCAGCACCGCCTCCAGGCCTTGTTCGAAATCCTGGCGCTGCTGGTGCTGCTGTTGCCGCAGTGCCTGCAACTGTGTTTGGGCGCTGCGTTGCTGGTGCTGCAGTTGCTGGTCGATCTCGTCCAGCAGCAGTGCGCGCTCATGGCGGCGCGCCGCCGGGACCTGTGCCGTGACATCGCGCAGCCAGGCCTGCAGGGCGGGGATGCCACTCTTTTCCAGCAACAGCTTCTTGCCGCCTTCGATGCCGCTGCGGTGGCGCGTGGACGACACCGGATGGAGCGTCAGGCCCGGCGCCTGTGCGGCGATGGCGCTGCGCACCCGCTCCAGTTGCGCCTCGTCGGCCATCTGGTCGACCTGGGTCAGGACGAACAGGGTCTGGCGGCGCGTGCGCTGCTGGTCGTCGCGCAGGGCCTGCAACAGCGCACGCTCGGCGGCATCCAGTTCGCCCTCCTTGGCGGCATGCACGAACAGGCGGATATCGGCCTGCAGCCAGGTCGCCTCCTGGGCATGGCTGTCGTCCTGCTCGGCCACGTCGGCGTCCAGCCCGGGGGCATCCAGCCAGCGCACATCGGCATGCCGGTGTTCGGACAGGCGCACCGTCTCGCGGCGGTCGGCGACGGCAAAGACGTCACTGCCCATCAGTTCGTTCAACAGGCGGCTCTTGCCGTGGTTGTACTTGCCCACCACGGTCACCGTGGCGGGCGCAGCCCGTTGCGCCAGCACCCGCAGTCGCGCCAGGTCATGCGCGCGGCCGGGCGCCACGGCCTGGATCTCGCTGGCCAGGGGGGCGAAGGGGTCGGTGGATCCGGTATTTTCTTGCATTGCAGTCTCCATGCAGCTCATGCTGTTTTTCTGGGGCGTCCGATCAGCCAGTAGGCGGCCATGCCGAACACCACGCCCCAGAAGGCCGCGCCCAGTCCGAACAGGCTCATGCCCGAGGCCGTGGCCAGGAAGGTGATGACGGAGGGTTCGACATAGCCGCCCTCCTCGCTCATCAGACGGATGTTGGACACGATGGCGCCGATCAGGGCCAGGCCGGCCAGTGCGGCGATCAATTCCTTGGGGAAGGCGGTGAACAATTTGACGATGGAAGCCGCGAAGGTACCGCCGATGAGATAGAACACGCCATTGGCGATGCCGGCCAGGTAGCGCTTGCCGGGTTCGGGATGCGCATCCCTGCCGGTACAGAGGGCCGCCGTGATGGCCGCCAGGACGATGGTGATGCCACCGAAGCAGGCGGTCACCAGCGAGGCCAGGCCGGCGCCGGTGACCACGGCGCGGGTGGGCGGATGGTAGCCGGCCAGCTGCAATACCGCCATGCCGGGCAGGAACTGCCCGGTCAGGCTCACCAGCACGAGCGGGATGGTAAAGCTGAAGAACACGCCCAGGCTGAACTGCGGCGCGATGAAGACCGGCTGCGCCAGTTCCAGCCCCAGCTCGCCGAGATGGGTACGACCGCTGGCGAAGGCCACCGCGAAACCCGCCAGCGCCACCACCACGATGCCGTAGCGCGGCCACCAGCGGCGCCCGGCCAGGTAGGCGGCCAGCATGACCAGCACCAGCAGGGGTGCCTGTACGCTGGAGCGGAAGGCTTGCACCCCGAACTGGAACAGGATGCCGGCCATCATGCCGGCGGCGATACCCTTGGGGATGAAGGCCAGGATCTTCTCGAAGTAACCGGTCACGCCGATGAGGATCAGCAGCAGCGCCGCCATCACATAGGCGCCCACCACCTCGGGCATGCTGATGCCGGGGAACAGGCTCAGCAGCAGCGCCGTTCCTGGGGCCGACCAGGCGGTGATGATGGGCATGCGGAACCACCAGCTCAACAGCAGGCCGCTCACCCCGGCTCCCATGGAAATGCCCCAGACCCAGGACACCAGTTGCGAGGTCGGGACCTGACCGGCGTGCGCGGCCTGCACGAAGATCACCAGCGGCCCCGCATAGGAAATCAGTACTGCCAGGAAACCGGCCACCCACGCCGTGAGCGAGCCTTGTCGATGGACCATGAATCGTTCCTTGCTGCATGCTGCGTGCCGTCCAGCGACCGGCCGCGAAATGGGAGAGAGCCGGTTGTGCCCTGCCTCCTCTGATGGTCAAAAGGCCAGGCGCCGCGATGGCAGAACCATCGCAGCGCCGGACCGCCGTCCTGAAGTTGCGATCTTAAACGCTACGCGACACCGATGCTGGCGACACGCCATTCGCACCGACACTGTTGGCACTGGCGCCCTGGCCGGCATGCCGGTAGCGCAGCATGAAGATGCCGATCGCCAGCGCCGCCACCAGGCCGGGGATGGCGAAGACCAGGAAGTTCATCTTCAGCGGCAGGGCTGCCGCCATCAGCGCACCGCCCAGCAAGGGGCCGACGATGGCGCCCGAGCGACCCACGCCCGAAGCCCAGCCCAGACCGGTGGAACGGATCGCCAGCGGGTAGAACTGCGCGGTGTTGGCATACAGCAGGATCTGCGTACCGATGGTGGTGGCGCCGGCCACGATGATGAGCAGGTACAGCACCGGCGTGGGGCTGTTGAAGCCCAGCAGCGCGATGGCCACGGTCCCCACGGCGAAGAAGCTGATCACCACCTTGGGCAGGGTGAAGCGATCGCCCAGCCAGCCACCGCCGATAGCACCGACCACGCCACCGAAGTTCAGGGCCAGCAGGAAGGACAGCGAGGAGCCCAGGCTATAACCGGCGCTGGCCATCAGCTTGGGCAGCCAGGAACCGAGTGCATACACCATCAGCAGGCAGCAGAAGAAGGACACCCAGATCATCAGCGTACCGACGCTGCGGTCCTGCTTGAACAGGTCCAGCATGGGTGCACCGGCGCCCTTGGCGTCGGCCTGGACCAGGTGGTCGCCGGTGGCGATGCTGCCTTGCGGGGCGATCCGCATAAGCATGGCGCGCGCCTGATCATGCTTGCCCTGGCGCAGCAGGAAGCCCACCGATTCCGGCAGCTTCCACAGGATCAGCGGCAGCAGCACCAGCGGTACGGCGGCGGCGAAGAACATCGACTGCCAGCCGAAGTTGGGCAGCATCCAGATGCCCAGGCCGGCACACAGCACACCACCCAGCGAATAACCACTGAACATGATGGCCACCAGGGTGCTGCGCAGGCGCTTGGGTGCGTACTCGTTCATCAGCGCCACCGCATTGGGCATCAGGCCGCCGCAGCCCAGACCGGCCAGGAAGCGATACACGCCGAACTCGGTGGGCGAGGTGGAGAAGCCGCTCAGGAAGGTGGAGACGCTAAAGAGCACGAAGCTGATCGCCACGCCCTTCTTGCGACCGATGCGGTCGGCCAGCGGGCCGAAGATGAAGGCGCCGAACATCATGCCGAACAGGGCATAGCTGCCCAGTGCGCCGGCCTGCACCGGCGACAGGCTCCACTCCTTCATCAGCACCGGCAGCACGGCGCCGTAGATGAACAGGTCATAGCCGTCGAACACCAGCAGCAATGCGCACAGGCACATCACCATCCAGTGGAATTTGGTAAAGCGCGCGCCGTCGATGATCTGGCTAACTTCCAGGGTCTTCATGGGTTTCTCCTCCGTCGTTTCGGTTGTAGTCCGTTGTTGTAGTTTCTTATGGTTGGGGTGCTGCGCTTGCCTGGTGTCTGGTCTCCGCGTCGTTGCGAAGATGCGCCACGGCCTTGATCTCCACGATGTAGCCGGGCGCGCCGCCCAGCATGTGGGCGCCGATGGCGGTCCAGGCCGGTAACGGATAACGCGTCAGGTAACGGTTGCGCACCTTGATGAACAGCGGCAGGTCGCGCATGTCGGTGTGGAAGCTGGTGAGGTCGACGATATCGTCCAGCGTGCCGCCGGCGGTCTCCAGCACCTGCTTGAGGTTTTCGAAGGCCTGCACGATCTGGGCTTCGCGTGGCTCGACCAGTTGCATGGCGTGGTTGCGGCCGATCTGGCCGGACACGTAAAGCGTGCTGCCCACCAGCACACCGGGGGCGTAACCGATCTTTTCGTAGACGTCTTCCATTCCCTTGGGAATGATGGCCTGGCGTTCTGGCATGGCGTAGCTCCGTATCGTTGGGTCAGCCGTTGTCGCCGCCGGCTACCGGCAATACGGCACCGGTGATGTAGCTGGCGTCATCGGAGGCGAGGAAGAGGATCGGGGCGATCTGCTCTTCCAGCGTGGCGTAGCGTTTGAAATAGGTGGAACCGGTGACCTGCTGCACGGCTTCCTGCATCCACGCCTGTTCGCGCGCGCTGTCGCCCTCTGCATTGCGCGGCACGCGGCGTGGTGGCGCCTGGGTGCCGCCGGGGGCGGCGGCGACCACGCGGATGCCCTGTTCGCCATACTCCATGGCCAGCGCGACGGTCAGGGCATTGACGCCGCCCTTGGCGGCCGAATACGGCACGCGGCGGATACCGCGGGTGGCATTGGAAGAAACATTGACGATGGTGCCGCCGCCCTGCCGCAACAGATGGGGCAGCACCGCATGGCAGCCATACAGGGCGGGCATGAGCGAGCGGCGGATTTCAGCGTCGATCTGGGACGGTTCGAATTCGGCGAAGGGTCGCATGCGGATGGCGCCGCCTACGCCGTTGATCAGCACATCGATGCGGCCGAAGCGGGAAATGGCATGGGCCATCGCCGCCTGGGCGCCGTCATGGGTTTCCAGATCGGCGACAAAGCCTGCAGCGCGACCATCGGCGGCCTCGGCTGCCACCTCATGGACGAACTCGGCGCGGTCCACCAGCAGCACCCGGCCGCCCTCCGCGGCGATGCCCAGCGCCACGCCGCGCAGGATGCCCTGGGCGGCGCCGGTGACCACCACCACCTTGTCCTGGAAGCGGGCCTTCATGGACGCGCCGCTCACGCCGCCACCGCCACCGGGGTCGGCAGGCTGGTGACGAACTTCTCGTAGTAGAAGCTGGCCGGGCTGATGCCCTGGGCCTGGAAGTGCTTCTGCACCGCCTCCACCATCGGCGGCGGCCCGCACAGGTAGACATCCACCGCGCCATCGTGCAGCACCTCGGCCGGCATGTGCTGGGTCACGTAACCCTGGCGCGGATGGGCGGTGGCGGCATCGGCCACGCAGGTGGTGAAGCTGAAGCCGGGCAGGCGGCGGGCATAGTCTTCCAGGCGCTCCACCAGTACCAGATCCTGGTCGCGGGTGACGCCGTAGATCATGTGCACCGGCTGGTCGATGCCCTGGCGCAGCATCTCCTCCAGCATCGACAGGAAAGGCGCCAGCCCGGTACCGCCGGCCAGCATCAGCACCGGCCGGGTCACCGGTCGCAGGTAGAAGCTGCCCAGCGGCCCCGTCAGGTCGAGAGCATCACCCGGCTGGGCAGTAGCCAGCCAGCTGCTCATCAGGCCGCCCGGCACGTTCTTGATCAGGAAGCTCATGCGGGCAGCACCCGAGGCCGAACTGAAGGAGTAGGCGCGATGCTGGTCGCTGCCCGGTACGCCGATGTTGACGTACTGTCCCGGCAGGAAAGCCGGTGCATCGGCCGCCACCTCCAGCACCAGCTCGAAGGCGGCGCCGGCAAACCCGGTCACCTGCGCCACCTTGCCGCCGAAGCGGGCGCTGCCTGTCTTGCAGGCGGTGGAGGCGACCGGTACGGCCACCACGCAATCCGACTGCGGCACCATCTGGCAGGTCAGCACCAGGCCGGCATCGGCCTCGTCGCTGCTCAGGGCATCGTCGATGTAGTCGTCACCCAGGTCGTAGCGACCGCTCTCGGCACGGCACTTGCAGGTGCCGCACACGCCATCGGAGCAATCCATGGGCAGGTTGATGCGCTGGCGGAAGGCGGCGTCCAGGACTTTTTCCTTGGGGCCGCAATCGATGACGCGGGTCACGCCGTCTTCGAAGTTGAGGGCGATACGGTAGCTGCTCATTTGCTGTCTCCTGCCGCCGGTCTCAGACGTGATAGACGTCGATGACCTGGCGGATATAGTCGTTCTTCAGTGCGATCTTCTTGCGGGTGATGACGAAACCACCCGGGGTGCCCGCGCTCTTCCTGAGCGTGGCCAGCACCGTCCCGAAGAACTGGTCGGTGATCTTGTAGCGGTGCGACAGGGTGTGGAAGTTGTAGCGCACGTCCACGGCGTCATCCCGCTCGGCCAGGATTTCCACGTTGGCGATCATGTGGCTGGTGCGCGGCTCCGGCATGGAGGCGCTGGAACGCTCGGTCTTGATCCGGAACACGCGGTCTTCCAGGCCTTCCCGGTTGGCGTAGTACATCAGCGAGATTTCGCGCTGTGGGTCCTGGGTCATCTGGTCATCGTCATCCCAGGCCGGCATCCAGTACTCGACATCGGGAGCGTACAGTTCCAGCCAGGATTCCCATTCACGCTCGTCCAGGTGGCGTGCCTCGCGATAGAGGAAGGCGCATACCGCGCCCAGTTCGACGGTGCTGCTCATGCTTGTGCTCCTTCCTGTGCCGCTTGCAGCGCGGAGCGCTCCTTGTCGACCGCCTTGCGCATCTGCTCGGTCCAGTAGTGGTGCTGGCAGACAAACAGGCCTTCATCCTCGCTGCGCTCACCGCTCAACTTGGGGTTCATGCCCATCTTGCGGGCGTTCTCGTCGGGGCCTTGCTTCCACAGCGGGGCGCCACGGCTCATGTCGTTCCAGCGCACGGTCGAACCGGCATAGCCAGCCTGGCAGGCACGGAATTCTTCCAGGTCATCGGCGGTACCCATGCCGGAGACATTGAAGAAATCTTCATACTGGCGAATGCGCAGCCGACGGTCTTCATCACTCTCGCCCTTGGGGCCGAAGCAGAAGATGCTGATCTCGGTCTTGTCCACGCTGATGGGACGGGCCACGCGGATCTGTGTGCCGAACTGGTCCATCAGAAACACGTTGGGATACAGGCACAGGTTGCGGGTCTGGGCCACGATGGTGTCGGCGCGGGCCTGGCCGACGCGGGCGGCCAGTTCTTCGCGCTGGTTCCAGATCGGGCGCACTTCCGGGTTGAGGGTATTGGTCCACAACAGGATGTGGCCATTCTCGAAGCCATAGACGCCGGCCACCGCCTTGCTCCAGTTGTTGGCGTCGGTGGCCTTGGTGCCGCCTTCCTTGCGGCGGCCCATGGTAGCCGCGTAGTTCCAGTGGACGGTGCTGACGTGATAGCCGTCGCAGCCGTTTTCCATCTGCATCTTCCAGTTGCCGTCGTAGATGTAGCTGGAGTTGCCGCGCAGGACTTCCAGTCCGTTGGGCGCCTGGTCAACGATCTGGTCGATGATCACGCGGGTCTCGCCCAGGTACTCTTCCAGCGGCAGCACGTCCTCCGACAGGCTACCGAAGAGGAAGCCCCGATAGCTCTGGAAGCGTGCCACCCGGGTCAGGTCGTGCGAGCCGTCCTTGTTGAAGGAGACCGGGTATTCGGTAGTCTTCTCGTCCTTCACCTTGAGCAGCTTGCCGCTGTTGCTGAAGGTCCAGCCGTGGAAGGGGCAGGTGAAGCTGCTCTTGTTGCCGTGCTTGCGACGGCACAGCATGGCACCCTTGTGGGCGCAGGCATTGATGACGGCGTTCAACTGGCCGGTCTTGTCGCGGGTGATGACCACCGGCTGACGACCGATCCAGGTGGTGTAGTAGTCGTTGATCTCGGGGATCTGGCTCTCGTGGGCCAGATAGACCCAGTTCGATTCGAACAGGTGCTTCATCTCCAGCTCGAACAGCTCGGGGTTGGTGAAGATGTCACGACGGCAGCGGAAGATGCCATTGGCGGGGTCTTCCTGCAGGGCGCTGTCGAGCAGGCTGTCGACGGCTTGGTACTTGTCAGCGGCGGCGAGGATGTTCATGGTGCGGTTTCTCCAGGGTACAAGCCGCCCCCCGCGATGGTGGCCATCGCGGCTTCACTGCGGCGGGGGGTGGACGAAGTGGCGCGTCAGGCAGCCAGACGCGGGCGATCGACGATCTGGTTGTCGGCGCCGTTGACCAGGGCGGTCAGCGAGATGTCGAAGACGATCTCGGCAAACGGTCCCTCCAGGCCTTCGGCCTTGATGCTGGCGGCATCGGTACGCTCGACCAGCGGCGGCACCAGGCCTTCGCGGGTGGCGTAGGCGAAGTCGTCATAGATCAGCGGATCGCCTTCGATGTTGATCTGCGTGGTCAGCTTGCGATGACCTTCGGCGGTGACGAAGAAGTGGATGTGCGCCGGACGGTTGCCGTGACGACCCAGTTCATTGAGCAGGCCCTGGGTGGGACCGGCGGGCGGGCAGCCGTAGGCAGCCGGCATGATGCTGCGGAATTTGTACCGACCCTGGGCGTCTGTGATGATGGTGCGACGCATGTTGAACGGCTTTTGCTCGCCGGTCGGGTCGAAGTGCGAATAGAAGCCCTTGGTATTGGCATGCCAGACTTCCACCTGCGCGCCCGGCAATGGTTTGCCGTGGGCATCGTAGACGGTGCCGTGCATGATGATGGTCTGGCCGGCCTGGTCACTGCCGTCATCCAGGCGGGCAAAGCCCTGCTCCACCGGTGCACCGGCGACGTAGAGCGGACCTTCGATGGTGCGCGGGGTGCCACCGGTGATGCCCAGGGCGGCGTCTTCGGCATCCATGCGCATGTCCAGGAAGCGGTCCAGGCCCAGGCCCGGCGACAGCAGGCCGGCCTCGCTGGAAGCGCCCAGGCGGTTGATGTAGGCCACGCCGGCCCAGTATTCGTCGGAGGTGATTTCCAGATCTTCGATGGTCTTGAACAGGTCCGAGAGGATGCGATGCACGATCTGCTTGGTGCGCGGGCTGCCGCCTTCGGTGTCCAGGCCGCTGGCCAGACGCAGGAAATCTTGTACTTCGGGGGTGCTGAAAATCTTGGCTGCCATGGTTGAGTCTCCTATTGGATTTATCGATCGGGGAAAGTGATTTTTTTGTTTTATCCGACCAGTGCGGTCGGCCTCGCTGCTGTCACTGTGGTCACGGTAGCGCCTTGCCGGCGGTCGCGACGGAAGTATTGCACACGCTCTTCATCGAGCACGATGCCAAGGCCGGGGCCTTGCGGAATGGCGAGGTGGAAGTCCTGGTACTGCAGGGGCGTGGCCAGGATTTCCTCGGTCAGCAGCAGCGGCCCGAACAGTTCGGTGCCCCACTGCAGTTCACGGAAGGTGGCGAAGGCGTGCGCCGAGGCGATGGTGCCGATGGCGCCCTCCAGCATGGTGCCGCCGTAGAGTTCGATGCCGGCGGCGTCGCCGATGGCGGCCACCTGTTGGGCCGCGCGCAGGCCGCCGGATTGTTCGATCTTGATGGCAAAGACGTCGGCGCCGCCGATGCGCGCCAGGGCGAAGGCCGAGGCCGGACCGGTCAGCGATTCATCGGCCATCACCGCGATGGCATGCTTGCCCTTCAGGCGCGCCAGCGCCTGGGGCGAGGCCACCGGCTGCTCCACCAGTTCGCAGCCGGCATCGACCAGGCCGGCCAGGCCGCGCTGGGCTTCAAGTTCGCTCCAGGCCATGTTGACGTCCACCCGCACCGAACCGCGGTCACCAAGAGCCTTCTTGATGGCGGCCACGTGGGCGACGTCGGCGTCGACCTCGCGCCGGCCGATCTTGAGTTTGAAGATATTGTGGCGACGCTGGGCCAGCATGCGCTCGGCTTCGTCGATGTCCTTGGCGGTATCACCCGAGGCCAGGGTCCAGGCCACCGGCAGGCTGTCACGGGCCGGTCCGCCCAGCAGCTGCGAGACCGGCAGGCCGGTGCGCTGGCCCAGGGCATCGAACAGCGCGGTCTCGATGGCGCACTTGGCGAAGCGGTTGTCCTGGATGGCCTTGTTCAGGCGTGCCATCAGGGCCGGGATGGCGCTGGCGTTGGCCCCCAGCAGCAGGGGTGCGAAATAGGTATCGATGGCCAGCTTCATGCCCTCGGGCGACTCCGCGCCGTAGGCCAGGCCGCCGATGGTGGTGCCCTCGCCCACACCGACACTGCCGTCGGAGCAATACAGGCGTACCAGCATCAGGGTCTGCCCGTTCATGGTCGCCATCGACAATTGATGGGGGCGGATGGTGGGCAGATCGACCAGGAAGGTCTCGACCCGCTCGATGCTCGCCGGGGCTGCCGCAGTATGAAGGTGTTGTTGGGTATCCATGGCTTGCATTGAACACCCGAAAGCCCTGCCATTGCCAACACCAAATACATCTAGTTTCATACCTTTTTTATATAGTTTTGCAGTGCACCCAAAGAAATCAAAGAATTAGACATCTTTTGTTCCCGTGCGATATGATTTTTGACCATGGACATCAGACAACTGAAATACTTCGTCGCCGTCGCCAATACGCGCAATTTCACGCGGGCCTCGGAGCAGCTGCACATCGCGCAGCCGCCCTTGAGCCGCCAGATCCAGCTGCTGGAAGAAGAACTGGGTGTGCAGCTGCTCCTGCGCAACAGCCGCCCGCTGCGCCTGACCGAGGCCGGCCGGGTGTTCTACGAGCAGGCGCTGCAGATCCTCAACCGCCTGGAGCAGCTGAAGAACGCCACCCAGCAGATCGGCCTGAACCAGCGCCAGACGCTGTCGATCGGCTTCGTCGCCTCGACCCTCTACGGTGGCCTGCCGGTACTGGTGCGCAAGCTGCGCCAGCACTACCCGGAGGTGGATATCCAGTTGGTGGAACTGACCTCGATGCAGCAGTTCGCGGCCCTCAAGTCGGGCCGCATCGACATCGGCTTCGGCCGCATCCGCAGCAACGACGCCACGGTGGCGCGCATCGTCCTGCGCGAGGAAAAGCTGGTGCTGGCGATCCCGCCCTCCTTCCCGCTGGCGGCCAGCCACCAGCGCGTGAGCCTGAAGGAAGTGCATGGCCAGAAGCTGATCGTCTATCCCAAGGAACCGCGGCCCAGCTTTGCCGACCACATCCTGAGCCTGCTCAACGACCAGGACATCCATCCCGCCGAAGTGCATGAGGTGCGCGAAATCCAGACCGCCCTGGGCCTGGTGGCGGCGGAGTCGGGCCTGTGCCTGATCCCGGCCTCGGCGCGCCTGCGCAATGATCTGCATTACCGGCTGATCGACGACCCGCGTGCCACCTCGCCCATCATCCTGACCCACCGCATCAACGACAACGCCTGGTACATCGAGGCCGTCAAGCAACTGGTGGCGGACATGTACGCCGAGCGCCCGGCCTGGCTGGACATCGAGACCAGCTCCTTCCCGGCCACCGGCTTCCCCAATCCCGAGCGGCACGAGTGAGGGCTGCAGTGGTGCTGCTGAGGTACAGCTGCATGCGTGCTTCATTGATGCACTGCGCTGTCGTCCCAGGTTGACATCCTCACCGGCACACGCCTACACTCGGTTGTGCGAATAAAGGATTAATGTTCGTTAATCGAACATTCCATCTGAGGCTTCAGCCCTCGCCCCCACCATAATCACAACGCGATAACGGAGAAAACATCATGCTGTTCATGGTCCAAATGCAAGTCAACATCCCCGCCACCCTGGACAAGGCGGTCGCCGACCAGTTGAAGAAGGACGAGAAGGAGATGGCGCAGAAGCTGCAGCGCGAAGGCAAGTGGCGCGACCTGTGGCGTGTGGTGGGTCAGTATGCGAATGTGAGCATCTTCAATGTCTCGGGCAATGACGAGCTGCACAACATCCTCTCGGCGCTGCCGCTGTATCCCTTCATGAGCATCTCGGTCACCCCGCTGACCCAGCACCCCTCGGCCATCGCACAGATCGGCTGAGCCTCCCCCTTCCCTGCTGACCACCATCGCGCGCCCCCGGCCTGATGCCGGCCGGCGCGTCAAGGATTGATCCATGCCATTCGCAACACTGAACGGAATCAAGCTGCACTATCAACTCGACGGCGACGCCTCGCTGCCGGTGCTGGTGTTTTCCAATTCGCTGGGAACCTCGCTGGCGATGTGGGAGCCGCAGATGGCCGAACTGAGCCAGCACTTCCGCGTGCTGCGCTACGACACCCGCGGCCACGGCCAGTCGGAGGTCACGCCCGGCCCCTATACCATCGCCCAGCTGGGGGCTGACGTCATCGCCCTGCTGGACCATCTGCAGATCGCCCAGGCGCATTTCTGCGGCCTTTCCATGGGCGGCAGCACCTTCATGTGGCTGGCGGTGCATCATCCGGAGCGGGTCAGGAAACTCATCCTCAGCAATACCGGGGCCAAGATCGGCACCCCCGAGGCATGGAACAGCCGCATCGAGACCGTGCAGCGCGAAGGCCTGTCTGCCATCGCGTCGGCCGTAGTGTCACGCTGGCTGACGCCGGAGTATGCGGCCCAGCATCCGCAGCAGGTGCAAGCCCTGACCACGATGCTGTTGGCGACCCCGGCCGAAGGCTATGCCGGCGCCTGCGCAGCGGTGCGAGACAACGACCTGCGCGCAGCCATCGCCGGCATCACTGCCCCGACCCTGGTGATCGCTGGCAGCGGCGATGTGCCCACCCCGCCGGCCGACGGACAATTCATGCGCGACACCATCCCGGGCGCGCTGTATGTGGAATTCGATGCCGCCCACATCTCCAACCAGCAGCAGCCCAAGGCCTTTACCCAGGCCGTGCTGCAGTTCCTGAGCTCATAAACCGCCGCGCCGTCCTCAACCCCGCCACCCTCATGCTTCAAGCGCGGGCGCGCGGCGGCGGACGGCGCAGCTCCAATTGCGCCAGGGTGTCGATATCGACCGGCTTGACCAGGTAGTCATCGACCCCGGCGTCGAAGGCTTCGCGCTTGTCTTCATCGCTGCTGAAACCGGAGCAGGCCAACAGATAGATGTCGCTGGTACGCGGATCGGCACGCAGGCTGCGCACCAGGTCGTGACCAGTCATGTCCTTGAGGCCGATGTCCAGCAACACCGCATCGGGCACCCATTCCTGGGCGCGGGCGATCGCCTTGCGGCCGCTGTAAACCGCGTCCACTTCATGCCCCAGCAATTCCATCAGTTCCTTCATGGTGTCGGCGATATCGACGTTGTCGTCCACCACCAGCACCCGCAGAGCGGCGCGCGGAACACTGGCGCCAGGCTCGGAGACGGCGCCGGCCGGGCCCTCCGCCGTCACCGCCCGGCTCTCTGTGGCCACCGGTAGCTCGCCCAGGTCGCGCTCCGGCGCGGCGCACGGCAGTTCGATACGGAACAGGCTGCCATGCCCGAGACCGGCGCTCTGCGCGGTCAGGCTCCCCCCATGCAGTTCGACCAGGCTGCGGGCCAGCGACAGACCGATGCCCAGGCCATCCTGGCGATCATGACCCAGGGCATTGGCCTGCGCGAACATGCCGAAGATATCGCCGAGGCGTTCGGCGGCGATGCCGATGCCCTCATCCCTGACCGTCAACACCACCCGCTCGCCTTCGCCGCGCGCGGCCAGGTAGATGTGGCCGCCGTCCGGGCTGAACTTGGCGGCATTGTGCAGCAGGTTGATCAGGACCTGGGCCAGTCGGACTTCATCGCCCTCTACCGCCAGCGTGGCATCGGCCATGTCCAGGTGCAATTGCTGGTGCTTGCGCTCCATCAGCTGCTGGGTCGAATCCAGGGCATTGTCGATGACTTCGGCGACGCGGGTACGCCGCAACTGCAGGGCCAGCTTGTTGTGCGACAGGCGCGATACGTCCAGCAGATCGTCCACCAGCCGCACCATATGGTCGAGGTGATTGGAGATGGTGGTGCGGGCCCGCATTTCCCACTCGGGTGCATGCGGGGCGCGCGTATTGAGGATGCCGATGGCATTGCGCATGGGGACCAGCGGATTGCGCAGCTCGTGCGCCAGGATGGCCAGGAATTCATCCTTGCGCCGATCCATCTCGCGCAACTCGTTCTCCACCTTGGCCAGGCGCAGCAGCGCATGCACGTTGGCCACCAGCTCGGCCGGCTCGATCGGTTCGAACAGGTAGTTGTCGGCCCCGCCTTCGAGCGCACGGATCTTGTCGGCCACGCCGATGTAGGACGCCGAGGTCTGCAGCACCAGGCTGGATGCGGTCGCCGGATCGGCCTTGAGCCGGGCGCAGACTTCCATGCCATGGATGTCGGGCAGCTTCACATCCAGCAGGATAAGCGCCGGCCGCAGCTCGCGCGCCAGGGCCAGCGCCTCGGTGCCGCTGGCGGCCTCCACCACGTGCAGCCCGGCCTTGGTCAGGATACGCGTGCGCGCATAGCGGGCGGCATCGGTGTCATCGACGTTGAGGATCAGTTGTTCTGGATGGCTCATGGCAGCATGGATACGGTTGTTCAGGCATTGACCTCGCGCATGGCGATTTCGTTTCGGGGCTGTGGCATGTCCACCAGCGAGCGCAGCGCCGCCAGCAGCTCATCACGTCCCATTGGCTTGAGGAAATAGGCATCCGCGCCCAGCCCCATGGCCTTGCTCTTGTCATCCACGTCGGAGGCGATGATGACCGGGACATCGCAGCGGGCGGGATCGTTCTTGATCTGCACCAGCCAGTGCCAGGCGTCCTTGCCATCCAGCAGGATATCCAATACCACGGCACAGGGTTCGCCGTTGCGCCACAGGGTTTCGGCCTCGCTCACGGAGGAAGCAGGTACCACCCGGAACTCGGACTGATGCAGGTAGCGCTGGTACAGCAGGCGCAACTCGGGCCGGTCTTCCACCACCAGCACCGGCAGGCTGGCCAGCGCCGGTTCGGCCGGTTCGCGCGGGGCCAGCGACAGCCGCTCTGCCGCACCATCGGCCTGGTCATGGATGACCGGGATCACGGTACTGAAGGTGGAGCCTTCGCCCTGGCGGCTGCCCACCGTCACTTCACCGCCCAGCAGCGTGGCCAGCTGGCGGCACAACGGCAGACCCAGGCCGGTGCCCTTGACATGGCGTTGCAGATGGTTTTCCACCTGCGAGAATTCTTCGAAGATGATGCCGATGTGTTCGGGCGGAATGCCGATGCCGGTATCGGTCACCGAGAAACGCACCGCGCCGCCATGCGGCAGTGGCTCGGCCGTGACGGTGATACTGCCCTGCTCGGTGAACTTGATGGCGTTGGAAATGAAGTTGCGCAGAATCTGCGACAGCTTGCCTTCGTCGGTGAACATCTCGCAATCCTCGGGGGCGAAAAAGCTCAGGCGCAGCCGGTCCGACACCAGCAGGGGACGCAGCATACCGCGCAAGGCGCTGAAGAGCTCGGCCACCTGGAAGCGGCTGGGATGGATCTCGACCTTGCCGGCTTCGATCTTGGCCAGGTCCAGCAGGTCATTGACCAGTTCCGACAAGGCGCCGGCACTGTCGAGGATGTAGCGCACCTGGCGTTCCTGCTCGGTGCTGAGTTCGCCATCGACCCGGTCCAGCAGCAATTTGGCCAGCGCCCGGATGGATGACAGCGGGGTGCGGAATTCATGGCTCATGTTGGACAGGAAGCGTGACTTGGCCTCGTCGGCACGACGCAGGTGGTCGGCCTTTTCATCCAGCTCGGCATACAGCGCGACCACGCCGCGGTTGGTGTCTTCGAGTTCGCGGGTCAGTTGCAGCAATTCTTCCTGGCGGCCCTTGAGTTCGGCCAGGGTGGCCAGCAGCTCCTGGTTCTGCTGCTGGGTCTCGAACAGCGCCAGCCCGGCCGGCGCGGCCGCCAGCGCGGCACCGATCTCGCCGGCCACGCGCGGCGTGATCAGGCGCGCGGTGGGCGGCAGCAGCTTGCGCAGCAGCACGGTGGTGCCCTGCCCGCTGGCGGTCTGGATCTCGAAGGCATCCATGAGCTTGCGCGCGCCCAGCAGACCCAGCCCCATGCCGGTACTGGAACGATAGCGGCCGGACAGCACCAGTTCCACGTCGGCGATGCCCGGGCCCTGGTCGCGCACACCCATGAGCAGAGTCTGCGGAGCGGTCCTGCCTTCGATGGAGAACTCCACCTGCCCGCGCCCGGCATAGCGGTAGGCATTGCGCGCCAACTCCGAAATGCTGGTAGCGATGCGCACCTGGTCCTGCGCATTGAAACCGCACAGGTCAGCGATCTGCCGGGCGCGCTGGCGCGCCCCGACCACGTCGACTTCATTGCCGATCGCCACAGTGAGCAAGCGCAGGCTCATCCAGCCTCTCCCCGGCGCAGCACCATGACGCTGACATCGTCACGGCCGCGATAGAAATCACGATAGAGCACGGCCGCAATCACGGCCGCGTGGGACTGTTCCAGCCCCGGATAGGCGTCCAGCGACCAGCGGCTGGTGAGCCCGTCGGAATGGAGGATGAGCAACATCCCCTCCTGCCAGGGTGTCTCGAACTGCTGCACCTTGCGCAGGTTGTGACCGACGATGCCATTGACCGAGACCAGGTGGCGGCGCTGCCCCTCCAGGCTGGTGCAACAGGCGATATTGCCGACCCCGGCATAACATACCCGGCCGGCCTGCACGTCGACACCGGCGATGGCCACCGCCGCACCACGCGTCTTCTGCAAGGCGCCATGCATGCGCTGCGCCAGCTCGGCGGGCGGCAGGACGCGGCTGGCCGCGGTCATGTCGGTCATCACCTGCACGGCGGCATCGGCCGCCTCGGCGGCGGCATCGCCATGCCCCAGGCCGTCGGCCAGCACGAGCAGCAGCCCGTCATCGATGGTCGCGGCCCAGCCGGCGTCGCCGCACTGCCGTTCGCCCGGCAGCGGCAGGCATACCAGACCGCACTGCCAGTCCTGGCGCACGCCCGGGGTCTCCCACAGGACCGCGCGCAGCACCGTGCCGCGCCCGGGCCAGGAATAGAGGTCGAACTCATCGGACTGGCGCCGGATCGCGCCCAGCCCCACCCCATAGGTGCCGGCGGTGGAATTGCCGTCGGCCATGGCGGCCTGGGCATCGTCCATGCCGGCACCATCGTCGATGGCCAGCATCTCGATGCCACGCACCGCCACGGCCGCCGGTGTGCTTCCCATGACGGTACGCAGCAAGACTTCGCCATGCCCGGCATGCTTGAGAATATTGGTCGCCGCTTCCGTCACCACCAGCGCCAGTCGCGCCGCCGGTTCGGCCGCGAAGGCCAGCCGCCGCGTCAGATCGGCTGCCGCCCGGCGGGCTGCCGCGACATCCACGGTTTCATTGACGGCGATGCATTCCTCGGTCCGCGAGGCCGTCAGAACAGTTTCCATTTGATGATGCTTACCTGGGTTCCCGCGCCCGGCGCGGTATCGATCTCGAATTCATCGGCCAGCCGTTTGGCACCGGAAAGTCCCAGCCCAAGGCCGCCGCCGGTGGTGTAGCCATCGGTGAGGGCCAGCGCCACGTCGGCAATGCCCGGCCCCTGGTCGGCGAACACCAGCCGCAGGCCACGCCTGCTGCCATTGTGCAGCTCGTCCACGCGGGCTACTCCACCACCACCGTAGCGCAGTGTATTGCGCGCCAGTTCGCTGGCCGCCGTCACCATCTTGGTCTGCTCCACCAGCGAAAAGCCCAGCCGTACCAGATGGTCGCGCACCAGCTTGCGCAGGCGCACCACATCTTCATCGCTCTGCAGGGACTGGGTCAGCAGTTGCTGTTCATCCACCGGGTACCTCGCACTTCATGCAGGGCGAGGTCATCAGTCCATCTCCGACTCGAGCAACTTGACGCCGCGTTCCACGTTCAGGGCGGTGCGCACGCCTTCCAGCGTCAGGCCCAGTTCCACCAGAGTGATGGCCACGGCCGGCTGCATGCCCACCACCACGGTCCGGGCGTCCAGCACGCGCGCCATCGAGGCGGTATTGCTGATCATGCGGCCGATGAAGGAATCCACCACGTCCAGCGCGGAGATATCGATCAGCACACCGCGCGCACGGTCCCTGACGATACGCTCGGTCAGGTCGTCCTGCAGCGCCATGGCCAGGCGGTCGTGCATGTCGACCTGGATGGTCACCAGCAACAATCGCCCCATGCGCAGGATAGGGATGCGTTCCATGGATTACTGCTCCGAATTCTGGACAGTGACCCGCGAACCGGTCTTCTTGAGCGCGATCATGAAGGCATCGGCCAGGGTGGCCTTGGTGGTCACATCTTCCAGGTTCACGCCCAGGTGCACGATGGTCTGGGCGATCTGCGGACGGATGCCGCTGATGATGCAGTCCGCGCCCATCAGACGGGCGGCGGCGATGGTCTTGAGCAGGTGCTGGGCCACCAGGGTATCGACAGTGGGCACGCCGGTGATGTCGATGATGGCGATCATGGCGCCGGTCTCGACGATCTTCTGCAGCAGGCTTTCCATCACCACCTGGGTACGCGCGCTGTCGAGCGTGCCGATCAGCGGCAGCGCCAGCACGTTCTGCCACAGCTGCACCACCGGCGTGGACAGCTCCAGCAGTTCCTGCTGCTGACGCAGGATGACCTGCTCGCGCGCCTTCTGGTGCACTTCGATGGTGTACAGGCCCAGCTTGTCGAACAGCGAACTGGTGGCTGCGATCTCCCGTGCCAGGAGGGCCGGTTCACCGCCCAGGGCGCTACGCAGATGGTCGTAGATCGGCTCCTTGAGGGCGAACACGAAGCTGGCCGTATCCAGCGAGGAAAAGCCCTGCAGGGCGCGGGTGCGCGAGACTTCGCCCAGCAGGTGGCGCACGTCGGCCCAGTCGCCACCGTCGGTATCGCTGCCGGCGCCGCTGGACAGGGTACGCGCCAGCAGCGACAGGAACTGTTCGGCTTGGCGGCGGATCTCGAATTCACCGCTCTTTTCCTTGCGGCCCAGTTTCGAAGTCAGGGTCTGCAGCCATTGGTCGAGCAGGCGGTGCTGGTGGTCGTTGAGAATCAGGGTCAGTTGTGGCAGTTGCGCGGAAGTCATCTTCTTTTTCTATCCTTGACGGGCTGGCCATCCGCGCTGCCACCAGGACGAGGACAAGGGCGGTGCGCGATGGCGTGATGGAAAGGTGGCCGGCGTCAGCGGTCCCCCTGGACGCACGGTCCCGCCCATTCTAGGTGACCCGGCTTTGAAGCTATGCAAGACAACACCTACAAGCCTTGTAGGAATCCATTACCTTGTCCGCCGACGCGACCGTTTTTCCTGCCGCCTGGCAATGGCGATGCTCCGGTTTCCTGGCCATCCCTTTGGCAGGCTCACGTGGTGCTGTTTATAATGCGGCCGAAACCATAGGAGGAAAACAGTTGGGCCAACGTGCAAACATGATCTCTTGTTACGAAGTGACGGGACATTCTTCGCCGTTCATGTTCAGGGTATGGTGCGCCACCCGCGCCGACACCTGGTTCGTCAGCGGTGTCGAAATCCGTCACCAGTCGCTGGGGCAGCTCTTCCCCAAGCGTTCCCTGCCGGGCCTTTACGACTCCAAGCCCCTGGCCCTGGCCCGCGGCATCCACTGGTGCGAATGCGTGGCCCATCAATTGCTGGAGGCCGAGGTACCGGAAGTCCCCTCCGGCCTCTTGCCTCCCGGACGGATAGTGCGCGAGTTGCGCTGATGCAGGGCGCCACTGCCGCGCCTGCTTTCGCCTTACAACCAGGCTTCCTGCTCGGCCTTGCGTCCCTCGGTTTGCATCGCCTCGCACAGGGCGCGTAGCGAAGCCGGCAGCGAAGGGCGTGCCAGCAACACGCCCAGCAAGCGGCGATCATGTGCATTCAGCGGCCAGCGCTGGGTAGTGCTCTGCCATTGGGCGAGCCCCATCTGGTAGGGTTCCCAGGTCAGGCCGGCCTGCTCCCATCGACTACCGACCGTGCAGGCAATGTCGACACCGGCCGGGTCGGCATCGGCACTGATCCACGCCGGCGCAGGTGCCAGTTGCAGCAAGTGCGACACCGTCGCCAGCCAGGCCGGTGAGGGACGCCCGGGCATCCACAGCAGTGCCACGCCGGCTGGGCGCTGACGTGCCTGCAGTTCGAAGCTGGTACGGTTTTCGATCAGCCACCATTGCCGTGGCGCAGTGAGGGCATCGGCAACCAGCAGATCGTCCAGTGGCAGGCCGACGCAATGCAGCGGCGCCAGTTCCAGCCGACGTCCTTGCCAGGAGAAGACCAGATCGCCGGAGAGCCACCCCACCTGGGCAAAACTGGCGATGTTCAATCGTTCGAGATCGAATAACGCCTCCAGCCAGCGCCATTCACTTGCACTGAGCGACTTGGTCAGGTCACGCGCTTGGAGCGCAAAGTTGCGCCGCAATCCCTGCTGGCCACTGTCGTGCCAAGCCGCCAGCGCCCGCAGCAGGCCCAGGCGAGCTTCCAGCACGTCGGCGCGCAGGGACTTGTCCTCTTCCAGTGCCTTGAGGGCGAGCGTAAGTTCATCCAGCAGGTCGGGGTCCAGCAACGTCTGCTGGACATTGCCGCGTTCGAGCAGCCACTGCCGGGCCTGCTCCAGCATGGCTTGTCGCGCCTGCTTTCGTTGCTCGGCATGGATGATGCCCAACAAACCCTGCAGGCGGCGCAAGTCGCGCCAGGCAATAGTCTTCCACAGCCAGTTACCCCCCTTGAGCTCCTCGCGCCGGCTGATCCAGCCCTCTTGCAGCAGACGTTGACACAGGCGTTCGGCACGTTCGATGCCCAGCCCTACCGACTGTGCCTCCTTGAGCATGGCGTCACGGCTGCGGGAGCCGGCCTCGCCTCGTGCCCAGCGTTCCAGCGCGGCACGCTCTTCCTTGTCCAGCAGCAGCAAGCTGTCTGGCACCGCATGCGCGGCGACCAGATCATGCTGGTTGCGGCCATGCGGCGTCTCTAGCAGCGCACTCATGGTCCGGTGCTTCAGGCATCCAGCCGCAGCCGCCGCTGCAACACCCCGATGGGCGGCGCCCAGCGGGCCTCACGCGGTTTCTTCGAGGTCACCAGCGTGATATCGGCCGGCTCGAACACTTCCACGTTGTGGGTGATCGGTGTGGTCAGCACGTACTGCGCGCGGGTCGACTTGAGGAAGTTGCCGACCAGCTGGATGTTGCGTACATCCAGGTGGGCAAAGGGTTCGTCGATGAAGACGAAGCCGCCCGGCATGTCGTCATCCTTCAACAAGCCCACCAGCAGGATCAGCGACTTGATGACCTGCTGCCCGCCTGAGGCTTCGCCGTCGTTCAGGCCGATCTCGCCCTTGCCGTCGAAGTTGAAGCTGACCTTCAGCTCGGCCTGGCGCAACACGGTGTCGTCGTTGTCCAGGTGCGGCAGGTCGGCGCTGACGATCACGCCGGCCAGCGCACCGAGATCGACGATGTTCTTGCGATAGCGCCGCACGGTGGCGCGCAGCACGTCGATGTAGCGCTCGCGGGCATTGCCCACCGCTTCCTCGGCCTGGGCGTTGCTGATCTTGCGCGAGTCCAGTTCGTTGCGCTGGTTGCCCACCGTGCCTTGCATGATGAGGTGCTTGTCTTCGACGGTGCCGTCCTTTTCCCACTGGCCGCTTTCCAGCTCGGTTTCCACCGCCGCCATGCGCAGTTCGGCCTGCTTGGCGTTGCTGTATTTCTCGTACAGCGCCTGCACGGCATCGGCGCCGATCCAGCGTTGCGGGAAGCGCCCCTTCTGCGCCCGCGAGGCCAGCGCGCGGGCGCGCTGCTCGTCGTGGCGGGTGCGCCAGTCGCGCTCCTGGCCGGCCAGGTCGCCTTCGGTGTCGCGCAGGCGGCGCTGCAGGCCCTGGTACTTGCCATCGATGATGGTGCGCTGTTCGATCGCGTCGGCATGCTGCGCATCCAGTTGCGTCCAGCGTTCACTGGCGGCCACGCGGGCTGCGCGCAGCGACGGCAGCTGGCGTCTGGCCTGCTCGAATTCTTCACTGCGAGCAGCCAGTTCCTCGGCGGCCAGGTGGCCTTCGGTGGCTTTCTTGGCGGCCTCCAGCTGGCGCTTGACCTCGCTCTGCTTGAGCACGACATCGGTGAGCTGATCGTCCAGCGTGGCCAGGCGTTTCTGGATCGAGGCCTGGCGCGAGGCCATGGCGGCGGCGCCAAACTGATAGTCACCCGGATCGCGCCAGACGCTGCGTCCGCCCCGACCGTCGCGCCAATAGGCTTGCGGCGTGATCCATTCGCCGCCCAGACGCGCACCCTCGACGGTATCGTCCACGCGGCGGATCTGCGCCAGCTGGCGCAGCAGCCAAGACGGTGCCTTGGCGGAGAAACGCAGCACCGCCAGCAGGCTGTCCGCGGCCGGCTGGGCCGGTGCGGTGGTGGCGTCCGACACCACGTAGTGACGATAGCGCTCGCGCTCGGCCAGGGCCATGGCGGCGGCTTCATCCTTGGGGTCGTCCAGCACCACCACCCAGCAGGAAGCGCGCAGCACCCCTTCGGCGGCGGCGCGCCAGTGGTCGTCGCCGATCTCGATGACATCGGCCAGGATGTGGTGCGCAATGCCGGCCTGGCGCAGACTGCGGCTGAACTGCTGCACATCGCCCGGCTTGGGCGCCAGGCGCTGTCCGCTCAGGCCTTCCAGGGCGCCCTGAGCTTCCTTGCGCTGCTGCTCCAGGTCGCGCCAGCGGTCGTTCAATGCGCCCTTCTGCTGTTCCAGTTCTTCCACCCGTGACAGCAGTTGCGCGGCATCGCCTTCCACTGCCGACAGGGCCAGCAGTTCATCGGCCTGCTTGACCAGTTCCTCGACCGGCTTTTCGGCATCGCGCGCCTTTTGCTGGGCCTGCTGGGCCTCGGCCTTGTCGCGTTCCAGCGTGCTCACCTTTTCGCGGGCGGCCTGCTGTTGCGTCAGCAGTGACGACAGCTGCAGCGCATCGCTGCTGCGCTGGCGACGCTGCTCGTTGTGATGCAGGCGCTGGCGATGCAATTCGCGCAGGCGGCCGGCCGTGGTCTGGCGCTCTTCATGCCAGCGCAGCACGGGGATCACTTCGGCGGCCAGGATTTCACGCTCGCGCAGCTTGCCCTGGTATTGCCGATACAGGGTCACGCGGCTGTCGAGCTGCGCCAGTTGCGCCTCGCTATAGGCCAGTTCCTGCTCGGCCAGCGTTACTTCTGCGGCGAGGTCGCGCTGGTGGCGGCGGGCTTCTTCGTAGCGGTCCAGCACCTCCTGGTCACCGAAGACCTCGAACACCAGCCGCAGCAATTCCTTGGGCGAGAATTCACAGAGGCGGTCGGTCTGGCCCTGCTCCAGCGCCAGCACGCGGGCAATCGCGCGCGACAGCCCGGCACCTTCCAGACGCTTGCGCCAGTGGTCCAGGCCCAGCCAGTCCTTCTCCGGCAGTTGCGCCAGGGTTTCGATGGCGACATCGCCATCACTCATGCAGTAGCGTCGTTGCCAGTCGCCACCGTTGCGCTCGATGCGGCAGGCCAGCGTGACCTGATCGGCATAGAGCAGGTTGCGGGCGAACGGACGGGTGGAGGTCTGGCGGCCATGCGGACGGTTGTCCACCGTGGCGCGCAGCCAGGTGGTGTCGGCATTGGCGTGCCGGGCATAGGTCTTGTAGCTGCGCCCACCCGAGCACTCCAGCCCGAGCAGGGTACGCATGGCGTCCAGCAGCGTGGTCTTGCCGGAGCCGTTGGGGCCGGCGATGGTGATGATGGAGCCGTCCAGGGGCAGCGTCAGGCGCTGGCAATAGTCCCACTGCAGCAGTTCCAGCGATTGCAGGTGGAACATCAGAATTCTCCTTCTTCGTCTGCCGGCTGCACGGGCGTGGATGCAGGCGTGGGCGTGGCCTGGTCAACCGCTGCCGCTTCTTCACGGGCAGTGGCGCGGGCCAGCACTTCGCCCAGGGCGCCATCGAGGATGCGCGGCGCCAGGGCGTCGTAGTCCAGCAGCAGGTCCAGCAAGGGGCCTTCGGCGATGTCGTCACCGCGTCGCACGATGAAGCCGTGAGCTTCCAGGCGACGCAGGTTGCCGTCCATGCGCATCTTCTTACCCAGCTGCGTGCCGAAGTCGGCCAGCAGCGATCGATAGGACACCACCGGGCTGACCTCGGCGGCGCTGGGCATGGGCTTGTCGGTGTGGAACATCTCTTCCTGCTGCTCGCCAGCGTCACCGGCGGCGCGCGCCGACTGGCGCTCGCGCTTGGGCAGCACGATCAGCGACCACAGCACCACCAGCAGCGAGATCGCATCGCGTGGCAGGTCGATGTTGTTGTTGGCGTTCATGCCGGCTTCGCCGAAGACGGCATACTCGGCTGGGCGCACCAGCGCCACGCTGATATGGTCGGCGTGGATATTGTCCACCAGCCGCAAACCCACCTGCGCCAGCCGGTCCTGCAGCGCCTGCCACAGGTCGGCATCGATCAGGGCGCGGCGCACGCGGGGATGCTTGCGCGGCAGCCAGCGGCGGGCCAGCAGTTCGGCGGCCAGCAGGCCGGCCTCGTCTAGGGTCTCACTCATTCGGTCTTTCCCGGGATGGATCTGGATGGATGGCGCCGCCACTGATGGCGGCGACATCCGGGTCATCGATTTTCTCGACCAGCGGCAGGAAGCCGGCCTGCCACGGCAGGCGCGCCAGGTCGCCGGTCTGGCCCTGCAGGGTCTGCGCCTGGCGGTCGCCCAATAGCGGCAGCAACTGCAGGCGATAGGCGGCCTTGCCGAAGCTGCCACCCAGTACCACGGTGGACAGCGGCAACGACTGCGGCTGGCCCTCGTCGCCCTCTTCCGGCATGGCGCCCAGCCGGCCCAGCTGGGCGATCAAATCCCCCAGTTCGACCGGCATGTGCAGCGCTTCGATCTTGCCCTCCACCGCCTGGGCGGGGGGCGGCAGGCCTTGCGAGCGTTGCGCGTCGGGGCGGTCGCGTTCGAACTCGCCCTCGGCCACGTCCAGCAATTCGTGGCCGCTGACGAAGACCGGCTTGACGCCCATGGACAGCGCCTCCCCCATCAGGGAGGACAGGTCGGGATGGCTCTGCAACCAGCGCCGCACGTCCGAACTGGTCACGCCGGTGCTGCCGAGCGTGACGCGCTGGCGATCAGCCTGTTGCAGGGCGCGGGTGAACTGGCTGGCCATGGTCAGCAGACGGGCCTGGCCATTGCCCAGGGCGCGGGCTTCGCGCTCCAGACGGGCATCGGCATGTTCGCTGCGGATCAGGGCGGTCAGGGCCTCACCGGCGCGGTTGACCAGCTTCAGGGCGCGTTCGAAACGCGGCTGCGCTTCGCGCAGCAGGGCTTCGGAGCCACTTTCGATGGCATCGGCGAACTGGTCGTGCAGGCGCGCCAGCTGGGCATGCAGGTGGCGGATCTGGCTGGCGTCGGACAGGCCCAGGGCCTGGGCCCCGGCCACCTGCGAGAGCAGCGCGGCCATCTCGTCATCCTCGCCCACGGCGCGCGTGAGCGGCGCCAGCAGGGCTTGCACCTGCTGGGCGATGGGCGAGAGCTGGTAATCCTGGTCGGTGGCATCCCAGACCAGCAGGCCCAGGTCACGCAGGCGCTTGAGCGCGGCGTCCATGGCCTCGGGTTTCAGGGCGTAGAACAGCTGGTTCAGGTCCTCGCGCTGCAGCCGCCCTTGCGGCTGGGCCGCCAGTTCCAGGAACACCCAGATGCGCAGGCGTGCCGCCGCCTGGCCACCGGAGACCAGGCCGCGCAGGGCGTCCAGCACATCCAGCCGCTGGCCCAGGCCCCAGGCCAGGGGCGCTTCGGCGGCCTGCGTGGGATCGCGGAAATAGCTCTCGAAGGAGCCTGATTCATGCTCGTCCGCAAGGGGAGCGGGGTCGAATTCTTCTGTCAATTTGTCGTGGAGGTTGGCCAGGACCATGCCTGGAACCCGCCCTGCACAGTGGGCGGATCGGCAAGTTTAGCAGGCCCGGGGGTTGGCCTCCAGCAAAGCGGGTGGGAGAGCGGTGGAAGCGAGGAACAGATTATTGCTTACGAACAACAAACCACCTTGTTATTCACCGCCCCAGCCTGATCGCCTCATACGGCGTCTGCAGATCGCGCTCGGGGATTTCCCATACCACCAGCTTGGGCGGTGTCTGGGTGAAGGCAGGGTTGGAGAAATACTCGTTGGCGCTGCCGGAGAATTTGCCGCCATCCTTGGCGAAGCTGCCGATCTTCGCACCCAGCGCCTGCTGCAGGAAGCCCACGAAATTGGAATTGCGCGAGAACGAGGTGCCGATCAAGGCCACATTGGGCAGTTGCTGGTCGCCCAGCAGGTCGTCCAGGTCGTCGCCCCCTTTGGCGGCTTCGGCCGGTGCAGTCGGTGCAGGCCCCGCTGCTGCCACTTCCTTGAATTCGGTGGCCGCGACCTCTTCCGGCTGGGGTTGCCAGCGCAGTGGCAGCCAGTCCAGGCCGGCCAGGTGGACCAGGTCGCCGGGGCGGCGCGCCAGCGGGCCGGGCTGGGCCTGATAGGCCTGCGCCGGTGTGGGCTGCAGGCCGGCGGCACGCACCTGCGCGGCAATCACAGCAGCCGCGGCCTGCGCGCCGGTTTCGTTCCAGTGGGTATCGGTGCGTAGCCAGGCCGAGGCACCGAGCGGTGCCAGCGTGGGGGCCAGGTCGATGGCACGCACACCGGCCTGCTGCAGGCCGGCGACCCATTGGGTGGCACGTGCTTCCAGCTGGGCCGGGCGCGACAGGCCGCACAACTGCGCGGCGGCGATGCGGCTCTTGTCGGGCACCACCGCCACCAGCAGGGCGATGTCGCGCTGGGCCAGCTTCTGGCGCAGCGCGATGACGGCCTGCAGCTTGGCCTGGGCGTTGGCCTGGGCGTCGCGATGGACCTGCAATTCCTCGGTCAGGAACAGCCAGCCGGGGCAACCGCTGCGCACCCGGGGGCCGGTGTCATGCAGCAACAGCCAGCTGCCGGCGCGTTCCAGCCGGGCGGCCTGTTCCGGCAGCCAGGCATTGGACAACTGCTTGGCGATGCGATGGGTCAGTTCCCCATGCAGGGCATCGTCACGGGTCCAGCTGGCGGGCAGCCATTCGATCTTGCCGGCATAGACCAGCCAGCCACAGCCCAGCAGGCCGGCTGCCAGCACCACGGCCAGGACCAGGCCGGCCCAGCGGCTGGCGCGCCGGGCCAGGGCGCTGGGGGCGGCCGGCGTGGCGGGAGCGGAGACGGGAGGCGTGCTCATGGCGGACTCGCGGGATCAGAACTGGAAGTAGAGGAAAGGCACCGTCTCGCGGCTGGCAATCAGCGCGAAGGACAGCAGGAAGCCGGCCACCGGCCACAGCCGGAGGAACCAGAGATACACCGCGCTATCGGCCCAGCGCGCCTGGCTGGCCTCCTGCCACAGGGGCGCGACGATCCAGAACAGGCCCAGCAGCACGGCCAGCGCCTGCACCGGGCGCAAGACCACGGCCAGTGCATCGCTCAAACCCATGCCGTGCAGCCCGAACTGGCCGGCATACATGGTGGCGGCGGTGGCGAAGTCGGGCGAGCGGAACAGGGTCCAGGCCAGGCAGACGAACAGCAGCGTCAGCACATGTGCCAGCCAGCCCGGGATGGCTGGCAGGGACGAGCGCGACCAGGCGCGATCCAGGCACAGGGCCAGCCCGTGGGCCGAGCCCCAGAGCAGGTAGTTCCAGCTGTCGCCGCCATGCCAGAGACCGGCGATGGCCATGGTCAGGAACAGGTTGCGGTAGGTCTTCCACACCCCATGGCGGTTACCGCCCAGGCCGATGTAGAGATAGTCGCGCAGCCAGCTGGAGAGCGAGATGTGCCAGCGCCGCCAGAAATCCTGGATGCTGCCGGCGAGGTAGGGATGGTTGAAGTTTTCCGGGAAGTGGAAACCCAGCATCAGCCCCAGGCCGATGGCCATGGCGCTGTAGCCGGAAAAGTCGAAGAACAGCTGCAGCGAATAGGCCAGGCAACCGATCCAGGCATCCACGAAGCTGGGCTGCTGCAGGTGGAAGGCGGCATCCACCACCGGCGAGAGGGTGTCGGCCACCAGCACCTTCATGGCCATGCCGACCATGAAGCGGCGCGCGCCCAGGGAAAAATTCTCCCGGTTGAACCAGCGCTGGGTCAGTTCGCGCTGCACCCAGTCGTAACGGATGATGGGGCCGGCGATCGAATGGCCGAACATGGAAATGTAGGTGGCGTAGTTGATGAAGCTGCGCTCCACCGCCACCGTGCGCCGGTGCACGTCCACCAGATAGGAGATCGCCTGCAGCACAATAAAGGACAGGCCCGCCGGCAGCGCCACCTTCTGCCAGGCCAGCGGCATGGCGCCGTACTGGACCATCAGGTCGCTGAAGGTGGCAGCGACGATGTTGGCGTACTTGTACCAGACCAGCACGGCGGTATTGAAGACCACCAGTGCCGTGAGCAGGCGCACGCGCCCTCGCCCGTCCTCGCGCGAGCGGTCCACCAGCAGGCCGCCGACCCAGGCCACGATGGTCAGCACCACGTGCAGCGACAGGAACAGCGGGCTCAGCCAGCCATAGAACAGCCAGCTGCCCAGCAGCAGCACGAGGTTGCGCCCGCGCTGCGGCACCACCGCATAGACCAGCAGGAACAGCGGCAGGAACAGCGTCAGGAATTCAAGCGAGGCAAAGACCATGGCGGCAGCGCAGTCGGGCGATGGATCAGTTGGCCAGCTTGTCGGTCGCCGCCAGCAGGCGCGGTCCCTTGTCCGACGGCAGCAGCAGCACGCTGTAGCGTTCGCCCGCCTTCAGTTCACCCAGGTCCAGCGCCGGGCCGGTGTTGGCACCGCCGCACACCAGTTGCACCGACAGCTTGACCGGGTTGATCGAGCGTCGTTGCAGGCTGCCCTGCTTGACGTCCTTGAACAGGTCGGCGTTACGCCCGGCCGGGCGCAGTGCGGCCCCGGCGCAGGAAGCATCCAGGTTGAAGAAAGCCAGCGAGGCCTTCAGGCCATTGAAGTCGTCCGGGTTGTCCTGCACCGTCACCTGGCTGATGCCCTTGGCACCGGGCAGCACCACCACCGTGGCGAATTCGCCAGGCTTGGCCTGCACGCCCAGCTCCAGGCTCCTGGCGCCGACCGTGAGGGTACCCTTGATGGTCGACTTGGCCGTCACCGGGAAGAAGGACGAGACCGGCTTGGCCGCTTCCAGCTTCAGCGGCGGCTGGCCCTTCTGCGCCAGCACCTGCAAGGGCTCGGCAGTGCCGTTGACGAAGCGGATGAAGGCCGCATCCTCGGCCGGGCCGGTGGGATAGAGCGGGATGTCGGCGGCCAGCGCGCTGGCGCCGCACAGCAGGGCCGCAGCGGCGGCCAGTGCCTGCATCACCTTCATTTCTTGGCTCCCTTGCTGCTCACGGCATCGGCCGGCAGCTTGGCCAGCGCGTCGCCGATGGCATTGCCCCAGGACTTGTAGCCGGCCACGGTGAAGTGCTGGCCATCGGTGGTGATCCACTGGCCGGGCTTGGACATGGTGAGCGAATCGATATAGGTGCAGGGCGCCACGTTGGAGGCCAGGAAACGCGACATCAGCTGGGTGCGCGCGTCGTTCTTGCCGTACATGCCGCCGGCCTTGCCCCAGGCCGGGCCGACCCACGCACACTTGGTGCCGGTGGCGGCAATCGCCTTGGTCAGGCCGGTCACGCTTTGCCACGCCCAGGCCTTGGGGAAGTCCGGCTTGTCGTAGGAGGCCATGGTGTCGCCGATGACCAGCACCACCAGATCCGGCTTGTCCTTGGCAATGAGCTGGCCGATCGGGGTGGTGGTGGCTTCGCGACCCTTGATCTGGATCTTGCCGTTGTCGATCTGTTCGGCGCCGCAATCGACCTTCTTGGTGGTCAGCCAGTCGCCGGCGCTGGCGCCGCAGGCGCCGATGGAATGGACCTTGGCGCCCAGCTGGGTCAGCTTGGCGTTGAGGGGTTCGGTGAGGTGGTCGGCCAGACTCATGTGGCTCTCGCCAAGCACCAGGATAGTCAGACCTGCCAGAACGGATGCAGTAGCCATAGCGATATATCGATAAAAAGGATCAGTTGGAATAAGGAGAACGGTACGGACTGACCGGCAGGGTCAGGAAGCTGCCCTGCATGTCCTCCAGCGTGTAACGCAGATACATGGCGACGTTGAGTTCGCGGAAGTCGCTCGAATTGTTCAGACGCAGTGCGCCACCGACGAACAGGCGGGGCGCGAAGCGGTATTCGCCGTTGCCTTCCAGGCTATAGCCCAGGCCGGTCTTGGTCTGCTGCGCATACTGGCGACCGCTGGCGGCCTGCAGGGCGGCATCGGTGGGGAAGTAGTCAGCCCCATCCTGGCGGAAATACTGCATCCCCACCGAGCCCTTGAGCTGGAAGGTGAACTTGTCGGAACGCTTGGCCCAGGTGACGGGCACGCCCAGTCCCAGGTAGGCCTGCGGACTGAAGTAACCGCCATGACCGTAGGTATAGAAGTTCTGGTTGTTGGCGTAGCTGATGACGGTGGCCGACACGCCGGCGGTCATCTTCTCGTCCTCGGCATTGGTGAGGTACTGGTAGGCGCCGCCGCCCAGTTCCACCCGGGTGTTGGATTCCACATTGCTGCCGCGCAGGCTGTGCAGCGCGCCATAGGCGTAGACCCCGGTCTGGGCGTCGTCCGAACTCATCTCGGCACGACCACCGTTGGCAGTCACGCCGCCCCAGGACAGACCGGCGCGGGGATCGGTACTGCCGGCGAACGAGGTAACGCTGTCATTGACCGCGCGGCGCGATACGTTCACTGCGAAGCGGTTGGTGCTGCTGCCGGGGAAGGACTGCTCCACGCTCACCCCGCCGACGATGTTGGGATGCTTGAAACCACGCGGCGTGGTGCCGAGGTCGGCCTTGACGCCATCCTCGGGACGCTCGTAGGCCACTGCCACCCCGACGCCGCTGGCACTCTGCTTGCCCAGGCCGGCGGCACTGCTGCCGCCACCGCCGAAGCGGCTGGCCGGTTCGTCGCCGAGGGTACCGCCATCCAGCGAGACCGGCGTGATGCGCACGGCCACGCGGTCATTACCGACGGGCATGTTCACTTCCAGCGGGGCCTCGATATCGTTCATGCGGCTCAGGCCCGACTCGCTGGCATTGCCGCGCACCACCACGCCTTGCGTGACATAGGCGCTGCGCGATTGCAGGATGTCATTCAGGGCGCGCTGGGCCGGGCTCAGGTTGTCCACCGCCGCGCCATTGGCGGACGGCCCCTGCATGGCCAGCAGGGCGCGCTGGGTGGCCGTGGCGGCGCCGGGCAGCGCGGTGGTGGGGGCGTTGGCGACGTTGACATTTCTGGCGCGCGCCCCCGGCTGAGCCTGGGCATAGGCCCCCTGCACCGGTGCTGCGGCCACCGGAGCGGCCGAACTGAACACCGGGCCCAGTGCGGTGCCATAGGCCGGCGCCTGCTGGGCCTGTTGTGCCTGCAGGGCTTGCTGCGCCTGCAACTGGCGCTGTGCCATGGCCGCATTGGCCGGCATGGGCAGCGTATCCACCGCGACCGGCGCAGCCATGGCCACCGGGCGCAGCAGGGTCTCGGCCGGCGGCGGAATGGCGGCCATGTCGTCGCTGCCCGGCAGGCGACGCTGGGTGCGGAAGGGATTGATGGCCGGATCGAAGCCATTGCCCTGCGCCGCCAGCGTACGCTGACGCGCACCGTTTTCAATCGCCACGGCCTTGCGCAGCAGTGCGGTGGCCTCACCGGTCTTGCCCAGGGCGCGATAGATGCGGGCCGCCTCGGTCAGGGTGGTGGGGTCACTGCTGTCGAGCTTGCCGAACTGGTCCAGCAGCTTCAGGGCATAGGCATTCTCGCGCGCCTGCACGGCGGTATCGGCCGCACCCAGCAGGACGTTGGCGTCGCGCGGATTGCGCTGCACCAGCGGCTGGTACAGGGCCAAGGCGCGCAGGTTGTCGCCGGCCGCATTGAACATGCGGGCCAGGGCGGCGATGGCGTCGGTATCGGTAGGTCGCTGGGCCAGCGCCGGGGCCAGGGTGTCGTAGGCGGCCGCCAGGTCGCCGCCCTGGCGCAGGCGCTCAGCCTGGCGCACACGGTAGAGGAAACGCAGGTCGTCGTATTGCTTGCGGGTGGCCGCATTCATGTTCTGGTTCTGCAGGGCGGTCAGCACACCGTAGACCTGCGCATCCTCACCGGCCTTGAGCAGGATGGAGGCGTATTGCAGGCGGGTGGACACCGACGGCGTAGCCGGCGGATTGACCAGCGGCTGCATCATCGCCATGGCGCGCGGCGTATCGCCGGCGTCGACATAGGCGGAGGCCAGGATGCCAGTACGTTCCGGATTGCCAGCGGCTTGCGGCTGGACGCGATCCAGCAGGACCAGGGCTTCCTGACGCTGGCCGGTCTTGACCAGTTCGGTGGCGTGATTGACCTGAATGGTCAGCGTCACCTGATTGGCCAGCTCGTTCATGGCAGCGCTGCGGCGCTGATCGGGGATGCGGCGCAGGGTATCCAGAGCGTCCTGCCACTGTTCCATTTCCACCGACAGCAAGGCGCTGGCATACAGGGCGTCGACGTTGTCGCGGTGTTCGCGGGTGAAGTCGTCGATGGTGGTGCGGGCCTGCTTGGCCTGGCCGGCCTTGACGTACAGGCGCGCCAGGTCGAACGTGGTCCAGACGTTGTCGGGGTCGTTCTTGACCGCTTCGCGCATGGCCGCCAGGGCGCCATCGATGTCGTTGCGCTGCTCGGCCAGGGTGGCCTGCTGGCGCGCGCGCAGAGCGCGCAGGCGGCCCTGGTCGCCGAATTCGTTCTGCTGCGCCGGGGTCAGCTGATCCAGCAGGCGCAGGGCTTCATCGGCGTGCCCGGTCTGCGCCAGCACGTTGACCAGGCCACGGATGGCCGGCACCTGCTTGGGCTGCGCGGCCAGCACCTGACGGTAATTGGCAGCGGCGGCTTCGTACTGCCCCCCACTGGCCTGGATGTCGGCAATGGCCACCCGACCATCGAGGCTCTTGGGGTCCAGACGCAAGGCCTGGGCCAGGGCGTCCTGCGCCTGCGCGGTCTGGCCGCGTGCCTGCAGATCACGGCCACGCTGGATCAGCAGCCAGTAGCGCACGCTGTCCAGGGCCTTTTTCCAGGACGCGCCGCCCTTGGCGACCGCGCGGGCGAGCAAGGGCTCGGCCTCGGCCAGACGGTTCTGCTGCTGGCGGATGACACCCATGCCACCCAGGGCATCGGCATCGTCGGGATGCGAGGACAGGCGCTCCTGGAAGGCCTTCTCGGCTTCCTGCAGATCGCCCTTTTCCAGGGCCTGCAGGCCGCGTCCGACCACGGTCGGCTGCTGAGCGCCGGCCACCTGCTGGCGGCCCTTGGCCAGCAAATCGCGGATCTGCTGGTCGTCGGGGTGGCTTTTGATGAATTCTTCGAACAGCGGATACTGCGCCGGCGATGGCGGCCCCAGCCAGGTCAGCGCCAGGCGCCAGCTCTCGTCGGCGTCGCCGCCGATGTCGGTCTTCTTCGACAGGCGTGCCAACTGGCGGATGCCTTCCACCCGGCTATCCTCGTGGCGCGCCAGCTGCTTGGCGTAGAACAGGGCCAGGATGCTGTCGTCCGGGGTTTCGCGTAACAGCCGTTCCATGCCCTTGCGCGCTTCCGGCCAGCTGGCGTCGTTGAAGGCCAGGTTGTTGTAGTACTCGCGCCCTATCGTGCCTTGCGGCGTGAGTCCGTTGAACATCTTGCGGAAGGTGTCGGTGGCGCGATCGCGTTCGCCGGCATCGACCAGGCGGCGGGCTTCAGCCAGCAGGGCCTTGTTTTCCGGCTTGGCCAGGGCGATGTCCTGCTCCAGCTGGTTGGCCTGCCAGGGTTGCGGCGACAGCGCCTGCAGGCGGTCCAGGTACTGCTTGGCCTGCTGCGGCTTGTTCTGCTTCACGCCGATCAGGCCCATGCCGTAGAGGGCGTTGACCTGGTTGGCATCCAGCTGCAATACCTTCTGCCAGACCTCGGCGGCGCGCTGCGCATTGTCGCGCGCCTGCCAGTACTGGCCCTGTTCGACCAGTTGGGCCGCCAGCTCCGGGTCGGCCGCATGGGCCGAGACACCGAGCAACGCGGTCAGGACTCCAATGGCTAGCGTTGTACGGCGCGCACGCATGACTTCTCCCAGGGCAAATTAAGCGTTCCGTCATCGCGGAACTGATAGCGTTTCTCGGCCCATCCCAATCCGAACAGGCCTAGCATGACGTTGTAGTACAGGATTTCGGGGCGCGGGTCCGGCTGTGCCAGCCCGCTCTCCAGTTGTTGCGCGACGGTGCGCTGCAGTTGCACCGCCAGCGTGGTATCGCCCTTGGCGATCAGGTAGGGCAGGAGTGCGGCGGAAAAGCCGAACGGCGCCTGTCCTTCGGTGGCGCCCGAGGTCACCTGGACCTTTTCGGGCGGCGCACCGGTGGCGGCCAGTACCCGGCGCATGCCGTCCAGCGCCGCCAGCAGCGGCGCGGCAGCGGTATCGCGAGGCGAGGTCATGCCGGCCCACAGATAGACACGGATCGCATCGTAACTGCCCAGGTCGCCCTTGGCAGGATCGACCTCGAACTGCCCGGACTGGACCGTCAGCATCCGGTAGCCCACCCAGTCGGCCACGAAGCCGCGCGGCGCCGAGGCCTGGATCATGCGCACCGTGTTGTCGGCCACCTGCTGCCAGGGGCCGGCTGGTCTTTCCTTGTGCAGCCGGCGCAGCAGCGGCAAAGGCAGGTAGCTGGGATTGAGTGTCCACTGGACATTGCGCTGGCTGAAACCCTGCGGTCCCGGCAACAGCATCTTGCCCAGGCCAGGCAGATCTACCACCAGCCTGGCTTCGATATTGTCGAGCAGGGCCTGCGCCTGCTTGCGGTAGTTCGGACGCTGCCACAGGCGCGCCGCTTCCAGCAGGGTGTAGGCGATCCAGAGGTCGGCATCCGAGGCCGAATTGGCGTCCTGCATCTGCCACTTGCCGTCACTACCCTGCCCCCACAGCCAGCCCGGCAGGATCTTGCCGGGGTCGTTGCCGAGCATGTTGTGCAGCGTCCAGTCCCATACCTTGGCGAAGCGCTCAGGGTCGTTGGCGACCAGCGCCAGCAGCATGTGGTAGGACTGGCCTTCGGAGGTGGTGTGGTTGGGCAGCAGGCTGGAGTGCAGCACCCGCCCGTCATCCTGGACATGGGCCGCAGCCCAGGATTGCCATGCCGGCCAGTCCTGGGACGTACAACCGGACGCACCGGCCGCGGCCATGGCCGGCAGCCAGGGCGCCGCCGCCAGGCCGGCCAGCAGGCCGATCACCTGGCGCCGGCGCGACAGCGGCACGGCGGCATACCTGGTGTTACGCATTGAGCCGCTTTCTCGCCTTGGCGCGCAGGGTCAGGTAAGCCAGACCGCCCAGCAGCAGGATACCCAGCGCCACCATCAGGAACATGCTGATCACGTGCTGCGACAGCCACCAGCGCAGCATGCGCAACGGCGACATGCTGCCCACGAAATACTGTTGCTCGGCCAGCAGCGGTTCGATGCTCTCGCCCCGCACCGCCACCAGGCTACCCTGCACGGCGCCGGATTCGGCTTCCTTGCTGGCCAGCGCGGACATGATCTGCGACAGGCCCAGCTTGTCGCCGCCGGCCAGCACCACCACGCTGCGGTCGCCATCCAGCGGCGATTCGAAACCGGTCAGGTAGGAGGTCGGGTCGCCGCCCGAGAACGCCATCTGCAGACGGGTGCGACGCTGCGCAGCCTTCGGGTCCAGGCCCAGCCAGCCACCTACGCGCAGCGACAGATCGGACAGGTCGAAGCGCTGCTTGTCACCGGTCACCACCGTGGGCAGGCGGTCGGCCCACTGCTTGAGCAGCGGCTGGTTCTGGCCCGAAGCCATCACCAGCAGGTCCTTGCCACTGAACTTGGCAACCTGGGCCGCCTGGGTCACGGTAACGGCGGTGGCCGGATAACCGGTGGCGCTACCGAAGCGGCCCAGCACGGTCAGGTAGGCGCTGAGGTCGGCATCGCTGGCGTTGTCCGGCAGGACCACGGCGGTCTCGGACAGATCGGCCATGCGCGTGAAGGGGAAGCCGGCATCCTTGAACACGCCCAGGTTGGGCATGGCCATGAAGTGGTCGTAGCCGCGCAGGTCCAGGGTGGATTCAGGATCGATGCTGCCGCGCACGTTGTCGATGATGATGTCGGCACACTCGCCCTGCTTCACGTAGTCATACATGTAGCGCAATTGCAGGCGCGATTGCAGCGCCGCAGTATCGAGCGGCAGGCGCACCGTCATCTCGCGCTCCAGCGTATCGCTCTTGATGGCGGCCAGCAGGCCCTGGTCCAGCTTGTCCTTGGGCAGCAGCACATCGGACTTGATCAGGCCATCGTTGAAGCTGACGATCAGCGAGGAATTGCTCGAACGCGGCTGCGGCGTGTAGCGGTAGTGCAGATCCAGCTTGGCACCGTCCTGGCGCCAGCTCGACAGCGCCGGCGGGAAGTTCAGCGGAATGGTGATGTCGCCCGGGTTGTAGCCGGACACATTGAGGCGCTTGGCGTCGATCAGTTCGGCCAGTTTCACCGGACGGTCGGTGGGCAGCCAGTTGGGGGCGTCGTAGGGCTTGCGCGGGGCCACCGGCTGCAGCTTGTCGATCACCACCGAATTGCCCGAGACCGCCTTGTTGCCCAGCGCCGCAGCCGCGGCCGCACGCTTGAGTTCTTCGGCATTGCGACCGGTCACCAGCAGCAGCTTGCCGTTGGGATCGTTGGGGTTGGTCACCATGGTCAGGGTCGGCCCCTTGGGCGCGGCGATTTCCAGTGCGCCGATCTGGCTGGCGCCTTCACCGCTGACCAGCACCACGCCATTGCCCTTGGCCGGCAGTGCGTTGAGCTGTACCGGGAAGCGCGCGCCGCGATAGCTGGCCAGTGCCCCGAACCAGGACGACAGCGCACCGGCGGCTTCCAGGGTGCCATTGTCGGGAGCGGCGACGAAGACGAAGGGCAGGTTCAGCATGCGCATGTCGCGGCGGTCGAAGAATGGCAGCGGCATGATGGCCAGGTCATCCTTGAGCGGCAGCGGCGTGGTCTGCAGCGCCAGCACCGAATCGTTGCTCACCCGCGCCCACAGGCTGGAGTGCAGCGGGTTTTCGCAACCCATGGTGTAGTGGCCGATGAACTGCAGGCTCAGGCGGTTGAATTCGGTGATCAGCTTGGGCGGAATCTCGACCTTGGTGGTCTGCAGGGCGCCGGCGTTTTCCTTGGGCAGCGGGATGCTGCCGGCCACCACGTCGTTGACCATCACGTTGATCTGCGACAGGTCCGGCAGCAGCGCGGGCGAATAGGTGTATTGCAGCGTCACGTTGGCGCCGGTTACCACCTGGTTGGCCGGCACGTCGAAGCCGACGCTGTCGCTGGCGTCCACGCCGTGCAGCGTGATCGGATACCCGCGACCCAGCTGGGTGAGGCTGAAATTGTAGGGATCACCGGCCATCGGCGTGGTGGCCGCAGCGGCCGGCGCGGCGGGAGCGGCTGCCAGCACCTGCAGAGGCAAACTGCCCGAGGCGACTACCCCGGCCATGACCAGACAGAGGGAGCGCCGGCGGAAAGTCGTATTCCTTCCAGGAGACTGCTTGATTTTCATTGTTTTTCCATTGATTTATCGAATGCCTGAATCACCTGGTCGGCCCGTACCGTTTCGGTCACCGCCACTGCCGACGCTCCCGCTGCCGCCGGGGCGGCCTGCACTATCGGCTCGGCCTTGGCGGCAGCCGCCGAGGCCGCCGCCGCACGCCGCGTATCACGCCACAGGTGCAACTGGATCAGGGTGGCGCGGATCAGCTCCTTGACGCCGTTGATACCGATCAGCGAGACCTCGCGCAGCGCCTTCAGCGGCGTATCGCGGCGGCTCTTGCCCCAGTTGTTGGCCCAGATGTCGGCGCGCGAGAAGGTCAGCCGCACCAGTTCACTGTTCTGACGCAGGCTCAGCTCATGGAACTGGGCGCCGACCATTTCGCCACGGCTGAACACCACGACGGCCGGGAACTCTTTCTCTTGCTGGTTGCGGAACAGCGTGACCTGGATGTGCTGGCCGCGTGCGATCGTCACACCCTGCGGCACACGCAAGCCGATGCCTTTCTGCGAAAAGTCCAGCGTAGTGCCGCTGATCTCGGTGCCATCGGCCAGCTTGACGCGTACCGGCAGCTCGGCCGCCACCCGCGGCTCGCTGCGCACCTGGCGGGTTTCGGAAGCCACCGCCATGGCGGCGCTGCTGATGATGACGTTGTACAGCGTCCAGGCCATGTTGATGAGGATGGTGGTCATCGCATTGGGGTCGCCCATCACCAGCTGCCAGACGCCGAAGACCATGCCCAGCAGGTTCAGCAGCAGCAGCACGATGTAGGGGCGCGCCAGTTTCCAGTCGAAGTGCTTGTCGAGGATGATGCCGCCCTTGTCGGTGACGTTGAAGCCGCCCAGCTTGGGGTTCACCAGCGCCAGCAGCACCGGGCCGAGGATGTACCAGGCCAGCACGGTCTCGTAGACCTCGTTCCAGAACGAATGGCGGAAACGCCCCTGGATGCGCGAGTTGGTCAGGCTGGCGTGCAGCACGTGCGGCAGCACGTAGGCAGTGATCATCAGCGCCGAAGCGTGGAAGATGTGGGCGCCGAAGAACAGATAGGTCAGCGGCGCGGTCAGGAAGATCAGGCGCGGCAGGCCATAGAAGAAGTGCAGCATGGCGTTGAGGTAGCAGAACCGCTGCCCCAGCTTCAGGCCCTTGCCGCGCAGGGGGTTGTCGACCCGGAAGATCTGCGCCATGCCACGCGCCCAGCGCACCCGCTGGCGGATGTGACGCGCCAGGTTCTCGGTGGCCAGACCGGCCGCCTGGGGGATGGCCAGATAGGCGGTGTTGTAACCGGCACGGTTCATCTTCAGCGCCGTGTGAGCATCCTCGGTCAGGGTCTCGACGGCGATGCCGCCGATCTCCATCAATGCGGTACGGCGCATGACGGCGCAGGAGCCGCAGAAGAAGGCAGCGTTCCAGAGGTCGTTGCCATCCTGTACCAGCCCGTAGAACAGTTCACCTTCATTGGGCACGGAACGGAAGGTATTGAGGTTCTTCTCGAAGGGATCGGGCGAGAAGAAGAAGTGCGGCGTCTGCAGCATCGCCAGCTTGGGGTCCTTGTAGAACCAGCCCATGCAGATCTGCAGGAAGGAGCGGGTCGGCACGTGGTCGGCATCGAAGATGGCCACGAATTCGCCGTCGGTGACCTTGAGCGCTTCGTTGAGGTTGCCGGCCTTGGCGTGCTTGTTGTCCGAGCGCACCAGGTAGTTCACGCCGATGTTGTTGCAGAACTCACGGAAGTCTTCGCGACGACCGTCGTCCAGCACGTGCACACGCAGCTTCTCCTGCGGCCAGTCGATGGCCTGGGCGGCGAAGATGGTCAGCGAAACGATGTCCAGCGACTCGTTGTAGGACGGGATGAAGACGTCCACCGTCGGCCATTCCGAGGGCGGCATGGTCAGCATCTGCGGCTTGCGGCGCAAGGGCCAGGCGGTCTGCAGGTAGCCCAGCGTGAGCACGATGAGCGAATAGATTTCGGCCGCCAGCAGGCCATAGCCGAAGACGATGTCGAGCCAGTCTTCGAAGGCCAGGGTGGAGGTGATGCGCCAGTACATGTAGCGCATCGACACGATCAGCGAGAGCGTGATCAGCACCAGCACCGGGAAGCGGCCGGACTGCTTGCGCAGCACCAGCGCCGCCACGAAGCAGCCGATGGCGAAGATGCACTGGGTATAGAACTCCAGCGGCACCGACACGATGAGCATGGCCAGCAGTACGGCCAGCAACAGCAGACCGAGCTGCAGCCAGCGGCGCGGCCGGCGCGGCAGCGCCTCCAGGCGCTCGCCCCAGGTCTGGATCCAGCTCTGCAGGCGGTTGGAGGTGGGTGCGGCCGGATCCGCTGCGGCGGCGGACGCGGTGGATGCGGTGGAAGAACGGGCTTGCGACTGCGCTTGCGATTGACTCATGATGCACGACCACCGACGTGGGCGGATTTGGCGACCTCTGCGTGCAGTTGTTCGCTGATGGACTGGAGCTGTTCATAGGCCGGCGAATGCCCGGCCTTGATCAGGGGATTGAAACCATAGGCCAGGCCTTCGCTGATGGCATGGTCGAGGCCGATGACGCCGGCCAGACGCGGCCCCATCCAGCGCTTGAGCACTTCCAGCATGTCCTGGCAGAAGGTACGGGAGCCATCGTACTTGTTGACGATGTAGCGGCAATTGTTGCGGCCGTGCAGGGCCTGGCGCATGTGTTCCAGCGCCAGGAAGGAACCGGCATCGGGCGTGACCACCGCCACCACCTGGTCGGCCGCCTGCAGCGCCTGGTCCAGGTACGCGGTCTGGCCGGCCGGCAGGTCCAGCAGGACCACATCGCCCGGCTGCAGCTGCATTGCTTGCAGCTGGCGCATGAGCCATTGCGGGTCCTGCGCCATCTGGCGGGCGAGGGCGGCCTCGCCTTCGCGGGCCAGTACGGCGTGGGTCACCACCCGGGTGCCGGCACTGCCGTCGCGCCAGGCGGCACGCCAGTCGGGCGCCACATCGGCGGCGGGTACCGCCGCCGGGGCGGTGGCCGCGCTCACGCCCAGATGGTATTGCAGGGCATCCTGGGGATCGAGATCGATGGCGACCACCCGGCCATGCCGGGCCAGTGTGCAGGCCAGGGCCGAGCACAGCGTGGTCTTGCCGACCCCGCCCTTGGGCGAGACGATGGCAATGACCTGGGCCGGGGTGGACGGCAGCAGCGCGGGAGCGCTCGGCGGCGTGTCGGACTGCCCGGCTGCCTGCCGGGACTGGCGCTGCTGGGTCACTTCCCCAAGCAGGGAACGCAATACCGAGGGCACGGCGGCATCGGCCACCACGGTGGGCATCACGGCGGCTGCCGTGGTCGATACCAGGGGCTTGACGCGGCTTACGGGGGGCTGGGGCACCAGCGGGATAGCCGCGACCGGCGGCGCAGCGACTTCCACCAGCGGTGCGGCCGGCTGGGCCGGCGCCACTGGCGCGGCGGGAAACGCCTCATCCAGCACCGACGCGGCAGGCGCCGGCAGCGGCGTGGAAGGCAGGGGCGACTCGACCGGCGCGACGACGCTGGTCACCACGGGATCCATCACCGGCTCGATGCGCTGCAGGGGAGAAACCGACTTGGCCACCACCGGCGGCGGGAGGATGCCGGAGGCGGCCGGAACGGCGGCATCGGCCACTGCCGCCACTGCGGCCACTTGCGCAGCCGGCTGCGCTGCCTCGACCATGAGCTTGGGTGCCTTGGGCTTGCGCGCCGGCTCCTTGTAGTCGATCGCTGCCTCGATCTCGAGATAGCCATCCACCGCTGCCCCGAACTTGCTCAGCAAGTTGGAGATATCGTTTCCCATTTCTCTGCTCCCTGCTCAGGATCTCGTCTGCCGGCTTTTGGCCAAGGGCATCGGACCTGCCACAAACCTAGTTAAGAACCGCCAAAATCTTCCAATTTTCGCCATGTCTGGCGATGTGCAGTGCTCCGCTCTGCCGGCGGTCCTGTTCCCCGGAGTGATTCGGAGACGTCCCCATCTGTCCCGATTCAGAAATGTTATAAAATCGACCACACTTCGGTGTTGTGATTAAAACAAACAAATCCTGATATCGCAACCTGCTTTGTTAGCAAACCTGCAAATAAAAGTTAAGTAACAACAGTCATTTCCTTATGGGAAATGGTGAACAACGAGGGCAGCATCTTATCTTTCACACAAGGCTGTTGTCGCCTATTTGTGACATAGCGCAATGAAAACCGTCGCAGATTTGGCACATCCTGCCCTCACGGAGACCCGATATTTCCCGTTGAAAACAGTACTGTCACATCTGCACCGCGTTGGCTGGGATCACGCTAGGCTGCCTGCGGCTCCCCTGCCCAGTGCACCGCTATCGTATGCGAACACAAAAAACTGTCACTCGGGAAAAACCTGATACGCCCCGCGCCGCCAGAGGACGGCGCCGTGAGCAGATGAGCAACAAGCGGGCCAGGCCGGAAGACTCAGGCGCCGCCGGCCCCGGCCGCCCCCTGCTCCAGTTGCCACCAGCCGGGCAGCAGGGCCTGGACCTCGGGCCGGGCGAAGCGCTGGTCGATCAGCCAGACCGTGCCCTGATCGGTTTCGGTGCGGATGACCCGTCCCGCCGCCTGCACCACTTTCTGCAGGCCGGGAAAGAGGTAGGTGTAGTCGTAGCCGGCACCGAACAGGCTGTCCATGCGCTGGCGCAGCTGTTCATTGACCGGATTGAACTGCGGCAGGCCCAGGGTGGCGACGAAGGCACCGATCAGGCGTTCGCCCGGCAGATCGACACCCTCGCCGAAGGAGCCGCCGAGCACCGCGAAACCGATGCCCTGCCCGCCGCAGGTGAAACGCGCCAGGAAAGCCTCGCGCTCGGCTTCGGCCATGCGGCGCGACTGCTGCCAGGTGGGGATGTCGGGGTGTAGCTCGCGCAGGGCGTCGTGCGCCTGCTGCAGGTAGTCGAAGCTGGAGAAGAAGGCCAGGTAGTTGCCCGGCCGGTGCCGGTACTGGCGCGCCATGAGAGCGCAGATCGGCGCCAGCGAGGCGGCGCGGCGCTGCCAGGTGGTGGAAATCTCCCGCGCCACGCGCACCTGCAGCTGGCTGGCGTGGAAGGGCGAATCGACATCGATCCAGGCGGTCGACGACGGCATCCCCAGCAGGTCGGCGAAGTAATGCCAGGGCGCCAGCGTGGCCGAGAATAGCGTGGTCGACTGGGCAAAGGCAAAGCGCGGCCCCAGGAAAGGCGCCGGCACCACATTGCGGATGCACAACAGGTTGTCACGCTGGTCGTGGCGCGTCAGGTCGAACAACGAATGCGGGCCGAAGGACTCCGCCAGCCGGACGAAGGCCATGGCATCGAAATGGAAGTCGCGCAGGGCCGGTTCCAGCGGCACCGCCACCTGGGCCAGGTAGTCGTTGATGGTGGCGATGCAGTTGCTCAGGGCATCGACCAGGCGCGCCGGTGGCGTCTCCAGCACCTGATACGGCAGGCCGGCGTCCTTGGTGGCCGTGGTCCAGGCACGCGCCAGCTGCTGCAGCGGCCGCGCCACGGCCGGTGGTGCCACCGCCCGGGCCGCGCGCAGGCCAGCGCGACTCAACTGGGCGCTGTACATGCTGCGCGCGCGGGCCACCAGGTTGTGCGCTTCGTCGGCCAGCACGCTCACCCGCCAGTCATGCGCCTGGGCCATGGCATAGAGCATGGCGCCGCCATCGAACCAGTAGTTGTAGTCGCCGACGATGACATCGCTCCAGCGGGTCATCTCGCTGCCCAGGTAGTAGGGGCAGACCTGGTGCTGCAGGGCAATCTCCTGCAGCCGCTGGCGATCCAGCAAGGGCGCCTGCAGGCAGGCCGCGCGCGCCTCCGGCAAGCGGTCGTAGAAGCCCTGCGCCAGCGGACAGGAGTCGCCCCGGCACAGGCGGTCCGGATATTGGCAGGCCTTGTCGCGGGCACACAGCTCCAGCACCCGCAGCGGCAGGCCTTGGCCATCCCGGCCCTTGAGGGTGGCGGCGGCGTCCAGCGCCAGTTGTCGGCCAGGGGTCTTGGCGGCGAGGAAGAGGATTTTGTCCAGTCGCTGCTCCGGCGCTGCCTTGAGCGCCGGGAACAGGGTACCCAGGGTCTTGCCGATACCGGTCGGCGCTTGCGCCAGCAGGCAGCGGCGGCTGCGATGGGCGCGAAACACGGCCTCCGCCAGTTGCCGTTGACCGGGCCGGAAATCCCCATGCGGAAACGCCAGGGTCTGCAGGGCAGTATCGCGGGCGGCGCGATGCGCCAGTTCCTGCGCGGCCCAGTCGGCGAAACGTTGGCACTGGCTGGCGAAGAGGCTGGCCAATTCTTCGCGGGGCCGGGTCTCCTCAAAGCGGGTTTCCTGCTGGCTGCCGATCTCGAAGTACACCAGCGCCAGCCTGATCTGCTGCAGGTCCAGCTTTTCGCACATCAGATGACCATACACGCGCAGTTGCGCCCAGTGCAGCTGACGATGGTTCTCGGGCTGGCTGGAGAGCTGGCCGCGATAGGTCTTGACCTCTTCCAGCAGTTGCTGCTGCGGGTCGTAGCCGTCGGCGCGACCGCGCACGTGCAAGGAGCCATGCTCGGCCGCCAGCGCCACCTCGCTCTGGTAGTGCGCGCCGCGACGGGCGGCGACCACCGCATGGCCGGCGATGCCTTCCTGCGCGGTCGGGGTGGGCGTGAAGCGCAGGTCCAGGTCACCGACCTTGGCGGTGAATTCGCACAGGGCGCGAACCGAGACGCGATAGCGCGAGGTATCCTGCACCGGAGCGGGAGGCGCGGCGACCGAGCTCATGCAACCAGCGCCTCCCACTGCAGGTAGCACACCGAGACCGGCATGCCGTGGCGGGCGCAATAGTCCAGCCAGCGCAGCTGGTTGTCCTGCAGCTTGTCGCCGGGGCCCTTGACTTCGATCATGCGGTAGCTGCGCTGCTGCGGCCAGAACTGGATCAGATCGGGAAAACCACTGCGGTTCTCGCGCACGTCGTCCAGGATGCGCAGGCACCACAGGCGCAGGTGCGAGGGCGGGATGCAGTCCAGCGCCAGTTCCAGCAGGTCGCGCGTGATGCCGCCCCAGGCCACGAAGGGCGACTGGATGCCGGCCTTGACCTCATGAGTCGCCAGGATCGCGGCGCGATGGCTGCCATCGTCCAGCCGTGACAAGCAACGCTCGAACTGCACACGCCGACGCCCATGGAAGTCGGCGCTGAAGAGGTCGGCCGGCTCGCGCTGGAAGGGGTGGAAGAAGGCCCCCGGAATGGCAGCGAAGATGGCCTCCCAGCACAGCAGACCGAACAGCGCATTGGCCAGCACATTCTCGACATAGAACACCGGTGCCTGCGGCTGCTGCCGTTGCAGGTAATCGCCCACCGCCTGTTCGACCCGTGCAGCGCCCTGTCGAGGCAGGCTCAGGTCCAGGCGATCGACGGCGGCGGCACGGGGGCGCGCCGGGGCCGGTTGCCCCAGCTGACGCGCCAGTCGCGGCGCGATGCGCGCCAGATGCTGGCGCTCCGCTTCGCTTTCCGGCGACTGTTGCGCAGTGCGCAGCAAGCTGTGCGCGGCGCCGAAGCGGCCCAGTTTTTCCAGCACGCGGATGGCACGCGCGCGGGCCCCCGGATAGGCGCAGCCTGCATAGACGGCGTGGGCCTGGGACAGGTCCTGCTCCTTCTCGAACAACTGGCCGATGCGGAACATCAACCGCTGGCGCCGGCTGTCCAGCCAGGGATTGTCGAACGCGCCGTGGGGCAGCATGGGCAACAGGCTGCCCGCGGCGGTGCCGGCCTCGTAGGCCTGGCGACAGGCGTGCAGCTGCAGGTAGAGATCGATGTCGCCACGGCTGCGAAAACCCCTGGCCTGCGGCCCCAGCGCGACCCGCTCATAACGCAGGGTGCCGATATCGGCCAGCACGAATTCGCTCCAGTCCTGGCGCAGGTTGCCGAAGAACATCAGCCGCAGGCGCTCGCATAGGGGCCGGTTCAGCAAGCGCACGGCCTGGTCGCTGCCCTTGTGCTGCCATTGCGAAAAGGGCCGCGGATGACCGTGGGCGGCATCCTCGGCCAGCAGGGACAACAAGGCGTCCTTGCGCAGGGCCTTGCACGCAGGCGAGCGCAAGGCCGGCGAATCGAACTGCACCAGCAGCTCGGCCCGGGTAGATAGCTGGGCGAACTGCTGCAGGCTCAGCACAGGGTCGTGTTCGACGCAGGCCCCCGGCAGGCCACGTAAAGCCTGCAATGAACAATCGATCTCCGGATAGGCCAGTTTACTGACGCGAAAGAGTTCACCTTTACGCATCATCATGCGCACGAACAGCGCGCGCGAAGCCAGCGGTAAGCCAGGGAAGGCGGTGATGAAGTCGCGTTCTTCCGCGTTCAGCAGATCGCCATAGCGCTGCGCCAGCCAGTCCAGAACCTGCTGGAAGTTGCCGAGATAGTAAAAACGGTGGGTGGGGTCCAAAACGGCGGCCATGGGATGCATCTGGGGCGTTTAACTGTATATAAGAACAGTATAACGCCTCTCCCCTTCCGACTGCCCGCAAGGACCATCGGAAGGACCATCGCAAGGGCGATTACAGGCGCGGGGCCAATGCCTCGGCGAAGAACTCCGTCACCGCCCGCACCCGGGCCGGGATGAAGCGGCGGCGCGGCCAGACCAGGCAGATGTCGCGGGTGTCGTCGATGAAGTCATCGAGGACGGTGATGATCCCCGCGTCCTGCAGCGTTCCCCTGCCCCGCCCTTGCTCCGGCTCCACCAGCGAGGCGCGATTGAACATGCCGATGCCCAGGCCCGCCTGCACGGCGCTGAGGATGGTCTCCACGGTATTGGACGAGAGGTTGCCGCTGACCGGCACGCTGAACCGCCCCTGGGGACCGGTGAAGTGCCATTCACGCATGTCCTTGTAGATGAGGCAGTTGTGGTGTGCCAGCGCCTGCGGCGTGGCCGGCACCCCGTGCTGCGCGAAATAGTGGCGCGAACCGGCGCACACCAGCGGGCTGCTGGTGATGCGCTTGACCACCGCATCCGGATGGCGCTCCGGACTGACCCGAATGGCCAGGTCGATGCCCTCGGCCAGCAGGTCGTTGACGCCATCGGCCAGTTGCAGGTCCAGCCGTACCCCGGGGTAGCGCGCCAGCAGCGCCGGCAGCAGCGGCAGGACGTGCAGCCGGCCGAAGGTCGCCGCCGCCGCGACCCGCACCGGGCCGGAGATCTCCAGCGTAGTGCGCATGATCTCGCCATCGGCCTGGGCCATCTCTTCCAGCAGCGGCTGGGTGCGCTCGTAGTATTGGCGCCCGTGCTCGGTCAACCGCACGCTGCGCGTGCTCCGCTGCAATAACTGCACGCCCAGGCGCTTTTCCAGCGCGTTGACCGACTTGCTGATGGCCGACTGCGAATCGCCCAGCCGCCGCGCCGCCGCCGAGAAGCCACCGGCTTCCACTACGGCGACAAAGGCGCTCAGCTCATGAAATCTGTCCATCTTCCGTCTTCCTCGGTGTTGCCCTGCCTTGCCTTCGTCCTGTCATCAGGATGGCGAACAAGGATTTATTCCATATTGGAATAAGAGTAATCGAATTACGCCAGATTATCATCAACATCGACAGGAATTACGATCTCCTCACGTTGACCGGGCGGCCTTTGGCTTCCCGACCGGCACCGGCCCGCGATCGCGGCGCCCCGTGAACATTCCTTTGAGGAGAATTGAACATGAGCACATCTACACATCAGCCTATCTCTGCAGCCCCCTCCCTGAACCTCGCCGGCAAGAAGGTGGTGGTGGTCGGCGGCAAGAGCGGCATCGGCCTGGGCATTGCGCAGGCGGCGCAGGCGGCGGGGGCCCAGGTCGTGGTTGCCAGCCGCCGGGTGGCGACCATTCAGGAACGAGCAGACCTGGGCAGCTTCGAACAGGTCAGCCTGGACATGCGCGACGAAGCCTCGGTACGCCAGGCCTTCGCGGGCATCGGCGCCTTCGATCACCTGATCGTGACCGCCGCACCCGACATCGGCAGCTGGGGCGGTTTCATGGACGCCGACATGCAAGGCGCGCGCAGCTACATGGAAGGCAAGTACCTCGGCAGCTGGGCCTGTGCCCGCCATGCCGCGCCGCTGCTGCGTGCCGGGGGCTCGATCACCTTCCTCAGCGGTGGCCTGGCGGTACGTCCCAAGCCCGGCTTCGCGGCCGTCACGCCGGCCTTTGCGGCCGTGGAAGCCTTGTCGGCCGCGCTGGCCATCGAACTGGCCCCGACCCGCGTGAACACCCTGCGCCCCGGCTTTACCGATACCGACATGTGGGGCTTCCTGCCGGCCGAGGTGCGCGCCGGCCTGAAGCAGAAAGTGGCCGCAGCATTCCCGGCCCGCCGCGTCGGCCGCGCCGAGGACATCGGCCATGCCGCCCTGTTCCTGATGACCAATCCCTACGTCACCGGCACCGTGGTGGAAGTCTCCGGCGGCGAAACCCTGGTCGACAGCGTGTCCTGAGGCGGCTTGCCCGGCGGGCGCAGGGGGCGGCCATCGTGGCAGCACCCTGCGCCTGGAGGGTCAGCCGAGGCGGGACAAAACAGAATCGCCATTGCCGGATAAGATTGGCACCCGGCAAACCCGGTTTGCCCTCTCAACAACGATCATCGCCAAAGACCCACGGAGACCCAGGTGTACAAACTTTCCACGATTGCCCTTGCCAGCGCCCTGCTGGCCCTGACGGCCCCGCTGCATGCCCAGCAACCGCAGCAACAGCAGCCATCGCAGCCACAACAGCAGCAGCAACGCCACGACGAATTCTTCTGGCTGGGCGAGATCAACAAGGCCACTGCCGTCATCAATACCGACGAAGGCCTGCTGGACAAATCGATGACCCCGCTCATCGTCAAGGGCATCCGCAAGGTATTGGCCGATGCCGAACAGCCGGGCGCCAAGCGCCCTACCCTGGTCATCACCTTCGAGCCGCTGCTGATCCAGGCGGCCGGCCCGCAGATCACCTTGCTGCATGCCGGCCGCTCCAGCCAGGACATGCTGGCCACCATGCGCTCGGCGATCCTGCGCGAAGACATGCTGACCCTGGCCACGCAACTCAATGCCACCACCGCGGCCATGGTGAAGCTGGCAGCGCGCCAGCGCGACACCATCGTGCCCAACTACACCAACGGCGTGGCGGCCCAGCCCAACAGCTATGGCCACTACCTGCTGGGATTTGCCGCCGCACTGGACCGCGATGCCCAGCGCATCCGCGAGGCCTATGCCCGCATCGATCGTTCCTCGATGGGAACCACCGTGCTCAACGGCACCAGCTGGCCGCTGAACCGCCAGCGCATGGCCGACTATCTGGGCTTCGGTGCCATCGTCGACAACGCCTACGATGCCTCGCAACTGTCGTCGGTGGATGAGCCGGTGGAAGCCGGCGCGGTGGTCTCGTCCATCGCCCTGCATGCCGGCACCTTCATCCAGGACGTGATGACGCAGTATGCCCAGCCCCGTCCCTGGATACTGCTGCAGGAAGGCGGCGAGAATACCTATGTCTCCTCGGCCATGCCGCAGAAGCGCAATCCGGGCCTGCTCAACAGCACCCGTCGCGATGCCACCACGGTACTCACCGAAGGCATGGGCGCCGCCCTGCAGGCACACAACATCCCGCCCGGCATGAGCGACCCCAAGGACGTGAAGGCCAACAAGGCCATGGTCCTCAATGCGGCAAAGGTCCTGAAGAACTGGGAGAGCATCCTCAATGCGCTGGTCATCAATCCCCAGCGCGCGCTGGAAGAACTCAACAGCGACTGGACCGCCTCCCAGGAACTGGCCGACGTGCTGATGCGCAAGTACAAGCTGCCGTTCCGGGTGGGGCACCACTTCGCCTCGGAGGTGGTGGAATATGCCAAGGCGCACGATATCCGGCCGCTGGACTTCCCTTACTCGGAGGCGCAGCGCATCTATACGCAGGCGGTACTCAATTCCGAATTCCCGCAGGTATTGCCGATGTCGGAGCAGGAGTTCCGCAGCACCCTGGACCCGGTTGCCATCGTGCGCAATCGCGCCACTGTGGGCGGCCCGCAACCGGCCGAGATGGACCGCATGCTGCGCGAGGCCAATGAACGGGTGAGCCGACAGGACGCCTGGATCAAGGCGCGCCAGCAGCATATCCGGACCTCGCTGGAGAAGCTGGATGCCGACTTCGATCGGCTGGGGGCGGCGGCCGGGGTCAGGTGATCTCGTCCGGCCCGGCCAGCGGGCGCATGGCAGCGCCTCAGAGTGAGGACTTGCGCTCGCTGGCCAGCTGGAAGATGCAATCGCCGCGTCTGACCTGGGCGATGGCGCGCTTGCAGACGATCTCACCATCGGCGGCAAAACTCACCGTCTCGGGCGGGCGCACCGGGTTGTCGGGGAAGTGGATCAGGGCCGCCGCCTGCCCTTGCCTGACCACTTCGCCCAGCTCGGCCAGCGGTTCATATACACCGTGGTCCATGGCATAGACATAATGCCGGTTGCGGTCGATGGCCATCAGCCGCGCATCGGCGGGTGGCCGCGGCGGCACCAGCTTGCCCTGCAACAGCCCGATATAGCCCAGCAGATGCAGTACACCCTGCATGCCCTGTCGCACCAGAGCGGCATCGACACCACCACCGCCACCCAGTTCGGTCAGGAAACAGATCGCCCCCTGGCGGCGCGCCGCGGCGGTGACATTGACCGGGTTGGGCTGGTACAGGAAGGCCTTGGGAAGACCGAAGGCCTTGAGCAGGCCGGTGACTTTCTGTTCCTCTTCCGCATCGCGTGGCTCCAAGCCCATCATGTTGGCGCCGTCGTACATCAGTGAACTGCCGCCGGAATGCAGGTCCAGCATGTAATCGGCACGGGCCAGCAACACATGTTCGATGTAGTGGGCGATCACCTGCGAGGGAGTGCCGGCGGGATCGCCTGGATAGAGGCGGTTGAGATTGCCGTCATCCAGCGGCGAGGTCCGCAGACCGGCCTCGGCGGCCGGGGCATTGGCCATGGGCAGGAGGATCAATTGCCCAGTGACCATCTCGGTCTGGATCTCGCGGATCATCCGCGAGACAATGATCTGTCCTTCGTATTCATCGCCGTGGGTACCCGCGCTGACGATGACCACCGGTCCCTCGCCGCGCTTGATCGAAGCCACCGGAATGGGCAGCCAGCCGTAGGCAGACCGGTGGACGGAGTGCGGAAGCCGCAGAAAACCGATCTGCTTGCCGTCGGCATCGAAATCGACGTCGCTCTTGATGGGATTGCTTGCCATGTGATGTTCTGATGTTCTGATGTATTGGATGTATCGGGTGTATCCGGCGTATCGGATGCTTCAGGTATTGAGGAACACGCCAGATCTGCACGGATCAGTGATCGATCGCCTTCTTCATGTTGCCGACCATGTCGTAGTCCGGGCTGACATAGCGCTGCGCGATCTTCTGCAGGGTGCCATCCGCGATCATGTCGGTGATCGCCTTGTCCATGGCGGCCTTGAGTGCGTCGGCGTGCTTGGGCAATACGGCCGCACCGAGCGAATAGACCAGCGGCGCACCGACCGTCTTTACCGGGAGGTTGTTGATGGTCTTCATCTTGTAGCCGTTGAAATAGGAGTCGATCACCGAATCCAGACGGCCGCTCACCAGATCGTTGTAGAGGAAGCCGCCCCCTTCGTAGGCGCGTACCTGCGAGTCCGGGAGGTTCTTGTGCGCCCACATTTCATTGGCGGTGCCGGCACTGGCGCCAACGCTCTTGCCCTTCAGGCTGGCGCGGTCACGGATATCGGTATTGCTGGCATTGACCCAGATACGGAAGTCCTGCACCGTGTAGGGCAAGGTGAAATCCACCACCTTTTCCCGCTCCGGCGTGCGCGCCATGCTGTTGACGACGACGTCGTATTTGCGCGCATTGATGCCTTCGACGAAGTTCTTGAACTTGTCAGCGATGAACTCGATCCTGGCCACGCCGATGCGGCGGAAGATTTCGCGGGCCACCGCTACGTCATAACCATCAGGCTGGTTCTTGTCGTCCAGATAGCTCCAGGGCGGGCTGGTCTGGGTGTTGGCGATCCTGACCACCCCGGCCTGCTGCAGGCGGCTCAGGGAATCGTCGGCAGCAGCCTGCGCCGACAGCATCGGCAGCATCAGTACCGTGCCCGCCGCCAGACCCAGTGTCAGAGTCAGTGTGGGCAGCCTCAGCAGCCGCCGCAACGACCTGCGCAAGGTATTCTCCATGGATGGCTCCTTTCCCAGGGCGTCACTGCTGTCTGAGAGCGCGCTGGATGTCGCCCACCATGTCAAATTCGGGTCCGACCCAGCGTCGTGCCAGCCGGTCCAGTGTGCCATCGCGGGTCATGTCGGCAATTGCCTTGCTGACCGCGTCTTTCAGTGCCGGCTGCCCCTTGACCATGGCCGGTGCGGAAAGCTGGTAGATCAGGACCGGCCCGACTTCCTTGATCGGCAGCTTGTTGACGTTGGCGTATTTCATGCCGCCGAAATGGGAGCTGATGACCGCATCGATACGCCCGTTGCCCAGGTCATTGAACACGAAACCGCCATTGTCATAGGTGCGGATATCGGACTCCTTCAGATGTGCGCGGGCCCAGGTCTCGTTGCTGGTGCCGGTGGTGACGCCGACCTTCCTGCCCTTGAGATCGGGCTGATCCTTGATGGTGGAATTGCTGGACAGGACGAAGATGCGGAAGTCCTCCACGCCGTAGGGCGCCGCGAAATCGACCTGCTTCTCGCGTTCGGGCGTTGGCGTCAGGTCATTCATGACCAGGTCATACTTGCCGGCCTTGAGTCCCTCAACGAAATTCTTGAAGCTGTCGGCCACGAACACTACCTTGGCCACGCCGATGCGCCGTGCCACTTCCTTGGCGACCTCCACGTCATAGCCTGCTGGCTGCAGCTTGTCGTCGATCAGGCTCCAGGGCGGACTGCTCTGGGTGTTGGCAATGCGGATCACGCCGGCCGGCCGTGCACTGGCCAGGATATCGGCCGGGATGTTCTGTGCCGCCGTCGCGCCGGCGGCCAACCCCAATAGCGCCGACCCGCATAGTTTCAACATGAAATGACGCATTTGCATGGTGCTGCTCCCCTCGATGATTGATGAATGTCGAGGCCCATTTTGCGGCGCTGCCGGCGCCCCGGCAATGAGAGCGGGTTTCTAACCTGATAAGCAGAACTTATAGAGTGTGCACCGAACAGACCGGGGATTTTGCAATGCCGCACCACCACCGGGCAGCCGTAAAGGAGAACGCGGCTGGCCTCAACCCCTTACGCCACGTGAGGAGAAGGTGGCATGCAGTGCCAGCCTGCGTCCCTACAGGCTGCCGATTTGCACAGAGGATGTGCGCGGCGCACCATTACGGACAGGCCAGGCCTGTTCAGAACGCACCCGGCTTCTGATACAGCACCTGACGCAGCGCATTCATGTCCGACTCCATCTGGATGCGCATGACTCTCAGCAATTCCTTGGCATTTTCGGACATGGGAACGCCAGGGCGAAATACCAGCAAGGCGGTGAAGTGGGCCGCGACTTCCATCGGTTTCAGGCGCAGGCCCCGGGTGACGTAGTCCAGCGCCAGGATGGGATGGACCATGCCCATGCCGACCCCGCGCAGGGCGAACTCGCAGACCGAATTGGAATAGGGTGTCTCCAGGATGGGGCGCAGCACCTTGCCCTGCTGGATCAGTTCCTGCTCCAGCCGACGGCGACTGGCATCCTCGGGATTGAGAGCGATGAAGGGATGCTCCAGCAGGTCATCGGCCGTGACGAGCGGCTTGCCGGCCAGCGGATGGCGATCGTTCATCACGATCACCCCCGGCACGCTCATGAACTGCGAATGCTCCAGCCCGGACACTGCCAGCTCATCTGCCATCAGGCCGAAGTCCAGCTGCCCGGCACTGACCTGCTGATAGACCTCGCGCGAACTCATGATCTGGAACGACATCTGCACGCGCCGCTCGGCCAGGCCGAAGGCGGCGATGGCACGTGGCATGAAGCCTATCCCCAGTGCGGGAAAGGACGCGATGGCCAGGCGCCCGAGACCGAACGAGCGCAAGCTGCGGATGCGGTGCTCGATCATCTCGAAGCCGGCGAAGCAGCGGTCGACCTCCACGATCAGGGCCAGTGCCTCCTGCGTAGGTACCAGCCGGCCGCGCGTGCGCTCGAACAGACGCAGTTCGGAAGAAGCCTCCAGCTTGCGGATCGACTGGCTGATGGCCGGCTGCGATACGTTCAGTAAAGCCGCTGCCTTGCTGGTCGTCCCGGCCCGCATGACGGCCCGGAAGACCTGGATATCTCGCATGTCCATGTATAAGTATCGCTTATAGAGTTAGTGGCGCCTGCTGTTGCTGGTCCCGTCCGGCTTGCGGATACTGGGACCGTCTTTTTTACATTAACAAAATAATCGCATGAGTACGAACTCTCCGACCTCCCAGCAAGAAGCCTTCGCCAGCCTGTCTCCGGCGGTGATGCGCGCCTCCACCGTGGTCTTCGACAACTTCGAGGATTTCGTCCAGCGCAAGCAGCGCCAACCCGACGGTTTCAGCTATGGCGTGACCGGGACTCCCACCGCCCGCCTGCTGGAACAGAAAGTGGCGCAACTGGAGAATGGCCGCCACTGCGTCATCGCTCCCTCCGGAGCAGCGGCATTGATGACGACCGTCATGGGCTTCGTGCGGGGCGGTGACCACCTGCTGGTCTCGGCGGCCTGCTACGGCGCGCTCAAGAGCTTCGCCGAGAAATGGCTGGCGCAGATGGGCGTGGAAGTCGAGCTGTATCGTCCCGACATGGGCGCCGACATCGAAGCGCTGATCAAGGACAATACCCGCATGATCTGCATGGAGGCTCCCGGCACCGTGACCATGGAAATGCAGGACATCCCGGCCATCACTGCGGTGGCCCGTCAACGCGGCGTGCTGACCATGCTCGACAATACCTGGGCCAGTCCTCTTGGCTTTGCCGGTCTCGACCATGGGGTGGACTTCAGCATCCAGGCGGCCACCAAGTTCCTTGGCGGACATTCCGATGTGCTCATGGGCTGCATCAGCATGAATGATCATGCCCACTACGACATCCTGCGCGAGACCCAGAGCATCCTGGGCCAGCAGGTCAGCCCGGAAGATTGCTTCCTGGTACTGCGTGGGCTGGAAACCCTGAAGCTGCGGGTGGCCGCGCAAGGCAGTGCCACCCTGCAGGTGGCGCGCCATCTGGCACAGCATCCGATGGTAGAGCGCATGATGTATCCGCCGCTGGAGTCCGACCCGGGCCACGCACTCTGGAAACGCGATTACCGGACCCATGGCTGCCTGTTCTCGATGATCCTCAAACCGGGGCCTGAACAGGCCTTCCACAGCTTCTTCGACAGCTTGCAGCACTTCGTCATCGGCGCCAGCTGGGGCGGCGTGCATAGCCTGGCGGCCTACTATCCGGCCACACTGCAGGCCAATCGGGCCTTCCCGGCGACCGATCAGCCCGTGGTGCGGCTGTCGATCGGACTGGAAGATAGCACGTTGCTGATCGCCGATCTGGACCGGGCGCTGGCTGCTTATGCACAAGCACAGACAGCAGGCTGATCGATTCATGACTGACAAAAACGAGGGCGACATCGGAGGCGATGTCCGCCATCGCAGGGAGGAGAAGTATGGTTGATTTGTTCCTGAGGGCGCTGCCGCTGCTGGAAAAGGCAGTGCTGGTCACGCTGGGCCTGGGGCTCGGTTCATTTCTGCTGGGCTCGGCATTGGGCATGCTGATCGCCCTGGCGCGCATTTCCGACTGGCGGCCGCTGCGCTGGCTGGCCTTTGCCTATGTCTCGATATTTCGCGGCACGCCGCTGCTGATCCAGATTCTGCTGATCTACTTCGGTCTGCCCAACTACGGCATCACCATCGACCCGATCCCGGCCGCCTTGTTGGCGCTCACGCTCTTCTCGGCCGCCTATCTGAGCGAGAACTTCCGCTCGGGCATCAATGCGGTGGATCGTGGCCAGTGGGAAGCGGCCTGGTCCATGGGCATGGGTTACTGGAAGACCTTGCTGCGGGTGATCCTGCCGCAGGGCTTGCGCATCGCCATCCCGCCGCTGGGAAGTCGCCTGATCGCGCTGATGAAAGACACCTCGCTGGCCTCCACCGTCACGGTGGTGGAACTGACCCGCGTAGCCGACCAGCTGGGTGCAACCACCTTCCGCTACATGGACATGTTCATCATCGTTGGGACCATCTACTGGATCATCAATCAACTGCTCACCCTGCTGCAAACCTGGCTGGAAGAGACCCTGTCGAGGCGCTATCAATGAACCAAGCCGCACAATGTACCGTCCGCGTGCGCGGACTGGCCAAGGCCTTCGGCACCAATCAGGTGCTGCGCAACGTCAACCTGGAAGTCGCGCGCGGCGAAGTGGTGGTCATCATGGGGCCGTCCGGGTCCGGCAAGACCACCTTCATCCGTTCGCTGAACCTGCTGGAATTGCCTGATCGCGGCAGTATCGAGATCTGCGGCGTGGAGCTGACCGAACCGGCGGCACTGGCGCCACGCGAGCGCCGTCGCAAGACCCTGCAGATCCGCCAGCAGACGGCGATGGTGTTCCAGTCCTTCAACCTGTTTCCTCACATGACGGCCTTGCAGAACGTGATCGAGGGCCTGGTCTCGGTCAAGGGCGTAGCCCGCGAAGAGGCGAGGCGACGCGGCCTGGCGCTGTTGGGCAAGGTGGGACTGGCGGAGAAGGCCGATGCCTATCCCGGCAAGCTCTCCGGAGGCCAGAAACAGCGCGTGGCGATCGCTCGCGCCCTGGCCATGGAGCCTGAAGTGATCCTGTTCGACGAACCGACCTCGGCACTGGACCCCGAGTTGCGCGACGATGTGCTCAACGTCATGCGTGAACTGGCCAAGGAAGGCATGACCATGCTGGTGGTCACGCATGAGACCCGCTTTGCCCGGGACGTGGCTGATCGCATCGTCTTCATGGAGGGCGGGCACGTGCTGGAAGATACGACGCCGGAACACTTCTTCGGCGCCCAGGCCAGCGAACGCTGTCGCCAGTTCCTGGGTCGCCTGCACGATTGAGACCGGCTCAGGCTGCAGCATCAGTCCGGCTGCAGCATCCCCAGCCAGGCCAGCAGTGTCATGACCAGCAGCGACAGCAGGATCTCCAGCCAGGTCAGGCGTGCCAGCAGCGCCAAGGCGCGCGGTTGGCGGCGTAGTGCCGGGACCAGTCCATAGCGATTGAACAGCGCCACCAGCACCATCGCGCCCACCAGCACGCACTTCAGTGCCAGCAGGCGCTGGTAGGCAAACGACCAGTCCAGCGGCAAGCCGCCGAGGATGAAACAGGTGTTGACCAGGCCGGTGAACCACACCAGCGCAACCACGCCATGCCCGGCCGTGGAAAAGCGGCGCAGGATGGTCACCGCCTGTGCTGTCTCTGGCGCTTGCGCGCTGCGCTGCAGGCGCGGCAATACCAGCAGCACCACCGGCAAGGCACCGACCCAGGCACCCACCGCCCAGACATGCAGCACGTCGTTGGCCTGGTGAAGCAGGCCGAGCCAGCCCTGGTGCATGGCTGCGTGGCCGGTCAGGGAGAGTCCTGCCAGGAGAATGGCACTGGCCAGCAGGCTGACGCGCTGGGCCAGGGTGACCCGGAACAGGCCGGCCGCCAGCAGCAGGACCAGCGCACTCAGCTGACACCACCATGCCGTACCGATTGAGGTGCCATTGGCGACCGCCGCCAGCATCTGCATTCGCAGTGCGTCAGGCCAGCCCTCGCCCAGGATCGCCGCCTGCAGCGGCAAGGTGCCGGCTACGGCCAGCAGGATCAGGGTGCAAAGGACACGGCGGCACAGCGCCAGACGCTGCCACAATGCATCGCGCAAGGGCTGCGGCACCAGCGCCAGCAGCATCAGCGTCATTCCCCACAGGAACAGCGCCGCACCGTCCAGCAGCAGACGGCACAACCCCAGCAGCGCTACCGTCCCACTCAAGGGGCGACGGTGAAGTGATAGCTTCCCTCGGTCTTGTGACCGTCAACCGAGAGCACATGCCATTGCACGGTGTACTTGCCTGCGCCCAGATGCGACGGCACCGGGACCATCAGCGACTTGCCCTGGTCCATCAGCATGGCCTGGCCCAGCTTGATTTCCTGTTGATCAGGGCCCAGCAGCTTGAGGCCGCTGAAGTTCAGGTTCAGGCCTTCGGTAAACACCAGCGTCAGATCGGTAGGGGCAGCCGCAGTGGCTACCACCGCCTGGTCGGCGGGCACTGCGGACTTGAGATGGGCATGCGCCCAGGCCGATGAGGTGAAGGCGAAGCTGGCCAGCAGGGCCAGGGGGAGGAGATGGCGGAGTTTTTTCATGTTGTGGGTCTGGCTGGAGATGACTGGAAGACTGAATGACCGAACGAAAGAAGCAATGCCTCTGGATGAAGCAGGGTCAATAGCTTACTCCGCTGGCGCAAGCGCGCCCGCGACAAATTGTCGCAGCCATACAAGGCTCAGCCGGAAGCCGCAGCGCAGGCCGACATCGCGTGCAGCGGGAGGATCGATGCGAAGTAACGCTCGATATGATCCAGGCATTGCCGCACCTTGGCCGGCATGTTGTCGCGATGACGCACGGTCACGAAGATGTCGAAACCGCCCAGCGACCATTGCGGGAGCACCTGGCGCAGTCGTCCGCTCTGGAGATCCTCGCCGATCTTGTTGTGCAGCAGGCGCGCAATGCCATGACCATCGAGTGCCAGAAAGCGCAGGGAACGGGCATGATTGGCGCTGATGCGCGGTTGCAGGCGCACACGTACGGTGCCTGCGGCCTCGTTGGAAAACTCTAGGAAGCAAGGTTCGCCATGAGGATTGAAGAGCAGGAAATCATGCTGCAACAGATCCACCGGTGAGTGGATGGGCGGCCGGCTCTCGAGGTATTCCGGCGAGGCGCACAGGACGTCGGCGAAGCGTCCGAGGAAGATGTCGCCCGGCTGACGATTGCGACCTGCACGCAGCGCCAGATCGATGCGGTGATCGATCAGGTCGATGTTGTGATCGGCCACTTCGAAGCGCAACTTGATCTTGGGATTGTGCTTGATGAAATCATGCAGCGCCGGAATCAGGTATCGGGTGGACATGAAACTCGAGACGGCGATGCGCAACTCTCCCACCATCTCGTTGTTGAGTACCGCAACACTTTGCTCGGCTTCGCTGGCGGCGGTGACGATGTGCGCGCAGTGCTTGTAGAACAGCGTACCCGCTTCGGTCAGACTGAGCTTGCGGGAGGAGCGATTGAGCAGCGTCGCCTGCAATGACAACTCAAGCATCCTGACATGCTGGCTGACCGAAGAGGTGGTCAGGCCCAGGGCTTTGGCGGCGCGCGAAAAAGCACCCAGTTCCACCACGCGCGCAAACGTGGCCATTCGCGCGAGATCGTCTATTCCAAGTTTTCTCATTGATTGACTGTGCTGATGCGACCGCGCCCGAATCAGGTGACGGTGCAATGCGAGTTTTTCTATCGCAACATGATATGGATGAACTTATTCCTTTAAATGACGGATTGTACGGAATATCAATTCTTCTCTAAATGTGAGTCGGCCCATATTGCCGATGGAGAAGGCAGGCCGTACAAGATCAGGACATCGCCTGGGCCGGCTCGGGTGACAAGGCGGCATCAAGGTCGACAGGATTGCGTCGGCAGCACGCGACCCGGACGGCGGATCGACCAGCTCGGCAGCAAAGCTGCATCAATTGCGGAATGTAATACAGGAGGGAGGGATTGATTAGGGCGCAAAAATTAAAAAAATAATTAATTTAACTTGATAGTTTCCACACGGATACAGCAGCTTGCCGCGGTGCTACGAAGTCACGGCAGGCCTCGCTCCCGGCCACTTCGGACGGCCGAGCGCCGGGAAGCGAGCCATTACATCAAACGAGCACGCGCACCGCAGGGCTTTCAAGGACCAACTGAACCTGCCCTCACAGCCCTGCATTCCCCAGTTTTTACAAACAGTCTTTCAGGCTGCAGGGGACTAAACGCAGATGCTCATCTGTAATAAAGTCCGCTGGCCAGACACGAGAAGAACCAAGGATCGCACGTCGACGGTGAATCTCGGATCACGCCTGGCCTGGAAATTCCCGCTCATCACCCGCAGTACCTCCCTACCCCTCTGGCCGAGGCAAGTCCGATCTCCTGTCCTCCACAGCGATTGGCAGGTTCCCACGCACCTACGCAACCTGGCCCAGACCACATGCACGCGACCGACTGCGATGCCATGCAACTCAATTTGAAATAAGGGGCAGCAATGAACTGGTTCACCAATCTGAAAGTCAGCCACAAACTCCTCGGTGGTTTCTTGGCCGTGGCCACGATCGGCGCCATCATCGGTACCATCGGCATCCTCAAGGCCGGGCAGATCAATGACCTGGCTACCGAAATGTACGAGAAGCAGGTGGTTGGCTTGCGCCATTCGGCCCAGGCCACGCTGGACCTGAGCTCGTCCAATCGCGCCATCCGCAGCGCCATGCTGGCCGAGACTGCCGAAGAACGTGCGAACAGCCTGGATGAACTCGCCAAGCGCCTGGACAATACCGACAAGGCATTGAGCGCAGCCGAACAGCGCTTCAGCACGCCCGAAGGCCTGGCCCTGGTGGGCAAGGCCAGGCAGGCCTTCGAGGCCTATCGGGGTGCCATCACCGCCACGGCCGAGGTGCTGCGCAAGGAATCCCTGGCCGATGGCCGCCAGTCCACCAGCCAGTTGTTCTCCACCGTGCGTCCGCTGGCCAACGAGGCCGAGAAGATGATGCTGCAGATGATGGAGGTCAAGAAAGACAACGCCGACAAGCTCAACGACGAGACCGACCTCATCTATGCCCACATCCGCAGCCTGCTGATCGTGCTGACCTGCGGCGGCGTACTCTTCGGCGTGGCGCTGGGCCTGTTCATCTCGCGCAACCTGACGCGCCAGCTCGGCGGTGAACCACGCGATGTGGCGGCCGCCGCCGATGCCATCGCCTCGGGCGACCTGAGCACCCATATCGATACCAGCCATGCGGCACAGGGCAGCGTGGTCAACGCCATGCACATGATGCAGGCGTCCTTGCGCAAGGTGGTGCAGACAGTGCGCACCAGCAGCGAAAGCATCGCCACCGGCTCGCGCCAGATCGCTACCGGCAACCTGGACCTGTCGGCGCGTACCGAGCAGCAGGCCAGCGCCCTGGAGGAAACGGCGTCCTCGATGGAGGAACTGACTTCCACCGTCAAGCACAACGCCAACAATGCCCAGGACGCCAAACAGATGGCCTCCACTGCCTCCACCGTCGCACTGGAAGGCGGCGAGGTCGTGGCCAAGGTGGTCGATACCATGAGCGCCATCAATGACTCCTCGCGCAAGGTGGTGGACATCATCAGCGTGATCGACGGCATCGCCTTCCAGACCAACATCCTGGCCCTCAACGCCGCCGTCGAAGCGGCGCGGGCCGGCGAACAGGGGCGCGGTTTCGCGGTGGTCGCCAGCGAAGTGCGCAATCTGGCACAGCGTTCGGCCGCGGCCGCCAAGGAGATCAAGGCGCTCATCGAGGACTCGGTGGAAAAGGTCAGCGTCGGCGCGCGCCTGGCCGACCAGGCCGGCACCACCATGAGCGGCATCGTGGAGAATTCGCGCAAGGTGACGTCCATCATCGGCGAGATCTCGGCGGCCAGCGTGGAACAGACCGCCGGCATCGAGCAGATCAACCAGGCCATCATGCAGATGGACGATGTGACCCAGCAGAATGCCTCGCTGGTGGAAGAAGCCGCTGCCGCCTCGCGCGCGCTGCAGGACCAGGCCGATTCCCTGGCCCAGATCGTGAGCATCTTCAACCTGGGACAGAACGCCATTAGCTACCAGGATGCGCCGCGCTCGCCAGCGCCGCCGGCCATTACAGCCATCAAGACCTCCACGGCCAGCCAGGCCGTGGGCCACGCCGCGCCCCGGCGCCTGAACCATCAGAGTACCGCGCAGGCGGCGAAAGAGGAGGATTGGGCGACCTTCTGAGCGGGGCATGGGCGCAGTGAATGGGCGCGCAGTCTTGCCGACGGCGCACCACCTGCCCTGGCGGGCGACTCAATGGCCGGGGCGCTTGCGCCCTGGCCTGGATATCTCCACGCAAAAGTCGATGAAGGCCTGGACCGCCGCCGGTGGCAAGCGGCGCGAGGGCCGGATCAGATACAGCGGGAAGGTCTCGCCCGGCCAATCGGGAAAGAGTTCAAGCAGCGCCCCACTCTCCAACAAAGGCGCCATTCCCAGCGCCAGTACCTGTGCAATGCCGGCACCGGCGATGCAGGCACCGACCATGGTATTGGGATCGGTCAATGTGAGCCGGCCCCGGGTCTGGATCTGCCTTACCTCCTTGCCACGATGAAACTCCCAGTTGAACGGTCTGCCGCGTCGGGGATCGATGAACTGCATGCAATCGTGTTTCACCAGTTCATCAGGATGGCGTGGTGTGCCGTGCTTGTGCAGGTAGCCGGGAGCGGCCACGGTCAGGACCCGGGTCTCCATCAGCTTCAGCGACGTCATGGCCGATGAGGGTTGCGGACCAAATCGCACCGCCACATCAATCCCCTCGCTCACCAGATCGGCGTTATCGGGAAAAGCCACGCTGACCAGTTCAATCTCGGGATAGCGCTCGGTGAATTCAGCAATGCGTGGCGCCAGCACGTGACCGGAAAAGAGCGGATTCAAACCCACCCGCAGAATGCCGCGGGCACTGGTGGCCGAACGGGAGACGGTATTGGCTGCCTCTTCGATACCCGACAGATGGGGCGCGGCCAACTGATACAGGCGCCCACCATCGTCGGTCAGATGCAGGGCGCGCGTGCTGCGATCCAGAAGCCGGATACCGATGCGCTCCTCCAGGCGGGTGACGGCACGGCTGACACCGGAGGCGGACAGCCCCAGTACCTCGGCGGCCCGGGTAAAGCTCCCGGTTTCCACCACTGCCGCCAATACTGTCATTCCCGACAATAGTCGCCCATCGAAACCCATACCTGCTCCTTTGACTTTTAGCAAAGATGATTTGCCTTTCCCCATCTTAATCAAATATGGCTCGCCGCGTAAAGTGCCTCCAACGACGCGCCAGGCAGGATCTGGCCGCCGCACCGGAGAAGCGAGGGGCTTTTGACGCCCTTGCGATTCCGGTCGATCTCAATCCAACCCCGTGGAGCACATCATGAGCCATTCGCAACGTATCCTCTTCAAAGGCGGCACCGTCGTCACCATGGACCCCAAGGTCCCCAATCTTGTCACCGGCGATGTTCTGGTAGAGGGTGGGCGCATCGTCGCCGTCGGGCCGCAGTCGGCTGTCGATGACGCCGAAGTGATCGACGCCAGCGGCCATATCGTCATGCCGGGCCTGATTGATGCTCACCATCATGCCTGGCTGGGCGTGATGCGCCGTCTGTTGCCGGACGTCGATGACCTGTTCGCCTACATCGATGTGGTCGCCGAAAAACTGGGAGCCCACTATCGTCCGCTGGACATGTTCCTGAGCACGAGGCTGACCGCCGTGGCATCACTGGACGCCGGGATCACCACCCTCATCGATGCCTGCCACAGCTCCCGCAGCCCCGAACACACCGACGCTGCGCTGGATGCGCTGGAAGGCAGCGGCATTCGCGCCCTGCACATGGTGGGTCCAGCCATGGACAAGCAGGCCAGCTCGGCCCACCTGCCGGGAGACCTGCAGCGCCTGGCCGACAACTGGAACCATGCCGGCAGTCTGGTCAAGGTCGGCCTGTTCGGCCAGCTCAATCTGGACTGGTGGCGCGTGGCGCGCGAACTGGACATGCGCATCCTGACCGAGTTCATCGGCGATCTGGCCAAGCTGGGGCCGGAGTTCGCGCAAGCCGGCGTGCTGGGTAGCGACAATATCTTCAACCACTGCACCCGCGTACCGCCGGAAACCTGGAAGCTGCTGGCCGATGCCGGGGTCAACATCACCGTCAATCCCCGTTCGGATGCCCTGTTCGGCTTCGACGATGACAGCTTCGCCTACCAGATCGCCATCGACCATGGTCTCGCCCCGGCCCTGGGCATCGATCTGGATACGGCATTCGGCAGCGACATGTTCGGCGAAATGCATGCCCTGTTCGGCCAGCAACGCTCGGCCATGCGCTATCGCCGTTTCCGTGGCGAGGCAGATGCGCCGGCGCCGATCTCGGTGGAAGCGGTCCTGCAGGCGGCCACCGTCAATGGCGCCCGCGCCGCCGGGCTGGAAGGCCAGGTCGGAACACTGACCCCCGGCAAGCAGGCCGACATCATCATGGTGCGTACCACCGGCGTGGCAGTATGGCCTGTCACCCATGCCATCGGCACCATCGTCCAGGCGGTGGAACGCGCCGATGTCGATACCGTCATGGTAGCGGGCACCCTGCGCAAGCGTGGCGGCCGCCTGATCGATGTCGACCAGGCCAAGCTCAATGCCGAGATCACTGCCTCGCGCGACTTCCTGATCCAGGCCAGCGGCTATCGCACCGATCTGTTCAAGACCCGGGCCTGATCGCCGGCGTTCACGCGGCGCGCTGCGGCGATCCGCGTCGCCCTGCGCACCGGGTCCCCATTCATCACCGCATTCATTCAAGGGGCAATCATGCGAACCCTCGTTTCCAAACCCGTGCCGGAGGCCGCTCTGGCCCCGGCTCATCGGCCCCGCCCGGCACCGGGCGTCATTGCCGCGCTGTTCTGCGGCTATCTGGCAGTCGGCCTGCCGCTACCGGTCATCCCGCTGTTCGTACACCAGCGACTGGGCTTCGGCGATCTGCTGGTCGGTCTGGTGATCGGCATCCAGTTCCTGGCGACGGTGCTCACGCGCGGCTACGCCGGGCGCCTGACCGACCAGCTTGGCGGCAAACGCTCGGCCTTGCAAGGTGCCGTGGTGTCGGCCGTCGCAGGCCTGCTCTATCTGGTGGCGGCCTGGCCCGGCATGTCCAGCAGTGCCAGCCTGATCATCATCATCGCAGGGCGCCTGGCGGCCGGTCTTGGCGAAAGCCAGTTCGTCACCGGTTGCGTGTCCTGGTCAATCGCCTCGGTCGGCCCCCAGCGTGCCGGCATGTCCATGTCCTGGACCGGGATCGCCATGTTTGCCGCCCTGTCCATCGGCGCTCCGATCGGTATGGCGCTTTATCTGCACTATGGATTGGCGGCTGCCATGATGGCCTGCATCCTGGCACCGGTCCTGGCCGCGCTGATCGTCCTGGGATCGACCTCCTACCTGTCGGCCGGTGGCGATCGCCTGCCTTTCCATCTGGTACTGGGCCGCATCTGGCGCGAGGGTCTGGGACTGATGCTGCAGGGAGTGGGCTTGTCGGGATTGACGGCATTCGCTTCGCTCTATTTCGCCGCACGTCACTGGGATAACGCGGGCCTGGTCATGACCGCCTTCGGCATCGGCTTTATCCTCGTACGACTGGCGCTGGGCCATCTCCCGGACCAGTTGGGCGGTTACCGTGTGGCGCTCTGCTCCTTGCTGATCGAAGCCGTGGGCCAACTCTTGCTGTGGGCGGCCCCCACCGCCTGGCTGGCATTGGCCGGCGCGCTGGTGACCGGCCTGGGATGCGCCCTGATCTTTCCGGCGCTGGGCGTGGAAGCGCTCAAGCGGGTGCCGCCGGCCAATCGCGGCAGCGCCATGGCTGCCTTCGTCGCCTTTCTGGACATCGCCTATGGCATCGCGGGACCGGTCGCAGGCGTCATCGCAACGCATTTGGGCTACGCTGCGGTCTATCTCTTCGGAACGGCCTGCGCACTTGCGGGAGGCATTCTGATCGCTGGACCCGTTCGTTCCCGGTCCTAAGTATCGTCATTCCGGGCCCGCCGTTGGCGGGTCCCCTCATCCATCCAGGAGCAATTCATGTCACGCATCTTCATCTCCGGTTCTTCCACTGGCCTGGGCCTGATGGCGGGCCAGCTGTTGATCCAGCAAGGGCACAGCGTAGTTCTGCATGCACGCAACGCCGCTCGCGCTGCCGAAACCCGACGTGCCAGTCCCAAGGCCGAGGCCATTGTCACGGGCGACGTGGAAACCATCGCTGGCAGCATCGCGCTGGCCGCCCAGGTCAATGACCTGGGGCAGTTCGATGCCGTCATCCACAATGCCGCCGTGGGCTACCGTGAAGCGCATCGGCTGACCGTCGACGGACTGCCCCATGTGTTTGCGATCAATACCTTATCGGCCTATGTGCTCACCGCCCTGATCCAGCGCCCTTCCCGCCTGGTCTATCTGAGCTCGGGGATGCATCATCACGTGCGCCCCCACCTGGAGGACCTGCTGTGGGAGCAACGTCGATGGAATGGCTCGGACGCCTATGCAGAGAGCAAACTGCACGATGCCATGCTGGCCATGGCGATCGCCCGACGCTGGCCGATGGTGAAATCCAATGCTCTGGAGCCAGGGTGGGTCCCCACCAAGATGGGCGGACCTGGTGCGCCGGACGACATGCAGCAGGCCCATCTCACGCAAGCCTGGCTGGCCTCCTCCGGTGACGCGAAGGCACAGGTGACGGGCAAGTATTTCTATCACCTCAAAAAGATGGACCCGAATCCTGTCGCTCTCGATGTGATTCAGCAGGATCGCCTGATCGACCTCTGCGCGAAACTCTCCGGGATCGATATTCCCGGGTGATTCGGAGGGAGGTGCGTTACCGGCGGCGCAATTTGGCGCGATTTGGCGCGATTTTCATGCACCTGAGCATGAACAAGCCCAGATGCAGCGCTGACCATGGACGAACTCAAGCGCTTGCATGAAGGCATGCTGGCGCGCTATGGCTTGCGGGCAGGGTGTTGGCTGACTGCTGACCCAATGAGGGGACTTGGCCGGAGAAGGATCGTGTTCGGTGATGGTCGTCCTGATCACCGAGGCATTTCATTGTGGAAATTCAATTGTTGCATTTATTTATGACAAAAATAATTAATTGAATGAATTGTATTTATTTTGCGAACAGTGAAGTCGAAAAAGGCGGCTTTATCCACCGAAATATGCTGCTTATAGTGCGACCAAGATGTCGTCTCCGACATTCTTCCTCCACCAACAGAAAGGAAGCATCATGAGCAAACTTCAAAGCAAGGTCGCCGTCGTCACAGGCGCATCGAAAGGAATCGGCGCTGCCATCGCCAAGGCGCTGGCAGCCAGCGGTGCCGCCGTCGTTGTCAACTACGCGACCAGCCGCGCCGGCGCCGACAAGGTCGTGGGCGAGATCGTCGCCGCCGGTGGCCGTGCAGTTGCCGTGGGCGGCGACGTGTCCAATGCAGCGCATGCGGCGGGCATCATCGATGCCGCCATCAAGGAATATGGTCGCCTCGACATTCTGGTCAACAATTCGGGCGTATACGACATGGCGCCGCTGGAAGCCATCACCGAAGAGCATTTCCATAAACAGTTCAACGTCAACGTGCTGGGCCTGCTGCTGGTAACCCAAGCCGCCGCCAAGCATCTGCAGGAAGGCGCCAGCGTCATCAACATCGGCTCTGTCGTCAGCAGCATCACGCCGCCCGGCAGCGCCGTCTACACTGCCACCAAGGGTGCCGTCGATGCCATCACCGGCGTGCTGGCGAAGGAACTGGGGCCGCGCAAGATCCGCGTCAACAGCGTCAATCCGGGCATGGTCGAGACTGAAGGTACCCACAGTGCCGGCTTTATCGGTTCGGATTTCGAGACCTGGGCCGTGAGCACCACGCCGCTGGGCCGCATTGGCCAGCCCAATGATATTGCCGACGTGGTCACATTCCTGGCGTCGGATGATGCACGCTGGTTGACTGGCGAGAAGATTCTGGCCGGCGGCGGCAGCCGCTAAGAAACCATTCCACAGGAGTGGCGGCCTAGGAATAAAAAAAGGGATCAGATAGTCGACCCGAGGTTTTATTTCAAGAAAAGAGAAAAAGGGGTGAGGCGCTTTTGCCTCACCCCTTTTCGCCTTTTTTTCGCCATTGTCTTGTCAGAAGATTCTCCTACTGTCGATTTGCGTTCAAAACTGGCACACGCAAGTCGATTTGCCCTTCCCTCACAAAATTGGCCTATTGGTCTTACCAATAAACTGGTAATATCCAACTTCCAAAACGACAGGTGCTCCCATTCGCTTGCGCGCCAATGCGCCGCCAGCGGGCGACGACGCCGATCCGAGACAATTCTTTCTTCAAGGAAACCAG
>NZ_DASQOH010000050.1:0-26269 GCF_035644555.1 Herbaspirillum sp.
TGTAATGACCCAGCCAAACCTGCTCACCTCAAGCAGCTAAAGCAAACGCCTCAGCCGGTGTCTTCATCCCCAGCGCCTGATGCGGCCGGCGGTGGTTATAGAAGCCGATCCAGTCACCAATGATGCGACTGGCGTGCTGCAATGTTTCGAAGCGATGTCGATGAGCGCATTGCTCCTTTAGGGTTCTGATGACGCGTTCGACCATGCCGTTCTGCTGTGGGCAATGCGGCGTGATGAACTCTTGCTGAAGCCCGTAACTGCGGACCAACGCGGTGTAACTACGGCTGGTGAACACCAGGCCGTTATCGGAGCGCAGCAAGAACGGCGCCGTCACGCGACCCAGTGAGCCATAACGCGCGATCAGCGCTTGCTCCAAGGCCGACTCTGCCGTCTTCGACTTGCCCGAACGCGACAGATGCCAGCCCAGTAATTCCCGCGTGTGGCAATCGATCACCAAGGCCAGCACGGCCCAACCATCACGCCCCGTCCAGATCCGGCACAAATCGGTGGCCCAGCGCTGGTCTGGTCCTGTGGCTACCGACGGCAAGGCTTTCACCCTGGGACGGAAACCAATGGGGCGCTTCTTGACCTGCCAGCCTTTGAGCTGGAAGATCCGCTGCACCGTGTTCTTATTGAACCCGAGCAGGCCAGCCACCGTGCGATAGCCGAAGGACGGCTCTTTCAGGATCATCTTGCGAATGGGTTCGACAAAGCGCTCCTGCACCTTGGGCTCGGCCTTCACAGGCTTGTAGTAAGCGCTGCGCCTGGCAATCCCAAACCACGCGCAGATCTTGCTGACAGCCACATCGAAACCATCTTGTTTGAGTCCCTGGCGGATGGTCTCGATTACTTGTCTTCCTCGCCCAACAGGGACGCCAATTTTTTTCTGGCGCGCAGCTCCAGCATGGCTTCTCCATAAGCTTCCTGCAGCTCCTTGAGTTGCCGCTCGTACTGTTCTCTCACATCCAGCGGCTTGGCACGCAGGGCGTTCTCCATCCCTTTGCGGCCTTCATCGACCCATTCCTCGATCTCTGAAGGCGGGATATCAAACGACCGGCTAGCCTCCGCTACCGTCGTCTTGCCCTGGATGATTTCCATCACCAGCGCCGCTTTGCGCTTGGCTGTCCAACGCTTGAATTCTTCGTCCATGACCTTGCTCATTTTGATTTCCTTTTAGGATTATCTACTGAGCAGGTTTTTAGTGGGTCATTACAGCTGCGACTTGCGAAGATGAAACAAGCGGGTGTGGCGCTTGATCAAGCGGCACAATTACGCCTCGACTCCCTTTCTAAACAGAACACTTGGAAACTAGCAACAAATGAAAGCGACGAATTCCCCTTCTGGATGGGAAGCGGTATGTCAGACGATAGCGAGCCATGGGAGCAGTACGCATCTATTCCCCGTACGCGGCGAGGCATACTGCAATATTTGCTAGCACACCCGACATCGGAAGAACTAAGGCGAGATAGCTGGCGAAAGTTGTGCTCGGAGAGATTTCAGGCCACCGCCTACGCTCTTTATAAGCTTTCACAACAAAGTAGCTGGCCCGCCGACCGCTGGCGCGATGCGCTCCAAGCCTGGTCGGAAGAAAAGCTCCATGATCGCTCTTGGCACTATATGGCACCGGTCGTTGCAAATGCTCCAGATGATTTGATACAAACCTTATCGCACAGTGTCAGCTGGTGGCTACAGGTCATTGCCAAGACCTTTAATGGTCATCTGGAGCATTTTCTTGCCTTAGTCAAGCGTATTCTCGTTGCAGATTTTGAGGACGAAAGCGATACCGATGATCCTGTCTTCCGCGCCATAAATCATCCCATCGGCCACGTAACGCAAGCCTTGCTAGATTGGTGGTATCGGCACGAACCAAACGATGGGGAAGGATTGCCAGAAACGGTTAGCTCTCTATTCACTGAAATTTGCGATGTCAAGATCGCCAAATTCCAGCATGGCAGAGTATTGCTGTCTGCCCACGCTTTGTCCCTATTTAGAGTAGATCCATCGTGGTCGATTAAGCATCTTCTGCCACTTTTCGATTGGAGGCTCTCCAAGATCGAAGCACGCTCTGCATGGGAAGGCTTTCTTTGGTCTCCGCGACTGTATCGGCCATTGATGGAGGCAATCAGACCAGTATTTCTTGATACAGCCAACCACTACAACGAGTTAGGAAAGCACAGCGCTCAATTCGCAGCATTTTTAACGTTTGCCGCCCTTGATCCAGGTGATACTTTCTCTGTCTCCCAACTGGCCACGGCTATTCGCAGCCTCCCTTCTGACGGCCTACATGAATCGGCGGATGCATTGGCACGAGCCTTAGAAGGCGCAGGAGATCAGCGCGAAGATTATTGGCGAAACCGCGTCTACCCATTCTGGATGAAGATCTGGCCGAAATCTAACGAGCAGGCAGCAAACGCAAATACTGAAGCTTTAGCACGGGTATGTATTGCAGCCGGTAATGAGTTCCCTTCAGCGATGGTCGCCATTGGAAATTGGCTTCAACCCGTTCAACATCCTGACCATATAATTCGTTTATTGCTAGAGTCAGGCTTAACAGAACGCTTTCCGGACGAAGCTCTGCGGCTATTGTCATCAATCTTGAGTGATCAACCACTATGGCTGTCAGCAGAACTACGCAAGTGTCTCAATGCAATAGGGCACGTAAAACCATTTTTGCAGAAAGATCATAAATTCATGAGGATCGATGAACTCGCGCGAAGATTTAATATTTGAGTCAGTGTGCTTTCCTAGCCAAGTAGCGAAGGTCCCACACTCTTCGAAAGCGAAACTCTCTTTAACCTGCTACTCAACAATGAAAGGCAATCGACACGAATTTACGGGAGACGATTCTAGATCGTTTTAGGTACATATCACTCCTTTGGAACGGGTAGCCAACCCGCACTAAGGCCTCCGCAACGCTTAGATTTACTTTGCCCCAGCCCTCTTTATTGACCCACCAAGACAAACCACTACCCCAAGCAATGAAACTCCTCCTCCCCATCCTCTGCACGCTGAGCCTCCTCGGCTGCAGCAAGCCCGAAGGCCGGTGGCGGGCGACTCACGACGTCAGCGTCTTCAAAGCCGCCGACGAGGCCGACGAGGTGGCCTTCATCCTACGCAAAGGCGAACCATGCGCCCTCGGACGGGAACAGGTGGTCAAGGCATTCATGTACCGGGAGGTCAACTGCATGCAAGGTCGGGGGTGGATTCTCTACGAAGCCGGCTACCCTTTCGCTCAGGAATCCCGCTGATCCGCTCGCCACTGAACACCCGTTCAGACAAACAGGTTTCCTTGCGCCTATTCCCGGAAACCGGTGAAAAATCCCCCGGATCAACGCCACCACACCGCTTGCCACCGAACCCATCTTTTTTCTGCCAAGAGCAGTTTCATTTTTTTGTCAGAGCCTATATAATCGCCCCTCTTCGGAATTCGGCAGCCCTGCCACGCAGGAAAACCTGCCTCCGGACCAGACAAGAACACCCCAAAAAGGCCCTCCCCAGCGAGGGCCTTTTTTATGGGCCGCAATTTTGCAAACAATTTACGCAACCCCGCCAGAAGCCCCGCCGTTACAGGAAACTTATCCACGATTTATGTGCATAAATTTGTGGATAACCCATTTCCCCGATGCGCAAGCGGCGTCCCCGCCTGCCCTCCCAATAAACCGCACAAAAAATAGGCAGTCCGGCCAGGCTCAGCCTTCCCGCGCTGACGATCTCTTGCCCCTGGTCATGATCGCATCGCGCAACGCCTGGGCCAGCGTCGCTGCTGCCGGGTTGAGTACCCGTCCCTTCAGGCTGATCAGGCCCATGGCGCGGCTCAGGACCGGGCTGGTCACCGGGCGCGCCACGATGCCCTTGTAGGGGGCATTGCGCAGCGCCAGCTCCGGCAGAAGGGCTACGCCCAGGCCGGCGGCGACCAGGCTGATGGCGCCGGCCACGTGGTTGGTCTCGTACTGGATCACCGGGCGCTGCGGTACGCGGGCGAAGGCATTGTCGATCAGGCTGCGGTTACCGCTGCTGGACGAGACCGAGACCAGCTTTTCCCCGGCCAGTGATTTCCAGTTCAGGGTGGCATGTGCGGCCAGCGGGTGATGGGCCGGCATGACCGCCAGGTAGCGCTCGCGGGTCAGTTCTTCGAAATCGATCTCGGCTTCCTGTGCGCCGATGAAGTTCACGCCGAAGTCCGCCTCGCCCTTGCGCACGCTTTCCAGTACGTCGGCCGCGCTCTCGTCGATGATGCGCACCCGCACATTGGGATGGCTGCGCGCATAGGGCTTCAATACCAGCGGCAGCAGGTTGTTGGCCACCGAAGGCACGCAGGCCACCGTCACATGCTGGCGGCGTTGCGCCATGCCCTGCTCCACGCTCTTGACGGCCAGTTCCAGTTCTTCCATCACCGCCTGGGCATGCACCAGGAACAGCTCGCCGGCCGGGGTCAGGGAAACGCGCCGGGTGGTGCGGTCGAACAGGCGTTCCTGCAGCGCCTGTTCCAGGTTCTCGATGCGCCGGCTCAGCGCCGGCTGGGTGATGAACAGGCCCTCAGCCGCCGCCCGGAAGCTGGATTGACGCGCCACGGCGATGAAAGCCTGCAATTCGGAGGTCTCGATATTGATGCGCATTTTTTATCAATCCCAAGATTAAATGCAATTAACTTTTCAAAGGATACTCCGCAAACTGCCGGGTCTCATCCCCTAGTTCAAACTAAAAACGCCAATCGGAGATCCTATGAAAAGCATCCTCACCCATTCCGTCCTCCAGCGCAGCGTGCTGGCCCTGGTCATCGGTGCCGCCAGCAGCCTGGCCGCCGCAGCCGATCTCCACGTGGTCAGCTCGGGCGGTTTTGCCGCCGCCTACAAGGCACTGGCCCCAGACTTCGAAAAGAAGACCGGCCACAAGCTCATTTCCGGCTGGGGCCCGTCCATGGGCGAAACGCCGCAGGCCATCCCCAACCGTCTCAAGCGCGGTGAGCATATCGACGTGGTGATCATGGTCGGCGATGCATTGGACAAGCTGGTGGCCGAGGGCAAGGTGTCACGCTCCGAGCACAAGCTGCTGGCGCTCTCGCGCATCGGCCTGGCGGTCAAGGCCGGCGCGCCCCGGCCTGATATCTCCACGCTGGACGCCTTCAAGCGCACGCTGCTGACGGCGCATTCAGTGGTCTATTCGGATAGCGCCAGCGGCGTGTTCCTCTCCACCAAGCTGTTCAAGCGCCTGGGCATCGACCAGCAGATGGCCTACAAGGGCCGCATGATCCCGGCCGAGCCGGTGGGTGAAGTGGTGGCGCGCGGCGAGGCAGAAGTCGGCCTGCAGCAGATCTCCGAGCTCAAGCCGATCAAGGGCATCGACATCATCGGCCCCATCCCCGAAAGCGCGCAGCAGCTTACTCCGTTCTCCGTAGGCGTCGTGGTCGGCACCAGGGAGCCGCAGGCCGCCAGGGAACTGCTGCAATACCTGGCCTCGCCGGAAGCCGAGGCGGCCATCAAGGCCTCCGGCCTGGATCCGGCGCCGCGCTGATCGACGGCTGATCCAGCGCCTGAATCAAGAGAGAAGAGAGAGACCGACATGACCACAAGCACAAAAAGCATCCAACACTCCAAGCTGTCCACCGTCCTGCGGGTGACCAGCGGCAATTTCCTGGAGATGTTCGACTTCTTCCTGTATGGCTTCTATGCCAGCTACATTTCGAAGACCTTCTTCCCGTCGGACAATGAGTTCGTCTCGCTGATCCTGACCTTCGGCACCTTCGGTGCGGGCTTCCTGATGCGTCCTCTGGGCGCCATCATCCTGGGCAGCTACATCGACCGCGTCGGACGCCGCCAGGGCCTGATCGTGACGCTGGCCATCATGGCCATCGGCACACTGCTGATCGCCTTCGTGCCGGGCTACGCCACCATCGGCGTGGCCGCGCCCATCCTGGTGCTGACCGGACGGCTGCTGCAAGGATTCTCGGCAGGGGTGGAACTGGGTGGCGTGTCGGTCTATCTGGCTGAAATGGCCACGCCCGGCAACAAGGGCTTTTATGTCAGCTGGCAGTCCGCCAGCCAGCAGGCGGCCATCATGGCCTCGGCCCTGATCGGCTATCTGGTCAGCCAGACGCTGGCACCAGCGCAGATCAGCGACTGGGGCTGGCGCATTCCCTTCTTCATCGGCTGCCTGATCGTTCCGGCCATCTTCATCATCCGCCGTTCACTGCAGGAGACCGAGGAATTCCTGGCCCGCAAGCACCATCCGCGCTTCGGCGAAATCATGGCCTCCATCGCACAGAACTGGAAGATCGTGGTGGCCGGCATGATGATGGTGGTGATGACGACCGTGTCCTTCTATCTCATCACGGTCTACACCCCGACCTTCGGCAAGAACGTGCTCAAGCTGTCGTCCTCGGATAGCCTCATCGTCACCTTCTGCGTGGGCCTGTCCAACTTCTGCTGGCTGCCCATCATGGGCGCGCTGTCGGACCGCGTGGGGCGCCGCCCGGTACTGGTGGCCTTCACGGTGCTGACCCTGCTGACCGCCTACCCGATCATGTCGTGGCTGGTCTCGGACATCAGCTTCAAGAACCTGCTCATCACCGAACTGTGGCTGTCCTTCCTCTACGCCAGCTATAACGGCGCAGCCGTGGTGGCGCTCACCGAGGTGATGCCGGCCCATGTGCGCACCGTCGGTTTCTCGCTGGCCTACAGCCTGGCCACTGCCATCTTCGGCGGCTTCACGCCGCTGGTCTCGACCTGGCTGATCGAGACCTCCGGTGACAAGGCGGCACCGGGTTACTGGATGAGCTTTGCCGCCGTCTGCGGGCTGATCGCCACACTGGTGCTGTATCGCGGCAAGGCCGCTACCGCATCCGTGTCTTCCACCACGGCGGCCTGAAGCATCGTCCGCTCCGGTCGCAGGTCCTGCAGCCGGAACACCCCCACCAGCTCACGCAGCCGCTGCGACTGGTCCTGCAAGGACTGGGCCGCGGCGGCGGCCTGTTCCACCAGCGCCGCGTTCTGCTGGGTGGTTTCATCCATGTGGGTGATGGCGTGATTGACCTGTTCGATACCGGCGCGCTGTTCCTGCGTGGCCATGCTGATCTCACCGACGATGTGCGACACCCGTCGCACGCTGTCCACCACCTCGCCCATGGTCGCGCCGGCCTGGACCACCAGCCGTCCACCGGCATCCACCTGCGCCACCGAATCATCGATCAGCGCCTTGATCTCCTTGGCCGCCGTGGCCGAGCGCTGGGCCAACGAGCGCACTTCCGATGCCACCACGGCAAAGCCCCTGCCCTGCTCGCCGGCACGCGCTGCTTCCACCGCCGCATTGAGCGCGAGGATATTGGTCTGGAATGCGATGCCGTCAATCACGCCGATGATGTCGACGATGCGGCGCGAGGCCTCGCTGATACCCTGCATGGTGCTCACCACCTGCTGCACCACTTCCCCGCTGCGCGCCGCCACGCCGGAGGCATCCGAGGCCAGCTGGTTGGCCTGCTGTGCGTTCTCGGCATTCTGGCGCACGGTGGAGGTCAGTTCCTCCATGGCCGCCGCCGTTTCTTCCAGTGAGCCGGCCTGCTGCTCGGTGCGCGCCGAGAGGTCCAGGTTGCCACCGGCGATCTCGGCCGAGGCCGTGGCGATGGTCTCGGCCCCGCCGCGCACATCGGCCACGATGCGGGTGAGGCTGCCATTCATCTGGCGCAAGGCCTCCAGCAACTGGCCGATCTCGTCACGCGCACCGGCCCGGATCTCGCTGCACAGGTTGCCATCGGCCACCTGCTGCGCCACCTCCACTGCATGGCGCACCGGGCGCGTGATGGAGCGCGTGGTCCACCAGGCAAAGCCACCACCCAGCAACACCGCCAGCGCTGCGATGGCCAGCATGATCAGGGTCTTGCCGTGGTACTGGTCGGCGGCTTCCTGACCGCTGCGCTCCATCATCATGGTGCCTACGGAAATATAGCTTTTGAGGCGAGCGATGTACTTGTCCTGGTCCTGGCGCAGGCTGGTCATCAACAGCTCGGTGGCGTCCATGGTGGCGCCGGTGGAGGCCAGTTGCAGGAAACGTTGCTGGCCCTGCCGGTAGCTGGCGCGCAAGGCCAGTATCTCGGCGAAGGACTTGCGGCCCTGCTCGCTGGACAGGCGCGCCTGCAGTTTGCCGAGGTCTTCGCCGATGGCGGCTTCACCCTTGTCGATGCGGGCGATTTCCTCGATCAGTTTCTGGTGGTCGTCCAGCAGCAGCAGGTTGCGCATGGCGCTGGCATTCTCGCTGATGCGCAAGAGCACGTCATTGGCCAGCAAGACCTGCGGGTAGCGGTCTTCGACGATCTGGCGCGTGCCCTGGTGCAGCGTGGACAGGCTGGCGATGGCCAGTCCCGTGATCCCGGCCAGCAGCGCCAGTACCAGTCCGAAGCCCAGTCCAAGACGGGCACCCAGTTTGAGATTTGCAATCATGAGGCTTTCTCCGCAACGCAAGTATGCCGGGGGGACGATGCCCTGATGCCCACCGGCAATGAATTCGGTTTGGATAAAAAAATGGCGGAGAAAGAGGACTTCCTCCGCCCAAGGCACTACGAAGCAACTCCCCGCTCCAGGGGAGCTGCACGCAAGACAAGACTATTCACAGAAGGTAATGCCAGCCATCCAAAGATGGCCTTAGAACGAGTGGTGCATGCCGATGGTGGTGACCAGTTGGCCCTGGCCGCCGGAGACACCGGTGGAACCGCCGGCACCGGTACCGTTCATGACAGCAAGGCGCGCATCGCCGCCGGCACGCTGGTAAGCCGCCTGCACGTACCACTGGGTGCGCTTGGAGAACTCATGCACGTGCGACAGGCTGAAGGTGTTCCAGCGCGCGCCTTCCAGTTTGGACAGGCCATAACCGAAGTTGATGGTGTCCAGCGTGGCATAGCGCCAGGCCGCGCCCAGGTCCAGGTTCTTCTGCTTGGGCGTGGCGCCGCTGGGCATGGACAGCTTGACCTGGGTGTAGGCGGTATTCAGGCGCACGCTGCCGATGGTGTAACCCAGGCCGCCGGCGGTGGTGGTCAGGCTGTTGAAGACCGTACCGGCATTGCCCAGGCCGACGCTGGTGAGGAAGGCGCCCGCATAGCCGGCAGCGCGGTTGTTCAGTTTGGAATACGCCAGGGCCGCGCGGAACGGGCCATTGGTGTAAGTACCACCGGCGCTGACGTTGCGCCCAGCACTGCTGTCGCCGGCCACTTCGCCGAAGCCGTACATCAGGCTGCCCTGGAAGCCGCCTGCGGTGGGCGAGGTATAGCGCACTGCATTGTCGAACTGGTAGGTGTTGGCCAGGCTGTCCAGGTTACCCGGGTGGAACAGGTACCAGTTGGTCAGCTGGAAGCCGTTGGACAGCTTGCCCACGTAGTCGAACACCACGTCCGGCATGTGGCCCATGGTCACCGCGCCGAAGTCGCCGGACAGACCGATGGTGCTGTAGCGGTTGAACAGCTTGGAGGAATTGGGCGTGCCGCCGGTATCGGTGTAGAAGCCGGCTTCCAACTGGAAGATCGCCTTCAGATTGCCGCCCAGGTCCTCGGTGCCACGAAAGCCGATACGATCCGGCTGCATCGTGCCCTGATCCAGGCGCGACACCGATCCGCCATTGAGGTTGTTGATATAGGCCACGCCAGCATCGAGGCTGCCGTAGATGGTGACGCTGCTCTGCGCAAAAGCGCCCGCCGACAGGCAGGATGCCGCTGCGGCAATCATTAACTTCTTCATCAAACTCCCCTTCAACGAATAAAGTCCAAACACGCGGCCAGGCCGCATTCACTCACTGCTCCCCGGCGCCCCGTGCGCAGGAAAGGTGACTTCTGCCGGCAAGCGCTGCGCCCTGTCCCGCATGGTCGGCGGGCGCCGCTTGCCAGGTGGTGCGTGATCCGGTGTTATTTGTTTCACCTATGGATCAACGTTCCACAAAATTCATCAGGCTCAAAAAAATGCCCGGTGCCTGAGCACGGGCATGGGGCCGGGCTAAATGTGCCCGGGCCTCGTTGCCTTACCGGTCCTGCTACAGGTCCAGCACCAGGCGTTGTCCCTTGCAGCCGGACACGCACACCATCATGGTCTTGCCGGAAGCGCGCTCGGCCTTGCTGAGCACGCCGTCGCGATGTTCCAGTTCACCCTCCAACACCTTGGTCTCGCAGGCGCCGCAGACCCCTTCGCGGCAGCTGTGATCGACCGCAATGCCGGCATCCAGCAAGGCGTCCAGCAGCGACTTGCCAGCCGGGACGGTGACGCTGGACTTGCTGCGTGCCAGTTCGGCCACGTAGCTGCCGGTCTGCACCGCCTCTACCTTTTCGGCGGCAAAGCGTTCGATGTGGACGTTGGGCAGGCCCAGTTCTTCGCACAGGTTTTCGAAGGCGTTGAGCATGGGCGTCGGCCCGCAGCAATAGAAATGCGCGTCCTTCGGATGCGCGGCGAGGAAAGCCCGCAGGTCGGGCGGCGCGCCGGCCTCGTCATCGAAGTGGCTGGACACACCCGGTTCGCCCAGCAGCTCGGCGGTGAAGGCCGCTTCCTTGCGCGAGCGGGCGCAGTAGTGCAACACCGCTTCCCGCCCCTGGGCGCGCAGGTGGTGATACATGCAGGAAATCGGCGTGATACCGATGCCACCGGCGATCAGCACCGACAACGGCGCCGATTCTTCCAGCGGGAAATTGTTGCGCGGTGCCGAGATGGTGAGGCTGGCACCGACCCGCAGTTGTTCATGCACATAGCGTGAACCGCCGCGACTGCCCCGGTCGTTGAGCACGCCGACCACATAGCGATGCCGCTCGGTCGGCGAGTTCGACAGCGAATAGCTGCGCACCAGGCCATTGCCCAGGTGCAGGTCGATATGCGCACCGGCCTCGAAGGCCGGCAGCTCGCCGCCCTCGGGCAGGCGCAGTTCGACGCTGACCACGCCTTGCGCTTCAAAGCGCATGGCCTGCACGCGCACGGAAATAAGAGGACTGCTCATGAATGCACCACCATCACATCAGATTGTTCAAACCGCGTCACGTCACCTGCATCAACCGGCCACTGCCTGCCGCAGGTCCACACCCAGGCGCGCAAAGGCATCGATCTCGACCGTCAGTTCCGGAAACACCAGCGCGCTCACCGCCACCAGCGTCGAGCACGGATAAGGCGTGCCGAAGAAGTCGCGCCGGGCGCGTCCCACCTCGTCCTTGTGCGCGATGTCGGTGACATAGATCACCAGCTTGGTGATGCTGCCGACGTTGCCGCCGGCGGCTTCCACCAGATCGCGGATCTTGCCCAGCACCACCAGCGTCTGCTGGTAGGTGTCCAGCGTCTGCTGGCGCGAGGCCGGATGTGCGGTCATGCCGGACATCACGATCTCGTCGCCCACCACCAGGCAGTTGGACCAGGTGGCCGTGGCCAGCTCGGGGACCTTGTCGGTCTTCACATGGCGCACGGCGACCGGGCTTGCTGCGTGGTTCATGCTGCCTTCACCGGCGCCTTGGCCGCGGCCAGTTCTTCTTCCCGCGCCAGCTGGGCCTTGGCCAGACCGCGCAGATGACGACGCAGGCGCACGATGCCCATGTCGTGCTGGTACAGCATCTCGCGCTGGTTGGCGTCGGGCTCCATCAGCTCCAGCACCACGCGGTCCTGCTCCAGCACGTTCCAGTGGCGCGCTTCCAGGCGGTTGCGGTAGAGGAAGCGCCAGGTGTCGCGCTGCCAGCCGGACAGCTTGCGGCAGCGCCAGTGGAACACCGCAGCGATGTTGTCGACGATGGGCGTGTAGCTGCCGATGATCACGAAGCTGCCGCCCGGGCCGCCGGTCTTGGGATAGGGAATGGCCAGGCGCATCCAGTGCAGGTCGGTATCGCCCCATTCGGTCCAGTCGAAGTTGACGTCGCGCTGGCCTTCCTTTTCGAAGACGAAGCCGATGTCAGTTTCGCGGATGCCGAAGCTGGCGGTGTTGTCGCCTTCGGCCATGGAGTGCGACTGCTTGTGCAGGAAGGTGCCGTGCATGGGGTCCATCACGTTGTCCAGCACGTAGCGGTAATCACCCTTCCATTCGGTGTAGCACAGGAAGTTGGAATACTCGGGGCTGGTCAGTTCTTCCGGCAGGCGCAGCGGCGGCGGGGTGTCGACGTCTTCCAGGCTGTTGTAGAGGAAGATGGCGCCGACCGCTTCGGTCACATGGAAGCGACGCGTGGCCTTGGCCCCTTCCAGCTTGCAGCCCGGGCTGCCGGGTACGCTGGTGACCACGCCGTCAAAGCGTACCTGCACGCCGTGGTAGCCACAGGCGATGCGGTCACCCATGGGGATGCCCATGGACAGCGGTGCACCACGGTGCGGGCAATGGTCTTCCAGGGCATGCAGCTTGCCCGAGGGCTCGCGCCAGAACACGAACTTCTTGCCCAGGCGGCGCAGCGAGACCGGCTTCTCGGCCACGAACTCGGACGGGCAGATCGGGTACCACAGGTCTTTCAGGCCGACGGCGAGGACGGCGTCGACGGGATCATTGGCGGTGGTTCTCATTTGGATACTCTCCTGTAGGCTGGCTTGGCGTCTGGACGGATCAGGCGGCCAGGCGGGCAATCTCTTCCTGGAAGTTGGCGGCGGTCCACACGCCCTGGTTGTAGGGGCAACTCGGACCGGTACGGTTCAGGTGTGCCACCAGCGCATCCAGCTCGTGGATGCCAGCGGCATAGGCGCGCTCGATGGAGTCGCCCAGCAGGTCTTCGAACTGGGTCGGCGCACGGCGACGTGCCTGGTGCGGATTGAGATAGACATCGGTAACAGTTGCAACCATCATTGGCCTCCATTTCTGACGCGCTCGCGGATACGCTCGCGCACGGGAACAAAATCGTAAGTGGGGTAGCACTCGGTACGGAACACACCCCAGGCCGAGCGCTCCAGCTCGACATTGACTTGCGGCAGCAGTGCCGGCGGCAGCTCCAGGGTGACGATCTGGCCCAGGCCCATGGCCACGGTCCAGGACACCACGCGACAGCCTTCCACCGGGAAGCGCTCCCACCAGTCCATCTGCTTCATGTGCGCCTGGATCTGCTCCAGGTTCTTCGACTGGTCATGCCTGAGCAAGATGGTCAGGAGCATGCGGTCGGCGTCGGACTCTGCACTCATCGCTGGCTCACGCAGGCAGGGCGGCGGATTCAGGCTGGGCATCCAGCGGCGTGGTCCAGGCGTCATAGCCATAGACCCAATCGGCGTTGCCGCCCTCGCGCAGCCAGTTGTTGCCGCGTGAACCGATCTGGATCTTGGAGGCACGTTCCATGCGCAACTGCTCATAGACATGCAAGGATCCTGCCACCTGCTCCAGCGTGGTGACCTTGGCCAGGCAGCGCGCCAGCACCACCGCATCCTCGATGGCCATGCCTGCGCCCTGCGCCATGAACGGCATCATCGGGTGGCAGGCATCGCCCAGCAGCGCCATGTTGCCGCGCGCCCAGGCCGGCAGCGGATCGCGTTCATACAGCGCGGTCTTGAGCACTTCGTCGCAGGCGTCCAGCAAGGCCGTGGCGTCGGGATGGAAACCGGCGTAGCTATCGCGCAGTTCCTGCACGTTGCCCGGAGTGGTCCAGGATTCCAGGTGCCAGCTTTCTTGCGCGGTGGTAGCGAAGATGAAGATGTCTTCACCGCGATTGAGCGGGAAGGTCACGATCTGGCTTTCCGGGTTCGGTCCCCACCACTTGGTGAAGGCCTGCAGGTTCGGCACACCGGCCACGCGGGAGGCCGGCACCACGGCGCGGAAGGCCACCACGCCGGTGAAGCGCGGGCTCTCGGCACCGAACATGGCCGTGCGCACGGCGGAGTGGATGCCATCGCCACCGATGAGCACGTCCACGCGGTCCGTGCTGCCATCGGTGAAGTGCAGATGGATGCCATCGCCCTCTTCGCTGATCTTCTCGGCGCGCTTGGCAAAGCGCACCTGCTCCAGCGGGAATACCTCGGCCAGCGCCGCCAGCAGGTCGGCACGGTGGATGGTCAGTTGCGGTGCGCCGTATTTCTGCTCGGCGGTGTCGCCCATGGCCAGGCGCGAGGTTTCCTCGCCGCTGTCCCAGGTACGGCTGATGCGGTGGGTGGGACGGGCCGCGGTACGGCGCACGGCCTCGCCGATGCCCAGTCCATCGAGTGCACGCACTGCGTTGGGGGTGAGGTTGATATCCGCGCCCACGCGCAGGAATTGCTTGGACTGTTCATACACCACCACCTCATGGCCCGCGCGCTGCAGGGCGATGGCGGCGGTCAGGCCGCCGATGCCGGCGCCCAGGATTCCGATCTTGAAGGACATCTGGATTTCCTTTCTACAAATGACGGATTGCCGTCTTACTTGCCGGCCGGCGCGCGGTCGGTCAGGAACTTGCCGCTGGGGCCTTGCGCATTCTTCTGGCGGCGGGTGTTGCCATCGATGCCGCCATCGATGGCCCATTCGGCGAACACGGTCGGGCCGGGTTCGAAGTCACGCGGCTCCCAGTGGGCATCGAGCTGGTCTTCGTCGGCGTAGTATTCGATCAGGCCGCCGGCCGGATTCTTGAAGTACCAGAAGTAGGCCGAGGAAATCGGATGACGGCCCGGACCCAGTTGGGTATCCCAGCCCTTGCGCGACATGTGCATGCCACCGCCGAAGACTTCATGGATGTCACGCACGGTGAAGGCGACGTGGTTCAAGCCCGACCTGGCCTCCGGCGGTTGCAGCAGGAAGATGTCGTGATGCCCGCCGACATCGGCGCAGCGCAGGAAGGCGCCGCGTTCCGGATAGCGGTCCGAGGGCACGAAGCCGAAGTTCTCGCAATAGAAGCGTTCGCAGGCCTTGACGTCCTTGACGAAGAACACCACGTGGCCCACCTCGATGGGCGTGGCACGTTCGTAGATGGGGCTGCGCTGGTTGATGCGGTTCTTTTCGTTCCAGGTGTTCATGCGGGCGCATTCGACCTCGACATCGCGCTTGACCGAGACCTGGAAGCGCACCGCCAGGCCGTTCGGATCGGTGCAACCGACGCGCTTGCCGTCATTGACGTAGCCCGGCAGAGCAGCGATGCGGTCGGCGAACTTGTCCAGCACGGCAGCCGAGGACACACCCCACACTACCTCGCGCAGGGTCGGTCCGGCTTCGATGGCCGGCGGCAGGCCGGGGTCGGCGCTGTCGCGCACGATCACGCGGCAGCCGTTCTGCGATTCGAAGACCAGTTCGGCTGCGCTTTCCTGCGTCAGCAGCATGCCCCAGTCGAGGAAGAACTGGCGGCAGGTCGGCAGGTCGTCCGCGCCGTAGATGATTTCGTCGATACCCAATACGTCCATGTGTGTCTCCAATACGTGTTCAGGGAGGCGGCGCTCTTAGCCGGCCCAGGGCAAGGGCTGTTCGTTCATGCCCCAGTACATGGCCTTCTGCTCCATGTACTGCAGGATGCCCAGCCTGCCCTTCTCGCGACCCAGGCCACTGTCGCGCCAGCCGCCGAAGGGGGTCGAGATCGAGAATTGCTTGTAGGTGTTGATCCAGACGTTGCCGGCCTGCACTGCGCGGCCGATGCGCCAGGCGCGCTTGTAGTCGCGCGTCCAGATACCGGCAGCGAGTGCATAGACGCTGTCGTTGGCTTGCCGGATCAGGTCGTCTTCGTTGTCGAAGGGCATGGCCACCAGCACCGGCCCGAAGATTTCTTCCTGGCAGATGCGTTGCTCATTGCTGACGCCTTCGATGATGGTCGGGGTGTAGTAGTAACCGCGCTCGAACTGCGCGCCCTGCGGACGCACGCCACCGGTGCGGATGCGGCCGCCATCGGTGACGCCGATGTCGACATAGCGCTCGATGCCTTCGCGATGGCGGGCGGTGATCAGCGGCCCCATCTGGGTGCGCTCGTCGGCCGGATCGCCCACGCGCAGTGCGGCGGCACCGGCGGCCAGGCGTTCCATGAAACCGTCATACAGCGAGCGTGCCACGAACAGGCGCGAGCCGGCGATGCAGGATTCGCCGGAACTGCTGAAGATGCCATACAGCACACCGGCCACGGCATGGTCGAGATCGGCATCCTCGAACACCATGGTGGGCGACTTGCCGCCCAGTTCCAGCGAGACCGGCATCATCTTGTCGGCGGCGATGTGGGCGATGTGCTTGCCGGTGGTGGTGCCGCCGGTGAAGGAGACGCGCTTGACCAGCGGATGCAGGGTGATGGCGTCGCCGATCACCGAGCCCTTGCCCGGCAGCACGCTGATCATGCCGGCCGGGACGCCGGCTTCGATGCAGATGCGCGCCAGTTCCAGCGCGGCCAGCGGGGTCACCTCGGCCGGCTTGACCACCACTGCATTGCCGGCAGCCAGGGCCGGCGCCATCTTCTGCGCCTCGCTGGCGATCGGCGAATTCCACGGCGTGATGGCGGCCACCACGCCCATGGGTTCATACACGCTCATGGTGAGATTGTCGCCACGCATGGGCGTGAGGGTTTCTTCCAGGGTTTCACAGGCGGCCGCGAAGAACTGGAAGGTACCGGCCGCGCTGGCCACCAGATTGCGCGTCTCGCTGATGGGCTTGCCATTGTCCAGGCGCTGCATCTGCGCCAGCGCTTCGCCGCGTTCGCGGATCAGCTGCGCCACGCGGTACAGCACGGCGGCACGTTCATGCGGCTTCTTCTGCGCCCAGCCGCTGGTGCGGAAGGCGTGGTCGGCACCGGCGATGGCCTCTTCCACATCGGCCACGCTGGCCGCATTGAGGTAGGCCACCGGCTCACCCGTGGCCGGGTAGAGCGTGGCATAACGGTCGCCGCCACCCAGTCGCCATTGACCGGCGATGCAGATCGGCAGCGTTTCGTTCAGATTCATCATGGTCGACATGTCCTTGCGATACTTAGTGCTCAGATCGACAGCGCATGGGCACGATTGCCCAGGGCGCGTACGACGCTGTAGACGGTCAGCGCCGAGGTCTTGGGATTGGCCGCCAGCGGCTTGCCGCGCATGGTCAGCTCGAAGCCGCCGAAGGCGCCCCGCGCTTCCACGTAGTGCACGTTCTCGCTCACGCCCGGATCGGCATACAGGCGCACCCGGGTCTGGTCCAGGCCCAGGCCGGCCAGCGACAGCGTGGCGGCGACGTTGGCATTCTTGGGATACAGGCGCGCCGCTTCGCGGGCGCTGCCTTCGAAGATGACGGTCGGCTCCTTGAGCGCATCCAGATCGAAGGCAGCCTCGGCCGGCGTATCCTTCCAGGCCTGCGGCGGCTTGCGACCGGTATAGACCACCGATTCCAGCCCACCGACCTTGGCCGCGGCCAGGGCGTCAATGGCGCCGATGGCGCCGGAAAGCAGCTGCACCTGGGTCTTGCCGGTACGGGCGGCGGCTTCCAGCTTGTCGACCAGCCCGGGTTCGGACAAGGCGCCGATGGACACCACCATGCAAGGAATGCCACGCTCCAGTGCCGGGATGATGTGTTCGGCGATGGCCTGGTGACCGGCGCATTCGATCAGCAGGTCAGGACGCTCGTCCCCCAGCCGCGACACCACCCGGGCCGTCGGCGCCAGTGTGGAGACGGTGCTGCGGGCGCGCTCCATGTGCGCCTCCGGCACCACCACCATGTCGAAGGCGACCTCGGGATCACTCTTCAAGATCTCCATGACGCCCACGCCGATGGCGCCGCATCCGATCATCGATACGTGCAGCATGCTCGGCTCCTCAGGCGGTGGCCGCAGTGGCGGCAGCGGCGACCACGGCTGCTGCTGCGGCGGCGGCCTTTTCCGCGCTTTCCGCGTTTTCCGTCTGATTGACCGGAGGGCCGGCGAAGGCAGTCTTGAAGCTGCCGATGCTCAGCATGTCGATCTCCAGCAGGAAGGGTCCCTTCTGCGACAGCGCCTCGTCCAGCGCCCCGGCCACCTCGGCCAGGTTGCCCACGCGCTGGTGACGCAGTTTCAGCGCCGAGGACAGTTCGGCATAGTCGGGGGTGTGCAGGTCCACGTAGTGGCGACGACCGCCATATTGCGCATCCTGGATGTTCTTGATGACGCCGTAGCCCTTGTCGTTCATCAGCACGATCACCATGTCAGCCTGTTCCTGCACGGCCGTGGCCAGCTCACCCAGGTTGAGGATGAAGCCGCCATCACCGGCCAGGGTGAAGGTCTTCTTGCCGGACTGCGTGACCGCTGCACCGATGGCCGCGCCGATACCCATGGCCAGGCCCTGGCCGATGCCGCCGCCCAGCGCATGCACGCCGGCACGCGGATCGAAGATGCGCAGGTAGCGGTTGCCCCAGGTGCTGTTGGAGACGGTGACGTCGCGCACCCAGTTGAACTCGCGGCCGGCCGCCTGCTGCAACTGTTCCACCAGGGCGCTATAGGGGCCGAGGCCATCGACCAGGCCATGCACGGCGGTATCGCGTGCCTTCTGCAGGTCGGCCATGAAGCCCGGATCGACCTTCAGCGCAGCCAGGCGGTCGGCCAGGCCGGACAGTACCAGCGCCGAATCACCGCAGACGAAATAGTCGCTGGTGTAGCAGCGGCCTTCGGCAGCCGGATCGGCATCCACGCGATACAGCGGACGCGGCAGTTTCAGTTCGTACTTCAGGGTTTCGTTGCCGCGCAGGCGCGAGCCGACCACCAGCATGGCGTCGCAGCTCTGATAGAAATTTTCGACCGGCTTGTGCAGGTTGAAGGCGCCCAGCGAGCGCGGATCATCCTCGGCCACGATGCCGCGACCCTGGGTACTGGTGACCACGCCGAAGCCCAGGTCCATCAGGCGCTTTACCTGCGCACCGGCATGCCGCGCCCCGCCGCCCAGCCACAGCAGCGGACGCTTGGCCTTCATCAGGCGCTCGGCCAGTTCATCCAGCGCGCGCGCCGACGGCACGCTTTGCGGGATGGCCAGCGGTTGCAGGTTGCTGGGCATGGGGATCAGGGCAGCCTGGATGTCGATGGGGATTTCCACCGAGACCGGGCCCATCGGCGGGGTCAGTGCAGTCTGCACGGCCAGCTTGATGGTGCTGATGGCAGTCTCCACGCTGCGGATGCGGAAGGCCGCCTTGGAGATGGCCTTGAGCATGCTCAACTGGTCCGGCGCTTCGTGGATGTAGGCCAGGCTCTGGTCCAGGTAAGGCGTCTCGATCTGACCGGTCAGGTGCAGCAGCGGCGTACCGGCGGTCAGGGCTTCCACCATGGCACCGGCGGCATTGCCGGCGGCGGTGCCGGTGGAGGTCAGGCATACGCCCAGGCCACCGGTAGTGCGGGCATAGGCGTCGGCCATGTTGGCGCCACCGGCTTCGCCGCGGGCCGGGATGAAGCGGATCTTGCCGCGCTCGCCGAAGGCGTCGAGGATGGGCATGTTGTGGATCGAGATCACGCCGAAGGCAGCCTTCACGCCGCACTGTTCGAGGAAAGCCGCGATGGCGCAGCCGACGGTCACTTGCTGGTTGGTATTAGACATGGCGGGAAAGTCCTCCTGAAACATCGATATGGCTGCCTGTGGTGTACGAGGAAAGCGGCGTGGCGAGGAATACGATCGCCTGCGCGGCTTCCCGGGGAAGGCCGAGACGGCCGAGTTGAATCTGTTTCTTTGCGGCCAGCGCGGCGGTCCATTGGGCCCAGCTCTGGTCCTGCAGTTCGGGGCCGCGCGCGGCATAGCGGCGGCGCCATTGGCCCGACTCCACCAGGCCGATCAGGATGCCGTTCACCCGCACGCGGGCGGCGTCGCCATTGGCCAGCTCGGTGGCCAGCGAGCGCACCAGGTTGTGCACGCCGGCGCGGGCGGCGGAAGTGGCCACCATGTGCGGCTCGGGTTGCGTGGCCAGCAGCGAATTGACGCAGACGATGGCGGCATCCCCGTGCTGCGCGCTCATGGCCTGCAGTTGCGGCAGGAAGGCGCGGGTCGGGTAGATCACGGAAAAGAATTTAAGGCGCAGCTCTTCGCTCCAGGCCTCGTCGGCGGTATCGGCGAAGGTCGAGACGCGGCCCTGGCCGGCGTTGTTGACCAGCATGGACACCGCGCCCAGGGTGTTTTCCACCGAGGCGGCGAAGGCCTGCACCTGCTCCTGCGACAGCACGTCGCAAGGGGCGCTGTACAGGCGGGCCTGCGGGTAGCGCTCGCGCAGCGCGGCTTCGGCGTCCTTCAACCGGGCGCCATCACGGCCGCAGAAGGCCACGGCGGCGCCCGCTTCCAGCAGCAACTCCACGGTCGCCAGACCGATGCCGGAAGAGCCGCCGGTGACCACGGCCACCTTGCCCTGGAGAGAAGTCATCGCCATCTCAGCCCCGCCACATGTTGACTACCTTGGCACCGCCCTGCGGGGCGTGGTCCAGCAGGCGGGACAGTTCGGCCGCGGTATCGCGCACGCGGGCCACGATGATGTCGAGCTGGCTGGCGTCGATGTGCGGCGAAGGGATCGTGGCGCCCATGGCGGCCACCACATTGCCGGAGTGATCGCGCACCGGTGCGGCGACGGTGGAGATGCTGGTTTCGAAGAAACCTTCCTGCAGCACGAAGCCACGTTCCTTGTCGGCCTGCACCATGTCGAACAGTTCGACCACGGTCTTGGGGGTGTTGCTGGAAAAGACTTCCAGGTGTTCTTCCGGATACAGGGCGCGCAGTTGCGGCAGGCTCAGGTCTTCCAGCAGCACCCGGCCCAGCACGGTGGCATGCGCCGGCAGGCGGGTACCGACGTTGACGTGGCTGGTGAAGGCGGTCTGGGTGACCGACTTGGCGACATAGACGATGGAGCGGCCATCGCGCACCACCAGGTTGCAGGAATAGCCGATCTCATCGCGCAGGCGATCCAGCAGCGGGCGGCCGATCTCGGTCAGTTCCAGCGAGGCCAGGTATTCGAAGCCCAGGCGCAGCACCGACATGCCCAGGCGGTAATCACGCCCGCCATCGGCACGCTCGACGAAGCCCATGCGTTCCAGCGTGGCCAGCAGGCGGAACACGGTAGAGCGCGGGATGTCCAGGCGACGCGCCAGTTCGGGCGCGGACAGGGTCTTGTCCTGGCGGCTGAATTCGCACAACAGGCGCAGGCCGCGTTCCAGGCCGGGGACGGAATACTTGTCTTGCGACTCTTCTTCTGGCATCACTGGTTTGTTCATGATGATTTTCTGTTCTAGTTGGTTGAGGTGAGTTGCGCGCTGATCAGCGCAGCAAATTGCGACGGCTGCTCGATATAACAGGCATGACCGGCCGCGTCCACCAGCTTGAAGGGAAGTTCGAACTGCCTGGCCAGCCCTTCACTGGCCTCCGGGGTGGTGACGATATCCTCGGCCCCGCATGCCACCGACAACCCCCGTCGTGGTGCAACCTGCAGGTAAGGCGCGATATCGTCACCGCACAACAATTGCACGGCCTGGGTGTAGCCCGAGGCGTCCAGCCACTGCATGTTCCAGCGCACCCAGGCGTGGTCCTGCGCACTGGCGTGCGTCGACAGCAGGCGCGTCGGCTTCTGCGCCATGCCCGAGATGCCCAGGGTGCGCAAGGCGCCCAGGCGCTCTTCCCGCACCTGGTGCGCGCGCTCCTGCTTGCCGGCGGCGCCGTAGCCCAGTGCCGGATCGGCCAGCAGCGTGCGGCGGGCGCGGCCATCGCCGTGGGCCAGGTAGGCTGCGGCCATCAACGCCCCCAGCGAATGGCCGACCAGCACGCACTGCTCGACTTCCAGCGCCTGCAGCATGTCCTGCAGACGCCTTGCATAATCGACCGCCTTGGGCTGGCTCATCGTCAGCGGTGTGGAACGGCCGTAACCGGGCGCGTTCCAGGCGATCACGCGGGCCTGCGACTCCAGCTTGAGCGCGCACTGCAACCACGAGGCCGCGCCCGAGCTGATGCCATGCAACAGCACCACCACCGGACCGCTGCCGCAGCTGCGGTAGCTGACACGGCCGCCCGGCACTTCGACGCTGCCCTCGGCGAAGCGGCCTTCCAGCAGGGCCAGCGGTGCGCGCAGGGCATCGTCGCAGCTGACTGCGGTGGCGGAGGCGATGGAGGTGTGAGGATGCATGGTGTGGTGCTCTGTAATCAGCGCTTGACCGAAGTCAGCGGATGATCCGGCGGATAGGTCGGGGTGATGGGCTTCTTGGCGCCCAGCATCACGCACATCAGGGCATCTTCGTCACCGATGTTGATCTCTTCGCGATACACGCCCGGCGGCACCGAGACCACGTCACGGTCGGTGAGGATGGTCTCGAAGCGCTCGCCATCCTTTTCCAGCACCAGCTTGAGCTTGCCGCGCAGGACGAAGAACACCTCTTCCACGTCCACGTGCAGGTGCGACGGGCCTTCGTGGCCGGCCGGGATGATCATGGTCGAGAAGGTGAAATGCTCGGAGGGGATGACGTTGGCGTCATGCGCCACACCGGTGCCACCGGTACCGATGTAGCGCATCTGGGCGCGACGGTACTTGGGGTCGTAGTCGGCCTGGAACTTCAGTGCGTTCCAGTCGTACTTGCGGGTGGACAGGCGCGCCACGCGCGACTCCATCCAGTCGGCGAAGCTGGCGCCGGCGGGGCGATCCCAGCTGCGGCCCATGTTTTCCTGTTCGGACATATCGGTCATGCTTTTCTCCTTGAAGGGGTCCGGAGTGATCCGGGTTGATCTGGCAAGAAATACGTTTTCAATGCATCACGAAGCCACCGTTGACCGCCATCACCTGACCGGTGAAGAAGCGCGCCATCTCCGACAGCGCGAACACCACCGCGCCGCAGACATCCTCGGGCAACTGGTCGCGCCGGATGGCACGGCCGTCCAGGTAGTGCTGGTGCCGCGCCTGCGGTACGTACTGCGTGGCTTCCACCAGCGTCAGGCCCGGTGCCACGGCATTGACGGTGATGTTGTCGGCGCCCAGCTCGCGCGCCAGCGAACGGGTCATGCCGATCACCGCACTCTTGCTGGCCACGTAGGCCAGCAGATTGGGAGCGCCCCACAACGGGGTATCGGACGACAGGTTCACCACCGCGCCGCGCCCCGAGGCACGCAGCGCCGGCAGGCAGGCATTGGTCATCAGCCAGGTGCCGCGCACGTTGACATCCATGACGCGGTCCCACATGTCCACTTCCAGCTGCTCGCTGCTCTTACCGCCGGAGTTGGTGATGGCGGCGTTGTTGACCAGGCCATCGAGTCCGCCCAGCCATTGCGTGGCGGCCTCGGCGCAGGCCTTCACCGAGGCCGGATCGGCCAGGTCCAGTGCAAAGCCCTCGACCTTCAGGCCACGTTGTTTCAGGGCGGCCACCGAGGCCGCCAGTTCTTCCTGCAGGATGTCGGCCATGGCCACCGTGGCCCCGGCGGCGGCGATGGCGTCCACGAACGCCAGGCCGAGGCCGCGTGCCGCGCCAGTGACCAGAATGCGTCGTCCCGCCAAAAGTGTCGCCGTGCTTGCTGCTGACATGTGCTTGCTCCTGTTGCGCTGGTTGAGTCTCTGGATTCAGACGGTGCTGGTATTGGCCTTGGGCAGGTAGTGCAGGACCTTGCGTTCGGCCCAGACCACCACGCCGTAGGTGACCACGCCGATCAGGGTCAGTGCGACGATGGAGACGAAGACGGCGGCGGTATTGCCCTGCCCTTCGCCATCGACCAGCAGATAACCCAGGCCCTGGTTGCCACCCACCAGTTCACCCACGGTCACGCCAATCACCGACAGCGTGGAGGCGATGCGCAGGCCCGAGAACAGCGCCGGCAGCGCCGAACGGAACTCGACCAGGTGGAAGATCTGCCAACGGCCGGCATTGAGCGTGCGCACCAGGTTGACCATGTCGGGATCGACGGTGCGGATGGCCGAGAGCACGTTGATCATGATCGGGAAGAACACGATCAGCACCGCCACGATGATCTTGGGATAGATGGTGTAGCCCAGCCACATCACGAACAGCGGTGCAAAGGCCACCTTGGGCGCGATTTGCAGCGCCAGGATGTAAGGCGAGAGCATGGCCTCGGCCCGCGGCGAGAGACCCAGCGCGACACCGACGGCCAGGCCCAGCAAGGCGCCGAAGAGGAAGCCGAATACCACTTCCATGGCCGTGATGCCGAAGTGCTGCAGCAGTTGCGCGTTGTTCCACATCACCACCGCTTCACGCACCACCTGCATGAAGTTGGGCAGGATGTATTCGGGCATGCCCAGCATGCCCGGGCCCCACTGCCACGCGGCGATGAACACCACCAGCAGCGCCAGGCTGCCGCACACCGTGCGGGCCTTGTCGTTCAACAGCGGACGGCGCGCCGTCGGCTTGACCGGATTGGGCGAGGACGTTGGCTCGGGACTGGACATGGTCAGGTCTTTGGCTGTGGTGGTATTCATGATTACTTGGCGACTCCGACGAACTGGTTGGTGAAGAGCTCGTTGACCGGCGTGGCCTTGGTGACGATGCCTTCGCTGACGTAGAACTTCTGCACCGCTTCCATGCGCGCCTGGTCGATCTGGCCCAGGGTCTTCTGGTTGGCGTAGACGTACTTGTTGTACATCTCGAAGGTGGCCTGGATGCTGGCTTCCTTGCCCTTGTAGGTGGGCAGTGCAGCGACGTAGTCATCGGCGGCGGCCTTGGGGTCCTTCATGATGTCCTGCATGCCGCGCAGGGTGGCGCGCACCAGGCGCTTGAGCAGCTCAGGGTTCTTCTTGATGGTGTCGTCGGAGGCCAGGATGGCCTGGGCCATGCTCTTGAAGCCGCCGTTGTCCAGCAGTTCGACCTTGGCACCGGCATCGGTGGCATTGACCACCCAGTCCGGCACGCCGGCGAAGGCCTGCGACTTGCCCGAGGTATACAGCTGCCAGACGCCCGAGGGGCCGGCGGCCTGGATCTGCACGTCGGTCTTGGACAGGCCGGCCGTCTTCAGGCTGCCCAGGAAGGCGTAATAGGTGGTATCGGTATAGGACATCACGGTGACGGTCTTGCCCTTGAGGTCTTTCAGGCCCTTGATGCCATCGGCCGGATTGGCCGCGACCATGGTCACCGAACCGGCGCCCAGCACGGCGATGGCCTTGACCGGGATGCCGTTGGCGCGCACCACGATGGGGGTGTCGCCGATGGCGCCGCCGATGACGGCATTGCCGGCACCGATCTGCTTGGCCACGTCCACGCCGCCCTTGGCGACGATGAAGCTGACCTTCAGGTTTTCATCGGCGTAATAGCCCTTGTGCTGAGCCAGCACCCAGGGGGCGAAGGCCGGCGAATTGGGGGGTGCGGGCAGCAGGTAGGTCACTTCTTCCGGCGCGGCGTGCGCGACAGTGGGCAGGACGGCCGCGCCCATGGCGGCGACCAGGGCGAATGCACTACCGGCGGATGCGAACAGGTTCTTCATGTTTCTGGCTCTCCCTTGGGGTCTCTCTGTTGACGGGTGAAGATGCAGCGTGAAATCAGTGCAGCTCGGCGGTCTCTTTGCCCACCTTGAGCAGTTCCATCAGGCGCCCTTGCAAGGGGCCGATCTCGGGCAGCTTGCGGCGCTCCAGCGGGTTGTCGCGGAACGGCAGGTCCACCACGATTTCCTCGACGATGGTGCCGGGACGCTCGCTCATGACCAGCAGACGGTCCGACAGGGCGATGGCTTCCACCAGATCGTGGGTGATGAAGAGCGCGGTCTTCTTCTTTTCGTAGAGCATCTTGGCCAGGTCCTGCTGCAGCACCATCTTGGTCTGCGCATCCAGGGCCGAGAAGGGTTCGTCCAGCAGCAGCACCTGCGGGTCCACCGCCAGCGTGCGGGCCAGCGCGGCGCGCTGGCGCATGCCGCCGGAGAGCTGGTACGGGTAATGCTCTTCAAAGCCCTTGAGGTGGCACTTGGCCAGCAGCTCGTCGGCGATGCGCCGGCGCTCAGCCTCGCGCATACCGTCGATTTCCAGGCCCAGGGTGACGTTGGCGCGGATATTGCGCCAGGGCATGAGCAGATCCTTCTGCAGCATGAAGGCCACCTTGCGGACCGGCTTGGTCACGCGCTCGCCACTGACGAAGACTTCGCCTTCGGTGGGCAGGTAGAGACCGGCGCCCATGTTGAGCAGGGTGCTCTTGCCACAGCCCGAAGGGCCGATGATGGAGACCACCTCGCCACTCTTGATGGACAGGTTGACGTTGGTGACAGCGGCGCGCGCTTGCGCCGTCTGGCGATCGACAAAGCTTTTGCCGACCTTGCGGAATTCGATTTCGATCATGTTGCCTCTGCTGATTGCCATAGCGCGCGGTTGCGCCCCAGCTATTCTTCCCGGCTGCCGTCTCTGCGGACGGGTGCCTCCTGCCGGGCACCGAAACGTTCCATATATGAAACAGCAATTTATATATGGGAGATATTCGCAGTCAATATAGCAGATATCTCAAAACAAAATGACTTATTTTGTTCCATATATGAACTGATGGTTTATATAAAAACCGTTTTGCTCGTTT
>NZ_DASQOH010000051.1:0-85346 GCF_035644555.1 Herbaspirillum sp.
GCCAGTTGCTTCATCACGCTCAATACCTCGCCCACCAGTTCCGGGTCCAGCGCCGAGGTCGGCTCGTCGAACAGCATCACCTTGGGTTCCATCGCCAGCGCACGGGCAATCGCCACGCGCTGTTGCTGGCCACCCGAGAGCTGGTTGGGGAAGGCATCGATCTTGTCCAGCAAACCCACCTTCTGCAACAGCTTCTCGGCCACCAGCACCGCCTCGCGGCGCGACAGGCTCTTCACCTGCATGGGCGCCATGATCAGGTTTTCCAGCACCGTCATGTGCGGGAACAGGTTGAAGCGCTGGAACACCATGCCCAGGCGGGCGCGCAATGCATTGAGATCGACCCGGGCATCGTTGAGCTTGATGCCTTCGATGAAGATATCGCCATCGCTGACCTCCTCCAGACCATTGAGGCAGCGCAGGAAGGTACTCTTGCCCGAGCCCGAAGGCCCGATCACGCAGACCACTTCGCCGGCCCTGATCTCGCAGTCGATACCGCGCAGGATATGCGCCTGGCCGAAGCGCTTCTGGAGTTGATCGACCTTGATCATCGTCGTGCTCATCGTGCATCCCCCTTGCCGTAACGGGCTTCCAGGTGGCGCACCAGCGCCGACAGGGCCAGCGTGATGACCCAATAGATCACCGAGATGGTGAGGTAAGGCTCCCAGTAGCGGGCATAGGCACCGGACACCGTGCGCGCCGCATAGGCCAGTTCAGCCAGGCCGATGGCCGAGGCCAGCGAGGAATCCTTGACGATGGCAATCGCATTGTTGCCCAGCGGCGGCAGCATGCGGCGGAAGGCCTGGGGCAGCACGACCTTGCGCAGCGTAGCCATGTAGGTCATGCCCAGCGAACGCGAGGCCTCGCTCTGGCCACGGTCGATGGACTGGATGCCGGCGCGGAAGATCTCCGACACATACGCCCCCGAGTTGAGCGTGATGGCCAGCACCGCCGAAGCGAAGGCGCCGTAGTGCGAACGGATCTCGCGGGCCAGGTCACCGGAGAGGATCAGCCCGCCGCTGGGGTTGATCAGCACCGGCATGAGCGCGAAATGGATCAGCAGGATCTGCACGAACAGCGGCGTGCCGCGCAGGAAGCTGACGTAGAAGCGGATCGGCCACTGTACGCAGTAGCACAGGAAATATTTCCAGAAACCATGGCGAGCCTCGGCCAGGCGGCCGACGCCCAGCACCAGGCCCCAGCAGGTACCGGCGATGACGCAGATGATCGCGGCCTTGAGGGTCATCCAGGTGCCTTCGACGAACAGGGGCAGGTATTCGCCGATGATTTCCCATTGGAAGAAGGAATTCATGATGAGGTCCGTTCAAACGGAGGAGTTGAGAGCAGAGGGAGCGGGCCACCGCTGCATGGGCGCAGGAGGGTGGCCGTGATCTGGCAGGCAGGCGCAGCACCGGCAAGGTCGCCGGCACTGCGGAGGTGCTTACTTCAGCGGCAGGGTCGGTACTTCGCCATCGAACCAGGTCTTGTAGATCTTGGCGTAGGTGCCATCGGCCACGATCTTGGTCAGGCCGGCGTTGATCTTGTCCAGCAGTTCCTTGTTGCCCTTCTTGACGGCGATACCGAAGTATTGGCGCACGAACTTGGTGTCGCCCACCACCTTGAACTTCTTCTCGGGATGGCTCTTGATGTAGAACTTGATGACGCCGACGTCACCCACGGCGGCGTCCACGCCACCGCGATACAGTTCTTCCAGCATCAGCACGGTGTTGTCGAAGCGGTGGATGGCGGTGCTGGACTTGCCCAGTTCCTCGGAGACCACGATGTCACCGGCGGTGGAATTGACCACGGCGACCTGGGTCTTCTTCAGGTCGGCCAGCGAAGCGATCTTGGCATCGGCATTGGTGATGATGACCTGCTCGGCGGGGAAATACGGCAGCGAGAAGTCCACCATCTGGGCGCGCTTGTCGGTGATGGTGATGCCGGAGATGATGATGTCGCGGTCACCCTGGCCGAGGGTGGCGAAGATGCCTTCCCAGGGCGTACTCACCAGCTGGATCTTGAAGTTGGAGGCTTGCGAAATGGCCTTGATCAGGTCGATGTCGAAGCCGACCAGTTCCTTCTTCGGGGTTTCGAATTCGAAGGGGCGATAGGTACCGCCGGCACCGACCACGTAGGTCTGGTCGGCGGCCAGGGTGCTGCCGGCAGCACAGGACAGGGCCAGCGCGCTGGCGGCGACGGTGAAGAATTTCTTGAACGACATGGGGACCTTCTTTCTGACGGAAAAATGCGCCGCGCCACCAACACGCAGAGGCAAGTTGGGTCAGGCGCGGCAGACGGGCGTTTCCTGGCGGGCGGGAATACACGGGCAAAACCCGCACTGGCCCGCCGGAAGCGGAAAAACCCTGAATAATCCGGCATTCGCCGCAATCCTTCAACCTCAAATTGCAAGCCTGTCGCAATCCCTCAGCAAAACCCAAATTCCATCACCGCATGCAACGATGGCCATGTCATCAGGCGTCAGTAGGGCCCTTCAGGCCGACTGATCAGGGTGGACTTGCCGAACAGGCTTTCCACCAGGTCCACCACCAGCTCCGCGGTCTGGTTGCGTACGTCACAGGCCGGGTTCAGTTCCATCACGTCCAGCGAGGCCAGGCGGCCAGTGTCGGCGATCATTTCCATGCACAGCTGCGCTTCCCGGTAGGTGGGACCGCCGGGCACCGCAGTCCCCACCCCGGGCGCCAGCGCGCTATCCAGGAAATCCACATCGAAACTCACGTGCAGATGGGTATCGGGGCCGATGCCGGCGAGCGCCTGCTCCATGGTCACGCGCATGCCGTGCTCGTCGATATGGCGCATGTCGTAGACGCGCACGCCCAGTTCGCGCAGATGGCGCTTTTCTTCGCGATCCACGCTGCGGATGCCGACCTGGCAGATCTGTTGCGGCTGCAAGGCCGGCACCTGGCCGCCGATGCCGGTCAACTCTGCCGGCCCCACGCCCAGCAGGCAGGCCACGGGCATGCCGTGGATATTGCCGGTCGGGGTGGAATGGCTGGTATTGGCATCGGCATGGGCATCCAGCCACAGCACGCGCAGGTCCTTGCCCTGCTCGCGGCAATGGAGCGCCACGGCGGCAATGGAGCCCACCGCCAGCGCATGGTCGCCGCCCATCAGCAGCGGCACTTCACCCGCGCGCAGGCTGTGCTCCACCGCCGCGTAGACGGTCTGGTTCCATTGCACCACCTGGTCCAGGTGACGCAAACCCTGCACCGGCGGCTGCTGCGGATTGGCCGGACCGGCCAGGTCACCGCCATCGACCACCTCCAGCCCATGCTGCTGCAGGCCGCGCTGCAATTCGGCCACGCGCAAGGCCGCCGGCCCCATCGAGGCACCGCGCCGGCTTGCACCCACATCGGTGGGGGCGCCCATCATTCTGATCTTGTTCATGGCTGTACCGCTCCTTACAGTGAAAACAGTGAATGACCGCTGCCTCGGGCGGCAGGGATCCTTGCAATTGTCCTACGACGGCCCTTCGACGTGCACAGGCCGCATGAATTCCGCCAGCCTCCCTGAGCACAAAGAAAAATGCCGTTCAGCGGTCGGCTGAACGGCATCCTTGCAGCAGCATCGCGGACGGTCAGATCTCGACCTTGGTTCCCAGCTCCACCACCCGGTTGGCGGGGATGTGGAAGAAGTCCGAAGGCTTGGCGCCGTTCTGGTACATCCAGGCGAACAGGCGCTCGCGCCAGAGCGACATGCCCAGCAGCTTGCTCGGCACCACCGTGTCGCGCGCCAGGAAGAAGGAGGTATCCATCAGGTCGAAGTGATGACCGAACTGCTGCTCGGTCAGGGTCATGACCTTTTGCACTTCCGGCGCTTCCTTGAAGCCGAAGGCGGCGCGCAGCAGGTAGACGTCGCCGCCCAGATCCTTCATGGTCAGGCGCTCGCTGTCGGCCACATAGGGCACGTCCCAGATGCTGATCTTGAGGAAGAACACACGCTCATGCAGGATGCGGTTGTGCTTCAGGTTGTGCAACAGCGCGACCGGCACGGTGGCGATGTTACCGGTCATGAACACGGCCGTGCCACCGACCCGGTGCGGCGGGTGCGCCAGCAGGCCCTCGATGAAGGGCTCGATGGGAATGCCGTCATCCTTGATGCGCATGCGCAGCAGCATGCGGCCCGAGTACCAGGTCATCAGCAGGAAGAAGGCGGCGCCGCCGATGACCAGCGGGAACCAGCCGCCCTCGGTGAGCTTGAGCAGGTTGGCAGCGAAGAAGGCGATGTCCACCGTCAGCAGGCAGGCAATGGTCAGCACCACCGCCGAATTGCGCCACTTCCAGATATGCCGCATCACCACCCCCAGCAGCATGGTGGTGATGACCATGGTGGTGGTCACGGCCACGCCATAGGCGGCCGCCAGGTTGTCGGATTTCTTGAAGGCCAGCACCACGGCCACCACCACCACCAGCAACATCCAGTTGATCAGGGGGATGTAGATCTGGCCCTGCTCGTCCTCCGAGGTATGCAGGATGCGCATGCGCGGCACGAAGCCCAGCAGGATGGCCTGGCTGGTCAGCGAGAACGCACCCGAGATCACCGCCTGCGAGGCGATCACGGTGGCACAGGTCGCCAGCACCACCATGGGCAGCACCAGCGGATCGGGGATCATCAGGTAGAAGGGATTCTTGATCGCCTCCGGATTGGCGATCAGGTTGGCACCCTGGCCGAAGTAGTTGATCAGCAGCGAGGGCATGACCGTAAACAGCCATGCGTAGCGGATCGGCTTGATACCGAAGTGCCCCATGTCGGCATACAGCGCCTCGGCCCCGGTCAGCACCAGCACCACCGAACCCAGCACGATGAAGGCCTGCAGCGAGTGCTCGGCCATGAAGTGCACGGCATAGTAAGGATTGATGGCCACCAGCACCTGCGGCGCCTTGGTGATGTTGTACAGGCCCAGCACGGCCAGCGACAGGAACCACAGGAACATCACCGGCCCGAAGAACCGGCCCACCACGCTGGTGCCATGACGCTGGATCAGGAACAGGACCACCACGATCACCAGCGTGAGCGGGATCACCACGTGCGCGGTCTGAGGCGCGGCGATTTCCAGCCCCTCCACCGCCGACAGCACCGAAATGGCCGGCGTGATCACCACGTCGCCATAGAACATGCAGGCGCCGAACACGCCCAGCATCATCAGCAGCTTGGCCCGCGGCGAGCCGGAGACGGCCGAGCGCAAGGACAGCGCCATCAATGCCAGCACCCCGCCTTCGCCGTTGTTGTCGGCGCGCAGCACGAACATCACGTACTTGATGGTCACCACGATGGTGATGGCCCAGAACAGCATGGAGATGATGCCCAGCACCGCGCCCGGGGAAAAGGCGATGCCATGGTCGGGGCTGAAACATTCCTTGAGTGCGTACAGCGGGCTGGTACCGATATCGCCGAACACCACGCCCAGCGCTGCCAGGGTAATCAAGTGGAATTTGGACGACCGGAGGGAAAGACTCGGATTGGTGTGAGATGAACTCATCTTGCTCCCTTGCTTCTTCAAATGAGTGCCAGCGGACAGGGTTCTGGCGTAGGCCGGGCTCACCCCGGGGGCAAGCGACCGTCGGTCCGGGCAGGACGCGTACTTTATCGCACTCTAAGCGCGGTCGGCTCAAAATGCCGCCACCGGCGGCGCCGGCGTTGCGCTCCAGCCTCTTGCTGACGCCGTGGAACTTGACAGGCTGGCCATGTCGCGGTTCCTGAATCGGCCGCCGGAAAAATCTGCATTTCCCGCGCAATCCCTTGGTGGGCAAGGGATTGCGACCTATACGGCGGGCGCATATGAATATGCGGTAATCGAGTTTTTCTTTCTCCCCTGCCCTTTATATACTCCGAACGAATAAAGAACCGCGCTTTTCCATCGTGACGGTTCTAAGCCATGACTTGTCAGCTCCTCCCGGATTCTCCGGCCCGCCATCCACGATACAGGACACCATGACCACTACCCTCTCCCCCCGAGGACGCCTGCGGCGTCTCTTGACCTCCACCCTGGCCGGCGGCCTGGCGCTGACCCTGGCGGCCGCGCCCTTGTTGGCCCGCGCCGAAGGCCAGTTGCGCATCGCCGAGCAGTTCGGCATCGTCTATCTGTTGCTCAACGTGGCGCAGGACCAGCAACTGATCGAAAAGCACGGCAAGGCAGCCGGTGTGGATATCAAGGTGGAATGGCTCAAGCTCTCCGGCGGCTCGGCCGTCAACGACGCCCTGCTGTCGGGTTCGGTGGACATCGCCGGCGCCGGCGTGGGACCGCTGCTGACCATCTGGGACCGCACCCATGGCCGCCAGAACGTACGTGGCGTCGCCTCGCTGGGCAACTTCCCCTACTACCTGGTGAGCAACAACCCCAAGGTCAAGACCATTGCCGACTTCGGCGACAAGGATCGCATCGCCGTGCCGGCCGTCGGCGTCTCGGTGCAGTCGCGTGTGCTGCAGCTGGCCTCGGCCAAGCTGTGGGGTGACGCCCAGTACAACCGGCTGGACAAGCTCAGTATCGCCGTACCGCATCCCGATGCCACCGCCGCCATCATCAGCGGCGGCACCGAGATCACCGGCCACTTCGGCAATCCGCCCTTCCAGGAACAGGAACTGGCGGGCAATCCGAATGCCCACATCGTGCTGAAGTCCTACGACGTGCTGGGTGGCCCGTCTTCGGCCACGGTGCTGTACGCCACCGAGAAATTCCGCAAGGACAATCCCAAGACCTATGGCGCCTTCCTCGGCGCGCTGGAGGAGGCCGCCAGGTTCATCGCCGCCAATCCCGAGAAGGCGGCCGATATCTACCTCAAGGTCAACAAGGGCAATACTGATCGCAAGCTGCTGCTGCAGATCATCACCAACCCCGACGTGCAATTCAAGATCGCTCCGCAGAATACCTACGGCCTGGCCGAGTTCATGCACCGCGTGGGCGCCATCAAGAACAAGCCGGCCTCGGTGAAGGATTACTTTTTCGACGACGCCCACATCCAGGGAGGTAGCTGAGATGCGCCGTCCCTCCTTATCCTCCATCTCGCCCAGATGGCTGGCGGTGCTGGCCGCTGGCGTACTGGCCGCTGGGATATCGACCCAGGCCATGGCCGAAGGCAGCATCCGCATCGCCCAGCAATTCGGCATCGGCTACCTGATCCTGGACGTAGTACAGGACCAGAAACTCATCGAGAAATACGGCAAGCAGGCCGGCCTGGACATCAAGGTCGAATGGACCAGCCTGTCCGGCGCCACCGGCATGAACGAGGCGCTGCTGGCCGGCGCCCTGGACGTGGTCTCGGCCGGCGCGCCACCGGCGCTGGTGCTGTGGGACCGCACACGCGGCCGCCAGAACGTCAAGGCCATCGCTTCCCTGGGCTCCATGCCCAACTACCTGCTGTCGAACAATCCCAACGTCAAGAGCATCAAGGACTTCAGCGACAAGGACCGTATCGCCGTGCCGGCCGCCGGGGTCGGCTTCCAGTCGCGTACGCTGCAGATCGAAACCGCCAAGGTCTTCGGAAAAGAAGACTTCAAGCGCTTCGACAACATCAGCGTGAGCCTGTCGCACCCGGATGCCACGGCCGCCCTGATCGCCGGCGGCTCGGAGATCAACGCCCACTTCTCCAGCCCGCCCTTCCAGTACCAGGCGCTGGAGAACAAGAACGTGCACAAGGTGATCAGCTCCTACGACATCATGGGCGGCCCGGCGACCTTCAACGTGCTCTACACCACCCAGAAATTCCACGACGACAATCCCAAGACCTATCGCGCCTTCTACCAGGCACTGGTGGAGGCCGCCGAATTCGTGCGCAACAACAAGGCCAAGGCGGCCGATACCTTCATCCGCGTGCAGAAGTCCAAGCTGGCACCGGAGTTCGTGCGCAAGATCGTTGAAGACCCGGAAATCCGTTTCACCGTCTCACCCGAGCGCACCTTCGTCTATGCCGAAAAGCTGCATGAACTGGGCGTCCTGAAGAACCGCGCCAGCTCCTGGAAAGACTACTTCTTCGAGGAAGCGTATGCACAACCCGGCAGCTGAGACCGCCAGCGTGAGCGCCACGGCAAGCCTGCAACCCCTGCTTCAGGTGGACCGCGTGAGCCTGCAGTATCGCAGCGCCACGGCGGTGGTGCAGGCGACGCACGAAGTCAGCTTCGATGTGCATCCGGCTGACCGCTTCGTGCTGCTGGGGCCGTCTGGCTGCGGCAAGTCCAGCCTGCTGAAATCGGTGGCGGGCTTCCTGCCGCCGGCCGCCGGCGAGATCCGCCTGGAGGGCCGCACCGTGCGCCAGCCTGGGCCGGACCGCATCGTGGTGTTCCAGGAATTCGACCAGCTGCCACCCTGGAAGACGGTGCTGCACAACGTGATGTTTCCGTTGCTGGCCTCGCGCACCCTGGGCAAGCGGGAAGCCGCCGAACGCGCCCGCCACTACCTCGACAAGGTCGGCCTGACACGCTTTGCGGATGCCTATCCGCATACGCTGTCCGGCGGCATGAAGGCGCGCGTGGCCATCGCCCGCGCCCTGGCGATGCAGCCCAAGATGCTGCTGATGGATGAACCCTTCGCCGCCCTCGACGCCCTGACCCGCCGCAAGATGCAGGATGAACTGCTGGCGCTGTGGGACGAAGTGCGTTTCACGCTGCTGTTCGTGACCCACTCCATCGAGGAAGCGCTGGTGGTCGGCAACCGCATCCTGTTGCTCTCGCCACACCCGGGCCGCGTACGCGCCGAGATCAACAGCCACCAGTACGACCTCTCCAGTTTGGGTGGGGTCGGCTTCCAGCAGACTGCGCAACGCATCCACCGCCTGCTGTTCGACGAAGGTGGCGCCGCTGCCGCGCCCGAGCGCAGCATCAACTTCAGCGACGTCCGTTTCTCCTACTGAATAGCACCATGCCCCAGACTCCCCCCATCCGCGACGAATACGAAGTTCCGCTGACGCCCCTGCCCGGCCTGGTACTGGAGCGCCATTTCACGCTGCCGCAACGCATCTGGCGGCAAGGCTGGGTGCGCAAGGGCGCCATCCTGCTGCTGTTGGCGCTGGTCTGGGAAGCCGTTGCCCGCTGGCAGAACAACGACCTGCTGCTGCCGACCTTCCTGCAGACGGCGCAGGCCTTCGCCGAGGGCATCCGCAGCGGTGAGCTGTTCGGCAAGACCTGGCTGTCGCTGCAGGTATTGCTCAAGGCCTATGTGCTGGGCATCGTCGCCGCCTTCGTGCTGACCACGCTGGCCGTGTCCACCCAGTTCGGACGCGATCTGCTGGGCACCCTGACCTCGATGTTCAATCCGCTCCCGGCCATTGCCCTGCTGCCCATTGCCCTGCTGTGGTTCGGCCTGGGCGAAGGTAGCCTGATCTTCGTGCTGGTGCATTCGGTGCTGTGGGCGCTGGCGGTCAATACCTATGCCGGCTTCCTGGGGGTATCGGACACCCTGCGCATGGCCGGCCGCAACTACGGCCTGCGCGGACTGGGCTTCGTGCTGCAGGTACTGGTGCCGGCGGCCCTGCCCTCCATCCTGGCAGGCCTGCGCATCGGCTGGGCCTTCGCCTGGCGCACGCTGATCGCGGCCGAACTGGTGTTCGGCGCCACCAGCGGCAAGGGCGGCCTGGGCTGGTACATCTTCCAGAACCGTAACGAGCTCTACACCGACAAGGTCTTCGCCGGGCTGGCCATGGTGATCCTGATCGGCCTGCTGGTGGAAAACCTGGTCTTCAATACCCTGGAGCGGGCGACCGTGAAGAAATGGGGCATGCAGCGCTGAAGCGCCACATTCCCCGTAATCATTTATATCGTTTACAGCAGGGAAAGCTGGTTGGGGTCTTCGCGACGACGTGACTGCGCCTTGCGACGCGGATCGATCACCTGGCCGGCATCCTGTCCTTCGGTGGCGATGCCTTCGATGGCCAGCAACAGCTTCTTGACATGCAGGCCGCCGGCAAAGCCAGTCAGCGCGCCGCCCACACCGATGACGCGATGGCAGGGCGCGATGATGGAAATGGGATTGCGGCCATTGGCCGCGCCCACGGCGCGCACCGCCTTTTCATTGCCGAGCTGGCGCGCGATGTCCAGGTAGGTGCGGGTCTGGCCGTAGGGGATGTCCAGCAGCGCCGACCAGACCTGGCGCTGGAATTCGGTCCCCTCGAAGTGCAAGGGCAGCTCGAAGCTGTCACGCTCGCCGGCAAAATATTCGCGCAGCTGCTGTTCGGTCTCCAGCAAGACCGGGCGATCCTCGTCCTCCACCATCTCGCCCAGACGCACGCGCAGGGCGTCATCGTCCTCCCACAGGATAGCCGCCAGGTGATCGCCCCTGGCCACCAGCTTGAGCAATCCGGCCGGAGAGGCCATCAGCTTGTAGGCATATTCCATTCGCATCTCTTCTGTTGCATCGAGGGGGTGATTCTACTGTGCGAAGATGTGGATGGGTGATCCGCTTTTGAAAAGAAACAGGGCGCCGCTTCTGGAGTGGCGCCCTGCATATCAGGCTTGCCTATGATTACACCGTCAGCACCGAATACCCGCTTTCATTGAGGGCGTCATAGACCCGGGTGCAGCTCCTGCAGAACAGGTGGCTGCGCTTGACATGCCGGTGCCGCAGCACCAGTTGCAGGGCCACTCCATCGCAGTGCGGGCAGGCCTCGCGCATGGGTCCCACCGGGACCACGTCGGCGGTGACGAAGCCGGCCGGCGTCATCACGCCCTCGATGACCTCGCGCGGGTCCAGTTCGACCAGTTTCAACAATAGTGGGGAGGTGCGCTGTACGTGGCGCGGGCGGTCGGGCAGGGCGGTGCCGAAGGGCGGCAACGAGGGGGGCCGGACATCCGGATGCCGGGTGGCGATGCTCATGGTGTCTCCTTGGTGAGAACGGCTGAGTCTGATCGGACCTGCAGGAGGAGGAAGGCCTGGCGGCGCTTCCGGGTGTCGCTTCCACTGGGGCGAGAGATCCAGGCGGTGGCGCGACGAATCTTCACTCTAGTCGCCCGATCCACCGACTTCAATGGTATCGGCAAAAGAAATTCGAGGTTGACGAAGCGACAATGCATGGCATCCGGGCCAATCGGAAAATCGACATGTGCAGGCCGTGAATTTTGGAATCGCCAAGTTAAGATTTCGCCTGCTTGGATTTATCGTCATCTTCTGTCCGCCAGCGCGCGGGATGCTACAAACCGGCGCATTGGCCCTACAATCGCAGCATGACGACGCTCAACGATATCGAAGCCGCCGCCCGGCGGCTGCACGGCCAGATCCTGGACACTCCCTGCGTGGAATCACGCACGCTGTCCCAGATCGTCGGCGCCCAGGTCTTCCTCAAGTTCGAGAACCTGCAATTCACCGCTTCCTTCAAGGAGCGCGGTGCCTGCAACAAAATGGTCGACGTTGCCGCCAGCCAGGATGGCGCACGCGGCGTGGTGGCCATGTCGGCCGGCAACCATGCGCAGGGCGTGGCCTATCACGCGCAGCGGCTGGGCCTGCCTGCCACCATCGTCATGCCGCGCTTTACGCCCGGCGTGAAGATCGAGCGCACCCGCGGCTTCGGCGCCAACGTGGTACTGCATGGCGACACCCTGGAAGCGGCACGCGCCCATGCCTACGAGCTGGCCGAGAAGGAGGGCCTGACCTTCGTCCACCCCTATGACGACGAAGCCATCATCGCCGGCCAGGGCACGGTAGCGCTGGAAATGCTCAGGGCGGTGCCGGAGCTGGATTGCCTGGTGGTGGCCATCGGCGGCGGCGGTCTGCTGGCCGGCATGGCCGTCGCGGCGCGCGCCATCAAACCCGAGATCGAGATCGTCGGCGTGCAGACACGGCGCTTCCCGACCATGGTCAATGCGGTCAAGGGCACCGAGCATCCGGTGGGTACCAGCACCATCGCCGAAGGCATCGCGGTCGGCACGCCGGGCACGCTGACCCGCGCCATCATCGCGCGCGAAGCCGATGAGCTGCTGCTGGTGGACGAGGGCGATATCGAACAGGCCGTGCTGATGCTGCTGGAAATCGAGAAGACCCTGGTGGAGGGCGCCGGTGCGGCCGGACTGGCGGCGCTGGTGCGCTATCCGGACCGCTTCCGCGGCAAGCGCGTGGGACTGGTGCTGTCGGGCGGCAACATCGATCCGCTGCTGTTGACCGCCATCATCGAGCGCGGCATGGTGCGCGCCGGTCGCCTGGCACGGGTCAAGGTCAGCTCACGTGACGTCCCCGGCACCCTGGCGCGCATCACCGGCATCGTCGCCGAAGCCGGCGCCAACATCGACGAGGTCCACCACCAGCGCGCCTTTACGCTGCTGGCGGCGCAGAACGTGGATATCGAACTGGTGCTGCAGACCCGTGGCCGGCCGCATCTGGCGCAGGTACTGCAGGCGCTGCGCGCGGCCGGCTTCGAGGCCGAAGAATTACACTGACGGCCAGTCCCGGTCGTGGTTGCCTAGCGGCGGCGATGGAAGCTGATCTTCTGTTCCAGCGGCAGTTGCGTGTCGCCGCCGTCGCCACATCCATCACAGGTACCCCCGCCACAGCCCCCGGTACGGGCCGGGGGCAGGATGCGCCGGCCCAGCGCCTGCCAATGCGCGCCACCTCGCCGCAGCAGCCAGCTGCCGAGCCGTGCCTGCCAGCGCCAGCAGAGCGCAGGCGCCAGCTTGCGCGCCATGTAGATCAGGCTGGCAGCCACCAGCAGGCCAATGATCAGGTATTGCCACCACAAGCTGCTCATGCCAGCCACCCCGCGATCCGGTAGGTAAGGAACGACGCCACATACGCCAGCACGAACATATAGCCGAAGGATAGCGCCACCATGCGCCAGGACTGCGTCTCGCGGCGGATGATGGCCAATGTGGACATGCATTGCGGTGCAAAGGCGAACCACACCATCAGCGACAGTGCACTGGCCAGCGAGATATGCGTGGCCAGGGCGCTCTGCAAGGCCGCGCCTTCGTCGCCGCCAACCGCATAGACGGTCGCCAGCGTGGCCACGGCCGTCTCGCGCGCGGCGAAGGCCGGGATCAGCGACAGACTGATCTGCCAGTTGAAGCCCAGCGGTGCGAACAGGTACTGCAGGCTGTGGCCGATATGGCCGGCGATGGAATAATCGATGGCGGCCTCGGTGGCGCCGGCCGGTGGGGCAGGGAAGGTGCAGATGGCCCACATCAATACCGTCAGCGCCAGCATCACCCCGGTCAGGCGCTTGAGGAAGATGGCACCGCGCTCCCACAAACCCAGCGCGATGTCGCGCCAGTGCGGCAGGCGGTAGGAGGGTAGCTCCATGAGCAGCGCCCGTTCCTGGCGCGCGTGGCCGATGCGCTTGGCTACCCAGGCCACCAGCATGGCGGCGGCGATGCCGGCCACGTACAGGCAGAACAGCGCCAGCCCCTGCAGGTTGAAGATGCCCAGCACCGGACGATGCGGAATGAAAGCGCCGATCAGCAGCGCATAGACCGGCAGACGCGCCGAGCAGGTCATCAGCGGAGCCACCAGGATGGTGGCCAGCCGGTCGCGCGGATCGGTGATGCTGCGGGTCCCCATGATGCCGGGAATGGCGCAGGCGAAGCTGGACAGCAGCGGAATGAAGGATCGCCCGGACAGGCCCACCGAGACCATCAGCTTGTCCAGCACGAAGGCCGCGCGCGGCAGATAACCGGACTCCTCCAGCAGCAGGATGAAGAAGAACAGCACCAGGATCTGCGGCAGGAAACCCAGCACCGTACCCAGCCCGGCCACCAGCCCATCGGTCACCAGGCCGCGCAGCGGCCCCTCGGGCAACCATTCGCCGACCACGCCGCCGAGTGTGCCAAAGCCATCGGCGATGGCATCGGTCATCGGCTTGCCGATGGCATACACCGCCTGGAACACCAGGAACATGGTCAGCGCCAGCAACAGCACCCCCAGCACCGGATGCAGGGCGACACGATCGATCGCGTCATCGCGTCGGTCGGTGGGCGCCGGCATGTCCACGGTGTCGGCCAGCAGGGCGCGTACCTCCACGTGCAAGTCGGCCACCGGCGGTGCGGCTGGCGCAGCAATGGGGGCGCTGCCGTCGATGGCCGCCACCAGGGCCTGGGTGCCGCCGCGCCGTACCGCGATGGTCTCGATAACCGGCATGCCCAGCCGCTGCGACAGCGCCGCCACGTCGATGTGCATGCCGCGCCGGGCGGCGGCGTCCATCATGTTCAGGGCCAGCACCATGGGCCGGCCCAGGCGCCGCACCTCCAGCACGAAACGCAGGTGCAGGCGCAAATTGGTGGCATCGGCCACGCACACGATCAGGTCCGGCACCGCTTCCCCGGGATAGCGTCCCTGCAGCACCGCCTGCGTCACCCGTTCGTCGGGACTGACCGACTGCAGGCTGTAGGCGCCCGGCAGGTCCACCACGCGCACCAGGCGACCGGAGGGCGCGGTGAAGCTGCCGGACTTGCGCTCCACCGTCACTCCGGCATAGTTGGCCACCTTCTGGCGCGCACCGGTCATCTGGTTGAACAACGCGGTCTTGCCGCAATTGGGATTGCCGACCAGGGCGATATTGAGGGCGGGCACGCTCATGCCGCCGCTCCCGCTGCCGACTGCAGGGAAACCCGTTGCGCTTCGGCGCGGCGCAAGGCAAAGCGTGTCGAACCGATCTGTACCACGATGGGATCGCCGCCGAAGGGCGCGGTGGCGACCACCCGCACCGGCTCGCCCGGCACGAAGCCGAGGTCGCGCAGCCGCGCAGCGACCGCATCGGCGGCATGCAGGTCGGCAACATGATCGACGATGGCGGCAACGCCCTTGGCAAGTTCTGTGAGACGCATGATGTTGTTGTTCAGTCGCTGGAATCAGGAACGATTCTCATTATATTGATAGATCCTGATGACTGCCTGACAGCTTCTTCCCCGCCGGCCCCCTCCGATGCCGCTGGGCGCATGCTGCCTCCCCCCTTGATCACATCCGCTTTGGCGCCGTTCTGTCGTCATCTCGCCGGTATTTTGGGCGAGGCGGGTCTCTTCATTGCGCGCTGGGCTGCGACGATATGCCGCAGCTACCGATGCAATCCACACGAAAGTGTTGGAATACAGACAATGAAAAAACGCAACTCTGTGATTTTCTTTTATTATCTCGACAATAAAGTCGCGGAAAGTGTGGCTTCTTCGCGGTATTGACAGAATTTTCCATGCGTAAATTTTTGCAGCGCACTATACTTGTTTCCTTGGGGAAATTCACGCCAGGCCGTGCTGGTCCGGCGTACGGGCACCGGCGATACAACCGCGTGGGGGCGGCATTGCCGGCACGATCGATTCAAGCAGCTTGCTCGGCGCTTGCCAGGGCGGGCTGGGCAACAAGAACAACATGAATCCACATCCAGCAGGTCCAGCCGAGTCAGACATGCCGCAGCAGATGCCGCTGCGCTCGCTGCTGGCCGAAATCAGTGCCTTGACGCTGCACGTGCAGCAACTGAGTCGCATGGCGGGGGAGGCCAGCGCACTCATCGAGAACAGCCAGATGCCGGCACCGCTCGATCCCGAACCGCTGCGTCGAGATGCGCGCCGCCAGCAGGATGACGGACGGGCCGCGCTGGAAGAGGCCATCATGGGCATCTTCGAGGACGTCTTCGGCCCGCGCACCGACACCCTGGAACGCCAGATGAGCATGAGCCTGATCGCCGAGATCGGGCCAGCGGCCTTCGTGCAGAAAGTGCTGTGGGGCGAGGAAATCAGTGACATCGCCCTGACCATTGCCCTGGAACGCATGCTGCCGGCGCTGGAACAGCTGGTCGAAGCCCATCCGCAGGCCTTCCTGCAACAGGCCAATGCGGTGCTGGGGCGCTTCAAGGGCAGCTAACCCTGCCGGCCATCGCAGCTCGCGTGCAATGGCACCGGCCTAGTCGCGTTCGCTGCCGACCCGCCTGAGCGAACGCTGCAGGTGCGCGGCAAAACGCGACGCCGCAATCGACTGCCGGTGGTAGGCCAGCGACAATTGCGCGCGCGGCGCCGGTTCGCGGATATCGATGTAACGCACCTGCGCCAGCTGCACCTGTTCGATGGCTTCCGGCACGATGGAAATGCCCAGACCGGCCGCCACCAGATTGATGGCCGAGGTCAATTGCGGCGCCAGCTGGATCACCTGCGGATCGAAGCCGGCCGCCTGGCAGGCGCTGAAGATATTGTCGTAGAGCGCCGATCCCTTGCCGCGTGGCACCATGATGAAATTCTCCCCGGCCAGATCCTGCAGTCGCAGCGACTTGCGTCGCGCCAGCGGATGCGAACGCGGCAGCGCCACCTTCAGCTTCTCGGCGGGCAGTTCGACCACGCCCAGTTCCGCCGACGGGGTGGTGACGATGCGCACGAAGGCGGCATCCAGTTGCGAGGCCGCGATGTCGGCCAGCAGCTGTTCGGTGATGCCTTCGCTGAGCGAGATCTCCAGCTTGCGGTGCCGCTCGCGGAATTGCTGGAGCGCATGCGAGACCAGTGGATGGAACACCGCCGAGGAAGTAAAGCCCATGCGCAGCAGACCCACCTCGCCGCTGGCCGCCTGCCGTGCCGCGCGCAGCGCCTGTTCGGCATAGTCCACCGCCGTCTGCGCATGCGGCAGCAGGACCCGCCCGACTTCCGACAATTCCACGCCGTGCGAGGTGCGCAGGAACAGCGCGCCACCGATCTCGCGTTCCAGATCCTTGATCTGCATCGACAAGGGCGGCTGGCCAATGCCGACCTTGTCGGCGGCGCGGGTGAAGCTGCGCTGTTCGGCCACGGCCAGGAAGTAACGGAGGTGTCGCAGTTCCATATCGGTTACCTGATATCTGTTTGATAGATGGCGGGGGTAGCTTCCATATATTGGACAATATAGCGCATTTGTCCCAGACTGCTCCTCTCCACAACCCAGGCGGCAGCCCATCCGCGGCGCCACCGCCACCCTCTGGCCATGCAGTCGCTTTCCGATTCCTCTTCCTCCCCGGTCCCGCGCCGGGATCCGTCGGCCACCGTCCCGGCCGCGCGCGGCGCCGTACGCGGCTCGGCCGCCTACCGTCACATCGTACTGGCGCTGTTCTGCTCGGGCTTTGCCACCTTTTCCCTGCTGTACTGCGTACAGCCGCTGCTGCCCGCGTTCGCGCGGGAATTCGATATCGGTGCGGCCAGCGCCTCGCTGGCCTTGTCGCTCTCCACCGGTTTCCTGGCGGTGTCCATCCTGCTGGCGGGCATGGTGTCGGAACGCTTCGGCCGCAAGGAACTGATGTTCGCCTCGCTGGCAACGGCCGCATGCTGCAACCTGCTGGCCGGGGTGGCACCGGACTGGCACCTGATCCTGGTGGCGCGTGCCCTCGAGGGCTTCGCCCTGGGCGGCGTTCCGGCGGTGGCGATGGCCTACCTGGCCGAAGAGATCGATGCCGGCGGCCTGGGTTTCGCCATGGGGCTGTATGTGGGCGGCAATGCCTTCGGCGGCATGGTGGGGCGGGTCGCCATGAGTACCCTGGCCGAATCCTTCGGCTGGCGCCATGCGATGCTGGCCATCGGTGCGCTTGATCTGGTGCTGGCGGTGGTGTTCGTGATGATGCTGCCGGCCTCGCGCAATTTCGTACGCAACGGCACGCTGCGTCTGCGCGATCACCTCGGCCTGTGGCGTCGCCACCTGGGCCATGCCCGCCTGCCGCTGACCTTCGGCATCGCGGCGCTGAACATGGGCATCTTCGCCACCTCGTACAACTATGCGGGCTTTCGCCTGATGAGCCCGCCGTTCTCGCTCTCGGCCACCCTCACCGGGCTCATCTTCAGTGCCTACATCTTCGGCATCGTCTCCTCGTCCTGGGCCGGCGCGCTGGCCGACCGCTATGGCCGTGCACCCCTGGTGGCGGCCGGTATCGGCCTTTCCTGCCTGGGCCTGTTCCTGACCTGCACACCCTGGCTGGCGGTGGTGATCGGCGGCATCGTGCTGCTGACCATCGGATTCTTCACCACCCATTCCGCCGCCAGCAGCTGGGTCGGGCGCATGGCCGGCCAGGGCAAGGGCCACGCCGCTTCGCTCTATCTGCTGGCGTATTACCTCGGTGGCAGCGTGCTGGGTTCGGCCGGCGGCTGGTTCTGGGAACATGCCGGCTGGAACGCAGTGGCCGCCTTCATGCTGCTACAGGTTTTGGGGGCAGCCTGGCTGGCGCGCTGCCTGTGGCGGCAGGGCCGTAACTGAACCAGCTGCGCAGGCAGAAACGACCAGGCCGGCGCAATGCCGGCCTGGTCGTTTTCAGCTTTGACGCGAGAGGCCCTTGTCGCGGACCAGGACCGACCGAGGCTGGAAGAACAGCCCGGATGCGGGTCCCGGCCCCGCTGCAGCAACTGGTGCCGCAACATCAAACCTGTGCCATGCCACCATCGACGAACAATTCGATGCCATTGACGAAGCTGGCGGCATCGGAAGCCAGGAAGGCCACGGCCTTGCCGATTTCCTGCGGCTCGCCCAGGCGACCCAGCGGCACTTGTGCGGCCAGGAAGTCGAACAGGCCCTGACGCGCTTCATCGGGAACCAGGCCACCCAGGCCAGGGGTGCGGATCGGACCGGGGCTGACCACGTTGACGCGGATGCCGCGATCCTTCAGATCCAGCGCCCAGGAGCGGGCGAAGTTGCGTACCGCGGCCTTGCTGGCGCTGTAGACGCTGAAGTTGGCAGTGCCCTGAATCGAGACGGTGGAAGCGGTGAGTACCACCGAGGCACCGTCGACCAGCAGCGGCAAGGCCTTTTGCACGGTGAACAGCACACCGCGCACATTGGTGCCGAAGATGCGGTCGAAGTGTTCTTCGGTGATGGCGCCCAGCGGCATCATGTCGCCGCCGCCGGCATTGGCGAACAGGATGTCGAGCTTGCCGGCGCTCTTGGCGATCTGGGCGTAGACCTGGTCCAGGTCGGACAGGACGGCGGCGTCGGCACGGATGCCGGTGGCGGCGGCGCCGATGCTGGCCACGGCAGCGTCCAGTTCGGCCTGACGGCGGCCGGTGATGAAGACGCGGGCGCCCTGGGCAGCCAGTTCCTGGGCGGTGGCCAGGCCGATGCCGGTGCTGCCGCCGGTCACGAGTGCGATCTTGCCGTCGAGTTGCTTGTTCATGCTAATGCTCCTTGGGTCGGATACTGCGATGGAATGAAGGGTGTCTGCAATGCCCGTGGTGCGCCGTCCTGCTGTGTGTTGCGCCCCGTGTCGTTCAGGCATGGCTGCACTTTAGCGGTAGGGGATTGCCAGATAAATGGCGTAAAATCGAAATGACTATCCATACTGGTGGATAATTAGGAACCCTCCCGCCAGGCCGGCGGATCCGGTACGTCCGATACTTCCACTGCAAGTCACGACCTTCACCGAGGAAAAAGGAACAGCACATGGATCAACTGATGGCCATCCGCGGCTTCGCGCGCGTGGTGGAGGCCGGCAGCTTCACGCGCGCGGCCGATTCGCTGGACCTTCCCAACGCCACGCTCAGCAAGCAGGTACAGGAACTGGAGGCGCACCTGGGTGTGCGCCTGCTGCAGCGGACCACGCGGCGGGTGACGGTCACCGCCGAGGGACGCGATTACTATGAAAAGACCATCCGCATCCTGCGCGACCTGGAGGATATCGACACTTCCTTCGATGTTGCGCGCGCCAAGCCCAAGGGCCAGCTGCGGGTGGATGTGGGCGGCTCGACCGCGCGCGACGTGCTGGTGCCGGCGCTGCCCGATTTCATGACACGCTATCCCGACATCCGCATCGACCTTGGGGTCTCGGACCGTTCCGCCGACCTGATCAGCGACAACATTGATTGCGTCATCCGCGGCGGGGCGCTGGACAGTTCGTCGCTGGTCGCCCGCCACATCGGCAATGCGACGCTGATCACCTGCGCCGCGCCGTCCTATCTCAAACAGTTCGGCACACCGGCCTATCCTGAAGAGTTGAAGAACGGCCACCGGCTGGTGAGCTACCTGTCGCCACAGAACGGCCGCGCCTTTCCCTTCCGCTTCGAGCGGCGCGGCGAACGTCAGGAGATCAAGCTTGATCACCGCATCGGCGTCAACGAAAGCAACGCCCACCTGGCCGCCGCCGTGGCCGGGCTGGGCATCGTGCAGACCTTCACCTACGCGGCGCGCAGCGCGCTGGCCCACGGGGAACTGGTGGAGATCCTGCGGCCATGGCGGCCGCAGGCCTATCCCTTCCATGTGGTCTATCCCCAGAACCGCCACGTCAGCCAGCGCCTGCGTGTCTTCATCGACTGGCTGCTGGCGTGCCTGCCGCCACGCATCGCCGCCGCGCCGGCAGAACCGGACTTGCCGCAGGTGCAGGAGGCGGCACCGCGTGGCCGGCGCAGGCGCTGAAGCTGCACAAAAAAATCCCCGGCCGCAGCCGGGGATGGTCATCACGTGATCAGCGTCGCCGATCGGTCGCGCTCCGCACTCAGTGGGTCTTGTCGGACTTGTCGGGGGAAGCGGCCAGGGCTTCGTTGCGCTGGGCGGTGGAAGCCTTCTTTTCCTGCTTCAGCTGCGCCTTGGCGGCCTTCTTGTCGGCCTTGTATTCCTGCTTGGCGGCCTTCTTCTGCGCCTTGTATTCGGCCTTGGCGTCGGCATCTGCCTGGCGCTTCTGGACGAACGGATCATTCGACGGCACGGCCGACGGCGTGGTGCCCGACGACATCGTCGCCGGTGCGGTCGGCGCAGCGCCCATGGCGGTACCGTTGGTCGGTGCGTTCTGCGCGATGGCACCACCGGCCAGCGCCATGAACAGGGAAGAAATCAGGATGTGACGAGTCTTCATGTGTACCTCCTTGCTTTATGTTTATCGAAGAGCACAAGGCTCGGATACTCGGATGTTCAAGAGAACCAGGGAGTCGGAAGCGGGACCGATGATCCACACCATCCGCCGATCCGTTTCATCATCATAGGCAAGCTCGCTGCCGCGCTATGTCGGACAAGGACTGATTCTCGGCTTCCCGGATTACGCAAAATGCAGAGCCTGTACAAGACGCGCATTTCACGCAATACGTGAGGCTCAGAAGCCGTCCGGCAGCCGATGGTTCAGGTTGAAGTGCAAGTGTTGGTGAGCGCTGCAAGCAAAGGTAACAAATGGGAACCCGGCCGCGTCAGACAATTGGCCAGGCTCACCTCAGGCGCGACGCTGCCCTGCCCGCGGGACCACGGTCCGGGTTCGCAGAGAATCCAGCCAGGCCTGCCAGAAGCGGCGCGAGGCCGACTCGAACTGCCGCCGGTGACGTTGCGCATCGGCACGCAGCCGCGCCGGGCAGAGGTTGCGGGTGTGCGCGATCTCATGGGCATGGCCGACCAGCCACTGCTCGACGGTGCGCACATCGACCTCCAGATGAAATTGCAGCGCCAGCCCGTGACGGCCCCAGGCAAATGCCTGCTGCGGATACTGCGTCGACGCCGCGAGGTGACAGGCACCCTGTGGCAGATCGAAGGTATCGCCATGCCAGTGCAACACCGGCGTCTGCTGCTGCACCAGTTCGCGCAGGCAGGGCAGCACGTCCAGCTGCGGGCCGGGCTGCAGGCTGGCCCAGCCGATCTCCTTGCCATCGCTGCCGGGATAGACGCGCGCATGCAGGGCTGCCGCCATGAGCTGCGCGCCCAGGCCGATACCCAGCGTGGGCAGGTCTTCCAGCAGGCGCGCCCGCAACCAGGCGGTTTCCGTGCGCAACCAGGGGTAGGCATCCACATCGTAGGCCGCCACCGGCCCGCCCAGCACGATGACCAGGTCGGCATCCAGTGGGGAAAGATCGATGAAGGCGTCCACGCCGACTTCGAAATAGCGGATGCGGTAGCCGCTGGCGTTCAGCAGGGGCGCCAGCTGGCCAAGGTCTTCACTGGCAAGGTGGCGCAAGGCCAGGGCAGTTTTCATGATCGTGATCCTGGACGGGATGGTTTTCGCTATATCTTATCGTATATATCGAATGACTGAAAAACTCGATCAAATCTATTGAACAAGTTATTGGTATTTTGTATCGGGTCGATAGGTTTATCTTTGCGGCACCGCAAAATAATTTGCGGACAAAATGCGCAAACCCCGCGGCGAAAATAGAATAAATCCTTATTTATCAATGGATTGCAATAATTATTTGCATGTATTGATGCCAACATCGGTTGCCATTTTCATGTGCAGTTGCAGATAAAAAAGGCAAGTACAGGCTCGAAAAAACTGATTGTTCGCGTTTCTGGAATGATGTATTCCGGTTTGTCTTCTTTTTCCGGGCGGCGTGGATCTCTAAACTTGGTTCCACGATGACAGCACACAACGACTGAACCACAAGTGTCGGCCCAGGTTGCAGTGCTCATCTCCTCACTCACAAAGGAACGATCATGAACACCAAGAATATTGCCAAGAATCTGTTTGCCGGCCTGCTGTTGACCACCGCTGTCGGTGCTGCCATGGCTGAAGCCCAATACCCCGCCGAGACCCCGATCGTCTCGACCAAGAGCCGCGCCGAAGTGATCGCCGAACTCAAGCAGGCCCGCGCCAATGGCGAACTGCTGGTGACCGACCAGTATCCGGTCGACAAGCCCTTCGTCTCGACCAAGACCCGCGCTGATGTGCGCGCCGAACTGATCCAGGCCCGCGCCAACGGCGACCTGCTGGTGACCGAGCAATATCCTGTGGAAAAGCCCTTCCACTCGACCCTGACCCGTCAGCAAGTGCAAGAAGAACTGCAACAAGCCCGCAACCAGGGCACTGCTGTCAGCAACAGCAACGCACCGCTGTAATCCGTATGCCCTGATGCCAGGCCGGCGCCACCCGCGCCCCTGGGCGTGCATCACCCGCACCGGCGATCCCGGTGCGCCAGTCTCTCCCTCAGGCGGGCCCACGAAAGCGACGTTCTCTCCCCTCGGTCGCCGGTAGTGTGGTCCGCCTGACCTGTCTGCTCCGCCTCCATTGCCTCTCCCACGTCGCCCTCCCGTCCACCCGGCGGTGGTTTTCACATGCCTTTTCCCGTCATCTTTCTAAGTTTTTCCGACGCTTCCGCGATGTCGGCCTGCGTACGATTTTTTCGCAATTTTCACTCTGGCCGATGTGGTTTTCTACGGTGCGGAACAGCCACTGATTTCATCTATATTTTCTAAGTTTTTGAAAATACGATCTATAAGTTTTCATTGATACGATTTCTAAGTCCCGACACTCCACATCATCCATGATCACTTTCGCACACCGGGACCCATGACGTCCTGTCAACGGCTGTGCTTGTTCTGAAATTCGGAACGATGAATTCCGATTCGGCTACTTTTTCCCGCCGGCGATGATCTCTAAACTTGGTTTCACGATGACAGCACACAACGACTGAACCACCAACGTTGGCCCGGGTTGAAGTGCTCATCCCTTCTCTCACACAAAGGAACCATCATGAACACCAAGAACATTGCCAAGAACCTGTTTGCCGGCCTGCTGCTGACTTCCGCCCTCGGTACCGCCCTGGCCGAGGCACCGTATCCTGCAGAAACCCGCTTCGTCTCGACCAAGAGCCGCGCCGAGGTGATCGCCGAACTGCAACAGGCCCGCGCCAACGGCGAACTGCTGGTCAGCGACCGCGATCACGACAACAAGCCGCTGGCTTCCACCACCACCCGCGAACAAGTCCGCGCCGAGCTGGCCCAGGCACGTGCCAGCGGCAACATGCCCGTCACCGATCAATAAGCCTTGATGCAGCATCTGCCGGCACCACCGGCCTCCCGGTCTCTCCCCTCCAGGCGGGCCCACGACAGCGACTCACTCTCCCCCGGTCGCCAGTTGTGTGGTCCGCCTGACTTCTTTTGTGCGCCCGCCAGAGGCGGGACTTCGCTCCGCATCCAGGTCCTCTTACGGGAACACATTTTCTAAGTTTTCGTCACGGCGATTTCTTAGTTTCGCTCCATCTTCTTTCTAAGTTTTTCCAGTCCCATCATGTTGCAGAAATGAAGCTGTTGGCATCGCTGCGGCGCTCACTTCAAGGGCTCTGCAGGAGCACCGTCGATGACCGTATCGAGCGCATCCGGCTGGTTACGCGAAGACAGTTCGGCCCGCATGCGGGGCAGGGCGTCGGGATATTGGGTCGCGATGAAGTTGATCATGTGCTCGCGAATCTGGCAGCGCAGGTCGAAGGCACTGCCGGAATCCTTGGCCGAAACCAGCAGGCGAACCTGCATGGTGCGTTCGCTGGCGTCGGTGACGTGCATGACGCACACCCGCTTATCCCACAGGGGCAGGGTCTGGCAGATGCGCTCGAATTCGGCCCGGATGGCCTGGGTCGGCACCGAGAAGTCCAGCCACAGGAAGACCGTGCCCAGGATGGTGGAGGAGGTGTGGGTCCAGTTCTCGAAGGGGTTTTCGATGAACCACTGCAGCGGCACGATCATGCGTCGTTCATCCCAGATCCTGACCACGACGAAGGTCCCGGTGATTTCCTCCACGCGCCCCCATTCCCCCTTGACGATGAGTACATCGTCGATGCGGATCGGTTGCGAGAAGGCGATCTGCAGGCCGGCAAAGAAGTTGCCCAGCACCGGCTTGGCGGCAATACCGGCGACGATACCGGCCACCCCGGCCGAGGCCAGCAGGCTGGCGCCGAACTGGCGCGCTCCGGGCAGGGTCAGCAGCACGAAGGCCAGGCCCAGCAGGGCGATGATGAAATAGGCGCTGCGCGAAAGCACCCGGGTCTGGGTCAGGATGCGACGGGCCTTGAGGTTGTCGACCACATCATAGGGATTGAGGCTGATGACGGTCAGGCTCACCGATTTCACGCAGCGCATCAGGAACCAGGTCAGCGCCAGGATGAAAGCGATCGAGGTGAGATAGGAAATGCGGGTCAGGCCGGGAGTGTTGTCAGGCGCACCAGCCAGCACCACCCGCAGCATGAACAGGATCACGCAGGTGCGGCTGGCATTGAAGGTGACCTGCGTGGCAGTGGTGGTGAACGGGCGACCACGTGCCAGGCGCCTGACCAGCGCCACACCCAGCCGATGCAGAAATATTGCCACCAGCACCGCCACCAGGGCCACGCCCAGCACGATCAGGCCCGAGCGCAGCGGGCCTTCGTTCATGTTGTACAGAAAATCGAGATCCAGGCTCATCCGTTCCCTTCCATGTGTTGTGTTGTCGAATCGGTACGCCAGGGGCGTTTTTCCGGTTCGAACAGGGAAGGGGGATTTTGTTTCCGCTAATTTGCCTCGGCCTCCAGTGTGCCCACCAGCAGGCAGGCGGTCTCGACCGCCGCCGCCTGGGCCAGTTGCACCGGGGCCGGGCGCTGGCGGGTCAGGGTCTGCAGGGCGGCCGCATCGCGCGCGTGCAGGGCCTGAGCCAGTGCATGCAGCCACGCCAGCAGTTCCGGCGCGGCGGGCTGGGGATGCGCCCAGAGGTGGCTGGCGGCAGCCGCCAGGCGACGCGACAGGGCCACTGCCGTGCGGCCGCGCCCATGGTCGCGCTCGCGCCAGCCGCGCTCGCGCGCCACCCGTTGCAGCAGCAGCCCGGCCTCCACATTGGCCACGCACGCATGGCGTCGATAGGCGTGCAACTGCGCCATGGCGGCCTTGTCGTGACCACCGGCCGGATCGGCCATCGCCGCCGCCAGGTAGTCGAGGTTGAGCTGGGCCATGCGGCGCAGCTGCGCCTGCGGATCCTCCTGCTGGCGACGCGGCCAGAACAGGTAGCTCGCCAGGACCGCTACCACGGCGCCGATGACGTTGTTGCCGGCACGCAGCGCAGCGTTGGTCAGCTCATGGGCCGGGTCACCGCCGACATCGGCCACCAGTACGAACACCGGCGTGAGGAAGGTGGCGTACAGGCCATAGCTGACCGGGCGCAGCGCCATGGTCAGCACGGTCAGCGGGAACACCAGCAGCGCCAGTCCCAGCGGTGAATGCACCAGCAGGCAGACCACCACCGCGAGGACACCGCCGACCACACTGCCGACGGCGCGCTCCATGCTGCGCGACCAGCTGTCGGAGATGCTGGGTTGCATCACCAGCATGGTGGCCATGGTGGCCCAGTAGCCGAAGGGCAGTTCCAGCAGATGCACGATCAGGTAGGTGGCCCCGGCGGCGGCGGCACAGCGCCAGGCGTGATGCCATTCGGCCGAACCGGCGCGCACGTGCAGGGCGGCCTTGCGGGCGGCCGCGCTCAGCAGATGAAACCAGGCCGATACCCCCACCCGCTGTGCGCGCTCGGCACGGGCGGCCTGCTTCAGACGGGCCGGATCGTCACCGCCATTGGCCAGCGGCGTATCGACCCGCTGCAACAGCCGGCCGGTGCCGCTTGGCAGTCGTGCCACCAGTTGCCGCAGGCGCAACATGATGCGGGCATCGTCATCGGCGGCAATGGCATCACCGCGCTGCATGTCGCGCTGCATGGCCTGCAACTGGCGGGCGATGGCGGCCAGCACGCGGCCGGTGCGATGGCGCGCGCGAGGCGCCTGATAATGCGTCAGCTGCAGGTCAGCCAGCACGGTGATGCCATCGAGCAGCACCTCGGCACGGGCCAGGCGGACCAGCAGGTTTTCATACAGACGGCGGGATTCGGTACGCTCCACGGCCACCGCCTCCAGGGCGCGGTGCGCACTGGCCAGGTCGAAGCGGGCGTGCCGGCGGGTGTGGGCGGCCAGTTCGGCGGCATGCACCGTATAGGCCGGGTCGTCCAGGTCATTGGCAGCGGCAATCGCGGCCAGTTCGGCCAGGGTGCCATAGGCGCGCGCGACCGCCTGGCGTGCCGGAGCGAAGGGATGGATGCGCCAGACCGTCAGGCCCAGCAGCAGCGCCCACAGGCAGCCGGAAAAGTAGATCAGGACATGGCTTTGCGAGAGCGGCCACAATACCACCGGCGCATCGGCCATGATGGCAGAGACCCCGGCCGCCAGCATCAGCACCAGCCCGGCGGCGGCGCCATAGATGCGCGAGAAGCCGGCCGCGCCGGCGCAGGCCATGATGGTGAGCAGACCCGCTTCCACGCTCAGGCCGGCGGCGGTCGCGGCGACCATGCCGCCGATGGTCGAGGCCAGGGCGAAACCACCCATCGAGGCCAGCCGTGCCCGGTTCGAGCCGGCGCTGTCGGCCAGCGAGGTGAGAAAGGCGCCGATGGCGGCCCAGGAAAACAGCGGATTGCCCAGCCATTCGCCCAGCAACAGCATGGCCGCCGCACCGCAGGCGGCACGCAGGCCCTCGGAAAGATTGGCGTGTCGCAGCGGGAACTGCATGCGCCAGCGTTCGATGCGGGTGCGGCAACGACGGCAATGACCCAGCCACAGCAGGCGGTACAGTGACAAGCGGGACAGCAGCGAAAGAAACGACGACGAGAGCGACGGCAGGAGCGGCGGCATGATCACGTAGGACCTAGAGAGGGCAGGTGCGCGGGACGGCCGTGGAGTGGCCAGGAGGATTGCCGACACCTGCGCACTCACGTCCGCAACGACGTCATTCCGGTTCCGCCGCCGCGGGTGAGGAGGGGCGGCAGGTATCGGCAGTCATCAGTATAGGAAGCCGTCACCATGCATGGCATGACTTAAATTCCCGATTTGCATTCCATTTCAGAATGCATCGGACGCTGCCATGCCGCGCCCTGACAGTTGCTGCCACATTGTCCTGCACGCCCCATATGCTACTTACGGGCCTTGCCTCCGGCGAACAGTTCGCCGCTCAGGTCCATCCATGCCCTGGCCGCATGCGAGAGATAGCCGCCCCGGGTGACGTAGGCGACCTGCCACTGCACCTCCGGCTCGACCAGGCGCACCGCCTGCAACTGATCAGTGGCCAGGCGGTGGATGAAAGGTTCCGGCAGCAGCGCGGCACCCATGCCGGCCAGGGCCATGGCCACCAGCCAGTCCCATTGAGCGCTCTGGGCCACGATCTCGGGCGCGATGCCCTGTTCGCGGAACACACCGCGCAGGCTGCGGGTAAGTCCAAATTCATTGTTCAGCAAGACCAGCGGCATGCCATCGAGCTGGGCGCAGCGCAGGGTAGAGCGGTTCTTCTGGAAGCTGCCGGCCTGGGCCACCGCCCACATCGGATAGCGCGCCACCGGCATGGTCTGCAACTCCAGCGCCGGGTCGGCCGGCAAGACCGTCATGCCGATCTCCAGCTCACCGCTGGCGACGCGCTGCTCGATCTGCGGGCCGGTATCTTCCTGGAGCACGATGGCGATCTCGGGATGGCGCTCGCGGAAGGCCTTCAGGACCGGGGTGCAGAGGATGTTGATCATGGGCGGTATGCCGATCTCCAGCCGGCCGCTGCGCAAGGCCTTGGTATCGCGTACCTCGGCATCCAGACGCTGCATCGAGGCCAGGATCTGCTGCCCCTGCTCATAGACCACGCGGCCGGTGTCGGTCAGCTGCAGGCGGCGGCCATCGCGAATGAGCAGGGGGGCTTCCATCTCGTCCTCCAGCTGCCGCACCATCTTGCTGACGGTGGACTGGGTCACGTGCAAGGCGTCGGCGGCACGGCTGAAGCTGTTCAGACGCACCGTTTCGGTGAAGTAGCGCAGGGCGCGGATGTCCATGGCGAGGGCTTTCGGCTGGCGTAGAGGGAAGCGGGCAGAAGTATGCGGTTTATGACTGGAATGCCGGAATTTTAATCATACAGGGCATACTGTCGCGCTCCTATACTTGGGCAAACAAGAATGCAAGAAGTCCGTCAAGGATGCACTGCACACCCCCTAAAGAACCCGAGCAGGAGCACACCATCCATGGATAGCCAGCGCATCCGCCAGCCCGCATTGGCCGGCAAAGTAATGTCGGCCGCAGAGGCGGCGACATTTTTCCACAACGGCATGACCATCGGCCTGAGCGGGTTCACCCGTGCCGGCGACGCCAAGGCCATGCCCCGTGCGCTGGCCGACCGGGCCGCGCATGAAGAACTGCATTTCACCGTCATCACCGGCGCCTCGCTGGGCAATGGCAGTGACGGCCTCATGGCCGAAGCGGGCCTGCTGGCGCGGCGCCTGCCGTTCCAGGTCGATCCCACGCTGCGCAAGAAGATCAATGCCGGCGAGGTGATGTTCATCGACCAGCACCTCTCTGAAACGGCCGAGCAGCTGCGCAGCGGTACGCCTTCGCGCATCGACATCGCGGTCATCGAAGCGGCAGCCATCACCGAGGAGGGCATCGTACCGACCATGTCGGTAGGCAATTCGGCCAGCTTCGTGGAGCAGGCCGCGCAGATCGTCATCGAACTCAATACCAGCATGCCGCTGGCACTGGAAGGCCTGCACGACATCTATCTGCCGGCCGCGCGACCGGAACGCAAGCCGATCCCGCTGACTGCCGCCGGCGACCGCATCGGCCACCCCACGATTCCCTTCGATCCGGCCAAGGTGGTGGCCATCGTGCTCACCGAGACGCCCGACAGTCCGTCTTCGGTGCTGCCGCCGGATGACGAGACCCGGGCCATCGCCGGCCATGTGATCCACTTCCTGGAATGCGAAGTCGAGGCCGGTCGCCTGCCGCATACGCTGGCGCCGTTGCAGGCCGGCATCGGCACCATTGCCAATGCGGTGCTGCACGGACTGGTCGATTCGCCATTCCGCGATCTGGTGATGTATTCGGAGGTCTTGCAGGACAGCGCCATCGACCTGCTCGATTCGGGCCAGCTGGCCTTTGCCTCGGCTTCCTCTATCACGCTGTCGCAGGCCAAGTATGCGCACTTCCTGGCCAATATCGAGCGTTACCGCGACAAGCTGGTACTGCGCCCGCAGGAGATCAGCAATCATCCGGAGCTGGTCCGCCGCTTGGGCATCATCGGGCTGAACACGGCGCTGGAATTCGACCTCTACGGTAACGTCAATTCCACCCACGTAGGCGGCACGCACATGATGAACGGCATCGGCGGCTCGGGCGACTTTGCGCGCAACGGGCAGATTTCGATCTTCGTCTCCAAATCGGTGGCCAAGGACGGTGCAATTTCCAGCGTGGTGCCGATGGTCTCGCATGTGGACCACAGCGAGCATGACGTCGATGTGCTGGTCACCGAATGGGGCCTGGCCGACCTGCGTGGCCTGGCGCCGCGCGAACGCGCCGTGAAGGTGATCGAGCAGTGCTGCCATCCGGATTACCGCCCGCAACTGCGCGACTATTTCGAGCGCGCCTGCCGCGCCGGTGGGCATACACCGCATCTGCTAGGCGAGGCGTTCTCTTGGCACCAGCACTTTGCCACGCACCAGACCATGCGTCTGGACTGACATCGGCGGACCGCCGGGCAACTACCGGTCAAGTCCGTCCGACGGCCTTGTGGACCACACCGGGCATGGCTTCCTTCATGGTATCGATGAAGTGGCGCAGGCGCGCCGGGTAGAAGCGGGCGTAGGGGTACAACAGCGAGACCGGCAGGGGTGCCGGCTCCCATTCCGGCAGCAATTGCACCAGCCGACCGGCGGCCACATCCTCGGACAGTACCCAGGATGAACCTACGGCCGCACCCATGCCGGCGATGGCCGCATTGCGCAGGGCGTAGAGGCTATCGGTGACCAGCTGCGGCCGGAACGCCACCTGGCTGCGCTCGCCACTGTGGGCGTGGGTCAGCGTCACCTCGCGACGATAGAAGGCGGGAATGGCGATCCATGGCAGGTCCGCCAGCTCGGCCGGTGACTGCGGCAATGCGCGGCCCTGCAGAAGGGCGGGGGCAACCACCGTCATGCGCGGCACCTCGGCCAGATGGATCGCCACCACCGAGGGATCGGCCACCTCACCCACCTGGATCGCGCAATCTATCCCCTGGCTGATGAAATCGGCGGCGCGGTCATGCAGCAGCCATTCCACCGTGATGCGCGGATGGTTGCGCATGAACTGCGCCAGCGGACCGATCAGCTGCTCCTGGCCGAAGGCGTGCGGCACGGCCACCCGCAGGGTCCCCTCGGCGTGCTGGCGGGCCCCGCGCAACTCGTTCTCGAACTCATCCCAGCCGGCCAGCAATTCCTTGGCCCGTTCATAACAGCGCTCGCCATCCTCGGTCATCTTCATCGCATGGGTGGATCGCTGCAGCAGGCGTACGCCCAGCGAGCGCTCCAGGGTCTGCAGGCGGCGGCTGATGGTGGGCTGGGTAGTGGCCAGCTGGGCCGCCGCCGCCGACAGGCTGCCGGCATCGACGATGCGTACGAAGGTCTGGATCAGCTCGATGCGGTCGGTCAGCCCGGCCGCGGAAAAGCTGGCCGCTGCCACCGTGCTGGCCTTAAGGGGCTGATCGGGCTGATCGGGCTGATCGCGCGCGCCAGGGGAGGAGGGGAGGATAGGCTTGCTCATACGGCTAACGTATAACAATTCTGCCGCGTGCGCTACTACCGGATGCGAGCCAGGAGGCGGAGAATCCGTTCCAACGCTGGCAAAGAGGGGTTTCCCGGGCCGGCCGCAAGACAAACCCTACGGAGTTCCATCATGAACAGCATTCAAAAGACGCATACCGCTGCCCCGGTTTCCGGCCAGCCAGCCGCGCATGCCAATGGCCTGTCGCCGGCCCTGATTGGCCTGCTGGCTACCGGCGCCGGCCTGGCCGTGGCTTCCCTCTACTATTCGCAGCCCATGCTGGGCGTGCTGGCCGATGACATCGGCGCCTCCGAGCGCGCGGTGGGCATGGTGCCGATGTCGACCCAGCTCGGCTATGCCCTGGGCATCCTGCTGCTGGCCCCGCTGGGCGACCGCTACGACCGCCGCCGCATCATCCTGATCAAGGCCGCCATCCTGACGGTGGCGCTGCTGCTGGCCGGCGCCGCCTCGGGCGTAGCCACGCTGCTGGCGGCCAGTCTGGCCATCGGCCTGACCGCCACCCTGGCCCAGGACATCGTCCCGGCTGCCGCCACCCTGGCACCGGAACAGCATCGCGGCCGCATCGTCGGCACCGTCATGACCGGCTTGCTGCTGGGCATCCTGCTCTCGCGGGTGGTCAGCGGCTTCGTGGCTGAACATTTCGGCTGGCGCGCCATGTTCGTGGGCGCCTCGGCCAGCATCGCCCTGATCGGCCTGGCCGCATGGCGTGGTTTGCCGCGCTTCCACCCGACTTCGCGTCTGTCGTATGGCGCGCTGCTGGGCTCGCTGGGTACGCTGGTCAGCAAGCATGGCGCCCTGCGTCGTGCCGCCCTGGCCCAGGGCCTGCTGTCGGTCGGTTTCTCGGCCTTCTGGTCGACCCTGGCGGTGATGCTGCATGGCGCACCCTTCCACCTGGGTAGCGCCGCTGCCGGTGCCTTCGGCCTGGCCGGTGCGGCCGGTGCGCTGGCCGCACCCCTGGCTGGCCGCATTTCCGACAAGAAAGGTCCGGAACTGGTGACCCGTCTGGGCGTGACACTGGCGGCCCTGGCCTTTGCCTCGATGGCGCTGGCACCGTGGTTCTCGACCCAGGGTCAACTGGTCTTGCTGGCGCTGGCCGCCATCGGCTTCGACCTCGGCGTGCAGGCTACCCTGGTGGCCCACCAGACCATCGTCTACAGCATCGAACCGGGTGCCCGCAGCCGTCTCAATGCCGTGCTGTTCGTAGGCATGTTCATCGGTATGGCCGCGGGTGCCGCCCTGGGCAGCCTGGCGCTGGCACAGTGGGGCTGGATCGCGGTGGTGGCCCTGGCAACCCTGGCGGCCCTGCTGGCCCTGGTGGTGCGGATGTGGCCGGGGGCGGCCAAGGCACACTGAGCCGGGAGCGCCCAGCGCGTCCGGATTGCAGGACGGTCCCGGCTTTGCCGGGGCCGTTTTTTTTCGTCCGCAGTGAGGCGGGAAGGGCAACTGCGCCCTCGGCGCCCCGATTTGCACGGCAGGAACATCGCCGGCTCTATCCCCCGCCTCGGCCACATCTTCTATAATCCAGCCCAGGAGACAACCCATCGCCAGCATGATCCCGGCCAGTGATAGCGCCCATCCGGCGCGGCGTGGCCGCCACGCGGCGAACAACATGGCACGGTGAACGGCATGGCCCTGTATTTCAAGAACAAGCGACAGAAGACCTTCCTTGGTGCGCCCGTGGGCTGGCCACTGATGTTGCTGATGGCCGTCGACCTCTGCATTGCGGCGCTGATGTTTCTGTCCGATCACGACTGGAGCGGTCTGATCCTCCTGTATCCGCCACTGGCGCTGGCACTGGCGATGCTGGCCGATGCCCGCAAGGAGAAACGCGCCGCCCAGGAAGCAGAACGACAAGCCGCCCGTCGCCAACGCCGTTGAAACGGCCTCACCCAATCCATCCGATGACCCAAGCTGCTGATCGTGCTGCCCTGCTGCTGGCTTCCCGCCTCAATTTTTCCTATCCCGGTCTGGATCTGTTCCAGGATTTCTCGGCTCGCATCACCTCCGGCGTGACGTTGGTGCGCGGCGGCGATGGGCGCGGCAAGACCACGCTGCTGAACCTGCTGGGCGGCTTCATGCCGGCCCGCGATGGGGTGCTGGAACTGGACGGCATGCGCCTGGACAGCGACGGCGAAGCCTATCGACGTCAGGTCTTCTTCATCGACCCGCGTACCGAGGCCTACGACCAGATGTTGCCGGCGGAGGTATTCGCGGCGATGGCCGAGCGGTTTCCGCACTTCGACCACAGCCTGCTGCCGGCCCTGACCGAGGGCCTGTCGCTGACGCCCCATCTGGAAAAGAAGCTCTTCATGCTCTCCACCGGCAGCAAGCGCAAGGTCTACCTGGCGGCCGCCTTTGCCGCCCATGCCACGCTCACGCTGCTGGACGACCCCTACGCCAGCCTCGACCGGGCCTCGATCAACTTCGTCGCCGCCACGCTCGATGCGCATGCCGATGATGCCCAGCAGGCCTGGGTGGTGGCGATGTACGAAACCCCGACGGCCATCCGCCTGGCCGGGACCATCGACCTGGGGGACTGAGCGATCTCTCGCCCGGTCCCCCGTTCCATCTTCACATTCTCTCCCCGCTGACTTAGATCTGGAGGCCTGAGTCTTCGGCCTGTCGGCGCTCGCCCGCAACAAGGCCGTGCTTGGTTTCAACTGCATCGTCTTCTATGCTGGAAGAGGCAGGGCAGAACCGGACTGCTGACTGTGCCTTGCTTTCCGGTTACGTCGCCCGGCCTGCTTGCCTACCGACAATGAAACGATAACAGGGGGAATTCCATGCAACTTTCCAACGTCACCATCCGTGTGCGTCTGTGGTTGGGCTTCGGCCTGCTGATGGTACTGATGCTGGCCATGGCTGCCAGCGGCATCGCGCGCCTGGCGCAGCTGAATGGCCAGATGAAGGATGTGATCCACGACAAGTATCCCAAGACCGTGGTGGCCGGCGACATTGTCGACCAGCTCAATTTGGTGGCACGCTCGGTGCGCAACATCGTACTGCTCAAGAAGGAAGCGCAGATCAAGAGCGAGTACGAGCGCATCAGCGGGGCCGACAAGGCCGTGCGCGAGGACCTGGCGCAACTCGACCGCCTGCTGACCGACCCCGACAGCCGCGCCGCCCTGGGCAAGCTGCTCAGCGCCCAGAACGCCTACATGGAAAAACGCGACAAGGTCCTGACCATGGTGCAGCAGGGTGGCAAGGAGGGCGCCATCGATGTGCTCATCGACGAAGTGCGTCCGGTACAGAGCGCCACCATGAACGCCGCCGACGCCCTCATCAAGCTGCAGCAAGACATGATGAAAAGCGCGGGCGAGGAGGTCGAGGAAAACTACCAGCAAGCGCGCGCGCTGCTGCTGGCGCTGGCCGTCGTCGGTCTGGCGGCCGCCATCGCCATCGCCTGGATGATCACGCGCAGCATCACCCGGCCCCTGGACCGCGCTGTGCGCGTGGCCGAGACGGTGGCGGCTGGCGACCTGACCTCGGCCATCGATGCCCATGGGCGCGATGAGACCAGCATGCTCCTGCGTGCCTTGAAGAAGATGAATGACCGGCTGCTGGAGATCGTGAGCCAGGTGCGCGTCTCCACCGACACCATCGCCACGGCCAGCAGCGAGATTGCGCGTGGCAACCTGGACTTGTCTTCCCGCACCGAGGAGCAGGCAGCTTCGCTGGAGGAGACCGCCTCCTCGATGGAGCAGCTCACCGCCACCGTCCGGCAAAACGCCAGCCACGCCGGCCAGGCCGACCAGCTTGCGGGCTCGGCATCGGACATCGCGCGCCAGGGAGGGGAAGTGGTCAGCCAGGTGGTAAAGACCATGGGTGCCATCGACGATTCTTCCAGAAAGATCGTGGACATCATCGGTGTCATCGACGGCATCGCCTTCCAGACCAACATCCTCGCCCTGAACGCAGCGGTGGAAGCGGCCCGCGCCGGCGAGCAGGGCCGCGGCTTTGCAGTGGTGGCCTCCGAGGTGCGTGCACTGGCGCAACGCTCGGCCACGGCGGCCCACGAGATCAAGGGCCTCATCGCCGACTCGGTACAACGGGTGAGCGATGGCAGCAGGCTGGTGGAGCATGCCGGACTGACCATGCAGGAGGTGGTGCAAAGCGTGCAACGGGTGGGTGCCGTGGTCAATGAGATCAGCGCTGCCGGCCAGGAGCAGAGCGCCGGCATCGAACAGGTGAACCTGGCTATCGTACAAATGGACCAGGTGACCCAGCAGAATGCGGCGCTGGTGGAGCAAGCCGCCGCCGCAGCGCAGTCGCTGCAGGATCAGGCCGCGCAACTGGCGCGGCTGGTGTCGGTGTTCAGGCTGGAAGGAGGGACGCCGGGATTGGCGGTGCTGGAGTTGCCGACGAGGGGTCGGCTGGCCTATGCGTAGGTCGACCGCTATTGAGCGCTGAAGTTGTTGGCACTGGCAATCAGGGTCGCGCCGCAACTGGTCTTGTGGCCCTCGTAGGCGACGGCGACGCCATTGATCTTGTGATGGGCATGGCCTTCGACGATGGTGCAATTCTCGTGGCCCTTCTGCGGGCAACTGCAGGGGTCGCCTACACGGGCCACGGCAATGCCATTGACCTTGAAGTGTGAGGCACTGACGCTGGTGACCTTGCCGCCGTGGGAGGTGGCATCACCGAGACGAATGATCTTGGGCATGGGGATTTCCTTTCGGGCAGGGATTGGAGAGAGTGATCAGGAGGCGGATTCAGCCGGGTGAGCAACGCCGGATTCCGGAGTCTCGGCAGGCTGGGGCATCCCCGCAGGGGGATCGCGGTGAAGCAGCTTTTCGGGGCTTGCGGTGGGGCGCATGCGGAAGCTGTTGAGGACTTCGTCCCAGAGCTTCATGGCTTGCTCATCCGTTAGTTTTGTCTTTTACGGATTGCGGTCTTTGTCGCGGTGACCGGTGGTGAGTTCGATCTTGAGTGCTGGCGTATCCAAGGTACCTTCGCCTTCGGTCTCCCAGATGAAGCTATGGCCGCGCATGCCACCACTGTTCGGCGCCGTTGCCAGATGTTCCTGACCACGGTAGGGGCCGACTTGTCGATTGCCGCTGCGCAAAACCCGTACTGACGTGGCCAGGCGACCCAGAAATTGCAGCACCCCGCCCATGCGTTCCAGCAATGGACGATCGTGCTTACTCATGTGTAGAGGGTAAAACCAGACGGAGACAAACGCGTCAGGATGACCGGCGATGTCGATATCGATGCCAGCCTCTTCCAGCTCCCACTCCGGGCTGGAAATAAAGCCGCCCTCAAAGCAGTAGCCGGGCTCTGCAGGAATTTCCGTATCGAGACGCGGACGAAGATGTGAAAGAGCCTTTTCCATCTTGCTGAGAACAAGTTCTTCCCGACTCATGGTGCCCTCGACCGGCGGGCTGGTTCCTGCTCGCGCTTTCAACACATACTGCGTGCCATCGATCCAACGGTACCCTTCGACTTCGATGAGACCAGCCGACATATCGAATTTCCAGAAGCTTAAAAGACGAGAGTCTGCTGTCGGCGTCCTTGATATGCGCAAGAGGCTTGGGTCCTTCTCGTGCTTTTCCTCTCTGAGCATCTTTTCCTTCTGACTGAGTTCGCGCTGAAAGTCTTCAAACGACTTCCGAGTGGAACGCTGAATTCTGAGATAGTCATACTTGTAGTTTCCTCCACTAAGCTTAGATCCCAAGGGAACGTCGATAAGAAATCGCCCTACGCAGAAAGTGGACACAGAAGGAGCTGGACGGTCGTTCATCAGTTCTGATCGCTGGTCACCACTATCAGCAGCGCAGGTGGTCGCGACCAACACCGCTAGTGAGAAGATCGACCAAGAGAGCGCGCGGCGCATCACGACTTGCTCCTGCCTTGCGTATCTGCATTTTCACCAGCGGAGCCGCTTTCAGAACTGGTGACGTCGGCCCCTTCTTCATAATCGACCAGAGTCCATACGGTCTTGGTCTCATATGTCGGTGGTTTCTTGCGCAAGACCTGCCACAGGTTCGGCGAACCCAGCAGGACAACGGAGGGCATCGTCTCGCCAGCCTTGAAGAAGCTCCGACGACCGCCCGCAACATTGCCCGTGTCAACGCAACGCCACCAGCCGGTCTGCGGACAGATGCTGCCGGTCCCGGCGAGCTCGCCGAGAGGACGCAAGGGGGAGGATGGAGGATTGTTCTGGCTGGTTTTCTGCGGGTCCGTGGTGGGACGCACGCGGAAGCTGTTGAGGACTTCGTCCCAGAGCTTCATGGCTTGCTCATCCGTCAATTTTGTCTTTTGCGGGTTGCCATCTTTGTCTCGATGACCGGTAGTGAGTTCGATCTTGAGTGCTGGCGTATCAAGCGTCCCTTCGCCTTCGGTTTCCCAGATAAAGCTGTGACCGCGCATGCCGCCGCTGTTGGGTGCCGTTGCCAGATGTTCCTGGCCACGGTAGGGGCCGACTTGGCGATCGCCACTGCGCAGGACCCGTACCGACGTGGCCAAGCGACCCAGAAATTGCAGCACACCGCCCATGCGTTCCAACAGTGGACGGTCGTGCTTGCGCATGGGCAGAGGGTAGAACCAGACGGAGACAAACGCGTCGGGATGACCCGCTATGTCGATATCGATACCTGCCTCTTCACTCTCCCACTCGGGACTAGCAATGAAGCCACCCTCAAAACAGTAGCCAGGTTCTGTCGGGATTTCGCTATCGAGGCGCGGCCGAAGATGCATTAGCGCCTTTTCCATCTTGCCGAGAACAAGTTCTTCCCGGCTCATGGTTCCCTCTACCGGTGGGCTGGTTCCGGCTTGTGCCTTCAAAAAATACTGCGTGCCATCGATCCATCGGTATCCTTCGACTTCGATGAGACCTCTAGCTCTTCCAAATTTCCAGAATGAAAGCACACGCGATGCTGCATCCGGTGTCCGAGATGTTCGCAACAAGCTCGGATCCTGATCATGCTTTTGAGCTAAAAGTTTCTTTTCCTTCTGACTGAGTTCGCGCTGAAAGTCCTCGAACGACATCTGCACCAGGCGCTCAATCTGGAGGTAATCGTACTTGTAATCTGCTCCGCTAAGCTTAGATCCCTCCGGCACATCAATGAGAAATCGACCAACACAGAAGGTAGATATGGAAGGAGCTGGGGAGTTATTGGGTTGCGTGTTCATAAGTTTTGTTCGCTGGTCGCCGCTGTCAGCAGCACAATTCGCCGCGACAAACAACACGAAAGAAAATATCAGACGGAAAAGAGCTGACCGTTTCATGTCTTCTCCAATAGACTCTTCACAGAAGGAGAGTTGGCCACCATGCTGATGATGGAATACAAAGTGACCGCTTGTGAGATCGCGGCGTTATAAGAGAACTGATGCTCGTAGCTATCGTGCATTTTCGATTTCCCCTCGTGCTTGAATATCTGTATCGAATGTGTCTTAGGCGCCGCGCCCGATTCGGCAGGAACCGTACCATCACCAGGGCCAGTGCCATCCTGGATACTGAAGCTCACCCGGTATTTGTGGGCGAAGGAAAGCTCCACCGTTCCATTCAGGTCATCTAGCTCCAACACCGCCGATTCCGGCTTACTTGGCGTAGACTGGGTGCTTTTCCATAGCACTTCGTTCCATGAAGGCTTTTCTGGATCGGCGGCGTAATAGGCATACGTCGTAGGGTGGTACTTATTCAGGATCATTTGATGCAATTCCATCGCTATCAGCATGTTATCGACGTATTTATCGAAGTCGCCTTTGTCAGGAACAGACGAAGGCGCCAGCTTGCCCTCTTTCATCGCTTTCTCTCGATCCTCCCTCCCCGCCGGATCAATCAAATCCTCCCTCACCAACTTCCACCAGTCCGCCGTATTGTTGAGATAGATGTTCGCGTAGGGATCCCCCTCGCCCAGAAAGCTCTGCATCTCCTCCTGCACCCCGCGTAGCCCCATCCCCACGTAACTGACGCGCAGCCAATGCCGCTCACCACTGTTGGTCCAGGTCCGGTATTGATCTGTGGGCAGCAATTCCAGCGGACCTGCTGCGTTGGCCATTACTGCGGTGCACTCGGCGCCGTTACGCCCCAGAATCACCTGCGCTACCCCCTCAAACCCTGCGCGTATGCGCTTGTATGTGGCTGGTGCCCCCAGGGCGGGCATGACACCGTGCAGCACCCCCAGGATGCGCTGGTCCATTCCCGGCAATTGCGCACAGGCACGGGCCACCAGGCCGCCCATGCTGTGCGTGATCAGGATCACCTGCTCGCATGCTTTTCCCTTGCTGCGGTAATAGGCGGTGATGCGTTCGATCTCGGCGGCCAGTCGCTCGGCGGAGATCTTGTTGCTCTGCAACCAGTTGTACCCGACCGCATGTACCGGGTAGAGCAGTTCGGCAGCGTCGCGCAACTGTTGCTCCTGCAGGGGAACGAAGGGCTTTTGCGCACCTAGCTTGGTGGCGTCCTGGCGGTTCATCACCAGTTCCTGCCAATGTGGAGTGAGTGTCTGCCCCTGGCTGGTCGGATCGAAGATCGTCGCCATGCTCTTCTCAAGAAACGCCAGGATCTTTTCGTAGCTGTCGCCGTGTAGTTGGCCCCAGCCACGCCATCGCGCGCGCTCGGCATCGGTCTTGCCGGGCGCAATCGCCAGCAAACTTTTGCAGACGTCGTCGGGATAGGCCGGCCCCTCGTCATCGACCTCTGTTTTATCGGGATTGAGCAGGCGCTGCCTGTCCGCTGCAGTTCGAACGAGCGACCTGAGCAGAAGAAGGACAGCATCCCATTTACCTTCAGGCGGAAACCACGCCGCCCCTTTATCACGGCCCTTGACCTTGAGCCGCGTCCCCATGATCCCCGGCACGAAGACGATGGGCAGCACCGCATCCGGCGAGGTGAGGCACAGGGCGCGTACCTTCATGCTCTTGCCGGTCAGGACCGACTGCGCCACATCATTGCCCTGATCGTCCCAGCTGGTGCCGACCAGGCGGGTGGGTTCCGGGCTGTTTGCTTGCTTCACTGTCTGATTCATTGCCTACTCCTTCAGTAGATGCAGCCGGGCGATGCGCAAGGCCATGTCCTGGCTCAGCTCGGTGCGGCCCTGCTCGTCGGTGATGCCTTCCATGGCGCTGCCATCGTCAAGTTCGATGCGGTAGCGTTGGTGCGCATGGGGTCGCCCGCTGCCGCGCCGGGCCAATATGAAGCGCTCGTCAGTCGGCACATTGCTGACCGGCAGGGTGATCTCTGGAACGTGCGCGTCTGCACCGCCCAGGTGATGGAAATCGGCCGAGCGGATGACGTGGTCACCGCTGCTCTGCTGGGTGATCGCGCCGCCGCCGAGATCAATCTGCGCGCCCTGTGCAACGAAGCGCAGGCGCGGTGCCTGCAGCACGATTTCTTCTGCGGCGGTGAGAACGATGCGTTTGGCAGAGGTGGCTTCGATGTTGTCGGCATCTGTCTGCAGTTCCAGCTTGCCGCTGGCGGCGACCAGCTTGATCCCCAATCGATGGGCGAACAGGCTGATGCTTTCGGCCACGCGAGCCAGCAGCTTCTTGCCCACTGAAAGCTGGGTGTTGCCCACGCTGATCATGTCGATCTGGGTCTGTGCGCCGATGGCGATACTGTCATCGCTGCTGATGGCAACACCGGCCGGAGCGGTCACGGCGACCAGGGGGCGGTGGCCATCATTGCCCTGTGCATCGGTATTGCTGCCCGCCTCCCAGCGCTCGAGATGCTCCTGCAGCTGCGCCAGGGCACGGCCCTCGGTGGCGCCGGCGCGATGGATTTGCGCCAGTGCGGCCAGTTGCTGTTGTACATCCTGCAGTACCCCCATCAGCCCCAGCAGCTCGTGCCGGTCCAGCTGACTTCCGCCGGCAGCGGGCCGCGCTGCCGCGCTGATCAGCACACCCTGCCCGCCGCGCAGGGCCAGCGCCTGATCGCTGCGCAGTTCCGCGCCTTCGCCCCGGGCATCGCCAGCGCCGCGCTCGCGGGGATGCGTGAGCCAGCCCAGATTCAGTTCGCTGTAGCCATGCTGGGAGGAGAGCTGCGCGCTGATCTGGCCCGGGGTGTCATCCAGCCGCAGCTGGTTGTAACGTTGACCGCTGATCTCCTTGCTCTTGATGCCGGCCAGGAAGCGATTGCCTGGCAGTGCTCCGATGTGACTGAAACTGGGGGGCAGGGCAGTTGCGCCATACACGCGGCCAATGATGATGGGCTTGTCGGGATCGCCGCCAAGGAAGGCGACGATCACTTCATCGCCCACCCGTGGCAAACTGATCGCTCCCCACTGACTGCCGGCCCAGGTGCTGGCCACGCGGACCCAGGCCGAATCGCGTTCGCTGTCGCTGGCGCCGGCGCCACGGGCCCGTTCGTGATCCTCGATCCGGGTGCCGGGAAAGCGCAGCTTGACCCGGCCCAGTGCGTCGCAATACACCTCCTCGCCGCGCGGGCCGACCACATGTGCATTCTGCAGGCGCGGCGTGGGTATATCGCGCCGCGGATCGAAGGCTGGTACCACTGGCGTACCACGCCGTACACAGGAAAAGCGGTTGAGATAACGACCACCTGCCCGGTCACTGTCGCAACGCCATGTCTGGGCGTCGAAGTGATCCGGTGTCTTCCACCGGTTCCGTACCGCCAGGGCCTGTGCATGAGGTGCCAGGCTGTGCGGCAGATTGTTCTCGGCATCAATGTCCAGACTGGTGAGGATGAACTCGCGCTCGTGGGCCGGATGGCGTTCCAGGTGTGGATGGTCTTGCAGGGTGATCCACTCGCCCACGCGCAGCGCACGGATGTCAGAACGGGCATGGAAGCACTTGGACTCGTACGCATGGCGCTGCATGCGCAATTGACCCAGTTGACGATAGTCCTCGAGGTCGTCGCCGGTGTGCGGAGCGTCGATCAGGTAGTCATCCACACAGTCGGCGAAGCGATTGCCGAGCACACCCTGGTCCGCGCGCGTCGTCGCATGGCTGCGCATGGCGCCACCCTGAACATGGTCCCAGCACTGGCGGCTGACACTGCCGGGCCGCAAGGTCCGCACGGCGCTCCAGTGGCTTACACTGTCCTGCTCGCCAGGCGCATGGTGGCGGTGGTAGCGAACGGCGCCGGCCGCGTTGGGTGGCAACTGGAAGGCGTCGTTGAACAGGACCAGCGTATGCGTGGGCCGGCTGCCATGACTGGACAGCGCTGGCTGGCCCGGCCGGATGAACCAGCCGATACCGCGGCGCTTCCACAACCGCCGCAGGAAATCGGCGTCGGACTCGTTGTGCTGCATGGTGAATTCACGCGCCGGACAGCCCTCGGCCAGCAAGGACCAGTCCACATCGAAGCACGATGCCAGCACCGGATTGATGCTGCGCCACTCCGAGAGCAGCATCTCGGTGACATCCAGCTCGCTGGCATGCAGGAATACCCGGGTATTGGTGCGCTGGCCCATCAGTGCCAATGCATCGCGCAGGACCAGACGATAGCTGGCATAACCATCCACGACTTCTCCTGCGCTGGCTTCGGCGATGAGCCCGCATACCCGGCGCACCTCGCTGCGGTCGGTCACGAAGCCGATCTCGGCCGGCAGGGCCATGAAGTCCTTCAATGGCAGATCGACACAGGGCGAGATACACAGCAGGCGATATTCCAGCGCGCCACAGATCTCCTCATGGCCTGAGACGTGCGTGACCAGCAGGACATCTTCCAGGTGCGGCAGACCGGCCGGCTCGTCATCACTCCGCGGTGGTTGCAGCAACTTCAGTCGGATGCCGCGATTGGCATCGCTGAAGCCAGGAAACAGATCCGTCAGACGATGGGAAAGCATGCCAGGCTCCTCATTGCAGATCCGTGCGGAGTTGCGCTGCCTCCGGACGGTGAAGCGGATAGGGAATTGAGAGCGCTGTCGAAGGTGATCGACGATGAGGCGGCTATGCTAGCGGCGCGGAAGCAGCCTTCGGCTGCGAAGAGGCCTGTTACAGCGTATTTTCGTTAGAATTCGACAGGTCTCATGGCCGCGCGGGCAGACGACCATGGAACGTCCGCACATCGCGCGATGTTTTTGTGAGAACGCTATGATAGGCAATCGCATGTGGCCTTGCCCCATGCCACAGAGGCGGCGCCCACGCAGACGCTGCCCACCGGACCACCCGACATCCCGAAGGAGACCCGACGTGCCCCCCTATATCCCGCCACGCACTGCGATCACCGCCGCGCATTATCGCCAGGACGCCCCCCAGCACGACCCTTGGCAGATTCCGGAATGGTTCAACATCGGTATCGCCGCCTGCGACCGCTGGGCCGATGGCAGCGGCCGCCCCGCCATCATCAGCGAGGAGGCCGACGGCAGCGTCAGCACCTGGACCTTCGATCAACTCAAGACCCTCAGCGACCAGTTCGCACAGGCCCTGACCGAGGCCGGCATCGGGCGCGGGGATCGGATCGGCATCTATCTCTCGCAACGTATCGAGACGGTGATCACCCACATCGCGGCCTACAAGCTGGGGGCGATCACGGTGCCGCTGTTCTATCTGTTCGGGCCGGAGGCGATTGCCTATCGGCTCAACGACAGCGAGGCTGCCGCACTGGTGACCGACGGCGGCGGCATGGACAAGGTCCACCTGGCCGGTGAGCTGCCGGCGCTGAAGGTGGTGTTCTGCGTGGAGCAGTCCGATATCGTGCTGCCGCAGACCACCGATTTCTGGGACCGCCTGCACGCGGCGGCGCCGCTGCCGCAGGCGGTGGCCACACGGGCCGACGATCCGGCCATGATCATCTATACCTCCGGCACCACCGGCAAGGCCAAGGGCGCGCTGCACGCGCACCGTGTGCTGCTGGGGCACCTGCCGGGCGTGGAGGTCTCGCACGACAGCTTCCCGCAGCCGGGCGACCGCTTCTGGACGCCGGCCGACTGGGCCTGGATCGGCGGGCTGCTGGACGTGCTGCTGCCGTCGCTGTATCACGGCGTGGCCGTGGTGGCGCGGCGCCTGGAGAAGTTCGATGCCCAGGCCGTGTTCGGACTGCTGGCGCGGCATGACGTCCGCAATGTGTTCTTCCCGCCGACGGCGCTGAAGATGCTGCGCGGTACACCCGCCCCCCGCGAACAGTGGCATTTCACGCTGCGCAGCGTGGCCAGCGGTGGCGAGACACTGGGCGATGACCTGATCGCCTGGGGACGCGAGGCACTGGGCGTGACCATCAACGAGTTCTATGGTCAGACCGAGTGCAATCTGGTGGTGTCGTCTTCATCCCGGCTCTATCCCAGCGCGTCGGGCAGCATGGGCCGTGCCGTGCCGGGACATGATGTGCAAGTCGTCGATGAAGAAGGTCGCATCGTGCCGCGCGGAAGTGTCGGCAATATCGCCATCCGCGCGCCGGACCCGGTGATGTTCCTGGGCTACTGGCGCAACGAGGAAGCCACCCGCGATAAATTCGCCGGAGCCTTCCTGCTCACCGGCGACCTCGGCAATATGGATGAGCAGGGCTATATCCGCTACCTGGGACGCAACGACGATGTCATCACCAGCGCCGGCTATCGCATCGGGCCGGCACCGATCGAGGAATGCCTGATGCGCCATCCGGCGGTACGCATCGCGGCCGTGGTGGGCGTCAAGGATGAGGTGCGGACCGAGGTGGTGAAGGCCTTCGTGGTGCTCAGGGAAGGGCATGCGCCGGGCCAGGCGCTGGTGGCGGAACTGCAGCAGCACGTCCGCGCGCAACTGGCGGCGCATGAATATCCGCGCCTGATCGCCTTCGTCGATGCCTTGCCGACCACCGCCACCGGCAAGATCATGCGCAAGACGCTCAAGGAGATGGACCCGTAGTCTGCTTCAATGCGGCATGATCCTCATGCTCCATGTGCCAGCCACTGCATCAGCCATGACAGGCCGAACAGCAGCGCGCCGATCAGACCGCCCACCACGGTGCCGTTGATGCGGATGTATTGCAGGTCGCGTCCGATATTGAGTTCGATCTGGCGCGACAGCTCGGCGCTGTCCCATTGCTTGATGGTGTCGCTGATGTGGCGCGTGAGCAGTTGCGCCAGCTCCGGGCTGAGGCTGGTCATGGCCAGTTCCAGATGTTCATTGAGCGAGGCGCGCAGGGCTGCATCCTCCTGCAGGGCGCGACCTATCCACTGCGTGGCGGCGGCTGCCTGCGCGTGCAGGGCGGAATCGGGGCGTGACAGGTCTTGCCGCAGCCAGGTCCGCAAGCTGTCCCACAGGCTGCCGACATAGGCGTTGACGGCTTCCCCCTGCAGAATCTCCTGCTTGATCTGCTCGGCGCGTGCGCGCAGGGCAGCGTCCTGCTTGAGGCGGACGATGAAGCTCTCCAGTTGCCGATCGAAAGCCTGACGCAGCGAATGCTGCGGGTCGTCGGCAATGCCGCTCAAGAGCTTGTCGAGGATATCGGCCACCGTCGCCGCCGATTTTTCGCCGATCCAGTTCGACGGCAGCAGCTTTTCGATCTTCGGATATTCACGCTGCAACCACTCCACCATGCGCTCGGCAATGAAGGCGCGGGTCTGTTCGCGATTGAGCAGCTCGGCCAGCGTCACGATGGCACGGTCCAGCAACTGCTGGTGGCGACCGTCGAGGGTCAAGGTATCGAGAATGCTGGCCAGCGAGCGCGAGAGATCCAGCTTGCCCAGCGCCGCATGCAGGGCATCGCGCACGAAGGCCTGGATACGGCGGTCATCGGTGAGGGTCAGCAGCGCCGCCACTGCCTGCGCCATGTAGCCGCCCAGGCGCGCTGCATTGGCGGGAGCGGCCATCCAGGCCGACAGGCGCTGCGCCGGATCATGCCGGCGTACCAGCGCGGCCAGCGATTGCGGACTCAGGAACTTCTCTTCCACGAATACCGCCAGATTGTCGGCGATGCGCTCCTTGTTGCGCGGGATGATGGCCGTATGACGCGCCAGGAAGGGCAGCGGCACATGCCGGAACAGGGCGCTGACCGCGAACCAGTCTGCCAGTGCGCCGACCATGGCGGCTTCGGCCATGGCACGCAGCAGGCCACTCCATGTCGAGGGCGGTGCCAGGGAGGCGCCGACGAACAGCAACACAGCGGCCAGCAGACAGCTCAGGGCCAGTCGTTTGGAGCGACGCAAGGCTTGATGTTTGTCCATGGCAGTGAAAGTGGGCGGTATGAGCGTCCTTTTGCTCGCGGGATGAGACGAAGAGCCGTAATCAACATAGAAAGTTCTGAAATTTTCGAAGAAAAACTAGAGCTTTTTCGACGAAAAGCCCATCCAAACTACGATGTGAATCTCGTTATTTTTCGATTATTTCACGACAGATTCGAGGGTATAAGTGTTTGTCACGGATAGTTTGTGCGTTTGTAATTGTAGCTAATCGACCGTCACCCCTAGCCGCCTGATCCTTGCGCACATGAAAAATACAGAGACTCCACCAAGCGCCCGCATCATCTTCGGACAAAATGTTCGCAGGGTTCGCCGGCTGAAAGAGATGTCACAAGAAGAACTGGCATTCCGCGCTGACATCAGTCGCACCTACCTGAGCGAGGTCGAACGCGGGGATCGCAATATCTCCGTGGACAATATGGAAGCCCTCGCCATTGCCCTGGAGATGGAATTGCCCGACCTGATGCGGCTGACCTTGCTGACGCTGCCCAGCGAAGATTCCCGTTGACACCAGAGCCGGCCCTGGCCTCCAGCGTCAGGTCCGGCCCGAGGATTTCACTTGCGTCCCGGGAAAACGCAGAGTGAATATCGTAAGCCGGCCCGGCGCGCTGCGTACGCCCGCCTCGCCACCATGCAATGCCATGATGGACCGGACGATCGCCAGGCCCAGCCCGCTGGAACCGCTGGCGCTGCTGCGCGAGGGATCGGCGCGATAGAAGCGGTCAAAGATGCGCTCCAGCAGGTCCGGCGCGATCCCCGGCCCGGGGTTGCTCACGCTGATGACTGCCCCCTCATCCCCGGCGACAGCCTCCAGCTCGATGGCGCCCTCTGCCGGGGTGTAGCGGATGGCATTGGCCACCAGATTGCCGACGGCGCGGCGCAACAGCATCATGTCGGCCTGGATGCGACCGCTGCCGCTGACCACGATGCGCACCTGCGCTTCCTCGGCGATACCCTCGAAATATTCGGCGATGCGGTTCAGCTCCTGCGCCAGGTCCAGATCCTGGATCTGCAGCACCACGTGCGCGTTCTCGGCGCGCGCCAGGAACAGCATGCTCTCCATCATGCGCGACAGGCGCTCGTACTCCTCGATGTTGGAACTGAGCAGGGCCTGGTATTCATCGATGCCACGCGGCTTGCCCAGCGCCACCTGGGTCTGCACCATCAGGTTGTTGAGGGGGGTGCGCACATCATGCGCGAGGTCGGCGGAGAACTGGCTCAGTTGCTGAAAGCTGCGATGCAGCCGGTCCAGCATCTCGTTGAAGGATTGCACGATCTCGTGCAGTTCGCGCGGCGCGGCCTGCAGGTCGAGACGGGTATCGAGACGATTGGCGGAAATGGCCCGGGTCTGCACGGCCATCGTACGCAGTGGGCGCAGGCCGCTGCGTACCAGGAAATAGCTCAGCAGCGTAGCCAGCACCGTGCCGATGCTGGCCGCCCACCACACATCGGAACGATAATCGGCCAGCAGCAGCATGCGATCCGAAGCCGTACGCACCACCAGCACCAGCGCCTGCTCGCCCGACCGCGTGACCGGCTTGCTGGCGATATAGCGCGCGCGCAGGTCGCCCAGGCGCAGCGACTGGATGCTGTCCCACTCGCGGATGGCGATATGCGCCAGGTCCAGCTCCGGCGCGCCGCCGGCGGGATCGTGGCTTTCCATGAGCGTACTGCCGTCGGCGCGGGCGATGCGCACCAGCAGCTGATCGTGACCGGAGAGGGTATCGAGTACCAGATGACGGCGCGCCAGGATGTCGTCCAGCGAAGCCGCATGTTCGACCAGATGATTGATGGAGCGGCACTTGCCGGCCAGTTCCTCGTCGTCGCGCCGCTCCAGCTGCACATGCAGCGAATGCGAGAGATAGCTGCCCACCGCCGTGAAAATGAGCAAGGCCAGCAGCCCGAACAGCACCACCAGCCGCAGGCTCATCGAGGCCGGTGCGCGCTGGCTCACTGGCGCGCCTCGAAGACGTAGCCCATGCCCCAGACGGTGTGCAGCAGCTTCTTGTCGAAACCGTCATCGAGCTTGGCACGCAGGCGGCGCACGGCGACGTCAACCACATTGGTATCGCTGTCGAAATTCATGTCCCACACCTGGGAGGCGATCTGCGGGCGCGACAACACTTCGCCCGGCCGCCGGATCAGCATGTGCAGCAGCGCAAATTCCTTGGCGGTGAGGTCGATGCGCTGGCCGGCCCGCGTCACCTTGCGCCTGACCACATCGACCACGACATCGTCGTAATCAATGACATCGGCCTCGCGGCTGGGGCCACGGCGCAGCAGGGTGCGTACCCGCGCCAGCAGTTCGGTGAAGGCAAAGGGCTTGACCAGATAATCGTCGGCGCCCAGCTCCAGGCCCTTGACGCGGTCTTCCACCTCGTCGCGCGCGGTCAGGAACAGGACCGGTGTATCGTGGCTGCGCCGCAGTTCGCGCAGGATGTCCCAGCCGTTCATGCCGGGCAGCATCACATCCAGGATGATCAGCTTGTAGTCCAGCGTGCGCGCATGGTGCAGGCCATCCACGCCGGTCTGCACCCAGTCCACGACAAAGCCGGACTCGGTCAGCCCGCGCTGCAGATAGTCACCGGATTTGGGCTCGTCTTCCACCAACAAGATATGCATGATCGGATTCCTGACGGATAAGCCGGTATTGTGAACCAGCCCCGTCGGGCATTCATTACAAATCTGTAATGACTGGGCAATCTTTCTGAGCGGACCGGCTCCTTAGAATCCATTCCAACGATACGCCAGACACCACTGGTCATCGCGTCGGCCCTGGCCGATGCACGCCACCCATCCGGGCCGGCATCGAACAGGGCCTTGTGGAACCACTTCTCAAAGGAGCTTCATCATGAAAATCTCGCATCTCGTCATCGGCACCCTGGTCAGCGCTTTCTCCCTGTCGGCCTTCGCCCAGTCCACCGTCCCCACCGAAGCAGCCCGCGACCAGGCCAACCTGTCGGCCCGCAACAACTATCCGGTGGTGCAATACCAAGGCACCAAGACCCGCGCCGACGTGGTTGCCGAACTGAAGGCGGCCGAACTCGGCCAGCCGATGCAGACCGCCGGCGCCAAGCCCTCCCTGCAGGACAGCAGCACTCAGAACCAGGCCCTGGACTCGTCCCTCTACAACGGGGCATAATCGGCGCCGGTCGTTGCCGTAGTGACACGACGACTGCGGAAGCACATCGTGGCTACCCGCCTGTTCCGGGCCGGTAGCCAAACCCACGTCTCCTTCATGCGTGCATTGATTCTTTTCCTGGCCTTGTTGTTGCCGTTGCAGCTCTCGTGGGCAGCGGTGGCCAGCTATTGCCAGCCAGAAAAGGAAAGCCACGGTGCCGCGCCCACCGGCCATCCCGGCCACCACGAACATGCCGTTGCACCAGCAGGCGACGAAGCCTCCCCCGACGGCCGCGGCAACGCGGGGCAGGGGGGCGACGCCGATGCGGCCTGCGCGGTCTGCCAGCTGTCCTGCATGAAATCGATGCAGTGGCAGGGCGCGCCGATGGCTGAACAGACCGGCAGCACGCTTGAGGTTTTCAGCACCATCGCCCCCCATCCCAACTCCCACATCGCCGACGGGCCGGACAAGCCCAACTGGCCGCTCGCCGCCTAGCCCGGCGAGCACGCTTCCCTTCATTCTGCACTCGCCGGATTCCCCTTTTCACCACTGGAGAATTCGATGTACCGGCATATCCCCATGCTGGCGCTTGCCCTGCTCGCGCCGGCCCTGGCCGTGGCCCAAGCCACGCCGCCAGTTGCTGTCCCGTTTTCGGCACCATCCACCGACGCGGCGCCCGTCCTCACCCTGGCCGCCGCACTGGACCTGGCGACCTCCCACAACAAGGCCTTGTCGGCCGCCCGCCTGGAAATCGAAGCCGTCGAAGGCAGCCTGATGCAAGCCGGCGCGCGCCCCAATCCGGAGTTTTCCGCGCTGATGGAAGACACCCGCAAGGCCAGCCGCACCACCACCTACCAGATCAACCAGCCCATCGAACTGGGTGGCAAGCGCAGCGCCCGCATCGAAGCGGCACAGCGCCAGCTGGACATGGCCAGACTGGAGTACGCCAGCCTGCGCCAGCAGATGCGCAGCCGCGTCACCAGCGCCTATCACGATGCCCTGCTGGCCGGTGAGCGCCAGCGCCTGGCGGCCGAACTGGTGCAGCTGGCGCAGACCGCTGCCGACATGACGGCGCGGCGCGTGCAGGCCGGCAAGGTCTCGCCGGTAGAGCAGACCAAGGCACAACTGGCGCTCTCCACGGCCCAACTGGAACGCCAGCAGGCAGAGAGTGACGCCACCCTCGCCCGCGGCCAGCTGGCCAGCCTGTGGAACGCCCGGCAGACCGACTTCGTGCTGGCCGATACCGCGCTTGAGACCCTGCCGCCACTGCCGGCCATCGCCGACCTCACCGCACGCGTGGGCAACGGGCCGGCGGTGCAGCTGGCGCGGCTGGAGGTGGAACGGCGCGCCGCGCTGGCGCGCATCGAAAGCAGCAAGCGGGTTCCCGACCTGACGCTCTCATTAGGCAACAAGCGCGACGAAGAGGCCGCACGCAACATGTGGGTAGTCGGCTTCTCGCTGCCCATCCCGGTATTGGACAGCAATCGCGGCAATGAACTGGAAGCCATCAAGCGCACCGACAAGGCGCGTGACGAACTGGCCCTGGTCGAACTGCAGATGCAGAACGACGCCGCGCAATCCTACGAGCGCCTGCGCAATGCACGGGCCGAAGCACTGGCATTGCGCCAGGACATCGTCCCCGGCGCACAGAGCGCCTATCTGGCCGCGCGCACCGGCTTCACGCTGGGCAAGTTCGGCTTCCTCGATGTGCTGGATGCGCAGCGCACCTACTTCCAGGCCAGGGCGCAGTACTGGAAAGCCCTGTCGACCGCCTTCCAGGCCGCCGCCGAACTCGATCGCCTGGCCGGCGACGCCACCCTCAACCTGCAATGAGAACCACCATGACCAGCAAACAGAAACTCGCCATCGCCGCGATCATCGCCATTACCGCGCTGCTGTGCGGATGGACCCTGATGAAGGGCCAGGGCGGCACCGAAGCCACCTCTACGCATCAGGAAGAGGGCGCCCACAAGGAGGACGAGCATCAGGAAAAAACCGGGGCCGACGGCAAGCCAGCCCATGACAACCACGGAGCCCATCAAGACCACGACGAGGACAAGGAAGGACATGGTGAGGAAGAAGGCAAGATCGCCCTCAGCCAGGAACAGATCAATGCCGCCGGCGTCGCCCTGAAGCAGGTCGGCGCAGCGCGCATCGAAAGCGGCCTGCAACTGCCGGGCGAGATTCGCTTCAACGAAGACCGTACCGCGCATGTGGTGCCGCAGGTCGCCGGCGTGGTCGAATCGGTCTCGGCCACGCTGGGCCAGAAGGTGCGCAAGGGCCAGGTACTGGCCGTCATCAGCAGCAGCGCCGTCTCCGAGCAGCGTTCCGAACTGCTCAACGCCGAACAGCGCCTGAGCCTGGCACGCAGCACCTGGCAACGCGAGAAACAGTTGTGGGAGCAGAAGATCTCGGCCGAACAGGATTACCAGCAGGCGCAACTGTCGCTGCAGGAAGCCGAGGTCGCCGTGCGCAATGCACGCCAGAAGCTGCGCGCCATCGGTGTCACCGGAACCGGTAGCGGCGCCCTCAGCCGGCACGAAATCCGCGCTCCCTTCGACGGCACCGTGGTCGAGAAGCACCTCGGCCTGGGCGAGGCCGTGCGCGAAGATGCCAACGCCTTCATCATCGCCGACCTCTCCAGCGTATGGGCCGAGATCATCGTCTCGCCCAGGGACTTGCAGCAGGTCCGCGTGGGCAGCTCCGCCGTGGTGCGCGCCACCGCCTTCGAGGCGAACGCTACCGGCCGCATCTCCTTTGTCGGGGCGCTGATCGGGGAGCAGACCCGTACCGCCAAGGCCCATGTGGTCTTGCCCAATCCGCAGGAGAGCTGGCGCCCGGGTCTGTTCGTCACCGTCGACGTGATGACCGAGGCCAGCGAGGTAGCACTGGCCGTGGATGCAGAAGCGATACAGACGGTGGACAACAAGAGCGTGGTCTTCGTGCGGGTGGACGATGGCTTCAAGGTGCAGGAAGTACGCACCGGGCGCAGCGACGGCAAGTCGGTGGAAATCCTCTCCGGCCTGCAAGCCGGGCAGCAGTACGCCGCCAGCGGCAGCTTTGCCATCAAGGCCGAGCTGGGCAAGGGCGTGGCCGAGCATAGCCATTGACGTGGATCGCGACCATCGCACCACGCCATTCCCACCATTCTGAAAGACGACGATCATGTTTGAACGCATCATTCGCTTCGCCATCGAGCATCGATGGCTGGTCCTGCTGGCGGTGCTGGGCATGGCGGCCCATGGGGTCTACAACTACCAGAAGCTGCCCATCGACGCCGTGCCCGACATTACCAACGTGCAGGTGCAGATCAACACCGCCGCCCCCGGCTATTCTCCTCTGGAAACCGAGCAGCGCATCAGCTACCCCATCGAGACCGCCATGTCGGGCCTGCCGCAACTGGAACAGGTGCGCTCGCTGTCGCGCTACGGGCTGTCACAGGTCACGGTCATCTTCAAGGATGGCACCGACATCTACTTTGCGCGGCAACTGGTCAACGAGCGCATCCAGCAGGCCAGGAGCCAACTGCCCGCCGGCATCGATCCGGCCATGGGGCCGATCTCCACCGGCCTCGGTGAAATCTACCTGTGGACCGTGGAAGCCCGCGAGGACGCCCGCAAACCCGATGGCACGCCCTATGGCGCAGCCGACCTGCGCGAGATCCAGGACTGGGTCATCAAGCCGCAGCTACGGCTGGTGCCGGGCGTGACCGAGATCAACACCATCGGCGGCTACGCCCGCGAATACCATGTCGCCCCCTCGACCGAACGCCTGGCCTCCTATGGCATGACCATGGATAGCATCATCAAGGCCCTGGAAAAGAACAACAGCAATGTCGGCGCCGGCTACATCGAACGGCGCGGCGAGCAATACCTGATCCGTGCACCGGGCCAGGTGGCCTCGCTGGAAGACATCGGCAATATCATCCTGGCCAATGTACGCGGCGTGCCCATTCGCATCCGTGATGTGGCCGAGGTCGGCATGGGACGTGAGTTGCGCACCGGTGCGGCCACCGAAAACGGGCGCGAAGTGGTGCTGGGCACGGTCTTCATGCTGATCGGCGAGAACAGCCGCACGGTCTCGCAGGCGGTGGACAAGAAACTGCGCGAGATCAACCGCAACCTGCCGGCCGGGGTCGAGGCCATCACCGTCTATGACCGCACCGTGCTGGTGGACAAGGCCATCGCCACCGTCAAGAAGAACCTCATCGAAGGCGCGCTGCTGGTGATTGCGGTGCTGTTCGTCTTCCTCGGCAACATCCGCGCGGCCATCATCACGGCCATGGTGATTCCGCTGGCCATGCTCTTCACCTTCACCGGCATGGTCTCCAACAAGGTCAGCGCCAACCTGCTGAGCCTGGGTGCGCTGGACTTCGGCATCATCATCGATGGCGCGGTGGTGATCGTGGAAAACTGCGTGCGCCGCCTGGCCCATGCGCAGCAACACCACGGCCGCCCGCTCACGCGCAGCGAGCGCTTCCATGAGGTCTTCGCCGCTGCCCGCGAGGCGCGCCGGCCGCTGCTGTTCGGGCAACTGATCATCATGATCGTGTACCTGCCCATGTTTGCGCTGACCGGGGTGGAAGGCAAGATGTTCACGCCCATGGCCTTCACCGTGGTGGCGGCACTGCTGGGCGCGATGATCCTGTCGGTGACCTTCATCCCGGCCGCCATTGCCCTGTTCATCGGCGAACGCGTCTCGGAGAAGGAGAACATCCTGATGCAATGGGCCAAGCGGCTTTATGCGCCGCTGCTGGTACGCGTCATGGACAACAAGCCGGTGGTGCTCAGTTTTGCCGCTGCGCTGATCGTGGTGTGCGCGGTGCTGGCCACGCGCCTGGGCACTGAATTCGTCCCCAGCCTGAACGAGGGTGACATGGCGATCCAGGCCTTGCGCATCCCCGGCACCAGTCTGACGCAATCGCTGGAGATGCAGCAGCAGATCGAGAAGACGCTGATGCGGCAATTCCCCGAGATCGAACGCGTCTTCGCCCGCACCGGCACCGCCGAGGTGGCCTCGGACCCAATGCCGCCCAATATCTCCGACGGCTACATCATGTTGAAGCCCGAGTCGCAATGGCCGCAGCCGCGCAAGACGCATGAGCAATTGCGCGAGGCAATCCAGCAGGCAGTAGCCCGCATCCCCGGCAACAGCTACGAGTTCTCGCAGCCCATCCAGCTGCGCTTCAACGAACTGATCTCGGGCGTACGCAGCGATGTCGCGGTCAAGATCTTCGGTGACGACATGGGCGTGCTCAACGACACCGCCGCCAAGGTCGCCGCCGTATTGCAGAAGACCCGCGGCGCCACCGAAGTGAAGGTGGAACAGACCACCGGCCTGCCGATGCTGAGCGTGGACATCGACCGCCAGAAACTGGCGCGCTATGGCCTGAACGTGTCCGACCTGCAGGACACGATCGCCACCGCCATCGGTGGCACCCAGGCCGGTACGCTATTCCAGGGCGACCGTCGCTTCGCCATCGTGGTGCGTCTGCCCGAAGCCGCCCGCGCCGATCTGGACGCCCTGCGCCGCCTGCCCATCGCGCTGCCGCCGCAGGAGGGCGCCAGCCGCATCAGCTATGTCCCGCTGGCCGAGGTGGCGACGCTCAACATCGCCCCCGGTCCCAACCAGGTCAGCCGCGAAGACGGCAAGCGCCGCATCGTAGTCAGCGCCAACGTGCGGGGCCGCGATCTGGGCTCTTTCGTGGCCGAGGCGGAACAGGCCCTGCAGGCGCAGGTACGCATCCCCACCGGTTACTGGACCACTTGGGGCGGCCAGTTCGAGAACCTGCAATCGGCCACGCAACGTCTGCAGATCGTCATCCCGGTGGCGCTGCTGATGGTGTTCGTGCTGCTGTTTGCGATGTTCAACAACGTCAAGGATGGCTTGCTGGTCTTCACCGGCATTCCCTTCGCGCTGACCGGCGGCATCCTGGCGCTGGCCGCACGCGGCATCCCAATGTCGATCTCGGCAGCGGTAGGCTTCATCGCGCTGTCAGGGGTGGCGGTGCTCAACGGGCTGGTGATGATTTCCTTCATCCGCAGCCTGCGCGAGGAAGGTCGCAGCCTGGACGTGGCCATCCACGAGGGCGCCATGACACGCCTGCGCCCGGTGCTGATGACGGCGCTGGTGGCGTCACTGGGCTTCGTGCCGATGGCACTGGCCACCGGCACCGGCGCCGAGGTACAGCGTCCGCTGGCCACGGTGGTGATCGGCGGCATCCTGTCCTCCACCGCATTGACGCTGCTGGTGCTGCCGCTGCTGTATCGGATGGCGCATAGGAGGGACGAGGAGGGCGAAGCTGAGCGCCCGGGCGCAACGACGCGCCGCCCGCGCTGGATGAGGTGGTTGCCTGGCTATCGGACTGCCCGGCGCTGATGTCCAGCGGCAGCCCGGCCAGGCGGATCAGCGGAAGCGATCCGGCGTCGTCAGCAGTTCGACAAATTGCTCGCCCGGCATGGGCTTGCCGTACCAGTAGCCCTGGTACAGCGAACAGCCTTGCGCATGCAGCAGGTCGCGCTGCTGCTGCGTCTCCACCCCTTCGGCGATGATGGACAGGTTCAGGCTCTGACCCAGCATGATGATGCTGCGCACGATGCTGGCCATGGCCGCATCCTTCTCCATTTCACGCACGAAGCTCTGATCGATCTTGATCTGGTCGATGGGGAAGCGCCCGAGGTACGCCAACGACGAGTAACCGGTTCCGAAATCATCCAGCGAGATCGAGATGTCGCTGGACCTCAGCATCTGCATCTTGGCGATCACGTCTTCGACGTGGTCCACCATCATGCTTTCGGTCAGCTCCACCTTCAGTGCATGGCTATGGAGGCGATACTTGCCGATGATCTCGCGGAAGCGGCCCACGAAATTGTCCACCTTGAATTCCTGCGCCGACACATTCACCGCCACCACCAGCTCATGCGCCAGCCCCTGGCGCTGCCAGGCCTGCAGATCAGCACAGATGGCGTGCAATGCCTGCTGACCGATCTGCTCCATCAGGCCCATGTCTTCGGCCACCGAGATGAAGCCACCCGGCGCGACGATGCCCTTTTCCGGATGCTTCCAGCGCAGCAAGGCCTCGGCCCCGACCACTTCACCCTCATAGGTCACCTGCGGCTGGTAATACACGATGAACTGGCGCTGCGCGACCGCCTGGCGCAGTTCGGCTTCCAGCAGGCTGCGCTGGTTGGCCAGCGCCTGCATCGCAGGGTCGAAGAAGCGGAAGGTATTGCGGCCGGCCAGGCGCGACTGCACCATCGCCAGCTCGGCCTGCATCAGCAGTTCGGCCGCGCCGTGGTGATCGTCATGGACGATATTGATACCCAGGTTGACCGCGCAAGGGAAGCGCGCAGCGGCGAGGGCATGGGGATCGGTGAAGGTGGCGATGATGCGATGGGCCAGCGCCTCGCAGAAGCGGAGACATTCGGCCAGGTCATGGGTCCGGATTTCGCTGCCCAGCGCGAACTTCGCGCCCTCCAGGCGTGCCACGGTCTGCTCGGGCGTGATGCAGCTGGAGAAACGCCGCGCACACTCCACCAGCAACTGCTCGACTTCGTCGGAACTGGCCCCGCCATAGGAGAGATCGGCCCGACTGATCTCCATCACAAAGACCGCCCCGGCCGTACCATTGCTGCGACGCCGCGCCAGACCGCGTCGCAGGCGGTCCATGAAGAGCGTCTTGTTGGGCAGCTGGGTGACCGGGTCATAGAAGGCCAGGCGGTCGATACGGTTCTCCGCATCCAGCCGTGCACTGACATCGATGACCACCCAGATCTGGTCCGCCGGCCGCGCCGGATCGATCAGCGAGGTATGCAATTCCGCCGGGAAGCTGCCGCCATCGCCCCGGCGCAACAGCACGATCTCGCCGGCCGCGCCGCTGGAACGGGCCACCGCCTGCGCCACGTAGGCCGCCTGCTGGGCTGGTTCGACAAATACCTCTTCGGCGGGCTGGCCGACGAGATTCCTGTCCGCACTGCCGAGCAGCGCCTGCGCGGCCTCGTTGACGAAGACGATGCTGCCGTCGCGCACGAACAGCACCCCCGCCGGAATGTTGCCGAGAATGGCCGCCTGTTCATCGAAGAGCGCCTTCAGGCTGCTTTGCATCGATTCCATATGGCGCGCCAGCTGACCGATTTCATCCTGCTGCGGGATGGCGATGCGTTCATCGAAGCTGCCGCGCTCGATGCGCTCGGTCGCTGCGGTCAACATGCCGATGGGCCGGAGGATGCGACGATAGACCAGCAGCCCGATGATGATCAGCGAAGCCACCGCCTGCGCCAGCAGCACCAGGGTGTGGAAGCTCTTGTCAGCGGCCAGCTTGCGTTGCAGCTGGTGGTCCGACACGATCAGGTGCAGGCTGCCCAGGCTCACGTCTTGCTGGTTCTGCTGCATCACCAGCGGCACGCTGCGCGAGATGATGTTGCCCAGGCGCCGCTGCCCGTCTTCCACGCGGGCGATGATCTTTTCATCGGGATCGGCGATCTCGGCCGACACCACCTGCGGATCGAGCATGGCCCCTTGCAGCACGGCGTTGATGTCGGACTTGTCCAGGCTCCACACCGGCAGCACCAGGCTGTGCTGCATGGTCTGCGCCTTTTCGTTGACCAGTGCCTGCATCTCGATACCGATCTGCTTTTCGCGCACGCCGTTGAGCACGGTCAGTGCCAGCACCACCGGCAGGCATAGCGCCACCAGCATGGCAATGGCGATATAGACGCCGAGGCTATTGAGTTTCTTATTCATGGTCTTGCAGAGAACGTGACGAGGGCGAAGCCCGCTTATTTGAACCAGTCCAGGCGGTAGGTCTCGATGGCCTTGCGCTCCAGGGGCGTGAGACGATCATTGTTGAGGACGATGACGCGTGGATGGGTCGACTTCAGCAATTGCCGCGCCTGGCGCGTGGAGCGATGCTGGCGGATCAGCTCGGCCAGCTCGCCGCTGCGATGGATCTTGCGCAGGCCTTCCAGCAGGGCGTCGCGGATATCGTCGCGCCCCGGCGTGGTGTAGAAGAACAGGTCCACCGGGTAGTACAGCACCAGGTCCGGCACGATGGCCAGCTGATGGTCGCGGTCGTAGGTCTCCAGCTCGCCGCTTGCTTCGAAGACCGAGCGGTTATAGAAGTCGAAGCGCCTGGCCTTGAGCATCTCGAAGAGATTGAGATAGTTGGCCTGCACGACATCCAGGCCGTTGGCCTGCATGATGTGGGTGTCGGTCCAGCCGATGCCGGAGCCGATACGGAACCTGCGCAGGTCGTCGAGGGTACGGATATCCCGCGCGCGCTGCAGGCTGGCGGTATTGGCCATCAGCACGCGGTAGCCACCGCCGCCGAGATAGATCGGAAAGGGAATGCCTTCCAGCCCGCGGGTCATGGAACTGCCGGCGGAGGTGGTCATCAGGTTGCAGTACTGGCCGGCCTGGATCAGCTGGACGTAACGCTGGTCGGAGGTGGCCACATCGGCCACCTGGCAACCCTTGATGGAGAAGCGCTTGCCGGTCGCCCGCATCGCCAGTTCGAGGACCGCCTTGCGGTAATCGATGAGGGGGTTGTCATCGTTGAGATCGGCCAGCTTGATCTCGATGACGTGATGGGCGAGGTCGGGGCTGGCGGGGGATTGGGCGCGGGCAATATTGGCGCAGAACGGACCCATCATCAGGACGAGCAAGACTGCGGCAACTGTTCGGGCGCTCGTCTTGATGTTACTCATACAGGGCGGTGTGATCGAATTGAGATTCGATGGTATGCAAGCATCAGAGGATGTGCAAGATTTTGTGGGGCGGGGAGGGGTGGGGTGTGGCGGGATGGCACAGCTTCGCGCAATTAGTGAGAAATCGGCGATGTAATTCGCGGTTTGCGTGAGGATGTGAGATTTTGTGTAAAGAGCAGGCATGCTATGGCTTCATGCGTCCCTGCACCTCGATCCGGATCGCGCTTCTGAACAGCCTTCATCGGGCTGGAGGGAGCGATGTTACGATAACCAACCTTAGAAAAAAAGAATCCTTTCCCTGCCATGAATCACCAAGCTCTCTCGTCCTTCATCTGGTCGGTTGCCGACCTCCTGCGCGGCGACTACAAACAGTCAGAATATGGCCGCGTCATTCTTCCCTTCACCGTGCTGCGCCGTCTGGACTGTGTACTGGAGGCAAGCAAGCCCGATGTGCTGAAGGAATTCGATGCCAAAACCAAGGCGGGCCTCAACCCGGAGCCATTCCTGAGACGCAAGGCGGGCACGAGCTTCTACAACACCTCGCCGCTGGACCTGGTCAAGCTCTTGGGTGATCAAGACCATATTCGGCAGAACCTGTATGCCTACGTGCAGGCGTTCTCGCCTGAGGCGCGTGACATCTTCGAGCGCTTCGACTTCCACACCCAGGTCGAGCGCCTGGCCAAGGCCAACCTGCTGTATCTCGTCACCGAGAAATTTGCCAGCATCGACCTGCATCCCGACGTGGTGGACAACGCCAGCATGGGCCTGGTGTTCGAAGAACTGATCCGCAAGTTTGCTGAAATCTCCAATGAAACCGCCGGTGAGCACTTCACCCCGCGTGAAGTGATCCGCCTGATGGTGAACCTGCTGTTCATCGAGGATGACGATGTCCTCGCCGCCGGGCGCGACGTGGTGCGTACGATCTACGACCCCACTGCCGGTACCGGCGGCATGCTGTCGATTGCGGACGAGTTCCTGCGCGAGCACAACCCGCGCGCGCGGCTGACCATGTTCGGCCAGGAGCTCAACGACGAGTCCTACGCCATCTGCAAGGCAGACATGCTCATCAAGGGCCAGCCGGTGGAGAACATCGTCGCCGGCAATACCTTGTCCGAGGATGGTCACGCCGGCCGCAAGTTCGACTACATGCTCTCCAACCCGCCCTTCGGCGTGGAGTGGAAGAAGGTGGAAAAGACCGTGCGCCTGGAGCATGAGCAGAAAGGCTTTGATGGTCGCTTCGGCCCCGGCCTGCCACGCGTCTCCGACGGCTCCATGCTGTTCCTGATGCATCTGTTGTCGAAGATGGCGCCGGTGGTCAATGGCGAGGGGGGCAGCCGCTTTGGCATCGTGTTGAATGGCTCGCCGCTCTTCACCGGCGGCGCCGGCAGCGGAGAAAGCGAAATCCGCCGCTATGTGCTGGAGAACGACCTGGTGGAAGCCATCATCGGGCTGCCCACCGACATGTTCTACAACACCGGCATCGCCACCTATGTCTGGATACTGTCCAACAAGAAACCGGCGGCACGCAAAGGACGCCTGCAACTCATCGACGCCAGCAGCTATTGGCAGAAGATGCGCAAGAGCCTGGGCAGCAAGCGCAAGGAGATGAGCACAGACCATATCGATACCGTGACGCGCCTGTTTGGCGGCTTCGTCGAGGCCGAACTGGTCACGGTATGGGACGCGGCAGGAACGGTGCAGGCTGAGCCGCAACTCATCAAGAATGGCGACAAGCTGCCCAGTGTGCCGGAGGGCGGCAAGATCAAGCGCCAGCCCATCTCACGCATCTTCAAGAATGCAGACTTCGGTTACACCACCATCACCGTTGAACGCCCCTTGCGTGACGAGGCAGGCGATGCGGTGCTGGGCGTGAAGGGGAAGCAGAAGGGGAAGCTTCAACCGGACAGCAACTTGCGTGATACCGAGAACGTCCCGTTGAACGAAGACATCCAGGCCTACTTCGAGCGTGAGGTGTTGCCCCATGCGCCTGATGCATGGATTGATACGGAGAAGAGCAAGGTTGGATACGAGATTCCGTTCAATCGACACTTCTATGTGTTTGAACCGCCGCGTAGCTTGCATGCGATTGACGAGGAGCTGAAAGCGGTGTCGGCTAACATCATGAGGATGCTTGGGGAGTTGGCGGAATGAAATTGCCAAGATATACAGAGTATAGGAGCACTGGATTTGGCTGGTTTCCCAATATTCCCTCACATTGGCAGACTTGCTCCTTAAAGAGAATCGCTAGGTTGAAGAGCGGAGAAACCATCACATCAGAAGAGATTTCCGAGACAGGTAAATACCCGGTATATGGCGGCAATGGCCTTCGCGGTTTCACTTCTAACTTCACACATGATGGTAAGTTTGCGCTTGTAGGTCGGCAAGGAGCACTTTGCGGCAACGTGAACTATTCACATGGAAAGTTTTGGGCATCTGAACACGCGGTCGTCGCAACCCCAATTAAACCTGCGGCAACCAGGTGGCTAGGAGAATTACTACGTGCGATGGACCTCAATCAATACTCAGTGTCAGCGGCGCAACCTGGTTTATCTGTAGAACTCATCTCGAACATTACGGTACCTTATCCATCGTATAGCGAGCAAATCGAGATCGCTAACTTCCTCGATCGCGAAACTGCCAAAATCGACGCGCTGATTGCCGAGCAGGAAAAGCTCAGCGCCCTGCTGGCTGAGAAGCGTCAGGCCACTATCTCCGATGCAGTCACCAAAGGTCTCAACCCCGACGTCCCGATGAAGGACTCTAGCGTGGCTTGGCTTGGAGAGGTGCCGGCGCATTGGGATATTTGTTTTCTTAAAACAAGATTTGCTTCCGTTGAGTATGGAATTTCAGATTCGCTATCTGCTGAAGGCTCCGTGGCTGTGCTCCGAATGGGGAATATTGTAGATGGGCAGGTATGTCTTAATGATCTGAAGTACGTTGACGAAGTTGACCCAGCTCTGCTGCTTGTACAAGGTGATTTGCTGTTTAATAGAACGAATAGCCTAGCGCTAGTAGGAAAAGTTGGCCTAGAGACCACGCAACCGGACAACTGGCAACGCCTCTCCAAGACCCACGGCGCGGCCCTGCCGCAGGTGTTGGCTGATCGTATCCGCAAGAACATGAATGAGCGCGGCACGCTCGATGTACTGCGTCGGGGCGTGGAAATGCTGGGCCTGACAGCACCGCTGGAGCTGGCGCAATTCAAGCCGGCATTGGCGCTGAACCCGGCCATCCAGGCCCGCTACGCCGCCAATCGCCTGCGCGTGGTGCGCCAGGTTTGCCACTCGCCCAACAATCCCAAGGCCGAGCTGGATCTGGTGTTGTTCCTCAATGGCATCGCCGTGGCCACAGCGGAATTGAAAAGCAATTTCACGCAGAGCGTGCATGACGCGGTGGACCAGTATCGGGAAGACCGCCATCCCCAGCCCAAGGGTGGTGTGGTGGAGCCGTTGCTGGGTTTCCCGGGCGGGGCGCTGGTCCACTTTGCGGTGAGCCAGTCCGAGGTGATGATGAGCACGCGCCTGGCGGGTACCGCAACCCATTTCCTGCCCTTTAACCAGGGCAATGAAGGTGGCGCCGGTAACGCCCCCAATCCTGACGGTTACGCGACGTCCTATCTGTGGGAAGAGGTCTGGGCCGTCGATAGCTGGCTGGACATCCTGCACCGCTACCTCATCAGCAAACGCAACGACAAGAAGCAGCCGCAGGCGGTGATCTTCCCGCGCTATCACCAGCTGGATGCGACCCGCAAGCTGGTGGCCGATGTACTGGAGAAGGGGGCAGGGGAGCGCTACCTGATCCAGCATTCGGCCGGTTCCGGCAAGACCAATTCGATTGCGTGGACCGCACACTTCCTGGCGGACCTGCACGACGCCCAGAGCAAGAAGGTGTTCGACAGCATCCTGGTGGTCAGTGACCGCACGGTGCTGGATGCGCAGTTGCAGGAAGCCATCTTCGATTTCGAGCGTACCACCGGCGTGGTGGCCACCATTACCAACGAACACGGCAGCAAGAGTACCCAACTGGGGCAGGCACTCAAGGCAGGAAAGAAGATCATCGTCTGCACCATCCAGACCTTTCCCTTTGCATTGCAAGCGGTGCAAGAACTGGCTGCGACCGAAGGCAAGCGTTTTGCGGTCATTGCTGACGAAGCGCACAGCTCACAAAGCGGCGAGGCAGCAGCCAAGCTCAAGCAACTGCTGTCGGCGCAGGAGTGGGCCGAACTGCAGGACGGCGGAGAAGTGGACACCGAAGCGCTGCTGACCGCGCAGATGGAAGCGCGTCCGGGTGTAAAGGGGCTAACCTACGTCGCCTTTACCGCCACACCCAAGGCCAAGACACTGGAGCTGTTCGGTCGCAAACGGGACACGGTGGACCTGAGCAAGGTCGTCCTGACACATCACACGCTCAAGAATCGCGGCAAGCAGACCCTGGGTCTGCGCGGGGAAGGGGAATACAAGCTGCAGCCCATGGATGCCGTGGGAAGTGGCAGCGTGCAGGAGAAGCAGGAAGCCTACCTCACGGAAATCATCGAATTGGTGAATGGCTTGTTCGAGGGGGATCTCTCCAATGGAGACCAACTGGTGTACGTCAATGGCGTGCTCAAGGGGAAGCTGCTGGAGAACGAGACCTTGCTGCGTCAGGCGGCAAGCAACAGCAAGGAGCACTTTGCCAATTCACCTGATCTCAAGGAGGCGATGCTGAACGCCATCATGGACGCCCTGGATGCGCACCAGAGCATGAGTACCCAGGCACTAGGTTCAGAGCGTGTGCGCGATGGTCTGCGCGATATCCTGCTTGGGCCTGGGCAGCTTTACGAGGCCTTACGGAGCAAGGCGGAACATCGCGCCAGATGAGATGAGTTCAGGCAAAGACACAACGGGAAAACATAAAAGGCTCGTATGGATGTGGCTTGCGACGCTCTGACAAAGGAACCTTTTTACATTAAACCGAAGTCCGGTATCAGACTGGACTCCGATTCCTTAACTTGCTAACGATAAACTGGGGCAGGCACTAGGTACCCGTGCCTTTCCCGACCTTAGTGTCGCTTCCTTCGGCAACACCAAACAGAGCTTTGGAGATTTGCCGCAAACGACCAGTGATGTCCTGCGTGCCAAACCCCGCTACAAATGCGATTCCTATCCACCAATGAATTCCTCGAGAATGCAGACTTGCCAGCTGCAACAGTCCCTCCTGAACAAGCACAATCAACATCGCGCCAATTAGGAAACCCATGAACGGACGCAACACATACCACGGCCACCAACGAGACAAGTCAAGATCACCTTTATAGCAAGCGTTCCCAATAAAATCGGACATAGTGCGCAACTGCACGCCCAAGACGGCCGTAAGACTCATCAGAAAGAGCAGAGAGGCCGTAAAATCTGTCTTAGACTTGTTTGATCGATAGGCTAGGTCATCCAAAGCCGCGTCAAATGCCGGTTTCGTGGTTTCTTGATCTTTTTCCGAGACGCTATACAGCAATTTTGTGAGCAACTCTTTCGTGCCGTCATCAATACTCCCGACGTAGATCAGCTCCTTTGTTTGACTATCGTACTTGAAGGTAGATGGGCCAGGTTTCAGCATTGACTTTTCCCGCAAATCAAATGTCGTTCTATACTCGACATTTGCTTTCGCGCTTACCAACTGATATTGGGAGTACCACCGACATGCGCACCATATCGTAATGCTGACTATCAAGATTGCCACGACTAACTCAACCCAGATATTACGATTGCTTCGCACAGAAGGCGTGCGATTATCAGACGCGCCGCTCTGAGCAGTGTTATTAACCTCCGCCGCGACCTGATCATTAGCATTGCCCGACATCTGATTCCCCTAGAGATATTCGTTATCAAAATTTTCTAGACCACTGACCTTACAGTCAGTCTTTCTGCATTCTTGCTTTGCTCAGCCAGAAAAGACTTTCTCCTGCCCCTGGTAGCAACTTTTCAATAGGTATGCGTGCAATACCCGTTGGTAATGGCAAACTTGCGTAGCGAAGAATTCGTACCGCGCGCAGAACGCTGTACAAATGAAATCGTGGGGCATTGTCGTTCCAGAAGATATGCGAACGAAGCGCGGCATACAGCCGCGTCTTCCCGTGACGAGCAAAAAAGAACCCAGCTGTGGTTAGCGCATCACAGGCGATCATACTTTCGAGATCAATGATTCCGGCGACACGATTGTTCCGGTCTACGATGACGTTTTGTGGAGAGAGATCACCCCAAGCCAAGGATGGAGAAAGAGGTAGATCTATTGTTCGGAGATTAGCTCGCAACTCAATGAGTCTCTCGCACCATTCACTCGGGAGAATACCGCTGGCTTGCAATGATGAAAAGTCGATACCGAAGGCGCTGTTAATGAATTGGCGGCACGTATTTGACGCTCCGAGCTCGGCATTGATCAAGTCACCGAATCCTTGGACTTCCAGTCGGGAGATTCTTTTAAGAATATCGGCGATATCAGAGGCTATCTGAGCTAGCGCCGCATCATCCATTAGTGACATCCGGCTGTCCAAAGTCACCCCGGGAATAGGGCGATAGACAACATAAGATAAGTTGCTCGAAGGCCCTGAGCGAGAGTCTGCTATTACTTCCGGACAAACGATTCCAACCGTGTGTAGGCGCGTGAATAAATCCGGCTCGTAATTGACGACATGCGATCGCTCGGTAGGATAAAAGCGAACGATAAATTCGCCAAACATCGGATGTTGAACGAGCACTTTATGCGTCATGACACCGCTGTCTACCGCTTGCGCCGCTACACCGTTGACGCCCATCAGTTGTGCGACAATTTTTTTTGCTGCGTCGGTTTGATTGGCCGGGATCATATATCCGTGCTATTAAACTCTGATGGTGAGACCACGTTAGCGGAACGCAGAAACGCCGGAGAGATTGGGTGTAAAAAAATATCGTGCGAACAGGCTGGCTTGAGATTCATAAGATGAATGTGCAGCAAGCCATCTTTTCGTAACCGGTTCGATAGTTAGCTCTAGCTCGGCAGCGTAATGAAGGATTCTGAACCAGAGTACGCATAGGCGCGTGAGTGGGCATTGCGGGCTGATCACCTCGTCTGGAAAGTCAAATCGCACGGCACGCATAACCCTGGCCGATAGATCTCTCAATGAGTTTTGGGGATCACAAATATCCCAAGTTCGCAGATGCAGAGAAATTGCGTTTCCAGTGAAATCAAATTGGTTTAATACGTCCTTGATGTCAAAACACTGCCAGAGACCATTGTGAAAACTTCTGATCGGTATAACGTCGGCGTAAGTCGAAGTGTCTTCAGGTGCATACCACCTAGGCGATCCAAACGGGCCATCCTCTACTCGGCCTTTTGTTTGAAGAAACCCAACTATTGCTTCTTTCTCGATTCCAGCAAAGAAAAGGTCAACATCTTGTACTGGACGACGATTGTTCAAGAGGACATCTCGTAACGCTCCACCAGCTAGATATAGCTCAAGGCTTGGAAATTCAGCGAGCATATCGGCGAGAACGTCGTAATAAGTCCACGACGCCAGAACACGCCTAGCTTCTTTCTGTATGAAGCCGTCAGATGAAGCGGTGGCTTTATAGAATGTCGTCATAAGACCTCTTTGAAGCATTTTTGCATCAGAAATAAAAATGACTAATGGACTTCCATCCACCACTTCTACGAATGCCATGTCGACAGAAGTACGATGAAACGCCATAGGTGAAAAACCAGTTTTGAATTTTAAGCTTTGTGAATCCGGGACGTGCGTTACACAGAGCCGCGCCTAGCAAAAATGTAGCTTTTATTTCAAATGAACTTTCCAGAAGCGGAATTAACAAGGGGAAATGTCGCGGCTAGCTAGGGGATACCAATTTTGCTCAAGCAGAGTGCCACTGGCCGCCTCTTAATCGCCTAAATCAATCTATCTCTAGCCACTGAATCAAAGCATCGGACAAAGGTGTCCGATGTTGGAATAAGGACAGCCCCCGATCAAATCAATGAGTTGTTTCACAGGCCCAAGTGTATCTGGTTGCCGAGAAGGAAATATTCACAAGTCCGCTACGAAGGAACCGTACCGCCCAGTTCGATCATAAAAAAAGAGAGTCCTTAGTGAACTAAGGACTCTCTTTTTACTTACAGGAACGCTATCTATTTTGAAGGAAGTGGCGCTTTGTTCTTGCCAGCTTCACTGGGCTAAGAATCAAACATCAATATTCCCCGCCTGCAACGCATTGGACTCAATAAACGCCCGACGCGGCTCCACGTCATCGCCCATGAGCGTCATGAAGATCTGGTCAGCCGCAATCGCATCCTCGATCTGCACCTTCAACAAACGGCGCACGGTCGGGTCCATCGTGGTCTCCCACAGCTGCTCGGGGTTCATCTCGCCCAGGCCTTTGTAGCGCTGCTTGTTGACGCCGCGTTCGGCTTCGTCGCGCAGCCAGCCCATGGCCTGGCGGAAGTCGGTGATGGCGGATTCCTTGCGCTTTTCGCCCTGGCCACGGGCCACCGTGGCGCCCTTGCGGATGAGGCCCTTGAAGGTCTCGGCGGCGGTGGAGAGCACCTGGTAATCAGGGCCGCTGACGAAGTCGGCATCGATCACGGTGGCCTTGATGTTGCCATGCTGGCGACGGTGGATGTGCAGGGCGACCTTTTCGCTGAGCTCGTCCACGCGGGCTTGCACGTCGATGTTGCTGTCGTTGATGGCCTTCTTCAGTTCGGCCGCGGTGGCGGTGGCTTGTTCGATGTTTTCCATCTTCAGCACCACGCCGCCGGTCATGATGGCGCTCAAGGCGGCGTCATCGATGGCGCGCGAAAGGCGCATGATGATGGCGTTGGCGGTGTTGTACTGGCGGGCCAGTTCGATCAGTGCATCGCCGCTGATGGCGGGGGCGTCTTCGGCGGGCTTGATCTCGGCGTCGTTCAGGGCGATCTGCATCATGTATTGCGCTTCCTCGATATCGTCCTTGAGGTAGCGCTCGTCCTTGCCGGCCTTGACCTTGTACAGCGGCGGCTGGGCGATGTAGATGTGGCCGCGTTCGACCAGGGCCGGCATCTGGCGATAGAACAGGGTCAGCAGCAGGGTGCGGATGTGGGCGCCGTCGACGTCGGCGTCGGTCATGATGATGATGCGGTGGTAGCGCAGCTTGTCCGGGTTGAACTCGTCAGCGCCGATGCTGGTGCCCAGGGTGGCAATGAGGGTGGTGATCTGTTCGGAGGAGAGCATCTTCTCGAAGCGTGCCTTCTCCACGTTCAGCACCTTGCCGCGCAGCGGCAGGATGGCCTGGAACTTGCGGTCGCGGCCTTGCTTGGCCGAGCCGCCTGCGGAGTCACCCTCGACGATGTAGAGCTCGCACAGGGCCGGGTCGCGTTCCTGGCAGTCGGCCAGTTTGGACGACAAACCCAGGCCGTCCATGACGCCCTTGCGGCGGGTCAGTTCGCGGGCCTTGCGGGCGGCTTCGCGGGCGCGGGCGGCTTCGACGATCTTGCCGCAGATGATCTTGGCGTCGTTGGGCTTCTCGGCGAGGAAGTCGGTCAGGGTCTTGGCGACGATTTCTTCCACGGGGCCGCGCACTTCGCTGGAGACCAGCTTGTCCTTGGTCTGGGAGCTGAACTTGGGTTCGGGTACCTTCACCGAGAGCACGCAGGTCAGGCCTTCGCGCATGTCGTCGCCGGAGATTTCGACCTTGGCCTTCTTGGCGAGATCGTTTTCTTCGATGTACTTGTTGATGACGCGGGTCATGGCGGCGCGCAGGCCGGTCAGGTGGGTGCCGCCGTCACGCTGGGGGATGTTGTTGGTGAAGCAGAGCACCTGTTCGTTGAAGGCGTCGTTCCATTGCATGGAGACGTCCACCGAGACCAGCGTGCCCTGGTCGGATTGCTTCTCGCCGGTGGCCTGGAAGATGGTCGGGTTGAGGATGCTCTTGTTCTTGTTGATGTATTCGACGAAGCCGCGGGTGCCGCCTTCGAAGGCGAAGTCTTCTTCCTTGCCGGTGCGCTGGTCGGTCAGCTTGATGTGCACGCCGTTGTTGAGGAAGGACAGTTCGCGGATGCGTTTGGCCAGGATCTCGTAGTGGAATTCGACGTGGGTGAAGATTTCTTCGTCGGCCCAGAAGTGGACTTCGGTGCCGCGCTTGTCGGATTCGCCCACGACCTTGATGGGCGAGACCTGCACGCCGTCGATCATTTCGAGTTCGCGGTTCTGGACGATGCCCTTGGCGAATTCCATGGCGTAGTGCTTGCCGTCGCGACGGATGGTCAGCTTCAGTTTCTTCGACAGTGCATTCACGCAGGACACGCCCACGCCGTGCAAGCCGCCGGAGACCTTGTAGGAGTTCTGGTCGAACTTGCCGCCGGCGTGCAGCTCGGTCATCACGATCTCGGCGGCGGAGCGCTTGGGTTCGTGCTTGTCGTCCATCTTCAGGCCGGTGGGAATGCCGCGGCCGTTGTCGGTGATGGAGATGGAGTTGTCGGCGTGGATGGTGACGTGGATCTCGCTGCAGTAGCCTGCCAGGGCTTCGTCGATGGAGTTGTCCAGCACTTCGAACACCAGGTGGTGCAGGCCGGTGCCGTCAGAGGTGTCGCCAATGTACATGCCGGGACGCTTGCGCACCGCCTCCAGGCCTTCCAGGATCTGGATGGAAGAAGCGCCATAGCTTTGTTGCGCGGAATTGGTGTTGTCTGCGGGGCTGGAGGACATGGTTACCTTCTGAAATTGCTAGCCAAACGACTAGGGGACTGCAAAAAACGGAATTCGTCGGAGGATTCTTGGAATTCTTAAAAGCAACCGAGGGGCCGTCTGGGACGGCCCCTCGGGCGCGTGGAGCGGTGTTGCTCAGATCCGCATCGGCATGACGACGTACTTGAAGTCGGCGTTCTCGGGGATGGTGATCAGGGCCGAGGAATTGGCATCGCCCAGGGCGATGTTGACGTAGTCGTTCTTCAGGTTGTTGAGCACGTCGAGCAGGTAGCTGACGTTGAAACCGATGTCGACGGTGTCGCCGCCGTAGTCGATTTCCAGTTCTTCGACCGCTTCTTCCTGGTCGGCGTTGGTGGAGCTGATCTTCAGGCTGCCGGGGGCGATCACCCAGCGCACGCCCTTGAACTTGTCGCTGGTCATGATGGCGGCGCGTTGCAGCGAGCGCAGCAGCTGGTCGCGACTGATGGTGAAGCTGTTCTTGTAGCCCTTGGGCACCACGCGGGTGTAGTCGGGGAACTTGCCTTCGACCAGCTTGGAGATCAGCTCGATGTCGGCGAAGGTCAGCTTGACCTGGTTGTTGGCGATCTGCAGCTGGACTTCATCGTCGCTGTCGTCGAGCAGACGTTGCAGTTCGATGATGGTCTTGCGCGGGATGATCACTTCCTGGCGCGGGAAGTCCTGTTCGGTCTCGACCTGGCAGAAGGCCAGGCGGTGGCCGTCGGTGGCGACCGCGATCACGTTCTTGCCTTCGACCACCAGCAGCAGGCCGTTGAGGTAGTAGCGGATATCCTGCTGGGCCATGGCGAAGTGGACCATGTTGAACAGGTGCTTCAGGGTCTTCTGCGGCAGGTTCACCTGGGCGTTGTAGTGCTCGGCCTGGGCGACCGTCGGGAATTCCTCGGCGGCCAGCGTCTGCAGGGCGAAGCGGGACTTGCCCGATTGCACGGTCAGGCGCTTGTTGGACAGGGAAATGGCGACTTCGCCGGAGTCGGGCAGGGCGCGCAGGATGTCGAGCAGCTTGCGGGCGGCCACGGTGGTGGCGGTCGTTTCATTGCCGGAGCCGACGTCGGCGTGCGTGGTGATCTGCACTTCGATGTCGGTGGACAGGAAAGAGACCTTCTCGCCGTCCTTGCGGATGAGGATATTGGCCAGAATCGGCAATGTGTGCCGACGCTCGACAATACCACTCACGATCTGCAGAGGACGCAGGAGCGTGTCTCGTTGGGTTTTAACCAATTGCATAGTCAGTTTGTCCTTGCTAGTAATGGTTTAAAGGATGCCGTCGGCCGGCTTTGCGTCATGCCCATCTTGCGCGTGTTCCTCCTCTGGTGAAAAACGCTGTCTGCACTGCAACCTGCCTGAATATGCAACGCTCCTGCATGTGGCATGACCGGTAAGCGACCGGTCCGGAATCCGTTCCCGCAAAGCTGGTGATACAGCGACCCGCGATTGTCCAGGTAGGTAAGACAATGGTGGGCAGCCAGAAACACTTGGCTATACGTTTGGAACATTTGAATACTTTTGCCGGGTTTTTCCGGGTATTTATTCGAAGTTTCCGTGCTATTCCGCGGATTTCCTGCTCCGTGGCCGGCCCTTGCGTCCGCCTGCGAAATAACGCCTTCCATTGTACCAATCATCCCCTCTTCGGAGTAGCCCGCCAGGGGGGAGGGTGGGCGCCTGAGGAGCAAAAATCCGGTGGTCGGGAAGGGAAAATTCCCCCTCCCCGGGCAGAGGAAGCGCCGCAGGCGGACCGGTTATTTTATCCACAGGCTTGCGCGCCGGGGAGCCTGGAAGTTTCGTTGTGGAAAAGAAAATGCCGCCGGCGCGGACGCGGGCGGCATGGTCATCTTATCCACAGGCGCTGCCGGTGGCAGCCTGGATCAACCCTTGAGGGTTTGCTCCAGCACGTGCAGCTCGTGGTTGCATTCCGGGCTCTTGGCGCGGTCGGCGGCGATCTTGCGGACCGCATGCAACACCGTGGTGTGGTCGCGGCCGCCGAAGAGGTCGCCGATTTCCGGCAGGCTCTTCTGGGTCAGCTCCTTGGCCAGGTACATGGCGATCTGGCGCGGGCGGGCGATGTTGGCCGGACGCTTCTTGGAATACATGTCGGCGACCTTGATGTTGAAGAAGTCGGCCACCGTCTTCTGGATGTTCTCCACCGAGATCTGGCGATTCTGCACCGACAGCAGGTCCTTCAGGGCTTCCTTGACGACATCGATGGTGATGTCCTTGCCGTGGAAGCGCGAGTAGGCCAGGATCTTGCGCAGCGCGCCTTCCAGCTCGCGCACGTTGGAGCGCAGATGCTTGGCGACGAAGAAGGCGACGTCATCGGACAGCACCACATCCTCGGCGGCGGCCTTCTTCATCAGGATGGCCACGCGCATCTCCAGCTCGGGCGGCTCGATGGCCACCGTCAGGCCGGAGTCGAAGCGGGAGATCAGGCGGTCATCCATGCCGCTGATTTCCTTGGGATAGGTATCACTGGTGATGATGATCTGTTTCTTGGCCGCGATCAGGGCTTCGAAGGCGTAGAAGAATTCTTCCTGGGTGCGGCTCTTGCCGCCGAAGAACTGGATATCGTCGATCAGCAGCAGGTCCAGCGAATGGTAATAGCGCTTGAAGTCGTCGAAACCCTTGCGCTGGTAGGCCGTGACCACGTCACGCACGTACTGTTCGGCGTGGATGTAGCGGATCTTGGCGCCCGGGTTATCCACAAGCACCTGGTTGCCGATGGCGTGGATGATGTGGGTCTTACCCAGACCCACGCCGCCATACAGGAACAGCGGGTTGTACGAGGTACCGGGGTTGTTGGCGACCTGGGTGGCGGCCGCGCGGGCCAGCTGGTTGGCCTTACCGGTAACCAGGTTGTCGAAGGTCAGGACCGGGTTGATGCGCGACTGCTCCTGGCGCGGTGCCACCGCCCGCACGGGCTGAGCCGGTTCGGGGTCCAGGTGCAGCTGTTCGTGGTTGGGCAGGCCCAGACCGCTGGCACCGCCGCCGCCCGCTTGCGGGCTGGCGGCCGGACGCCGGCCCTGGTTGCCGCGGGGGTCCAGCACGAACTGGACTTCGGTCGGTGCGTCCCAGTATTCGCAGGCCAGTGCGGTGATGCGGTTGGCGAACTGGGTCTTGACCCAGTCCAGCTTGAAGCGATTGGGCGCGGCGATGCGCAAGAGCCCATCCTCGAAGTCGAGCGGCACCAGCGGCTTGATCCAGGCGCTGTATTGCTGAGGGGTCAGCTCCTGCTCGAGTTTATGGGAGCAAGCCTGCCAGAAGTTTTCCATGAAGCTTTCTTATCGGATAAGTGCGGCGCCCGCCTGCCGCGTCCGGAGGACGGGCCTGGATGGACGAAGTCGTCCGGGCGCGAAACGAGGGACGCATTTTACTCCGGTAAACTTAAGTTATCCACAGGGCGACCGGCAAAAATCCCTGAAAAATCTGAACTATCCACAGGCTGCGCAGCAGCGCAGCGTCATCCTGACACCGGAAGGCCCGTGAGCGGGCGGTGTTGGGGGGACAGAGTCATCAGCTGTGGATAAGACTAGGCGACCAATCCGTCCGCCTTTTTTGTAACAGCCTGTGCAAAAGTGGATTTTTGCGGCGGATTTGGCTGTGGACAGGTGACTGTGCTTGGCAGCCGGGTTGCTCAGTCGACCACGTTACCGTCGACAAAGATCTTCATTTCACCTGCCTGGAAAGCGGTCCAGACTTCATTGTTGGTCAAAGGCTGCGTCACGATGACGGCGACCCGGTCATTGGTGGTGGTGACTTCGGCAAAGTCGACCGAGAGGTCGTCGTCAGACAACTTGGCGGTGGTGAAAGGGTGCTGGCGGACGATGTAATAGAGATGCGTGGAACAGTGGGTATAGAGCGCCGAGCCGTCCGAGAGCAGCATGTTGAAGGTGCCGTGGCTGGCGATGCCATCGACGATCTCGCGCAGCGCAGCGCGCAGGTCGGCCAGCAGGGGCAGGGTGTCGCCGAAGCGCTTGCGCATTTCCTGCAGGATGTAGCAGAAGGCCAGTTCGCTGTCGGTGGTGCCGACCGGGCGATAGGGGCCATCTAGCTCGGGCGTGAAGTTCTTCAGGTCGCCGTTGTGGGCAAATACCCAGTAGCGCCCCCACAGTTCGCGCACGAAGGGATGGCAGTTGGCCAGTGTGACACGGCCCTGGGTGGCCTTGCGGATGTGGGCAATCACGTGCTGCGACTTGATCGGGTAGCGCTTGATCAGTTCGGCCACGGGGGAATCGACGGCCGCCTGGTGGTCGACGAAGGTGCGCACGCCCGAGCCCTCGAAGAAGGCAATGCCCCAGCCATCACGGTGGTGGTCGGTCAGGCCGCCCCGGGTGGCAAAGCCGGTGAAGCTGAAGACGATATCGGTGGGGGTGTTGCAGTTCATCCCGAGGAGCTGGCACATGATGTGTTGCGGAAATGCTGTGAAGGTTGGCGGGTGAACAAGTTATCACGTTGCCGCCGGCCCGGGTCCGGGCTGTGGATAAAAAAAGCCCCGCGAGCTTGCGCTGGCGGGGCTAATCCTTCCTAAAGAGGGAGGAGGAGACACAGTACGTACTACAAAACTACAAAACGACCAGAAGACGGATCAGAGGTCGCACTACATGGCGGGACCGGACTTCAGTCGCGCGCGGCCATGTTGCGCAGCTCGGCTGCAAAATTCGGTTGGGTCATGCTGTATTCGTTGGCCATGCGGTTGAGCATGCGCTTGCCGCTGAACTTGTGCGCCAGGATACGTTGCTCCAGCGACTTGCGCGGCTTGACCAGCAGCACGGCGGCTTGCGCCAGACCCAGGATCAGCGGCTTGAACACCATCATCAGCGTTACCAGTGCCCCCAGACCCAGTGCCGGACGGACATAGGCGGCCAGCATTCCCATCAGGGATTGTGCGAAAGGCAGGGCTGCTTCTGCAGGAAAGGCCAGGTTCAGGAAGGACATGATATTTCTACCTCTGATAATCAGACCGCGACACGACTGCGCGGTGTTCAATTTCACTGTTGTTGCGTCGCAGTATGCTTGGCGGGCGGCTGTATGACTACTTTAGAGTTCTCATATCAGATATAGGGTTTGTGAATATGCCCCAGCCAGGATGGCGGAGGCACTCCGGACCCGCCGCAAACCCGCTCCTGTAATGGGCCGTGCATCCCTGTGCGGACTTGGGCCGGTTGGCCATGGGGCGGTAGCCAGAGGTCATTGCGGCGATTTTGCAACGTCGTTTGACTGCAACAGCGTCGGCGGTGAATATCTAGGTCGCAACGACGGTTCGCGATGGCGAAAAAAAACCCCGCAGGCATGGCCTACGGGGTTAATCCTTCCTAAAGAGGGAGGAGGAGACAACGGATCGGTGTCCTGACGCGTTGATCGAATCAGCGTCAACATAAGCGCCGTACGCGCCGGAACTACCGAAATCCTTGATACCGGCACCGATCTCCAGGACCTGGTGCCAGCGTCACGCAAGTGTCATGCGCGACGGGTAAAACCTGAATCTGGTGAAGCAGAAACCTTCGATTAACCGCGCGAAGCGATGAAGCGCAGTTCAGCAGCCAGGTTCGGCTGGGTAGCTTCGAACTTGTCGGCCATGCGGTTCAGCTGGCGGGTGCCCGATGCGCGATCCTGTTCGGCGGCGACCAGAGCAACGGCTTGCAGCTCGTGGGCCTTGACGAAGTGGATGAAGATGTTGCGCATGACGGCGGCGAACTTGCTCTTGAAGGTGCTGTTGGTGCTTTGTGCGATGGTTGCCATGATTCGATCCTTGACGTTGTGTGTTATGTTGCATTGCAGTGTAGAGAACTCACATTTGTTTGACCACTTTCCGTTTCGGATATCAGTTATATTATCTGTGAATAATATTTCGACCGGCCATCACCGCCGCTCCAGCCTTCTCTCCCTGACTCCTTTCCTGCCGCAAAGGCACGCCCTATGAGCTTTCTGACCCTGGACCTGAACCTGTTGCGCGTTTTCGACGCCGTCATGACCGAGCAGAACCTGACACGCGCGGCCAATCTGCTGGCCATGACCCAGCCGGCTGTCTCCAATGCGCTACGGCGCCTGCGCGACACTCTCAATGACGATCTGGTCATCCGTACCGCGCACGGGGTGAAGCCCACGCCGCGAGCCGAGGAGCTGTGGCCGACGGTGCGCAGGGCCTTGTCCGAGCTGGAAGCGGTGATCGCACCGGAAAGCTTCGATATCTCGCGTGCCCAGAACACCTTCCGAATGGCCATGGTGGATGCCACGGCGGCGTTGTGGCTGCCTTCGCTGGTGCGCACCATCATGCGCGACGCCCCCCGCATCAAGATCCGCATGATGCCGCTGACCACGCGTGACCCGCGTGCCATGCTGTTGCGTGGCGACATCGACCTGGCCGTAGGCTTTTTCCCCGGCGTGACCGCCCAGCTGGCCGATGGCCAGGGCATGGCCAAGAGCCAGATCAGCCATGCCCGGCTCTACACCGGTCAATATGTCTGCGTGATGCACAAGAACCACCCGCTGGCGGGCCAGCCGCTGACGCTGGACAGCTACTGCAGCGCCGATCACTTGCTGGTGAGCCTGTCGGGCAAGCCGCATGCGGTGATTGATGACGTGCTGGCTGGCATGAACCGGGAACGCAAGATCCTGCTGACGGTGAACCAGTTCTTCACGGCCGGCCGCATCGTGGCCAGTTCGGAACTCATCACCGTGCTGCCGCGTCACCTGGTGGCCGCCACCGGGATGGCCGAGGTGCTGGTGGTGAAGGAACTGCCCTTCCAGACCCCGGAAGAGCATGTGGACATGCTGTGGCACGAACGCGACGCCCGTAATCCGGCCCACAAGTGGCTGCGTGCTCACTTGTCTGCAACAACACATGACGAATTCGGTCGTATCAACATGAAGCGCTGATGCGATGCAGGCAGCACACGGCTTTCCCGGTCTGATTTATCCACAGGCGCCATAGAGACTGGCGCTCGGGAAAGCCGCTGTCGGCGGGCATTGGCGCATGTTGATAACCCTACAGAGGGGACGCCGAAGCGATGTCGCGCCTGACCAAAATCCTGCTCTGGCTGCTTGCCAGCCTGCTCATCCTGATCGCCGCCGCGGTCATCTTCATCCTCACTTTCGACTGGAACCGGGCCAAGCCCTGGATCAACGAACGCGTTTCGACGGCCATCGGTCGCGAGTTCGCCATCGACGGCGATCTTTCGCTGCACTGGCAGCGCCCCGATGCGGGGGCGGCCGAGAGCGGCTTCTGGGCGCGCTGGGTGCCCTGGCCGCGCCTGCAGGCCCGCGACCTCCGGGTCGGCAATCCGCCGGTGTTTTCAGGCGCCGGGCAGATGGCCACCGTGCGGCTGCTCAGCTTCACGCTCAACCCGTTGCCTCTGCTTGTGCACAACATTTCTCTGCCTGCGCTGGATGTGGAGGGCGCCTCGATAAGCCTGCTGCGCAACCGGGCGGCTGTGAACAACTGGACCTTCGCCAACGGTGGCGACGGCCCGTCGACCTGGCGCGTCACGCCCGGGCGCATCAGCCTGCGCCAGGGCAAGCTGGCGCTGGACGATGCCGTGCAAAAGATCGATATCAAGGCCGACATCGACACGCTCGATCCGGAGAAGGAAAAGGTCTATGGCCTGGGATGGAAGCTGGGCGGGACCTTCAACGGCGCCCCGGTCAGCGGGGCGGGCAAGGCCGGGGGCGTGCTGTCGCTGCAGGATCAGCAACAACCGTATCCGCTGGAGGCACAGGTCAAGGTGGGCAAGACCGCCATCGGTGTGCGCGGCACCCTCACCAAGCCGGCCGAACTGGCAGCGCTGGATCTGCGGCTTTCGATTTCCGGCGCCAGCATGGGCAACCTGTATCCATTGACCGGCATCCTGCTGCCGGAGACACCGCCCTTCGCCACCGAAGGCCACCTGAGCGGCAAGATTGGCGCCAGCGGCAGTCAGTGGCATTACCAGGATTTCAGCGGCAAGGTCGGGGATAGCGACATCAACGGCAGCCTGGATTACGTGACCGGCGGGGCGCGCCCGCAACTGACCGGTGCGCTGACATCCAATGTGCTGCGCTTCGATGACCTGGCGCCGCTGATCGGGGCCGACTCCAATGCCGAGAAGGCCCAGCGCGGCGCAGAGGAGCGCCAGCCCGCCGACAAGGTGCTGCCGGTGAAGACCTTCAGCACACAGGCGTGGGGGGCGCTGGACGCCGATGTCCGCTTCACCGGCAAGCGCATCATCCGTCAGAAGGATCTGCCGATCAGCGATCTGCAGGCCCATCTCATCCTCAAGGACAAGGTGCTGAGCCTGGAGCCGCTCAACTTCGGTATGGCCGGCGGCAATCTTCGCTCGACCATCCGGCTCGATGGCCAGGGGGCACAGATGAAATCCGAAATGAAGCTGTCCGCGCGCAAGCTGAAGATCCAGAAGCTGTATCCGCAGCTCGACGCGTCACGCACCAGCTTCGGCGAAATCAACGGGGATGCCAGGCTCAGCGCCACCGGTAACTCGGTGGCGGCGATGCTGGGCTCGGCCAATGGCGAAGTGAAGACCCTGGTCAACCAGGGCGCCATCAGCAAGTTTCTGCTGGAGGCGGCCGGCCTGAACGTGGGCAATGTCGTCCTCAGCAAGCTGTTCGGTGACAAGGAGGTGAAGCTGAACTGCCTGGCCGGCGACCTGCCGGTCCAGGATGGCGTCATGCAGGTGAAGACGCTGCTGCTCGACACCGAAGATGCGCTGATCGTCGTCGATGGCAGCATCGACATGAAGCGCGAACAGCTGGACCTGAACGTGCACCCTCGCAGCAAGGGCTTGCGCATCATTTCCCTGCGCTCCCCGCTCTACGTCAAGGGCAGCTTCAAGAATCCCGACGTGGGGGTCGACAAGGGCGTGCTGGCCTTGCGCGCCGGCGGTGCGGTGGCCCTCGGTCTGCTGGCACCGGTGACCGCGATTCTGCCCCTGATCAATGTGGATGGGGACCAGAAGGCCGACTGCGACCATCTGCTGGAAGAAGTGAAGAAGGCCCCGCAAGCGCCGCCCCCTCGCAAACAGGCTGCACGCAAAGGTTCGCCTAAAAAATAGGCAGTCCAAAAACAGAGCATTTTTGCTGCGGGGGCAGGGGATAACTTTCCTGTCCCCGCATCAATTTGAGCCCATTTTCCGCAACAGTGGGCGGCCCTTTGACGCAGGGAGTCTCCCTCCTTGCCCCGAAAACCCCTCCAATCCCCCCTCTGGCGCAGTCGGAATGCTGTAAATCGGTGACCAACTGGCCGAATTCAACGACTTCCCTGGCTTTAGGTGGGCAAACCCGTGATTTCTCGCAAATTCAGCCGCCCTGTGGATAAAGTTCTGAATAACTTTTTCATCGATTGGGGAAAAGTCAAAAAGTTATCCAAAGGCCGATTTTTATCCAAGATCGGTTATGGGCTCATACAGAGCTTGCCCCAGTGCTTATCCTGACCGCAAACAATTGATTTTTTTGCCGTAAACCAGGTTATCCACAGAGAGGGGCGGTCGTTAACCATCACTACTAATTTTATAAACAGCTTAGATTGAAAACCGAGGGGATGCGCACGCCTGCTGCAACAGCGCCAACAAGGCAAGACGACACAAACCCACGAAGCCACGAGATCAGGAGGGACGGGAGGACGGTTCAGGGGACTGGGGAAAAGACAGGCTTTTCCCGGATGACACCGGAAGCCTTGAGAGGACTGCCAGGCGCGTTGGGGATAAAACAGGTAGGGGCATCGGCAGAGCAGACTGCGAGACTGACTCAGGGGCAGCAACGACCCTTGACGGCGGTTTTCTTATCCACAGCAGCTCGCCGCAGCCATTATGTCGTCCCTGCCGTCGAAAAGCGCAGTGGATAAATCATTTCTCTCGCAATCGCAGGGCGTCGGGAACCTCCAGTTGCAGGTCGCTCCGCGCCTCCGCCACGCAGGGCAGTAGCCAGCCTTCGGCTTTTTCTTCGCGTGTGAGGCCTGGCCATTCGATCTGGTACGCGATTTCCCCTGTGGACAGTTTGCACAGGCAGGTCCGACAGGTGCCGTTCCGACACGAATTCGGCATGCGGATGCCCGCCAGCAGGGCAGATTGCAACAGGGAAAGTGCGCTTACTTGTTCAAATTGCAAACCTGATGGCTGCAGTGTCACCAGGAAACGTTTTTCGTTTGTCATCTCATCGCCCCGCCGGGTTTGCATGCTGCTGTGGATAAGTCTTTGCATATCTGCTGGGCGCTTTGGGTATATCTGGCTGATTTATCCAAGGCAGAAATTTTGTCCAGAATCTGTGCCTGCGCAATGCAGAAGCTTACCAAGCGTTTATCAGAAAGCTAAATCCTTGATTTTTTTCGCGAAAACCAAGTTATCCACAGTTTTCGGCGACGTTAACAATCACTACTACTTATATATATCCACATCTAAATTAAAAGACCGGAAGAGCGTACGCGGTGGACATCTTTCCAAAAAACCCGTTTACCAGCTCCAGGACTACGTGCAAAAGCCTTGGCAAACACCAGCTTCGCATCAATAGCCCTTCGGTTCGGCAAGAAAACGGTGAAGTCGGCAGATTAAGCGGGTGATTGATCCGAAAAGTTGCATTAAAAGAAACATCTAGGCCTGCCAGACCTGCTGCAGCAAGTGGAACACCGCCTTGATGGCATCTTCATGTTGTCTTTTTTCTAATGAAATAAAGCTCAGCTCGGTGGAAAGCTCGACCGCATCGGCGATTACCAGACCATGGGCCTGAGCCTGGTTCAGCGCGATGGATTCTCGCGCCAGCGACAGACCCACGCCCGACTTGACCAGGTCCAGCATCGAGGATTCCTGGTCGACCAAGGCCACAGTATGGGGTTTTACCTGATGTTGGGCGAAGATACGGCTTAATAGGCGATGATGGGCCGATTCCGCGGGTGTCCAGATCCACGGCAGCCGCGACAGTTCCTTCCAGCCTTTGCCACTGACCCGGTTCTTCCAGCCCGCCGGTGCGATGACGTTGTAGGTGAAGGAGGTCAGCGTCATGGCGTGAAAGCCCTTGCCCGGATCGCCGAGGAAATAACCGACGTCCAGGTGCCCGGCCCGTACTTCGTTGAGTACCGAGCCCGACATGTGGTGCGACAGCTGGGTCGACAGACGCGGATGATGTTCGACCAGCAACTTCAGGAAAGCACCGAGACGGATGAATTCGGGATCGAGGATGGTGCCGATGGCCAGTGTTCCGGTCAGGACATCGTCACTGGAGCGCAGTCCGCTGGCATGGCGCCGCAATTCCTGCACATCGGCCAGGATACGCTCGGCCAGCGGCAGCAAGGTGTTGCCTTCCACCGTCAAGACCATGCCGGATGCACTGCGATTGAACAATTGCAGGCCCAGGCTTTCCTGCAGCCCCTTGATCTGCAGACTGACGGCGGGTTGGGTCAGATGCAGCTTTTCAGCGGCCCGGGTCAGGTTGCCTTCATGGGCAACCGAGATAAATGCGCGTAATTGCGTCAAATCCATCATCATCTCCAGCGATCACCGTTTTATCTTGGCTGTCCCGCTTGTGGATAAGGCCGTGGATATCCTGGTGAATAGCTTGTGGGAATCGTGTGGGTAGTATGTGAACAATAAAGACGGATTATAAGCATCCTTTATATTGCTCTTGATAATTCCTCATTGGATGCGGGCTCGGGCGCGGACTATTCTTGCTGTTCCATGCCGACCCCGACCTGGTCGACGCATCGCAGGAAGGCGCAGGAGACGGCACCTTCACCCGACATCGACAACACCAAAGGAAAACTTATGAGCCTCCCGCACATCGACCACTTCATCAACGGCCAGCTCTCGCGTTCGGAAAGCGGTCGCAGCCAGGATGTCTTCAATCCCGCTACCGGCGCGGCCGCAGCCAAGGTGTCGCTGGCATCGGTGGCCGAAGTCAACGCTGCAGTGGCCGCTGCCAGTGCCGCCGCACCGGCCTGGGCTGAGACCGCGCCCCTGAAGCGCGCCCGTGTGCTGTTCAAGTTCAAGGAGTTGATCGAGCAGAACCACGATGCCCTGGCCCGTGCCATCACGCTGGAACATGGCAAGGTGTTCTCGGATGCGAAAGGGGAGGTGACGCGTGGCCTGGAAATCGTCGAATTCGCCACCGGTATCCCGCAATTGCTCAAGACCCAGTTCACCGACAACATCGGCGGCGGTATCGACAACTGGAACCTGCGTCAGCCGCTGGGCGTGACGGCCGGCATCACGCCATTCAACTTCCCGGTGATGGTGCCGCTGTGGATGGCGCCGATAGCGATCGCCACCGGCAACAGCTTCGTGCTCAAGCCCTCCGAGCGTGATCCTTCACCTTCGTTGATGCTGGCCGAACTGTTCAAGCGCGCCGGCCTGCCTGATGGCGTCTTCAACGTGGTGCAGGGCGACAAGGTGGCGGTGGATGCGCTGCTGGAGCATCCTGAGGTGCAGGCGGTCTCCTTCGTCGGTTCCACCCCGATTGCCGAATACATCTATCGCAAGGCCACCGAACGCGCCGGCACCTTCCCGCTGCGCGCGCAGGCCCTGGGCGGCGCCAAGAACCACCTGGTGGTCATGCCTGACGCCAACCTGGAGCAGGCTGTGGATGCGCTCATCGGCGCGGCCTATGGCTCGGCTGGCGAGCGCTGCATGGCGATCTCGGTGGCGGTGGCCGTGGGCAGCGTGGCCGACCAGCTGGTGGAAGCCCTGATCCCGCGCGTGAAGGCCTTGAAGGTCAAGAACGGCATGGAAGACGATGCCGAGATGGGCCCGCTGGTGACCGCGGCCCACAAGGCCAAGGTGGAAGGCTACATCCAGAGCGGTGTGGATGCTGGCGCCAAGCTGCTGGTCGATGGCCGCGGCCTGAAGGTGCCGGGCCATGAAGAAGGTTTCTTCATCGGCGGTACGCTCTTCGACAACGTCAGCACCGACATGAAGATCTACCAGGAAGAAATCTTCGGTCCAGTGCTGTGCGTGGTGCGGGTGCCGGATTTCGCCTCGGCCGTGCAGCTGATCAACGCCCACGAATATGGCAACGGTGTGTCGCTGTTCACCGCCGATGGCAATACGGCGCATGAGTTCTCGCGCCGCATCCAGGTCGGCATGGTGGGCATCAACGTACCTATCCCGGTGCCGATGGCCTGGCATTCCTTCGGCGGCTGGAAGCGTTCGCTCTTCGGCGATACCCATGCCTATGGCGAGGAGGGCATCCGCTTCTATACGCGCTACAAGTCCATCATGCAGCGCTGGTCGGCGACCATCGGCAAGGGGGCGGAGTTCACCATGCCGGTGGCCAAATAAGCCGACGAGACAATACCGACCGTTCGGACTGAGTAGCGCCGCAGGCGCGTATCGAAGATTCACCGTAGACGCACCTTCGATACGTCGCTACGCGACTACTCAGGCCGAACGGCCGAAGCAACTCAACGGCAATAACAAGAACATAGCGGAGACAACATGCAATCGGCAGGGCAATACGACTACATCATCATCGGCGCCGGGACGGCCGGCTGTGTCATGGCCAACCGGCTGTCCAGGAAGACCGGCAAGAAGGTGCTGCTGATCGAAGCGGGCGCCAAGGACGATTACATCTGGATCCATATTCCGGTGGGCTATCTCTACTGCATCAACAATCCGCGCACCGACTGGATGTTCCGTACCGAGGCCGATCCCGGCCTGAACGGGCGCAGCCTGATCTACCCGCGCGGCAAGGTGCTGGGCGGCTGTTCTTCCATCAACGGCATGATCTACATGCGCGGTCAGGCGCGTGACTACGAGCACTGGGCGGATGTCACCGGCGACGACAGCTGGCGCTGGAACCAGGTGCTGCCCTTGTTCCGCAAGAGCGAGGACTACCACCTGGGCGAGAGCGAATTCCACGGCGCCGGGGGAGAGTGGCGGGTGGAGAAGCAGCGCCTGCGCTGGGACATCCTGGATGCCTTCCGCGAGGCCGCCGCCGAGAACGGTATCCCCAAGCTCGATGACTTCAACCGGGGCGACAACGAGGGCTGTGGCTACTTCGACGTCAACCAGAAGCGCGGCGTGCGCTGGAACGCTTCCAAGGCCTTCCTGCGGCCTGCCATGAAGGATGGCAGCCTGACCATCATGACCGGCTCGCACGTCAGGAAGCTGCGCATGGAGCAGGGCACCAACGGACCGGTCTGCACCGGCGTCGAATTCACCGGTGGTGGCAGCGAGTGGCTGGCCGAGGCCAAGGAGACCATCCTGTGCGCCGGCGCCATCGGCTCGCCGCATATCCTGCAGATGTCGGGCATCGGTGCGCCTGCGCTGTTGCAGCAGCATCAGATCCCGGTGGTCCAGGCCCTGGCCGGCGTGGGCGAGAATTTGCAGGATCACCTGCAGATGCGCATGGTGTTCAAGGTCAACGGCACCAGGACCCTCAATGCCATGGCCTCGACTCTCTTCGGAAAGATGAAGATCGGACTGGAATACCTGTTGATGCAGAGCGGTCCGATGTCGATGGCGCCTTCGCAGCTGGGTGCCTTTGCCAGGTCCGACGCGCAGCAGGCCAGCGCCAATCTGCAGTACCACGTGCAGCCGCTGTCGCTGGAAAAATTTGGCGATCCGCTGCATGCCTTCCCGGCCTTCACTGCCAGCGTGTGCAATCTGCGTCCGACCTCGCGCGGTCACGTGCGCCTGGCCTCCACCGATCACGCGCTGGCGCCACGCATCACCACCAACTATCTGTCCACCGAAGAAGACCTGAAGGTCGCCGCCGACGCCCTGCGCCTGACCCGGCGCATCGCCGCCTCTCCCGCCCTGGCGCGCTATCGGCCCGAGGAGTACAAGCCCGGCGTGCAGTACCAGAGCGAAGAGGATCTGCGCCGCGCCGCCGGTGACGTGGGCACCACCATCTTCCATCCGGTCGGCACCTGCCGCATGGGGCGCAGCGACGATGCCGCGGCCGTCGTGGACGCGCATTGCCGCGTGCGCGGGGTGTCGGGACTGAGCGTGGCCGATGCCTCCGTGATGCCCTCCATCACCTCCGGCAATACCAATTCGCCGACTGTCATGATTGCCGAGAAAGTCGCTTCCAGCCTGCTTTCCCGGGCGTAACCGGGGTATTCTCAGCCGCTGGCGGATACGGTACTTATACGTATTGTATGAATGGTACGAACCGGCTACTATGCGCCAAATATTAAAACGAGCTTCTCGATTCGCCAGGTAGAAAACGGCGGCGCCTGCATCCACAAGATGCCGGCCAACCGCAGCAGGCAGGCCTTGACGACCGGATCAACCGGCGCGGGCATCAAAGGGAAAGAAGAGACCATGACAGACGTCATTCTGGAGACACGAAACCTGACGAAGGAATTCAAGGGTTTCACGGCAGTGAGCGCGGTCAACCTGCAAATTGAGCGCGGCCATATTCATGCATTGATCGGCCCCAATGGCGCCGGCAAAACCACCTGTTTCAACCTGCTGACCAAGTTCCTGGTACCGACCTCGGGCCAGATCCTGTTCAATGGTCGTGACATCACCATGGATGCACCGGCGCAGATCGCGCGTCAGGGCATCATCCGTTCCTTCCAGATTTCCGCCGTCTTCCCGCACATGAGCGTGCTGGAGAACGTGCGCATCGGCCTGCAGCGCAAGCTCGGGACCTCCTTCCATTTCTGGAAGAACGGCGAGAGCCTGAAGCAGCTCGAC
>NZ_DASQOH010000052.1:0-246468 GCF_035644555.1 Herbaspirillum sp.
TGCCGTCTCCAGCGTGGGCTATACCTTCATCGCGGTCGCCACCCTGGTGGTGGGCGTGTATCTGGTGGAAGACAACCTGCTGACGGTGGGCGCGCTGATCGCCTGTTCGCTGTTGATCAGCCGCGCCACCACGGTGCTGTCTTCGCTGGCGGCACTGCTGGGACGTATCGAGATGTTCCGCCGCGCCCGCGCAGAGTTCGATCAGTTGTTCGAGGCGCAGCCGGAAAGTGCCGGTGCCGACGTGCTGCGCCAGGAAATGCGCGGCCTGATCCAGGTCGGCAACCTGCTGCTGCACCTGGACAGGAAGGAAACCCCGACCCTCAAGCATGTCTCCCTGACCGTGCAGCCGGGCGAGAAGGTCGGCATCGTCGGCCGCTCCGGTTCCGGCAAGTCCACGCTGCTGCGTGCGCTGGCCGGCCTGCATCATCCCGACGAAGGCCATGTGCTCATCGACGGCGTGGCCGTGACCGCCTATGCGCCCGAGGTGCGCATGCGCTGCATCGGCTTCAAGCCACAGGAACCCTTCCTCTTCGATGGCACGGTGGCGGCCAATATCTTCGTCGGCGACCGGGTGCCGGGGCAGGTGTACGAGGCGGCTCTGGCCGTGTCCTCTCTGGACGACCTGATCGCGCGGGGCGAACTGCGGCTGGACCAGGTCCTCAAGGCACCGGGCAATCTGTCCGGTGGCCAGCGCCAGATGGTGGCTCTGGCGCGGGTGGTCGCCAGCACGCCGCGCATCCTGCTGCTGGACGAGCCCACCACCGGCGTGGATCAGCAGACCGAGGCCCGCATCATCGAGCGACTGGTGGCCTATGCCGGCCCGCGCACGCTGGTGGTGGCGACCCATAGCCCCGCGCTCTTGCAGCACATGGACCGCATCGTCGTCATCGATGGCGGTCGCATTGTAGCCGACGGGCCGCGGGCCCAGATTTTGCAGTAACACCGTGCAGTGCACGGTGAACCCGATTCGAACCGATCTTCGATAGCGAGGAAACATGGCAACCGCAAGCTCATCACAAGCGAACTCCGCGGACAAGGTCACCGGCCCGGTACGGGTGGTGATGCCCGACCAGGCCGGCAGCTTCCAGGTCAACGTCAACCGCGCCGCCGTGCAGCACGTACAGGTGGTGGATGTGGACATGGTGCTGCACATGGCCGATGGCACCAAGGTGGTGCTGGCCGGCGGTGCCATGGAGGCGATGGACGACAAGTCCAAGGTCAAGTTCGCCGATATCAGTGCCGATACCGGCAAGCTGCTCGATTCGGTGGGCAAGATCGCACTCAAGCCCAATGACCAGTCGCGCATCCTCAACTCCGATCCGGTAATGTCGCCGCCCAACGTGGCACCGGCCCAGCAGGTCACGGTCGACCGCAACGCGGCCAGCATCGGCAACGATGGCGGCAGCCAGTTCTCCCAGATCATCAGCGACAACTCGGCCTCGCTCACCAGCAGCAGCGGCACCAGCAAGACCGGTGGTTCGGCCGGCGCGGTAGTGGGCGGCGACACCACCCACACGACGGTGGGTGCCACCGCAGCGGCATCGCAGAACCTGACGGCCAATACGCCGCCGGTGTTCTCGCCGCCGATCAATCCCAGCGCCAACGATGCCCCGATCAAGCCGGCCGAGCCCCAGTTGCCGCCGGAGCGGCCGGGCTCGATCCCCACGCCGCCGATCCAGGCCGATCCTTCGCAGCCGGCCATGGCCATCAAGCTGGTCAACCTGGCGACCGTCACCCAGACCGGCGACGTGCTCTACGGCAGCGGCGGCATCCCGCAATCGGCCACCGATGCCGGCCTGCCGCTGCAGTTCAGCACCCAGGTGATCAATGCCGGCAACGATGTACACACCATCTATGCCGCCGGCAACAACACGGGCACCTTCATCAAGGTATTCGACGTCACCATCACCGGCAACGGCAACGTGGTCTCGGTGATCGTCTCGGGCGTGCCGGCCAACATGTCCATCGTCAACGCCACCGATCTCGGTGGCGGTCGCTACGAGATGACGGTGGCGGCCGGACAGACCGATTTTCCGATGCAGTTGCAGTACAACACGGTCGAAGCCAACGCGTCCTCGCCGGTGCACCAGGCCTTCGATCTCACCTTCACCACCACCGTCTCGACCTCGCGCGGCCCGCAGACCCTGATCGATACCCGCCACGTCGCAGTCAAGGATGCCACCGTCTATGGCGACCTGAGCTATCTCGATCCAGCCACCGGCGATCCGGTGCTGGTGCTGCCGGCGCAGGGGCAGCCGCATGAAGTCCACGCCGGCGACGGCGGCGTCACCATCTATGGCAGCAATGCCAATGACCTGCTCTATGGCGGTAGCGGCAACGACATCATCTACGGCGGCAGTGGCAATACCTTCTTCCAGGGCGGTGCCGGCGCTGACCAGTTGGTGGGCGGGGTCAACAGCACCGGTACCAACGTCAACACGGCCAGCTACGCCGGCTCCAGTGCCGGCGTGACGGTCAACCTGGTGACCGGCCTGGGTAGCGGTGGTGACGCCCAGGGCGACCAGCTCTCCAATATCCAGAACCTGCGCGGCAGCGCCTTCAACGATACCTTCGTGGCCAATGGCTTGGTGAACCGCCTGGATGGCGGCAGTGGGGGTTCCGATACGGTGTCCTACGTGTCCTCGAATGCGGCCGTGACAGTCAACCTGGTGACCGGCACCGGTGCCGGCGGCTATGCCCAGGGCGATACCTATACCCATATCCAGAACGCCGTCGGCAGCGACTACAACGATCTCTTCGTGGCCAGCAGCGACGCCAACCGTTTCGATGGCGGGCTGGGTTCGAACACCGTGTCCTACGCCAACTCCAACGCCGGCGTCAATGTCAACCTGCTCAGCGGGCTGGGCAGCGGCGGCGCGGCCGCAGGGGATAGCTACCTCCGCATCCAGAACGTCATCGGCAGCGCCTATGACGATACCTTCGTGGGCAACGTGGACGTCAATACATTCGATGGTGGCACCGGCGGCAACGACACGGTCAGCTATGCCGGCTCCACTGCCGGCGTATCGGTCAACTTCGTTTCCGGCCGCGGCACCGGCGGCTATGCCGACGGCGACAGCTACAACCATATCCAGAATGCCATCGGCTCGGCCTACGACGACGTCTTCATCGTGGGCGTGGACACCCGTCACATCGATGGCGGCAGCGGCGGTTCCGACACGCTCAATTTCGGCGCCTCCACCGGCGCGGTCAGCATCAACATGATCACCCAGCTGGGCAGCGGTGGGTATGCGCAGAACATCAGCTTCGCCAACATCCAGAACATCGTCGGCAGCTCGTATTCCGACACCTTCATTGCCAGCGCCGGGGCCAACAATTTCAATGGTGGCCTGGGCGGGTCGGATACCGTCAGCTACGCGTCTTCCAACAGCGCGGTGACGGTGGACCTGACCCACACCGACGGCACCGGCACCTCCGGCGGCTATGCCCAGGGTGACGTGCTGGCACACATCCAGAACCTGATCGGCAGCGCTTACGATGACACCTTCATCGCCAGTGCCGATGTCAACAATTTCGATGGCCAGGGTGGTTCCAACACGGTCAGCTACATCTACTCGACCGGCGGCGTCACGGTGGACCTGACCAATACCATCGGTACCGGCACCGGCGGCTACTATGCGGCGGGCGACTCCTTCACCAATATCCAGAACCTGATCGGCAGCGTCTACGACGATACCTTCGTGGCCAGCGCCGCGGCCAACAGCTTCGACGGTGGCGGATCGACCCACAACCGGGTCAGCTACGCAGCCTCCAGTGCCGCCGTGACGGTGGACCTGAACTATGCCGACGGCACCGGCACCTCCGGCGGCTATGCCCAGGGCGACAAACTGGTCAATATCCAGGACCTCACCGGCGGTGCCGGCAACGATCTGTTCGTGGCCAGCCTGGCGGCCAACAACTTCGATGGGGGCGCCGGTTCCAATACGGTGAGCTATGCCCGTTCCGGCAGCGCCGTCACGGTGGACCTGGTGCAAGGCAGCGGCAGCGGCGGTTATGCCGACAACGATACCTACGTCAATATCCAGAACGTCATCGGCAGCGACTACAATGACCTGTTCATCGCCAATCTGGCCGCCAATGCCTTCGTCGGTGGCGCCGGCAACAACACGGTCAGCTATGCCAAGGCCAGCGATGGCAACGGCGTCACGGTGGACCTGTTCCACAGTACCGGCAGTGTCGGCTTCGCTGCGGGTGACACCTACAGCGGCATCCAGAATGTCATTGGCAGCGCCTATGACGATACCTTCATCGCCGACAACAACACCAACGTCTTCAATGGCGGTCTGGGGTCCAATACGGTCAGCTACGCTTTCTCGACCGGGGCGGTGACGGTCAATCTGGTCAGCGGTATCGGCAGCGGCGGCTTTGCCGCCGGCGACAGCTACATCGCCATCCAGAACGTGGTCGGTTCGTCCCAGGACGACCTGATCATCGCCAGCGCTGAAGCCAACAGCATCGACGGCGGCACCAGCACGGCCACATCCCACAACCGCGTCAGCTATGCCAGCTCGGATGCCGCCGTGACGGTGGACCTGAGCTATACCAACGGTACCGGCACCTCGGGCGGCTATGCGGCCGGCGACAAGCTCTCCAACATCCAGGACCTGACCGGCAGCATCTATGACGATACCTTCGTGGCCAGCCTGGCGGCCAACAACTTCGACGGTGGCGGCTCGCTGCACAATCGTGTCAGCTATGCGCATTCCACCAGCAGCGAAACCATCAACCTGTTTACCGGTGGCGGCAGCGGTACCTATGCCCAGAGCGATACCTACACCAACATCCAGGACGTCACCGGCGGCTCCGGCGACGATCTGATCATCGCCAACGCCGCCGCCAACAACATCGATGGCGGTGCCAGCACGGCGGCCTCGCACAATCGCGTGAGCTACCAGAATTCCACGGTGTCCGAGACCGTGGATCTGTTCAATGGCGTGGGCAGTGGCGGCACCGGGAGCCTGGCCAATGGCGATACCTATACCAACATCCAGGATGTGACCGGTGGTAGCGCCGACGATATCTTCGTGGCCAGTGCGGCCGCCAACTTCTTCGACGGCGGTGGCGGCAGCCACAACCGTGTGAGCTATGCCAATTCCAGTGTCGACGAGACCGTCAATCTGGTCGGCGGCACGGGCAGCGGCGGTACCGGGAGCCTGGCCAATGGCGATACCTATGCCAACATCCAGGACGTCACCGGCGGCAGCGGCAACGATACCTTCTACGGCAATGCCGCCGCCAACCGCCTGGACGGGGGTGGGGGCCTGCACAACCGGGTCAACTACAGCAGCTCTGCGGTGTCGGAGACCGTGGACCTGTTCAACGGTACCGGCAGCGGCGGCACCGGTAGCCTGGCCAATGGCGATACCTATGCCAATATCCAGGACGTGACCGGCGGCACTGCCGACGACGTGTTCATCGCCAGCGCGGCGGCCAACTTCTTCGATGGTGGCACCGGCTCGCTGCACAACCGCGTGAGCTATAGCAATTCCACGGTCGACGAGACCGTCAACCTGGTCAGCGGCACGGGCAGCGGCGGCGCAGGGAGCCTGGCCAACGGCGACACCTACATCAACATCCAGGACATCACCGGAGGTGGCGGCAACGACACCTTCTACGGCAATACTGCCGCCAACCGCTTCGATGGCGGGGGCGGCAGCCATAACCGCGTCAACTACACCACCTCGACGGTGGCCGAGACCATCGACCTGTTCGGCGGCACCGGCAGTGGCGGCACCGGCAGCCTGGCCAATGGCGATACCTACACCAATATCCAGGATGCCACCGGCGGCAGCGCCGATGACGTCTTCATCGCCAGCGCGGCGGCCAACTTCCTCGATGGTGGTACGGGTTCGCTGCATAACCGGGTCAGCTACACCAATTCCACCGTCGACGAAACGGTGAACCTGTTCAATGGCACCGGCAGTGGCGGCACCGGCAGCCTGGCCAATGGCGACACCTATGCCAATATCCAGGACGTCACCGGCGGCAGCGGCAACGACACCTTCGTCGCCAGCGCGGCGGCCAATCGTTTCGATGGTGGTGGCGGTACCCACAACCGTGTGAGCTATACCAATTCCACCGTCGATGAAACGGTCAACCTGATCAGCGGCACCGGTTCCGGTGGTACTGGCAGCCTGGCCAATGGCGACACCTACACCAACATCCAGGACGCCACCGGCGGCAGCGGCAACGACACCTTCTACGGCAACACCGCCGCCAACAGCTTCGATGGTGGTGGCGGCAGCCACAACCGGGTCAACTACAGCAGTTCCACCGTGTCGGAGACGGTGAACCTGTTCAACGGCACCGGCAGCGGTGGCACCGGCAGCCTGGCCAACGGCGACACCTATGCCAACATCCAGGATGTGACCGGCGGTACCGCCGACGACGTGTTCATCGCCAGCGCGGCGGCCAATTTCTTCGATGGCGGCACCGGCTCGCTGCACAATCGCGTGAGCTACACCAATTCCACTGTCGACGAAACGATCAACCTGGTCAGCGGCCTGGGCAGCGGCGGCACCGGCAGCCTGGCCAATGGCGATACCTACATCAACATCCAGGACATCACCGGCGGGGGCGGCAACGACACCTTCTACGGCAACACCGCTGCCAACAACTTCGATGGCGGTGGCGGCAACCATAACCGCGTCAACTACAGCACTTCCACCGTCTCCGAAACCATCAACCTGTTCAATGGCACGGGCAGCGGCGGCACGGGCAGCCTGGCCAACGGCGACGTCTATACCAACATCCAGGACGCCACCGGCGGGTCCGCCGATGACGTCTTCGTGGCCAGCGCCGCGGCCAACTTCCTCGACGGTGGGACCGGCTCGCTGCACAATCGCGTGAGCTATGCCAATTCGACCGTCAACGAAACCATCAACCTGCTCAGCGGCAGCGGTTCGGGGGGCACCGGCAGCCTGGCCAATGGCGATACCTATGCCAACATCCAGGACGTGACCGGTGGCAGTGGCAACGACACCATCGTGGCCAACGCGGCGGCCAACTTCCTGGATGGCGGAGCCGGGTCGAACACGGTCAGCTATGCCGGTTCCACCAGCAGCAACAACGCCACCGGCGTGACGGTCAACCTCACCAGTGGCACCGGTCTGGGCAACTACGCCCAGGGCGACACCTATGCCAACATCCAGAACGTCATCGGCAGCGACTGGGCCGATACCCTGACCGGCTTTTCCACGGTCGGCGTGATGTCGGTACTGACCGGTGGCAAGGGTGCCGACAGCATCACCGCCGACCTCGGCAATCGCGCCTACACCTATGCGTCCTATGCCGGGTCGTCCAGCGGCGTGACCATCGACCTGAAGAACGGGACCGGTACCGGGGGGGATGCCCAGGGCGATACCCTGTTCAACATCGACAACGTGATCGGCAGCAACAACGACGATACCTTCCTGGCCAGCGCTGCAGTCAACATCCTCAATGGCGGTACCGGCGGCTCGGACACCGTCAATTATTCGCTCTCCACCAGCAGCGACGGCACCAACGGCGTGAATGTGGACCTGTCCACGGCCACCGGTACCGGCAGCGGCAACTATGCCGCCGGCGACTCCTACACCAATATCGAGAACGTGGTGGGCAGTGCCTTCAATGACGTGCTCAAGGGATTCTCCACCCCCGGTACGCGCTCGGTGCTGGAAGGCGGCGCGGGTGCCGACAGCATCACCGCGGTGGTCGGCAACCGGGGTTCGACCTTCGCGTCCTACGCCGGCTCGACGCTGGGCGTGACCATCGACCTGAAGAACGGCACCGGTACCGGCGGCGACGCCCAGGGCGATATCCTGGTCAACATCGACAACGTGATCGGCAGCGGCGCCAACGACCTCTTCAAGGCCAGCACCCAGGCCAACAACTTCGATGGCGGTGCCGGCGTCGATACGGTGAGCTATGAATTCGATACCGGTGGCGTGACGGTGGACCTGACCAATACGCTGGCCGCCAGCGGCCTCTATGCGCTCGGCGACAAGTTCAGCAATATCGAGAACCTGATCGGCGGTTCCGGCAACGACACCTTCTATGCCAGTGCCGCCACCAACGCCTTCGACGGTGGCGCCGGCAACAATACGGTCAACTATGCGCGTTCCGGCGGGGCGGGCGTGACGGTGGACCTGTTCCACGGCACGGGTGCCAATGGCTATGCTGCCAACGACACCTACGTCAACATCCAGAACGTCACCGGCAGCGCCGGCGACGATACCTTCTATGCCAGCAGCGTAGCCAATGTCTTCAATGGTGGCACGGGCGGTAGCGATACCGTCAGCTACCTGTATTCGACCAGCGGGCCGATCAAGGCCGACTTGTCCGCCGGCGGTAGCTTGGGCGATGCCAACGGCGACAGCTATATCGGCATTTCCAACCTGGAGGGCAGTTTAACCGTCGCCAGCGAGCTCATCGGCAACGCCGGTGCCAATACCCTGACCGCGCGTGGCAACGCTACCACCAACATCCTCACGGGCGGTGGTGCCAGTTCCGGCACCGATATCTTCAACGTGGTCGAGGGCGGGCACAATTCGGTGACGGTGGGCAGCGGCACCAACCTGATCAATGTCAGCGCCGGCCTGGGCAGTACCGCCGGGGCGCAGAGCGACATGGTCAACAAAAACACCGGCACCTCCAACATCGATTCCATCAATGGCGTGGCCGGGGTGACGACGCTGCATTTTGCCGACCTGGGCAATACCCTCAACCTGAGCAACTTCTCCAGCAAGGTCACCGGTATCACCACCCTCGATGTCAGCGCCGGCAATGGTACCAACATCATCATCACGGCCCAGGACGTGATCAACATGGGCATGGTCAGCGGTGCCACCTCGCACCTGTTGACAGTGAAGATGAGCGGCAGCGAAAGCTTGCAGATCATGGCCAATGGTTCGGACCATTACGTCTACTTCCCCGGCACCACCGACTATGCCTTCTACAATGCCAGCAACCAGGAAGTGGCGCGCATCCACCTGACCACCTGACCTACCGGTGGTCAGGGCGGCCAGGGTGGACGAGGGGGCTCAGCGCGCCATCGCCTTTTCCAGGAAGCGCCAGATGCCGGGGTCGGACATGCTGGCCACGTTGATGCGCATGCGCGTGGAGGGCAGCTGCGCAGGCGAGAACAGGCTGCCCGGTGCCAGCAGGAAGCCCTGTTCCATCGCCTCCTCGGTCATGACATTGGTGTCGCGCCCGGCATCGACCCACAGGAACATCCCGCAGGGCGGCGGATCGCCGATTTCCATGCCCATGCGTTCCAGCTGGCGCATCACCTTGTCGCGCGCGCCATTGAGCCGCGCCCGCAGCCGTTCGGCATGCTTGCGGTAATGCCCCTCCGAGAGCACCTTGTAGGCCACGCGTTCGCCGATCTCGCCGGTGGTCAGTGTCGAGAGCAGCTTGCGGTCGGCCAGGCTGCGCGCCAGTTCGGCCGAGGTGGCGATAAAGCCCACCCGCAGGTTGGCCGACAAGGTCTTGGAAAAACCGCCCAGGTAGATCACCCGCTGCAGCTGGTCCAGGGCGGCGATGCGGGTCGCCGGCTGTACCGCCGAACCGGGATGCATGTCGCAGTAGATGTCATCCTCGACGATGATGAAATCGTGTTCCTCGGCGATGCGCAGGACCTGGAAGGCCTTGGCCGCCGACAGCGAGGTCGAGGTCGGGTTGTGCAGCACCGAATTGATCACGTACAGCTTGGGTTTGTGGATTGACGCCAGCTCGCGCAGGCGCGCGATGTCGGGGCCGTCGCCCAGGCGCGGGATGCCCACGATCTTGGCGCCCAGTGCAGCGAAGGAGCCGAACATCAGGAACCAGGCCGGATCATCGACGAAGATCACATCGCCCGGGCGCAGGAAATGCCGCGCCACCGTGTCCAGGCCCTGGGTCACGCCCGTGGTCATCACGATCTGGTCGGGGGCGGCGGCGATTTCCAGCTCCGCCAGCTTCAGCTGCAACTGCTGGCGCAGCGGCAGGAAACCCAGCGGCGTCCCATAGCCCAGCAGCAGGGACGGATTGTCGCGGCTGACGGCACGCAGGGCGTTGGCGATCAGTTCGCCATCCAGCCAGTCCGGCGGCAGCAGACCGCCCCCGGGCATCTTGTGCGGCGGCATCTGGCGGAACATGTTGCGTACCAGCCAGACCACATCCAGCCCCCGCCCGGCCTCGGCCACGGCTTCGGCCTGGGCAGCGGTGTTGCCATAGCCGCCGCCCAGGGGCGAGCGCTCCTTGACGTAGAAGCCCGAGCCCCGGCGCGATTCCAGATAGCCCTGGGCCACCAGGCGGTCATAGGCCTCCACCACGGTAAAGCGCGAAATCTCGTTGCCATCGGCAAACTGCCGGATCGAGGGCATGCGCACGCCGCTGCGCAAGAGCTTGTCGTCGATACGGGCGCGGATGCCGCGCACAATCTGGTCCACCAGCGATTCGCCACTCTCGCGCAACAGCAGCGGCCAGCCGGGGAGGGCGCTCTCGCTCTGAGGCATATCGGGTCTGACGCTGCGCAATTGCTTGACTGTATTGGTCATTTTGCCGTGACAATGTTTGGGATTATTTGAAAAAGTGTACAGGTACTGTATCGGTATTGTCGGCTAGGATGGCTTCCAATACAAGAGCAAGCGTATCGCCGGGACAAGCAAGCCAATCCGGGCCACCTCGGTCCACCCGGCCTTGTCGCCAGCAACCTGCATTCCGATAGGAGAACCATCATGACCCAAGCCACTTCCGCCGCCCACCGCCTGTTGCCCAGCCTGATGGAGATCGAACAGGCCGCCGGTATCGTCTATGCCGGCATGGCACCCACCGCGCAACTGTGCTGGCCGCTGCTGAATCAGGCACTGGGTGCCGAAGTCTGGGTCAAGCACGAGAACCATGCCCCCACGGGTGCCTTCAAGGTGCGTGGTGGCATGGTCTATCTGCATCACCTGGCCCGGCAACAGCCGCAACTGTCCGGCGTGATCTCGGCCACCCGGGGCAATCACGGCCAGTCGGTGGGGTTGTCGGCGCGCCGCTTCGGCATTCCCGCCACCATTGTCGTGCCCGAGGGCAACAGCCGCGAAAAGAATGCCGCCATGCGCGCCCTGGGCGTGGATCTGATCGAACATGGCCGCGAATTCCAGGACAGCCGCGAACACGCCCAGCAACTGGCGCAACAGCAGCAATTGCACATGATCCCGTCCTTTCACCGCGACCTGGTGGCCGGCGTCTCGACCTACTGGATGGAACTGTTTGCCGCCCAACCCGAACTGGACCTGGTGCTGGTCCCCATCGGCCAGGGTTCCGGCATGTGCGGCGCGGTGGCAGCGCGCAATGCACTGGGCCTGAAGACCCGCATCATCGGTGTGGTGTCCGCCCACGCGCTGGCCTACAAGCTGTCTTTCGAGGCCGGCCGCAAGATCGAGGCGCCGGTCAGTACCTGTATCGCTGATGGCGTCGCCTGTCGGGTCCCCGATCAGGCCTCGCTGGAGGTGATGCTGTCCGAAGTGGACGAGGTCGTGGCCGTCACCGACGATGAAGTCATGGACGCCATGAAGCTGGCCTTCATTGCCACCCACAATGTGGCCGAAGGGGCGGGGGCCTGCGCCCTGGCAGCGGCCTTGCAACTGCGCGCGCGGCTGCGCGGCAAGAAGATCGGCATCACGCTCTCCGGCGGCAACGTCGATCATGACGTCTTCGCCCGTGTGCTGGCCCGCGACAGTGCCGTGGCCGATGCCTTGCTGAGCCCGGCGCGGGTTGTGTCGCTGCCGCCGGCGCAGGGCCAGGAACACCCGCAGCGGAGAACTGCATGATCATCGACGCCCTGCTACCGCTGATGTCGTTCGCGTTTGTTTCCTCGATCACGCCGGGGCCCAACAACATCATGCTGACCTCCTCGGGGATCTGGTTCGGCTTTCGTCGCTCGGTACCGCACATGCTGGGCATCACCTTCGGCTTCGGCGTGCTGCTGGCGGTATGCGCTTTCGGTATGGGCGAACTGGTGGTGGCGCTGCCGCAGGTGGTGCTGCTGCTCAAGGCGGCTGGCTGCGCCTATCTGTTGTACCTGGCCTGGCAATTGCGCCGCATGGGCGTGGCGGGCACTGGCGAGCGGGCGCTGCAGCCCATGTCCTTCGGCGCGGCGGCGATGTTCCAGTTCGCCAATCCCAAGGCCTGGGTGATGGCCATCACCGGTGCGTCGGCCTTCATGCCGTTGCTGCATAAGCATGCCGGATGGCTGGCAATCCTGATCTACTGCATGGTGTTCTGCGCCATCAACCTGCCTTGCGTGTCGGTCTGGGCCGGTGCCGGAGCGGTATTGCGGCGCTATCTGGAACGCCCGCTGTGGCGTATCGGCTTTGCCGCGACCATGGTGCTGCTGACCCTGTATTCGGCGCTGGCGATCTGGCTGTAATGCGGCGACAGGCCGCGGGTAAATCTTTTATATCAATAAGACAACAGCGTAGGCAGACAGGGGCATTTCATGCAGACAGGCAGCAAATCCATTCTGGGAAGTCCATCGACCGGTGTACCGGCACGCCACGAAAGTCGCGGCATGTGGCTGGGCCTGATCGGGGTGGCGATCTTCAGTCTCACGCTGCCCTTTACCCGCATCGCCGTGGCCGAACTCAATCCGGCCTTCGTCGCCTTCGGTCGGGCGGTGGTGGCGGGCGTATGCGCGCTGGTGTTGCTGGTCTGGATCAAGGCACCGCGCCCCACGGCCAGCCAACTGCGCGCCCTGGTGATCACGGCACTGGGTGTGGTAGTGGGTTTCCCGCTGTTTTCCTCGATCGCCATGCGCTATGTGCCGGCTGCGCACGGCGCCGTGGTGGTCGGCCTGCTGCCGCTGGCGACCGCGCTGTTCGGGGCGCTGCGTTTCGGCGAGCGACCTTCGGCCGGCTTCTGGCTGGCGGCGCTGGTGGGCTCGGGCATCGTGATCGGGTTTGCCTTGCACGAAGGCGGTGGCAGTTTCCACCTGGCCGACTTTGCCCTCTTTGCGGCCGTGATCGCGGCGGCCATGGGCTATGCCGAGGGCGGCCGGCTGGCACAGACCATGGGCGGCCAGAACGTGATCGCCTGGGCGCTGGTGGTGGCCTTGCCGGTGATGCTGCCGGTATCGCTGTGGCTGGGCTGGCAATATGGCGTCACCGCCTCGGCGCCGGCCTGGCTGGCGTTTGCCTACGTGTCGCTGTTCTCGATGTTCATCGGCTTTTTCTTCTGGTACAAGGGCCTGGCCCTGGGCGGCATTGCCCGTGTCGGTCAGGTGCAATTGTTGCAACCTTTCATGAGCCTGCTGGGGGCCGCGGTGATCGCCAATGAAGCCCTGGATGCGAGCAACATGCTCTTTGCGCTGGCGGTGATCGTGGTGGTGGCCATCGGCAGGCGCATGGCCGTGCGCCGCTGAAGGGCGTCGCAGGCGCGGCTGTGGCCGTGTTGCGAGCCGAAATAGTTCAGACTGTACCGGGCTAAAGGCCCGGAATTTTGAGATAATCGTCGACTTATTTTTCTTAACGCGCAGCGCCTGCGGCCTCAGCCGCGCGGGCGCTGTCCAACAGGGAGTACCGCATGTCCGTCTATGAAAAGCTGAAAGCATTGAACATCGAACTGCCCGCCGTGGCCGCCCCGGCAGCAGCCTATGTGATGTATGCACAAACCGGCAATACCGTCTTCCTCTCCGGCCACCTGGCCAAGAAGGATGGCAAGGTATGGGTCGGCCAGCTGGGACGCGACATCGGCACCGACGACGCCAAGCTGGCCGCGCGCGGCGTGGCCATCGACCTGATCGCCACCCTGCAGGCAGCCTGTGGCGGCGACCTGACCCGCGTCAAGCGCATCGTCAAGCTGATGAGCCTGGTCAACTCCACCGGCGAATTCACCGAACACCATCTGGTGACCAACGGCGCTTCGGAACTGATCGGCGAAGTCTTCGGCGAGACCGGCAAGCATGCCCGTTCCGCCTTCGGCGTGGCGCAACTGCCCATGGGCGCTTGCGTCGAGATCGAGATGATCGCCGAGATCGCCTGATCCATCGAAACTGTCGAATTGCCGACCAGCACGGCCGCAGCATCCGCAGAGGCGCGCGGCCTGATTCACCCCGGATCACCCTGAACCACACAGACACAGAACACGGTACCGTATGAAACTCGCAAATCCCGCAGCACTGCAATGGCAGTTTTCCCAGCGCGCCGAAGCCATGAAGAGCTCGGCCATCCGCGAAATCCTGAAGGTGACCATGCGTCCCGACATCACCTCCTTCGCCGGAGGCCTGCCGTCGCCGCTGACCTTCCCGGTGGAGCACATGAAGGCCGCCTTCGACCGCGTGCTCACGCAACAGGGCAAGACCGCCCTGCAATACGGCCCCACCGACGGCTACCTGCCGCTGCGTGAATGGATCGCCGCTTCGCTGTCTTCCGACGGCGCCCAGATCACGCCTGACCAGGTGCTGATGGTGTCCGGTTCGCAACAAGGCCTGGATCTGCTGGGCAAGGTGCTCATCGACGAAGGCAGCAAGGTGCTGGTCGAGACCCCCAGCTACCTGGGCGCACTGCAAGCCTTCGCGCTGTATGGCGCCCAGTTCGAATCGGTCCCCAGCGACGAATTCGGCCTGCAGCCCGAGACCATCGAAGCCATCGCCGGTGGCGCGCGCATGCTGTATTCGCTGCCCAACTTCCAGAACCCGACCGGCCGCACCCTGCCCACCGAGCGTCGCGTCAAACTGGTGGAAACCTGTGCCCGCCTGGGTCTGCCGCTGATCGAGGATGATCCGTACGGCGCCCTGAGCTATCGCAACGCACCGCTGCCCAAGATGTTGTCGATGAACCCGGCCGGCGTGATCTACATGGGTTCCTTCTCCAAGGTACTGACCCCCGGCATCCGCCTGGGCTACGTGGTGGCACCGCGTCCGCTGATCCTGAAGATGGAACAGGCCAAGCAGGCCACCGACCTGCACACTGCGCAACTGACGCAGATGGTGGTGTACGAGGCCATCAAGGACGGCTTCCTGGACCAGCACGTGCCGACCATCCGCCAGCTCTACGGCGACCAGTGCCAGGCCATGCTGGATGCGCTGCAGCAGTACTTCCCGGCCAGCTGCTTCTGGAGCAAGCCGGAAGGCGGCATGTTCATCTGGGTCACGCTGCCCGAGCATATCGACGCCGGCGCGCTGCTCAATGAAGCCGTGGAACAGGAAAAGGTCGCCTTCGTCCCGGGCGCGCCGTTCTATGCCAACGTGCCGCAGAAGAACACCCTGCGCCTGTCCTTCGTGACCGTGCCGCCGGAACAGATCCGCGCCGGTGTGGAGCGCCTGGGCAAGCTGATCGCTTCCAAGCTGTAAGGGCAGGCGAGCCCGGACGGGCTCACGGCTGCATCGATTGGCGAGCAGCAAGATGAGCGAAGGCTGGACTGCAAAATGCAGATCCAGCCTTTTTCTTTTGCCTGCTCCGTTGCGTTGCGTTGCGTGGGGGGGGGCGGGTGATCACCCAATCTGTGACAAGGGCATGGCCAGCGTCAATGGCGAATCGGGCAGGGGCCTGAAACCATATTGCGCATAGAAGCGGGCGCCATCGGCATCCTTGGCATCCACGAAGAGCAGGCTGCCGCCGACCTGGGCACTGGCGGCCTTGGCACGCCAGAGGGCGTCATACAACAGAAATTCCCCATACCCACGTCCTTGCAAGGATTGGCAGATCGCCAGGCGCGCCAGGGTCAGTGCGGGGACTTCCCGGGGCAGGCGCCGCGAAAAATCGGTAGGCAGGGTGCTCGTGGCAACCAGTTGCCGGATGGCCAGTGCGTAATAGCCGCTGACGATATCGGGCCGCTGATCCGAGGCCAGCACAAACGACCGGGAAATGCCCTTGTCCTGATGTTGGCCAGCGATATGACGCAACCAGTGGTTCAGGGCGGGCGTGCCGCAGTCGAATTCTTCAGTCTGATGCAGGGTCTTGTTGAGCGGCGCTACGAAGAACTCGTTCATGTCGGGCCTGATGATAACGCTCGCGCGCGCGCATCAGCTTGGCATTGGCCGGCGATGGGTCGTCAAGCAAGTTCAGCAAAAAAACCGCATCGCGTGGCGTGACGGCGATGTGGCGTTCCCGGTCGATCACTTCATTGGCCTTCTCCAGCGCCGCCTGTACGAGGAACTGGTTGACCGTGGCACCGACCAGATCGGCCGCTTCGCGTAGTTTGGCTTCGACTGCCTGGGGAACGCGGGCGGTGATCCGGCCCCTTTCAACGATATCGGTCATGGTGATCAACACTTTCTCGCGCAGGGTAGCTTGCGAAACCCCTTGGCGTGGTTGGAAATGGACTTTGCCGGTGTTTTCTCGTCAAACACGCTGGTCGTGACGAGCACTGGCAAGGAACATCATCATAACATGGTGCCAAAATGGCGCCACTCACGCGTCGGGCAGCAAGCGCCGACCTCAGCGCTGGGAAGGTGTGCCTGCTGGCAGCCTTACGGTTTCTCCGTGCTTGAGCGTAACGAACTGCTCCGGCGGCAGATTGGCCTGCTGCATGGCCCTGGCCAGCGCCTGCGGTGGTTCGTCCAGCGGCTCATCGGCCAGTTCGAAGGTCCCCCAGTGAATACCGATGGAGCGTGTGGCGTGCACGTCCCGGTGGATCTGCACCGCCTGTGCCGGGTCCACGTGCTGACCCTGCATGAACCAGCGCGGCGCGTAGGCGCCGATGGGGATCAGCGCCAGGTCGACATGAGGGAAGCGTGCGCCGATGTCCTGGAAGTCCTTCGAATACCCGGTGTCACCGGCGAAATACACCGTGAACGGTGCGCCGCGGTCAGTCTGGGCCGGCGCGGCGGCCTGCAGCACCCAGCCACCCCATAGCGTCTCGGAACGGTCGAACAGGCTGCGCGCCGACCAGTGGGTGGCGGGTACGAAAGTGATGTCCAGCTTGTCCAGCGACGTCTTGTCCCACCAGTCCATTTCCCGCACGTTGTCGATGCCCAGCGCCATGAACCAGTCGCGCAATCCCAGCGGCACCAGGAACAGTGGCGGGCCACCAGCCTGCCGGTTCAGCTGTTCCACGCTGGCGCGGTCCAGATGGTCGTAGTGGTTGTGCGAAATCACCACCAGGTCGATATGCGGCAGCTCCGCGATCTGCACCGGCAGTGGCACCTTGCGACGCGGTCCGATGAAGGTAAAGGGCGAAGCGCGCTCCGAGAACATGGGGTCGGTCAGCACATTCTTGCCACCCAGCTGCAGCAGCGCCGTGGCATGGCCGATCCAGGTCACGCTGGGCGTGTCCTGATTGGCCTTGAGCCAGGCCAGGTCTGGTTTGAGCACCGGGAAGCGGTAGTCGTTGGCGGGCGGCTTGGGCAGGCCCTGGGTCAGGCGTTCCCATTGCCACTTCAAGACGGAGGGACGCTCCGGCTGTGGGTAGTTGTTGCGAAAACCGGTCTCGGTGCGGTTGGACTTGGCGGGGTCGTAGTACTTGCTCGACGAGGAGCACGCCGTCAACCCCGCCGCCAGCAGCAGGGCGGCAGTACAGCGGAAGAGGCGGCGCAGAAGCGGATGGCGGCAGGATGTCGCAGGTGGCATGTGAGAGGCGCGATGGCTGGGAGGAACGACATCCTAGCAGCAGCCGGCGCGGCGCGCAGGGGACGCGCATGTCTTGCGGCCCCATTGCAAAGTGCGCTGTCTCAGAGCACGTACTGCGCCAGCCCGCGTCCGAAGGACCAGTTGCCCTTGTCACCTTCAAGCAGATGGATCAGCACATCGTCAGCACTGATGCCGGGATTGGCCTGCAAGCGCTCGACGATGCGGGCAAAGAGCGCATTCTTCTGCGCCTGGTTGCGGGTGTTGCTGACCGATAGCTGGATGACCACGAAGTCGTCCGAGCGCTCCATCCCCATGTAGTGGCGGTCGAAGATGAGATCCTCGGGCTCGTGCTGGCTCACGATCATGAAGAGATCGTCCTTGGGGACGTTGAAACTTTCGTGCATGGCCTGGTAGACGTTGTCGACGATGGCATCGCGGTAGGCGCGGGGCTTGCCGCGCAGCAGGGAAAGGCGGACCAGGGGCATGGTGTTCTCCTTGAGATCGGGCGGTTGAAAGTGCTTGAAAAGCCGTGGGTCGCCTGGGCAGGCCTGCCCGTGTGCGACCCATGCAGTGCATGCTAAGCGCCCTCTATCATTTTAAAAACTGCTGAATGCTAATTTCAATGATTTAAAATTCGAATCATTGAGCAATCCGACCCGATATCAGATGCGAGGAGCCCACCCGATGGACCGTCCCCTGGAACTGGATGCCGTACAAGCCTTCGTGCTGGCAGCCGACCTGCAAAGCTTCACACGCGCCGCCGAAGTGCTGGACAGCACGCAATCGGCGATCAGCCTCAAGCTCAAGAAGCTGGAGCAGCGCCTGGGGCGTCGCCTGCTGGAACGCACCCCGCGCCTGGTACGCCTGTCTGCGGAGGGCCAGCAATTCCTGCCGGCCGCCCGCGAATTGCTGGCCGCGCACGAACGCGCCCTGGACCGGCTGGAGCAGGGGCTGGTGCGCTTTTCGGTGGGTATCAGCGATCACGTGGCCGGTGCCGGCCTGCCACGCGCCCTGGCGCAGCTGCATGCCCACGATGCCGGCGTGATGGTGGAGGTGAGGGTGGGCTCATCGCACGACCTCATGCCGCTCTATGAACGCGGCGAACTGGACGCCGTCATCGTGCGTCGCGAGCCGCAGGACCAGGGCGGTGAATTGATCATGCAGGAACCCATCGGCTGGTTTGCCCATCCCGACGCGCAATGCCGGGTCGGGCCTGCTTTGCGGGTGGCGACTTTTTCTTCGACCTGCCGCATTCGTGAATTGTCGCTGCGCCGACTCGACGAAGCCGGTATCGCCTGGGTCGAGGTCTTCGTCGGTGGTGGCATCCTGGCGGTCGGCGCGGCGGTGAGCGCGGGCCTGGCAGTGTCGGCGCTGCTCCATCGCAGCGCGCCGGCAGGGGCGGTGGAGGTGGGCCGACGGCTGGGCCTGCCCACCTTGCCGCTGGCCCAGGTGATGCTGCATTCCCGCCTCAGGGAGCCCCGGGCGCAGGCGGCATTGCGCACGCTGGTGGCCGCGCTGAAGTCAGCCTGAGCCCGGAGTCGCCTCAATCAGGCGCGCGCCGCCTGTGGCCGCATGCGGCCCGGGATGGCCAGGCGGTTCATGGCATTCATCAGGGCGATGGCGACCGTCAGTTCGCTGTACTCCTCGGGCGTGAAATGCTGGATCACCGCCTGGTAATCCGCATCCGGCGCCGCCGTTTCACCGATGCGCGTCATCACTTCGGACCAGGCCAGCGCAGCCTGCTCGCGGGGCGTAAAGAGGCTGCCGGCCTCGTGCCAGACCGGCACCAGCACCAGCTTGTCGATGGTCATGCCGCTCTTGAGCAGGTCGCGCGAATGCTTATCGATGCAATAGGCACAGCCGTTGATCAGCGACACCCGCAGAAACACCAGTTCCACCAGCTCTGCCGGCAGGCTGCATTGCTTGAGATGACGGTTCACTGCCAGCAGGCCTTCGTAGGCGACGGTGGCATTCTGGTAGAGATCGATTCGGTTTGACATGGCGACAAGGCTCCTGGGATGGATGGAAACGAGGCGCCATCATGCCCGCTCATGGCCCAGTCGATAAGTGCCAAGAATGATGAATCGGACTAGGCCATGTCAGGACGGCTCCAGCAGCGCCAGGATGCGCCGTCCCAGTTCACTGGCCTGGCGTCGGCTGTCGATATTGGTGAAGCTGAGCATGATCATCGGCGCCACCCCGGGGCGCGGCGCCAGCAGGCATTCCGACAGGGCGCGGCTGAACATGCCGTGCTGGCGCATCTTCTCGGCCAGTACGCGGTCCGAACGGCGGCCCTGCAGGCGCAGCAGCAGATGCATGCCGCCAGGCGGCGAATCGATGCGGACATGGGCCTTCAATACCGCCTCCAGGCCGGCGATGGTCAAGGTACGGCGCTGTGCGTACAGGCGTCGCATGCGCTGGATGTGACGGGCGAAATGCCCCTCAGCCATGAAATCGGCCACGATATGCTGCATCAGTGCCGGCGCGCCCCCGGAAAACAGCCGGGCACTGTCTTCGAAACGCTGCACCTGGGAACGCGGCACCACCAGATAGGCCAGCCGGATGGCCGGGAACAGTACCTTGCTGAAGGTGCCGGCATAGAGCACGCGGTCATCCTGGTCCAGGCTCTTGAGGGCGGGCAGGGGGCGGCTGACGTAGCGGTATTCGCCGTCGTAGTCGTCTTCCACGATCCAGGCCTGCTGCCGTGCCGCCCATTCCAGCAGCGCCAGCCGGCGCGGCAGTGACAGGGCCACGCAGGTGGGGCTCTGGTGGGCCGGCGTGACCACCGCCGCCCGTGCGCGTGCGGCATGCTGCAGCCCGTGCTCCACCTGCATGCCCTCGGCATCGACCGGTACCCCCACCAGCTGCATACCGGCTTCGCGCAGCAGGGCGCCGGTGGGCGCATAGCCGGGGTCTTCCACCCAGATCTTGTCGCCGGGTTTGAGCAGGGTGCGCGTGATCAGGTTGAGGCTGTCGCGATACCCGGAAGTGATGAAGACCTGTTCCGGCCGGCAGTCCAGCCCCCGCGACAGCTGCAGATAACGCGCAACTTCCACGCGCAAGGCCATCAATCCGGCGGGAGAGGGGTAGAGCATGTCCACCGCTTGCGTGGCACGCGCCGCGCGCGCTGCCAGGCGCGCCCAGATCTTGCGCGGAAAGGCGTCCAGCGCCGGGATGCCCATCTGGAACGGACGCGGTCCCCGGGCCTCGGCGTGGCCGTCTTCCGGCAGGATGGGGGAGCGCGGCGCGGCAGGTACTGCCTGGGCAATGATGGGGCGGGGTTTGCCGGGCGCGTTCGGCGCTCTGGCGGGCAGCCCGGCCGCGATCACGGTGCCGGCCTGTCCGCGTGCTTCCACGTAGCCTTCAGCCGCCAGCAGCGAATAGGCCGTCTCCACGGTGCCGCGCGCCAGTCCCAGTTCTGCTGCCAGTGCCCGCGCCGAGGGAATACGGTCGCCCGGGCGCAGCATCCCCGCTGCCACCGCGCTACGCAGGCGCCCGTAGATCTGGCGGTAGTAGGGCTCGTCGGTGGCGCTGTCGAGGGTGATCAGGGAGGCGGAGGACGGGGTAATCATGGACCAGTCGAAATGTCATTTCTTGGATCTCCCGATTATGCCATCGGCTGGCTAGGATGAAACTCCTTCTACTTTGAACGCATTGACCTTCCTCCCATGAACCAAGCTCCCAAGATTGCCCCAGCCGGCCACTGGCATATCGCCGACAGCGCCTTGCGCCATGCCGACACCGAGGCCGACCGGCTGGCCTGCTTTTCCGTGATGCACGAACTGCGCCCACACCTGCGTGACGCCGACGAGTTCATGCAGCGTACCGGTCGCGCCCGCGAGCAGGGCTATCGCATCCTGGCAGCCTGGGAGCAGGGCGCGGTGGTCGCCCTGGCCGGTTACCGTTTCCAGGAGAATCTGGTCTACGGCCCCTTCCTGTACGTCGATGATCTGGTGGCCGCCAGCACGCAACGCGGCAAGCGTTGGGGCGAGCGCCTGCTCGCCGCGCTCGAAGGTGTGGCCGCCGAGGCCGGCTGTGCGCGACTGGTGCTCGATACCGGCATGGCCAACGCGCTGGCGCAGCGCTTCTACTTCCGCCAGGGCATGCTGACCGGCGCACTGCGCTTCGGCAAGGCCATCGGAGGTGCGGCATGAAGATCCTGCACCTGCTTGCCTCGCCGCGCCAGGAGGCATCCAACACCTGGTGGCTCTCGCAACAGATCGTCAGCCGCCTGCGCGCCTTGCACCCGCAGGCGCAGATCGTGCTGCGCGACCTGCATGCCAGTGCCATTGGTCACGTCGATGCTGCCTATGTCGATGCGCTGGGTTCGCCCGCCTTCGTGGAGGATGCCGGCGCCGCGCAGGGGACGCTGGCCTCGTCGGACCTGCTGATTGCCGAGCTGGAGGCCGCCGATCAGGTCGTCATCGGCACCCCCATGCACAACTACACCGTCCCCTCCATATTGAAGGCCTGGATCGACCATGTGGTGCGGGTGCGCCGCACCTTCGGCATCACCCCCGACGGCAAGGTCGGCCTGCTGCACGACCGCCCGGTACACCTGGCCGTGGTCTCCGGCGGCCGCTTTACCGGCGCGTCCGCACGCCAGCCGGATTTCCTCACGCCCTACCTGAAGGTGGCGCTGGGTACCATCGGCCTGCATGACCTGCGCCTGACGGCGATGGAGGGACTGGCAGCCGGTGCACAGGCGGTGCGCAGCGAGCGCGAGCGGGTCGCGATGGAGCTGGATCGGCAGTTTTCAAGGGCCTGAGGCCGCTTTTCCCGGAAGAAAATCGGGCGACAGAGGCGCCCGTATTTTTTCGAAAAAAATCTCTTGAAAACCCAAAATGCCATCCCTAGATCGGTACCAGCAGATGCTCGACGTTGAGGTCTGCCACGAAAACATCGCTTAACTGAAAGGATATTTTTATGCGTACTTTTGATCTCTCCCCCCTGTACCGTACCGCCATCGGCTTCGATCGCCTGGCCCAGATGTTCGACAACGCCCAGCGTACCGATCAGCCCAGCTACCCGCCGTACAACATCGAACTGGTGGCAGAAGACAAGTACCGGATCACGATGGCCGTCGCCGGCTTTGCCCGCAGCGAAATCGACATCGAGACCGAAAACGAAACCCTCAAGATCACCGGCCGCAAGCAGAAGGAAGACAAGCAGGTCAACTTCCTGCACCGCGGCATCGCCGCCCGTGATTTCGAGCAGCGCTTCCAGCTGGCCAACCACATCAAGGTGGTCGGTGCCAATCTGGAGAACGGCCTGCTCAACATCGAGCTGGTCCGCGAAATCCCTGAAGCCCTGAAGCCGCGCAAGATCGAGATCGGCGCCGGTGATGGCAGCGACAACGTCCAACGTCTGGAACGCGCTGCCTGATCGGCTTCCCCCCTGGATGCCGGGCGCATCCGGAAGCCTGATTGAGCATGCCGCCCGCTAATTGCGGGTGGCTTTTTTGCGTCTATACCTAACACTTCTGATTGACTGTCGTAGCCGGCTTGGTTACGTTACAGGCGCGGCAAAAGAGTTTGCGTGAGTTTGCGCGAGTTTGCCGTACCCGCTCACGATCCGCGCCGTACCCATCGGCCCGGAACTGCTGCTCAAAAGAAATTGGCAATGGAGCAATATATTGCGTATATTGCGTCGGCCTCAGGGGAGAAACGCGTGAACGACCACCGATACCAGCACATCAATCCCGAGCCACTGCTTGAGGCCATGGGGGGCGATGCGGCCGCCTGCCGTCACATGTTCGGCACTTTTGCGCAGAGCGCACCGGCCACCTTCGCCCGGCTGGAGCAGGCCATCCACGCCGACGATGCAGCTCAGGTCAAGCGTGAGGCGCACAGCCTCAAGAGCATGACGGCCCTGGTGGGCGCGGGCGTGCTGACCGACATGCTCAAGAGCATCGAGACCCAGTCCCGCGCCGAACCACCGGTCAGCGCCCAGCCGCGTCTGGCAGAGCTGCAGGCGCTCTTCGCCGACGTCGCCGCCGAGGTGCGCCATTACGTCGACCAGGTCGGCGTAGCGCAGTAGGGCAGGGAGGCGCCATCGGCTTCCAGCGTTTCCCCCTATTTCACCTATTTCATCTTATTACCGACTCATCAGTCAGTAACCTGACGTACATCAATCGGGTTTTTGGCAAGCAACTTCATAATGTGGACACAAAAGACGAAGACTTTCGTCACCACATTTTCCGCTTCCGCCGATGCCCACGATGTGCGAGCCCCCTCCCAGAATGCGCCTGGCCGCATTGCCGCTGTTGCTGGCCTTTTTGCTGGCGGCCTGCCAGTCCATGGCGCCGGACTACCAGCGGCCCGTCGCGCCGGTGGCCGCGCACTACCCGCAGCAGTCTGACAGCACGCTGCCTGCCACGACGCCGCTGGACTGGAAGACCACCTTCAGCGATCCGCAACTGCAAGTCCTCATCAGCCTGGCCCTGGCCAACAACCGCGACCTGCGGGTGGCCGCCTTGCGGGTGGAAGAGGCCATGGCGCTCTATGGCATCCAGCGTGCGGACCTCTTTCCCAGCATCGGCGCGCAGGTCGGCCTGGATCGTTCGCGTACCCCGGCTGATCTCAACCTGACCGGACGACCGCTGGTCGGTAGCGCCTATCAGGCAGGGCTGGGCCTGAGCAGCTGGGAGATCGACCTGTGGGGCCGTCTGCGCAGTCTGGATGATGCGGCCCTGCACACTGCCCAGGCCAGCGAAGCCACGCGTCGCGCTGCTACCCTGAGCCTGGTCACGCAAGTGGCCGATGCGTATCTGGAACTAGGTGAGCTCGACGAGCGCCTGGCCATCGCCAGCGATACCATCGCCAGCCGTCAGGAGAGCTATCGCATCTATGCACGGCGGGTGGAGGTGGGCGCCAGTTCACGCCTGAACCTGACGCAGATCGAAACCCTGCTGACCCAGGCCCAGGCCTTGGGCGCACAACTGGAACAACTGCGCGCCCAGCGCCTGAATGCCTTGACGCTGTTGGTGGGTAGCCCGCTGGAACTGGCACCGGGACAGGCGCGCAGCGTGCTGGACACGGCCTTCCCCGCGTTGCAGCCGGGCCTGCCTTCGCTGTTGTTGACGCGTCGGCCTGACGTGCTTGCTGCCGAATACCGTCTGCAGGCGGCCAATGCCAACATCGGTGCCGCGCGGGCGGCCTTTTTCCCGTCTATTTCGCTGACCGGCCAGGTCGGCAGCGCCAGTGCCGAATTGAGCGGCCTGTTTCGCGATGGCAGCCACGCCTGGAGTTTCTCGCCCAGCATCACGCTGCCGATCTTCACGGCCGGTCGTCTGCGCAACAATCTGGCGCTGTCCGAGATCCGTCGCGATATCTCGGTGGCCAATTATGAAAAGACCGTCCAGGCTGCCTTCCGCGAGGTGGCCGATGCCCTGGCCGCCCGCCAGTGGTTGACGCGGCAACTGGCCATCGCCCAGACCGCCGTGACCGTGCAGGCCGAGCGGGCGCGCCTGTCCACACTGCGCTATGACAACGGCGCCGCGCCATTCCTGGATGTGCTCGATGCCCAGCGCGACCTGCTCAGCGCGCGCCAGCAACTGGTGCAGACCCGGCGTGCCTTGCTGTCCTCCTCCGTGGCGCTGTATGCGGCCCTGGGTGGTGATGCCAGCCAGGCCGGCGCTGCCACCCCTCTTCGTCCCGGACCCTGATCATGACGCTTTCTCCCGCCAAGAAAAACCTGCTGACCGCCGGCCTGCTGGTCGTCCTCCTTGCTGGCGGTGCCACCTATGCCTGGCAGCGCCTGCATCACAGCGGCCCCGGGGAGGGTTTCGCCAGCGGCAATGGCCGCATCGAAGCCACCGAGGTGGATGTGGCCACCAAGCTGGGGGGCAGGGTGGACGCCATCCTGGTCAACGAAGGGGATTTCGTCACGGCCGGCCAGCCGCTGGCCCAGATGCAGATCCTGTCGCTGCAGGCGCAACGTGATGAAGCCCAGGCACGCCAGCAGCAATCGCTGTCGGCCGTGGCCAGTGCCGAGGCGCAGGTGGCGGTGCGCGAGAGCGACTACCAGGCCGCGCTGGCGCAGAGTGCACAACGCGAGAGTGAACTGGACGCGGCGCGGCGCCGCCTGGCGCGCTCCGAAGTGCTGGTCAAGGAAGGGGCCTCGTCGCTGCAGGAAGTCGATGACGACCGCGCCCGGGTGCGCGGCATGCAAGCCGCCGTGACCGCTGCCCAGGCACAGGTGACGGCCGCCCGGGCCGCCGTGGTGGCGGCACGCACCCAGGTCAGCGGTGCCAGATCGACGGTGACCGCGGCCGCCGCCACGGTACAGCGCATCAAGGTCGATATCGACGACAGCACGCTCGTCGCGCCCCGTGCCGGGCGGGTGCAGTACCGTATTGCCCAGCCGGGCGAGGTATTGGGAGGTGGCGGCAAACTGCTCAACCTGGTGGACCTGAGTGACGTCTACATGACCTTCTTCGTCCCCGAGGCCGTGGCCGGCAAGCTGGCCCTGGGGGCCGAGGCCCGCATCGTGCTGGACGCCGCACCGCAGTACGTGATTCCGGCCAGGATCTCCTTCGTCGCCAGCACCGCCCAGTTCACCCCCAAGACGGTGGAGACGGCCAGCGAGCGGCAGAAGCTGATGTTCCGCGTCAAGGCGCAGATCGATCCGGCGCTGTTGCAGCAGCATCTGACGCTGGTCAAGACCGGCCTGCCGGGCGTGGCCTGGGTACGCACCGACCAGAGCCAGGCATGGCCGCCGCAGCTGGTGACCAGGGTTCCGCAATGACAGCTACCCCGGACCAGTCGTGGGTGGCACGCCTGGACGGGGTGTCGCTGCGCTATGGCAAGACGCTGGCACTGGATGCGATATCGCTGCAGATTCCGGCCGGCTGCATGGTCGGCCTGATCGGTCCGGACGGCGTCGGCAAATCCAGCCTGCTCTCGCTGGTGGCCGGCGCCCGCGCCTTGCAGCAGGGCGAGGTGAGCGTCCTGGGCGGCGACATGCGCAAGGTCGCGCATCGCAGCCAGGTCTGCCCGCGCATCGCCTACATGCCGCAAGGACTGGGCAAGAATCTCTATCCCACCCTGTCGGTGGAAGAAAACCTGCAATTCTTCGGCCGCCTGTTCGGCCAGGACGGCGCCGAGCGTCGTCGTCGCATCGACGAACTTACCCGCGGTACGGGCCTGGCCCCCTTTCTCTCGCGCCCGGCCGGCAAGCTGTCAGGAGGGATGAAGCAGAAGCTGGGCCTGTGCTGTTCACTGATCCACGATCCCGACCTGCTGATCCTGGATGAACCTACCACCGGGGTGGATCCGCTGTCACGGGCGCAGTTCTGGGACCTGATCGCACATATCCGCCAGGAGCGTGCGGGCATGAGCGTCATCGTCGCCACCGCCTACATGGAAGAGGCGGACCGCTTCGACTGGCTGGTGGCGATGGACGACGGCAAGCTGCTGGCGACTGGTACTCCGGCCGAGCTGCACGCCCGTACCGGCACGGCAGCGCTGGAAGAGGCCTTCATCAGCCTGCTGCCCGAGCAAAAGCGGCGCCAGCACCAGACGGTGCAGGTCACCCCGCTGGATGAAAGCGTCGAGGCCGGTATCGCCATCGAGGCCAAGGGCCTGACCATGCGCTTCGGTGATTTCGTGGCGGTGGATCATGTAGATTTCCGTATCCGGCGGGGCGAGATATTCGGCTTTCTCGGCTCCAACGGCTGCGGCAAGTCGACCACCATGAAGATGCTGACCGGGCTGCTGCAGGCCAGCGAGGGCCAGGCCTGGTTGTTCGGCCAGGAGGTCGATCCGCGCGATATGGCCACGCGGGCCAGGGTGGGCTATATGTCGCAGGCCTTTTCGCTGTATGGGGAATTGAGCGTGCGCCAGAACCTGGTGTTGCATGCCCGCCTGTACCGCGTGCCGGAAGCGCAGATCGACGCCCGCACCGAAGAGATGGCGACCCGCTTTGGTCTGCTGGACGTGATGGACAGCCTGCCCGAGAGCCTGCCGCTGGGCATCCGCCAACGCCTGTCACTGGCCGTGGCGATGGTCCACAAGCCGGAACTGCTGATCCTCGACGAGCCGACTTCCGGCGTGGACCCGATCGCCCGCGATCTGTTCTGGCAACTGATGATCGACCTGGCGCGCAAGGATAGGGTCACCATCTTCATCTCCACCCATTTCATGAACGAGGCCCAGCGTTGCGACCGCATCTCGCTCATGCATGCCGGCCGGGTCCTGGTGAGCGCCACGCCGGATGCGCTCATCCGCGAACGCGGTGCGGCCACGCTGGAACAGGCCTTCATCGCCTATCTGGAACAGGCGGCGGGCAAGGGGAGCGCTCCGGTTGCCGATGACCGGCCAGCGCTGCCCGCGGCGATGGAAGCGTCAACATCGCGCCCCGGCCGGTGGCGCACCAGCCTGGGCCGCGCCCTGAGCTACAGCCAGCGCGAAAGCCTGGAACTGCGGCGCGACCCGGTGCGCGCCACGCTGGCCTTGCTGGGGACGGCCATCCTGATGTTCATCATCGGCTATGGCATCAACCTCGACGTGGAAAACCTCACCTATGCCGTGCTGGACCGCGACCAGACCGGCCTGAGCCAGAACTATGCTCTGAACCTGTCGGGCTCGCGCTACTTCATCGAGAAGCCCGCCATCACCGATTACCAGGACCTGGACCGGCGCATGCGCAGCGGCGAGATTTCGCTGGCCATCGAGATTCCCTCCGGGTTTGCCCGCGACATCGGGCGCGGCAAGGCGGTCGAGGTCGGGGCCTGGGTGGATGGCGCCATGCCCACGCGCGCCGAGACCGTGCGCGGTTATGTGCAGGGCATGCATCAACTGTGGCTGGCCGACATGGCCCTGCACCGTCTGGGGCAGACCCTGGCCACGCCGGCCACCATCGAGACACGCTATCGCTACAACCCGGATGTGAAGAGCCTGCCGGCCATGGTGCCGGCCATCATCCCGCTGCTGCTGATGATGATTCCGGCCATGCTCACGGCGCTGTCGGTGGTGCGCGAGAAGGAGCTGGGCTCCATCCTCAACCTCTACGTCACGCCGGTCACCCGCACCGAATTCCTGCTGGGCAAGCAGTTGCCCTATCTGCTGCTGGGCATGCTCAACTTCGCCATGCTCACGCTGCTGGCGGTGACGGTATTCGGGGTGCCGGTCAAGGGCAGCCTGTTCACGCTGACCCTGGCGGCGCTGGTGTTCATCATCTGCTCCACCGGTTTCGGTCTGCTGGCGTCGACCTTCACCAACAGCCAGATCGCGGCGCTGTTCGTGACCATGATCGGCACCATCATTCCCTGCGTGCAGTTTGCCGGCCTGTTGAACCCGGTGTCCTCGCTGGAGGGCATGGGCGCCCTGATCGGCCAGGTCTATCCGGCCACGCATTTCCTCACCATCAGTCGCGGCGTGTTCAGCAAGGCGCTCGCCGTCGGCGACCTGGGCTCGTCCTTCTGGCCGCTGGTACTCGCCGCACCCGTGATCCTGGGGCTGTCGGTGCTGTTTCTGAAGAAGCAGGAGCGGTGAGATGCGGAACTCCTGGGCCAACATCTACCGCCTCGGCATCAAAGAACTATGGAGCCTGCTGCGTGATCCGGCCATGCTGGTGCTCATCGCCTACACCTTTACGCTGTCCATCTACGTGGCCGCCACCGCCATGCCGGAAAGCCTGCACCACGCCGCCATCGCCATCGTCGATAACGACGGCTCGCCGCTCTCGGCACGCATCGCGGCGACCTTCTATCCGCCGCACTTCAAGGTGGCGCGGCTGGTCACGGCGCAAGAGGCTGATGCCGGCCTGGATGATGGCGACTACACCTTCGTATTGGATATTCCCGCCGACTTCCAGCGTGACGTACTGGCCGGACGGGCGCCTGCGGTGCAACTGAATGTGGATGCCACCCGCATGAGCCAGGCCTTCACCGGCAACAGCTACATCCAACAGATGATCACCACCGAGGTGATGCAGTTCGTGCAACGTGCCGAAGGCGGCGCCACCGCGCCGGTGAACCTGGCCATGCGCATGCGCTTCAACCCCAATCTGGAGCAGTCCTGGTTCGGATCGCTCATGGAGATCATCAACAACGTGACCATGCTTTCCATCATCCTCACCGGCGCCGCACTGATCCGCGAGCGCGAGCACGGCACCATCGAACACCTGCTGGTAATGCCGGTGACGCCTGCCGAGATCATGCTGGCCAAGGTCTGGTCCATGGGGCTGGTGGTGGCGCTGGCGGCACTGGCCTCCTTGATGCTGATCGTGCGCGGCGCACTGCAGGTGCCGATCGAAGGTTCGGTGGCGCTATTCATGCTGGCCACCGTCATGCATCTTTTCGCCACCACCTCCATGGGCATCTTCATGGCCACGCTGGCACGTTCGATGCCGCAGTTCGGCATGCTGACCGTACTGGTGCTGTTGCCGTTGCAACTGCTCTCGGGCGGCTCCACGCCGCGCGAAAGCATGCCGCTGCTGGTGCAGGACATCATGCTGGCCGCGCCCACCACGCACTTCGTGGCGGCCGGGCAGGCCATTCTGTATCGGGGTGCCGGGCTGGAGGTGGTATGGCCGCAACTGCTGGCCATCTTCGCCATCGGTGCCTTGTTGTTCACGGCCGCGCTGGGCCGCTTCAGGAAGACCATCAGCCAGATGGCGTGATGGATATTTTCGTTCGCCCGTGCAGCGCTCGTGCGAACACCGACCTCACCGGGGAGTACCTACCATGGACCTGACCAGCCCTTCCGCCTTGATACCCGCCATCAGCATCGCGCTGCTCCTGTTCGGCTATGGCATGCGCGCCCGACGCTGGGCGCCCTATTGCATGCTGGCCGGGGCGTTCGGTTTGCTGGGGGTGTTGTTGTATCGGGTGTCGGTGGCGATTGCCTAGCAAATCGCCCCCTGCACAACATGCGCAGAGGGCGATATTTCAACAACGCCAGGCCGTGCCTCAGACTTGCGGACGCAGCCCTGTCACCTTGATCCGTGACTCCAACGCCTTGCCCTTGCGCGCCCGCTTGCCGATATGCACGCCCAGCGACGCGGCCGAGAGGGCGATTTCCTTGGCCTTGCCGACATTGCCGGTACCTTCGACCACCACGCCCTTCTGGCTGATGGCTTGTGCGCCGATCAGCTTTTCGTTTTTCTCCAGCTCCATCAGGTTCACGCCACGGCCGCCGGAAGACAGGGTCTTCATCTCGTCCAGGCCAAACACCAGCAGACGACCATTGCCCGAGACGCAGGCCACGGCGCTGGCGTCGGCAGCGACTGCGCGCGGTGCCAGGGGCAGGGCGCCTTCGTCCAGCGTGAAGAAGCTCTTGCCGCCCTTGACCCGGCCGAACATGTCGGAGGCCTTGGCGATGAAGCCGGCCGCCGCATCCGAGGCCAGCAGCAGCGTGGTGTCCGCCGGGCCGGCGAAGTAGTGCAGGATGCTGCTGCCGCTGGCCAGTTCGATCAGCGTGGTCACCGGCACGCCATCCCCGCGTGCATTGGGCAGGGCGCTCACGGCGATGGTGTAGACGCGGCCGTTGGAGCCGAAGGCCAGCAGGTTGTCCACGGTACGGCATTCGAAGGCGCCATACAGGCTGTCGCCGGCCTTGAAGGTGAATTGCGTGGCGTCGTGACCGTGGCCGGTGCGGGCGCGCACCCAGCCCTTCTGCGAGATGATCACCGTCACCGGTTCGTCGATCACCTTCTGTTCGAAGGTGGCGCGTTCGGCTTCCTCGATGATGGTGCGACGGGCGTCGCCATAGGTCTTGGCGTCGCCTTCGATTTCCTTGATGACCAGCTTCTTCATCGAGGCCGGGTTGTCCAGCAGGTCCTGCAGGGTGGTCTTCTCGCCGCGCAGCTCGGCCAGTTCCTGCTGGATCTTGATGGCTTCCAGGCGGGCCAGCTGGCGCAGACGGATTTCCAGGATGTCTTCGGCCTGGCGATCCGACAGCCTGAAGGCCTCGATCAGGGCCGGCTTGGGTTCGTCAGACTCGCGGATGATCTTGATGACCTTGTCGATGTTCAGGAGCACCGCTTCCCGGCCTTCCAGGATGTGGATGCGGTCGTTGACCTTCTGCATGCGGAATTGCGTGCGGCGGGTCACGGTCTCGAAGCGGAAGCTGATCCACTCGCCGAGGATGTCGGTCAGGTTCTTCTGGCGCGGACGGCCATCGCCGCCGATCATCACCAGGTTCAGAGAGGCACTGGTTTCCAGCGAGGTCTGGGCCAGCAAGGTGTTCATGAACTCGGTCTGGTCCTGGTTCTTGGACTTGGGTTCGAACACCAGGCGTACCGGCGCCTCGCGGCCGGACTCGTCGCGCACGGCGTCGAGCAGGCCGAGGATGGTGGCCTTCTGGGCTTGCTGCTCGGGCGTGAGCGATTTCTTGCCCAGCTTGAGCTTGGGGTTGGTCAGTTCTTCGATCTCTTCCAGTACGCGCTGCGAGGATACGCCCGGCGGCAGCTCGGTGATCACCGCCTGCCACTGGCCGCGCGCCAGGTCTTCGATCTTCCAGCGGGCGCGCACCTTGAGGCTGCCACGACCGCTCTGGTACATCTCGGCGATGGTCGAGGCCGGGGTGATGATCTGGCCGCCACCGGGGAAGTCCGGGCCGGGGACCAGTTCCATCAGTTCGGCATGGCTGATCCTGGGGTTGCGGATCATCGCCACCGCCGCCTTGGCCACTTCGGTGAGGTTGTGCGACGGGATTTCGGTGGCCATGCCCACCGCAATGCCGGAGGCACCATTCAACAGCAGGAAGGGCAGGCGCGCCGGCAGCAGGCGCGGCTCTTCGGTGGAACCGTCGTAGTTGGGCTGGAATTCCACGGTGCCCATGTCGATTTCATCGAGCAGCAGCTTGCTGATGGGCGTCAGGCGGGCTTCGGTGTAGCGCATGGCCGCCGCGCCATCGCCATCGCGCGAGCCGAAGTTGCCGTGGCCATCGATGAGCGGGTAGCGCAGCGAGAAATCCTGGGCCATGCGCACCAGCGCGTCGTAAACCGACTGGTCGCCGTGCGGGTGCAGCTTGCCCAGCACATCGCCGACCACGGCGGCCGATTTGCGCGGCTTGGCGGCGCTGTTGAGCGAGAGCTCGTTCATCGCGTAGAGGATGCGGCGCTGTACTGGCTTCTGGCCGTCGGCTACATCGGGCAGGGCGCGGCCCTTGACCACCGAGATCGCGTAATCGAGATAGGCGCGTTCGGCGAAGGTGGACAGCGTCAGCGACTCGCCATCAGGGGCGGCCGGGACTGGGTCAAACAGGGTCGGTTGATCGGTCATGGAACAGTTCTTGTTGTCGTCGTGGTGGACAGGGTTAATCGTTGGCGGTGACGGGCTCGCGTGGCGGCAGCGTCACCTTGAGACGGGCCTGGCCTGAGCTGGCGCCGGGGGCGGAGGCGGCGCTGCGCTCGCCGGCAGCCAGGCGCATTGCGCCGGGCGGGCGATACAGCTCATAGAAGCGCGATACCAGCCGCACATAGCCCTGGGTCTCGGGATAGGGGGGAATCTTGTTGCCGTATTTCTGCACCGTGCCTTCGCCGGCGTTGTAGGAAGCGATCGCCAGTTCCACATGCTGCGGGAACATGGCCATCAGGTCGCGCAGGTAGCGTGCGGCCAGGCGGATGTTGATCTTTGGATCGACCAGCTTCTGGTGCAGGCTCTTGCGGCGGTCGCCCTGCAGGCCATAGCGCTCGGCGGTATCGGGCATGATCTGCATCAGGCCGATGGCGCCCTTGCTGGAGACGGCACCGGCATTGAAACCGGATTCGGCCGTCATGACCGCCTTGAGCAGGGCCGCATCCAGGCCGAACTCCCCGGCCGCTTCGCTGAGCAGGCTGTCGTACTTGCGTGCATCGCGATGCGCGAGCATGGTGCGCACGAAGGGCGGGTCGGCCTGGGTGACGGCTTCCTTGCTGCCGGGATGGTTCAGCAGCGCGGCACTGCTGGCCATGAGCTTGTCGGGGTCCTCCAGCGTTTCGGCGTAGAAGTGTACTGCACCGTCGGCGTCAGTGTACCGGTACACGATACTGCGGGGGTGCCTGCTGCTGCCATCCTTGCCGCTCTCGGCCGGTTCCACCCGCATGTGCTGCACGCCATCGGCATCGGTGTAGCGCACCATCTGTTGCGCCCGTGCCGTCCCTGCACCCGCGCACAGCAGCACCGTCGCTCCCAGCAGGGCGGCGCGAGCGATGAGCGGCAGGCGGGGCGGGCGGCGGGTCATGTCAGATATCGGCTTCGGCTTCGTTGCCGTGCTCTTCGATCCAGGCGCGGCGGGAGGCGGCTTCGCCCTTGCCCATGAGCATGTTGAAACGTTCTTCCGAGGTCTGCACGCCCGGTTCGCCGAAGCCGATCGGCAACAGGCGGCGGGTGTCCGGGTTCATGGTGGTTTCCCACAGCTGTTCGGCATTCATCTCGCCCAGGCCTTTGAAGCGGGAAATGCTCCAGGCGCCTTCCTTCAGGCCATCCTTGCGCAGCTTGTCTTCGATGGCTTCGAGTTCGCCATCGTCCAGGGCATACAGCTTCTGCACCGGCTTCTTGCCGCGCGCGGGGGCATCCACGCGGTACAGGGGCGGGCGCGCCACGCAGATGTTGCCGTTCTCGATCAGCTTGGGGAAGTGACGGAAGAACAGCGTCAGCAGCAGCACCTGGATGTGCGAGCCATCCACGTCCGCATCCGAGAGGATGCAGATCTTGCCGTAGCGCAGGCCGGACAGATCCGGGCTGTCGTTGATGCCGTGCGGATCGACGCCGATGGCCACGGCGATGTCGTGGATTTCATTGTTGGCGAAGAGGCGGTCGCGCTCGGTCTCCCAGGCGTTCAGCACCTTGCCGCGCAGCGGCAGGATGGCCTGGAATTCCTTGTCGCGGCCCATCTTGGCCGAGCCGCCGGCGGAGTCGCCCTCGACCAGGAAGATTTCATTGCGCGACACATCCGAGGATTCGCAATCGGTCAGCTTGCCCGGCAGCACGGCCACGCCGGAAGACTTCTTCTTCTCGACCTTCTGCGCCGAGCGCAGGCGGCTCTGGGCCTGCTTGATGACCAGTTCGGCCAGCTTCTTGCCGTACTCGACGTGCTGGTTCAGCCACAGCTCCAGCGCCGGGCGCGAATAACCGGCCACCAGGCGCACGGCGTCGCGGGAGTTGAGACGTTCCTTGATCTGGCCCTGGAATTGCGGGTCCAGCACCTTGGCCGAGAGCACGAAGGAGACCCGTGCAAAGACGTCCTCGGCCAGCAGCTTGACCCCCTTGGGCAGCAGCGAATGCATCTCGGCGAAGCTCTTCACGGCCGAGAACAGGCCTTCGCGCAGGCCCGATTCATGGGTGCCGCCGTTGGAGGTGGGGATCAGGTTGACGTAGGACTCGCGCACCACGGCGCCTTCCTCGGTCCAGGCCACCACCCAGGAAGCACCTTCGCCCTCGGCGAAGCCTTCGGCATCCTTCCCGGCGAACTGCTCGCCCTCGAACAGCGGGATCAGGGTCTCACCACTGCCGCTCTGGGCCAGTTGTTCCATCAGGTAGCCGCGCAGGCCCTGGTCGTACTGCCAGCTCTGGCTGTCGCCGGTCCTGGCATTGGTGAAGGTCACCTTCACGCCCGGCAGCAGCACTGCCTTGGATCGCAACAGGCGTTGCAGCTCGCCCAGCGGGATGGTGGGCGAATCGAAATACTTGGGGTCAGGCCAGACCGTGACGCGGGTGCCGGATTTCTTGTCTTCGCGGGTGGCGGGGCGCGACTTGAGCTTTTCGATGACGTCGCCGCCGGAGAAGGCCAGGGTATGCACCCCACCTTCGCGCCAGACCGTGATTTCCAGACGCGTGGCCAGGGCATTGGTGACCGACACGCCCACGCCGTGCAGACCGCCGGAGAAGGCATAGGCGCCGCCGGAGCCCTTGTCGAACTTGCCGCCCGCGTGCAGGCGGGTGAACACGATCTCGACGGTGGGCACCTTTTCTTCCGGGTGCAGGCCGACCGGGATGCCGCGGCCGTCATCTTCCACGCTGACGCTGCCGTCGGCGTTCAGGGTGACGATGATGCTCTTGCCGTAGCCGCCCAGCGCTTCGTCGGAGGCGTTGTCGATCACTTCCTGGAGGATGTGCAGCGGGTTCTCGGTGCGGGTGTACATGCCCGGACGCTGCTTGACCGGCTCCAGTCCCTTGAGGACACGGATCGATGATTCACTGTAATCGGACGGGGAGGTTTTTTTGGTTGCCATGCAGATGAGTGGTCGTGGCTGATGCCGGAGGGTTGTTCTATCTCTGTTTGCCCAGCGCTGAAGCCCCGTCGCAGGGGCCGTCTTGCGCTGCAAAAGCGCATTCTAATGAAAATTCCAGGGATTCGGCGTCTGTGGTACGGAAATGTTCCCTTCCGGGCAGGACGAGGGCCTAACGCCGGTCAACTCCGGCCAATTGCGACCAACAAAAAGGCCCGTGCATGCACGGGCCTTATCCTTGTGGCAACTTTTCCGGCGTCAAGCGGCCAGCAGCCCTTCCACCGCCAGGGCCACGGACAGCAGGTGACGGTCCTGCCCGCCGGCGGCCGCCAGCGACAGGCCCACCGGGGCGCTGCCTGCTGCATGGCAGGGCAGGGATATCGCACAGCCGTCCATGAAGTTGATCAGCGTGGGATTGCGCAGGATCTTGCCATTGGCACCGTAATAGGCGTCGTCGCTGGCCAGCAGCTCGGCAATGCGTGGTGCGACGATGGGGACGGTGGGCATCACCAGCGCATCGTAGCCGGCCAGTTGCGCCTCGACTTCGGCGATCCAGGGCGAGCGGGCGTGCAGCACATCCAGCAGGTCGGCCGCGCTCATGTCCTTGCCGCGCAGGATGCGCGAGACCACACGCTGGTCATAGCCGGCAGCGTTCTCGGCAATCAGGGCGCGGTGCCAGGCATAGGCCTCGGCGGCGGTGAAGCCACCCTTGCTGTTGATCGCCGCCAGGCGGTTGAAGGCGGGGACTTCTTCCTCCACCACCACCGCACCGGCTTGCGTGAGCCTGGACAGGGCGCCACGGTAGGCCTTGGCGACGCTCTCGTCCATGCCGTCGAGCACGACATTGGTGGGTGCCAGCAGACGCAGGCCGCGCAGCGGATGGGCCGGCAGCGGGCGATAGGTTTCACCGGCCAGCACGGCGTCCATGATGGCGCAGCACTCCACCGAGGCCGCCAGCGGGCCGATCGAATCCAGGTAGGCCGACAGCGGCAGCACGCCCTCCATGGAGACCCGTGCCGCGGTCGGCTTGAAACCGGTCAGGCCGTTCAGTGCCGAGGGGATGCGTACCGAACCGCCGGTGTCCGAGCCCACGGCGGCGAACGCCATGCCATCGGTCACCGAGATGGCCGCGCCGGAGGACGAGCCGCCAGGAATGCGCCCGCCTTCGACACCGCGTTCCCACTGGTTTTGCGGGGTGCCGTAGTGCGGATTGATGCCCAGCCCGGAATAGGCGAACTCGGTCATGTTGGTCTTGCCGATGACGATGGCACCGGCCTTGATCAGGTTCTGCACCACCTCGGCATGGGCGCTGGCGACCGGCTTGCCGCGCAGCACTACGGACCCGGCCAGGGTGGTTTCACCGGCCACGTCGAACAGGTCCTTGACCGAGACCGGCACGCCTTCCAGCGGCGAGCGGCGCAGACCGGCGGCGCGCAGGGTGTCGGAGGCACGGGCGGCGGCGCGCGCCTGGTCGGCATAGACGCTGGTGAAGACGCGCGCGCCTTCGCCGGCCGGGTCGGCGATGCGGGCCAGGGCCTGTTCGGTCAGTTGCAGGGAAGTGATGCGGCCGGCATCGAGGTCGGCGGCCAGTTGGGAAAGTGTGCTCGGCATGATGGAAAAATGGGGTGGTCGACAGGAGCGGTGCAGCAAAAAGAGCATAAGGGCCAATCAAGCCGGCAGTATCGCATTGCTTGCCGCATCAGACAAAAATGGCCAGCAGGGCTGGCCACGGGATCAGGCGACTTCGGCCAGCGACTGCGCGACATAGTGATGGCGCAGCGCACGCTGACGGCGTGGATCGTAGAGCTCCATTGTGAAGGAGGCGGCCGGACGGATGCCGCCGATGGCGCCCACCGTGCCGCAGGTCATGCCACAGCCCTCGGGCAGTGTCGCGCTGCCGTCGGTGAAGCGGGCGATCAGGTCGGACGGGGTGCGCAGCGAGGCCAGCGGACCTTCCTGGTACAGCACGGTGGCGCCGTCCTCTTCGATCCAGGAGCGGATCACCAGCTCATCCCAGTAGTCGGCCACGTCCGACAGTTTCCAGGCGGCAGCGCCCACCGGCTTGACGCAGGCCTGCTTGGAAAAGGCCACGCTATGGGCTTCCAGCTTGCGGTCGGTATGGTCGGAGGCGATGGAAACATACAGTTCGCCACCGGCATTGAAGACGAAGGTCTCGACTTCGCCGGAGGAGGCCTCGCCCAGTACCTGCACCTGTTCAGCCTGCGACAGCTGGTTGGCCGAGACGCGGTAGAACAGTGGCACTGCGCTGGGACGGGAGATGCCCAGGGCTTCCAGTTCTTCGATGTGATGTTCGATGGCCGCCATGTCGCGGCCGGCCCAGCCGGCGATGACCAGGCTGTCGATGTCGGCCTGGAGGGTGGATTGGTCGGGGAGGGTAAAGGTCAGCTTCATGATGTCTATCCTGCAGGTGATTCAAGTGTGATTCGAGGGTGATGTGCACTGCGCTTGGGGGAGTTGCTTCAGTGGGGTGTCAGTGCTTCCTGACGAACACCACCACCAGGAAACTGGCCAGGAATTCCAGTGCTGCCACGAAGTACAGGCCCGAGGACAGCGACCCGGTGCTGGTCTTCAATGCGCCGATCATGTAGGGCGCCACGAAGCCGGCCAGGTTGCCGATGGAGTTGATCAGGGCGATGCCGCCGGCGGCCGCCGTGCCGGCCAGGAAGGCACCGGGAATCGACCAGAACACCGGGAAGGCCGCCAGGATGCCGACCGCCGCCAGCGTCAGCGAGCACAGCGCCAGGGTGGCGTTGCCCAGGCTCATGCCGGTGGCGATCAGGCCGATACAGGCGATCAGGGTGGCGATGGCGCTGTGCATGCGGCGTTCGCCGGTCTTGTCGGAGTGGAAGCCGTTCCAGATCATGGCCAGGGTGCCGGCCACGAAGGGGATGGCCGAGATCAGGCCGATCTGCAGGTTACCCTTGACGCCGATTTCCTTGATGATGGACGGTGCCCAGAAGGCGATGGTGGCGTTGCCGCTGACCACGCAGAAATACACGGCGGCGCAGATCCAGACGCGGTAGTTGCTGCAGGCGTCCTTGAAGGAGAAGTGCTTGCCCGGTGCGCTGTTTTCGGCAGCCAGTACCTGGGTGACGGCGTTCTTCTCGGCCTCGCTCAGCCACTTGGCGTTGGCCGGTTTTTCCGGCAGCCAGGCCAGCACGGCGAAGCCGGCCAGCAGGGAAGGGATGCCCTCGATGATGAACAGCCACTGCCAGTTCGCCAGGTGACCCACGCCTTCCATGCTGCTCATGATGAGGCCGGCAATGGGACCCCCGACCGCACCGGCGATGGCGAACGAGGTCATGAACAGGCCATTGACGCGGGCGCGGCGCTGGGCCGGGAACCAGTAGGTCAGGTACAGCACCACGCCGGGGAAGAAGCCGGCCTCGAAGATGCCCAGCAAAAAGCGCAGGATGTAGAAGCTGGTGGGCGTGGTGACGTAGGCCATCGCCATCGAGGCCAGGCCCCAGAGGATGGTGATGCGGGCCAGGGTCTTGCGGGCGCCGATCTTTTCCAGCAACAGGTTGCTGGGGACTTCGAAGAGGAAGTAGCCGATGAAGAAGATGCCTGCCCCCAGGCCGTAGACGGCTTCCGAGAACTGCAGGTCCTGCAGCATCTGCAGCTTGGCGAAGCCGACGTTGACGCGGTCGATCCAGGCCAGCACGAACAGGAAGACCAGGAACGGGATCAGGCGCCAGGCGATCTTGCGATAGGTGACATCCATGCTGGATGGCGCGCCTGCAGATGCCGCCGCTGTGGCGGCGGCGGATGGGGAATAAGACATGAAAACCTCCTCAAGTGGTGCCGGCGTCCGCGTGGCGGCGCCGTGCTGTGTTCGGCATGGGGTGGACTGGGTGCAAGGATGGCAAGCAGGACCGGCCATGCTGTTGTTGTAGCCCGAAGGCAGCGGTCTTAAATCAGTATGGGGATGTGGTGCGGGCGCTGTCCAACAAGAAAATCTGAACGGCCTTGATTGAAAAATCTTATGAGCAAAAGCGGGGCGGCGGTTGCTTCAGGATGGTGCTGCGCCGCATGCGGCGGTTGTGGATGCGCAGCCAGCAGCGGCGCGGCATTGCGCCCGGCTCAGCTGAGCGGCGCCGGCAGGCGGGCGATCTCGTGGCCCCAATTGAGTGCGAAGTCGGACGCGGTTTCCTGGGCGATGCGGGCCACGGTTTCGGTCAAGGGATTCTCATGGTCCGAGCGGAAGCAGGCGATCAGCGCCAGGGCCGGGAACTCGGTATCGACCCGCAGCAGGTGCAGGCTTTCCTCGTTGAGCTCGCGCTGGATGATGGCCGGCGGCACGGCGGTGATGCCGAAGCCGTCGGTGGCCAGCCGGATCATGGTCGCCACCGAGGCGATGCAATTGATGTGCAGCGTGCGCTCGCTGCGTTCGCTGCCCGAGAACAAGCGCTCGATCACCGCATGCGGTCCGGAGTTGCGGGCGAAGCTGATGATCGGGAAGGCTGCCAGGTCGGCCAGCGACAGGGTCTCGCTGCCGATGTCGAGCTTGGGACTGCCGACCCAGCGCATGGGAAATTCGCACAGCGCGATATTGCTGACCTGCTGGCCGATCACCGGTTCGGCCTGCAGCACCAGGTCCAGGTTGCTCTTGCTGAACTGTTCGTGCAGGTGGATGGTGGTATCGCTGACGATCTCGATCTGCAGGCGCGGGAAGGTCTTGTGCAGCCGCCCCAGGAAATCCGGGAACCAGCTGTGGACGATGGATTCGATCACGCCGATGCGGATCACGCCGGCATAGACCTCGCGGTCGGACATGTCGTCCTTCATCTCGCGCATGAGCTTGACCATGCGTTCCGCGTACACCAGCGCCTTGCTGCCGTCGGCGGTGAGTGCCACCTCGCGCGCGCTGCGGTCGAACAGGCGCACGCCGAAGTCCTGTTCGAGCGAGGCGATGCGGCTGGAGACGGCAGCCTGGGTGGTGTGCAGGCGCTCGGCGGTGAGCCGGAAATTGCGCAGCCGGGCCAGCCATACAAAAGTTTCGAGAAAGCGGATATTCATGGCAAGCAGGACGAGGTGAAGGAGCGTATTTTATCGCCAGGTGATGTCGACTCCGCTTGTCATTTTTGGTGCGGTGCGCAATAAAATCGCTCTGAACGGCGCACATCTGGTGCATTTCGCAAGACAACTCGCTTGCTTCTGGTGCGTTATAACGATATTCGAAATTTGAAAGTATTTTTTCTTTACTCCGAATGTAAATGAAAATATATTTACATTTTTTCAGGGCGGGCCTGGTCGCGATGACAAGTCCTGCGCCAGGATAACAATGGGTGAGAGCCTGCCAGGGAAACCGGGTAAATCGAATAAACGATTTAGATCGTTTGCCGAGGCGGGTCGTTCGAATGAAGACGGGGTAGCGACGGTGACACAACAGCCGAAGAACATCAGCTTGCAGGGCGCCGGCGCGGTCGCGCAGGCCCTGGGCAAGCTGTATCCGCAGCTGTCCAAGTCGCACCGCAAGACCGCCGACTATGTGCTGGGCAACCCCTTTCGTGCCGCGACCATGACCATTGACGAGCTGTCGGAGGCGGCCGGCATCTCGGTAGCCACCGCCAACCGCTTTGCCCATGCGCTGGGCTTCGATGGCTATGCATCCTTCCGCGCGGCCCTGGTGGCGGACTTCGCCACCACGCTGGCGCCGGTGGAAAAGCTGCGCGACGAAGTGCAACGCGCCGCCACCAGCGCCGAGATCATGGCTGCTGCCTTCGATAGCGACATCCATAACATCGAGGCCACCCGCCGCATGCTCACGCCCGAGCATTGTGAACAGGCAGTGGACATGATTCTTGCCGCCGAACGCATCTTCATCACCGGCTTCGGTGCCTCGGCCTATCTGGCCGGCCTGATGGCGCATGCGCTGGAGCCCTATGTGCGCACCGTGTCCTCGGTGGCGCTGGCCGGTGGTCCTTCGCAGGCGGGCCGGCAATTCTTCAAGCTCGATAGCCGTGACCTGGTGATCCCGATGGTGTTTCCGCGCTATGCCGCCGATACCGTCTGGCTGACCCAGCGTGCAGTGGAGAAGGGCGCCCGTATCCTGGCCATCACCGATACTCCCGGCTCGCCGCTGGTGCCGCTGGCCGATGTCACGATCTATGCCCAGACCGATCGCAAGCTGTCTCCCACGTCCGATGCGGCCGCGCTGATTCTGATCCAGGCCCTGTGCGATGCGGTGGCGCATCGCGCCCGGCGCTCGGTGCAGGCTGCTTCGCAAATGACCGAATTCGTTCTGCCCTGGCTGTACTTGCCGCAGCAGCACCATCGCCCGGCCATGACGCCGGTCGCCAAGCCGGCCCGGGCCGCTCTCAATAAAGGAAAGACCAAAGCATGACCACTCCGGTAATTGCCATCCATGGTGGCGCAGGCACCATCACGCGCGCCTCGCTGAGCGCCGAGGACGAAGCCCGATATCACCAGGCGCTGGCTGACATCGTGGCCGCCGGCCAGGCCGTATTGAATGCCGGTGGCTCGGCGCTGGAAGCGGTGACCGAAGCAGTGCGCCTGCTGGAAGACTGTCCGCTGTTCAATGCCGGCCATGGCGCCGTCTATACCAGCGAAGGCCGGCATGAGCTGGATGCCTGCGTGATGAATGGCGCCGACCTGGCCTCCGGTGCGGTGGCCTGTGTCACCAATCTGCGCAACCCGGTGCTGGCTGCCCGCGCCGTGATGGAAAAGAGCGAACACGTGCTGCTGGTCGGCTCCGCTGCCGAAGCCTTTGCCGCTCGTAACGGCGTGGCCACGGTGACGCCCGACTATTTCCATACCGACGCCCGCCACGAGCAATGGCTGCGCGTGCGCGGTCAGTCGCGGGCCATGCTGGACCATGATGCCTCCTCCTTCGCCTTTGCCGAAAAGACCGCCGAGCCCATCGACCCCATCGACCCCGACCACAAGTTCGGCACCGTCGGCGCGGTGGCGCTGGACCAGTTCGGCAACCTGGCCGCGGCTACCTCGACCGGTGGCATCACCAACAAGCAGCCTGGCCGGGTGGGTGATTCACCCATCATCGGCGCCGGCTGCTACGCCAACAATGCCACCGTCGCGGTTTCCGCCACCGGCACCGGCGAGGCCTTCATGCGCACCGTGGCCTGTTACGACATCGGCGCGCGCATGGCCTATGCCGGCCAGTCGCTGGAAGAAGCCAGCCGCGCCGTGGTGTTCGATACCCTGCCCAAGGTCGGCGGACGCGGTGGCGTGATCGCCATCGATGCCCAGGGCAACCTGGCCCTGCCGTTCAATACCGAAGGCATGTACCGCGCCTATGGCTGCGGCGAGCTGGCGCCGGTCACCGAAATTTACGCAGCACCGGCCTGAGTCGGCCGAGCAGGAGAGAATCAAGATGCAACAGTCACAACGCGTGCTCGATGTCAGCCACCTCAACGTCCGCTTCGCCACCTCCGAGCGGACGGTGGACGCGGTGCGCGACCTGTCCTTCCATGTCGATCAGGGCGAGACCCTGGCCATCGTGGGCGAATCGGGTTCGGGCAAGTCGGTGTCCTCGCTGGCGATCATGCGCCTGATCGAGCACGGCGGCGGCAAGATCGTCGGCGGCAGCATGCAGTTCCTGCGCCGCAGCGGCCAGACACTTGATCTGACCCAGGCCGACAATGCCACCATGCGCGGCATCCGGGGCGCCGAGATCGCCATGATCTTCCAGGAACCGATGACCTCGCTGAACCCGGTCTTCACCGTCGGTGAACAGATCGCCGAATCGATCCGGCTGCACCAGGGCATGAGCCGCGCCGCCGCCCAGGCCGAGGCGCTGCGCATGCTGGAGATGGTGCGTATTCCCGAGGCACGGCGCGTGCTGGGCCGCCATCCGCACCAGTTGTCGGGCGGCATGCGGCAACGCGTGATGATCGCCATGGCCTTGTCCTGCAAGCCGTCACTGTTGATCGCCGATGAACCGACCACGGCCCTGGACGTGACCATCCAGGCGCAGATCCTGCAACTGATCCGCTCCCTGCAGGAAGAGATGCACATGGGCGTGATCTTCATCACCCACGACATGGGTGTGGTGGCCGAAGTGGCCGACCGCGTGGTGGTCATGTGCCGTGGCGAAAAGGTGGAAGAAAACGCCGTCGAGCCGCTCTTCGCCGCACCCAGCCATCCCTATACCCGCTCCCTGCTGGCCGCCGTGCCGCGCCTGGGCTCCATGCGCGGTACCGATATGCCGCTGCGCTTCGGCATTGCGCCGCAAGCCGAGGTGCGCCCCGACCTGATCGCCAGCGAGCTGCAGACCCAGCAGGAGATCGCCGCCCAGCGCCAGCCCATCCTCAAGGTACGCGACCTGACCACCCGCTTCGATGTGAAGAGCGGCATCTTCGGTCGCGTCAAACAGCGCGTACATGCGGTGGAAAAGGTCAGCTTCGACCTGTTTGCCGGCGAGACCCTGGCCATCGTCGGTGAATCCGGCTGTGGCAAGTCCACCACCGGTCGCTCCCTGTTGCGCCTGGTCGATATCGCCGGTGGTCGCGTCGAATTCGGCGGCCGCGACCTGGCGCAATTGCCGCGCACCGAGCTGCGCCAGTTGCGGCGCGATATCCAGTTTATCTTCCAGGACCCGTTCGCCTCCCTCGATCCGCGCATGACGGTCGGTTACTCCATCATGGAGCCGATGCTGGTGCACGGCATGAAGGAGGGCGCCCAGGAACGCGTGGATGCACTGCTGACCCGCGTGGGTCTCACGCCCGAACATGGGCAGCGCTATCCGCATGAATTTTCCGGCGGCCAGCGCCAGCGCATCTGCATCGCCCGCGCCCTGGCCCTGAACCCCAAGATCGTCATCGCCGACGAATCGGTGTCGGCGCTGGACGTGTCGATCCAGGCCCAGATCGTCAACCTGATGCTGGACCTCCAGGCCGAGCTGGGGATTTCCTTCATCTTCATCTCGCACGACATGGCCGTGGTGGAACGCATCAGCCACCGGGTGGCGGTGATGTACCTGGGCCAGATCGTGGAGATCGGCCCGCGTCGCGCGATCTTCGAGAATCCGCAGCATCCCTACACCCGCAAGCTGATGGCGGCCGTGCCGGTGGCCGATCCGACCTTGCGCCAGCCGGGCAAGAAGCTGCTGACCGATGAAATTCCCAGCCCGATCCGGCTGGTGGGCGATGAGCCCAAGGTGGAGCCGCTGAAGGAAGTGGCCCCCGGGCACTTTGTGGCCCAACACCGTATTGCCGGCGCTTTCTGAGCGACGGCCTGTTTTCATGTTGTAAAAAACGCAGTCAGCGCAGTAAAACCCACTACGTCGTACCAACCTCGCTTTACTGATCAGGAGAGACCACATGTCTACAACAGCAACTCAAAAGGGAGTGTCGGCTGCCAAATGGCTGGCTGTCGCCGCCCTGGGTACCACGCTGCAGTTCGCCGCAGCGCACGCCTTCGCGGCCAAGACCGTGACGCTGGCGGTGTATTCCACCTTCACCACGCTGGACCCCTATGACGCCAACGACACCCTGTCGCTGTCCATGGCCAAGTCCTTCTACCAGGGCCTGTTCGGTTTCGACAAGGACATGAAGCTCATTCCGGTGCTGGCCGAAGGCTACCTGGTGAGCAAGGACGGTCTGGAATACACCATCCGCCTCAAGCAGGGCGTGAAGTTCCAGGACGGTACCGTGTTCAAGGCCGATGCCGTGAAGGCCGTGTTCGACCGTGTCACCAACCCGGACAACAAGTTGAAGCGCTACAACCTCTTCAACCGCATCGCCAAGACCGAAATCCTGAACGACTACACCGTCAAGATCGTGCTCAAGGAGCCGTTCTCGGCCTTCATCAACGTGCTGGCCCACCCGTCGGCAGTGATGATTTCGCCGGCTGCGCTGAAGCAGTACGGCAACAAGGACATCGCCTTCCACCCGGTCGGCACCGGCCCCTTCAAGTTCGTCGAATGGAAGCAGACCGACTACGTCAAGGTCGAGAAATTCGATGGCTACTGGAAGCCGGGCTACCCCAAGGTCGACGAGATCATCTGGAAGCCGGTGGTCGACAACAACGCCCGCTCGGCCATGATGCAGACCGGCGAGGCGCAATTCACCTATCCGCTGCCCTACGAGCAGGCCGATCTGTTGAAGAGCAAGTCCAACCTGGATGTGGTGGCCGCACCGTCCATCATCCAGCGTTACATGTCGATGAATACCAAGCAGAAGCCCTTCGACAATCCGAAGGTGCGCGAAGCCATCAACTACGCCATCAACAAGCAGGCGCTGGTGAAGGTGGCCTTCAACGGCTATGCCTCGCCGATGGAAGGCGTGGTACCGCAGGGCGTGGACTACGCCTTCAAGACCGGCCCCTGGCCCTATGACGTGAAGAAGGCCAAGGCCCTGCTGGCCGAAGCCGGTTATCCGAATGGTTTCGAGACCGAACTGTGGTCGGCCTACACGCACAGCACGGCACTGAAGATCATCCAGTTCCTGCAGCAGCAACTGGCGCAGGTCGGCATCAAGGCCAAGATCCAGGCCCTGGAGTCCGGTCAGCGCGTGGAACGCGTGGAAAGCTGGCAAGATCCGGCCACCGCGCCGGTGCGTCTGCTCTACATCGGCTGGTCCTCCTCCACCGGTGAAGCCGACTGGGCACTGCGTCCGCTGCTGGCTTCCGAAGCCATGCCGCCGCGCCTGTACAACACCGCCTACTACAAGAACGACAAGGTCGACGCCGACATCGCCAAGGCTCTGACCCTGACCGATCGCAAGGAAAAGGAAGCCCTGTACAAGGATGCCCAGCAGGAAATCTGGAAGGATGCACCGTGGGCCTTCCTGGTGACCGAAAAGCTGCTGTACGCGCGTAACAAGAACCTCAAGGGCGTCTATGTGATGCCTGACCAGGCTATCGAGTTCGAGAACATCGAACTGACGAAGTAAGCAGGCAGCACCAGGCCGGCGGCGCATCAGGAGCGCGCCGCCGGCTTGCATTCTTCGATGGACCCCTGGTCCATCGCGCAACAAGAAGGGTCCGATCCATCGGCGACGAGCGGCCTTATTCAGAGAGCATCATGTTTTCCTTTGTCATCAAACGCCTGTTAGGCCTGATTCCCACACTGCTGCTGGTGGCGGTCCTGGTATTCCTGTTCGTGCACTTGTTGCCGGGCGATCCGGCGCGCCTGGCGGCCGGTCCCGAAGCCGACGACAAGACGGTCGCGCTGGTGCGCGCCGACCTCGGCCTGGACAAGCCCCTGCCCGAGCAGTTCGTGAACTTCTTCGTCAATGCCGCCAAGGGCGACTTCGGCACCTCCATCCGCAGCAAGCGCCCGGTATCCGAAGAGATCGGCTCGCGCTTCTGGCCGACGCTGTGGCTGACCATCGTGGCCATGATCTGGGCCGTGATCTTCGGTCTGATCATCGGTATTTCATCGGCGGTGTGGCGCAACAAGTGGCCGGATCGTCTGGGCATGACGCTGGCGGTGTCCGGCATTTCCTTCCCGGCCTTTTCGCTGGGCATCCTGCTGATGCAGGTGTTTTCGGTCAAACTGGGGTGGTTGCCCACGGTGGGCGACGACACCTGGCGCCACTACATCCTGCCCTCGATCACGCTCGGCGCGGCGGTGGCGGCGGTGATGGCGCGTTTCACCCGCTCCTCCTTCATCGAGATCCTGCAGGAAGACTTCGTCCGTACTGCCCGCGCCAAGGGCCTGACCGAGACGGTAGTGGTCATCAAGCACTGCCTGCGCAATGCCCTCATTCCTGTGGTAACCATGATGGGCCTGCAGTTCGGCTTCCTGTTGGGTGGCTCGATCCTGGTCGAGGTGGTCTTCAACTGGCCGGGTATGGGACGCCTGCTGGTGGACGCGGTCGAAATGCGTGACTACCCCATCATCCAGGCCGAGATCCTGCTGTTCTCGCTGGAATTCATTTTCATCAACCTGGTGGTGGACGTGCTGTATGCCGTGATCAACCCCAGCATCCGTTTCAAGTGAGGGGAATCATGTCGCTCTCCAATTCGCCTCTGGCTACCACCTCCGAAACCGGCGCGCCCTTGCCGCCGCCCGATCCCGCCGCTGTCACCGCATCCGGTCAGAAGATCCGCACCCCGTGGCGCGAATTCTGGCGCAAGTTCAAGAAGCAGCGGCTGGCCGTCTATGCCGGCGTGTTCATCCTGCTGCTGATCCTGGTCGCCATCCTGGCCCCCTGGATCGTGCCGTTCGATGCCGAGAACTTCTTCGACTACGACGCCCTGAACTCGCCGCCGACCTGGACCCACTGGTTCGGTGTGGACTCGCTGGGCCGCGACATCTTCAGCCGTATCCTGATGGGCACACGCATCTCGCTGGCCTCGGGCTTCTTCTCGGTGGCCATCGGCGCCGTGATCGGCACCGTCTTCGGCCTGCTGGCCGGCTACTACGAGGGCTGGTGGGACCGCATCACCATGCGCATCTGCGACGTGCTGTTCGCCTTCCCGGGCATCCTGCTGGCCATCGGCATCGTCGCCATCCTGGGGGGCGGCATGATCAACGTCATCATCTCGGTGTCGGTGTTCAGCATCCCGGCCTTTGCCCGCCTGGTGCGCGGCAATACGCTGCAATTGAAGAACCTGACCTATATCGAGGCCACCCGCAGCATCGGTGCATCGGATGCGACCATCATGTGGAAGCACATCTTCCCCGGCACCATCTCGGCCATCGTGGTGTATTTCACCATGCGCATCGGCACCTCCATCATCACCGCCGCGGGCCTGTCCTTCCTCGGCCTGGGTGCGCAATCGCCCACCCCGGAGTGGGGCCTGATGTTGAACGAAGCCCGCGCCGACATGGTGACCTCACCGCACGTGGCGCTGGTGCCCAGCATCGCCATTTTCCTCACCGTGCTGGCCTTCAACCTGCTGGGCGATGGCCTGCGTGACGCGCTCGATCCCAAGATCGACCAGCGTTGATGGCGATGTCGCCCCCGCCGCACATTGGCCGGCTTGCCGCCGGCCCGCGTAACAGCATCACCGACGTGGCCGGGGTGACCGTCGGCCATTGCACGCTCGATGATGGACCGGTGCAGACCGGCGTGACCGTGATTGTGCCGCATGGTGGCAATCTGTTCACCCACCGCTTGCCGGCGGCCGTGGCGGTCATCAACGGCTTCGGCAAGAGTGCCGGACTGGTGCAACTGGAAGAGCTGGGCCTGCTGGAGACGCCGATTGCGCTGTCCAACACCTTCGCCGTCGGCACGCTGCTCAATGCCCAGATCGCCCACACCCTGCGCGCCAACCCGCAATGCGGGCGCAGCCTGCCCACCGTCAATCCGCTGGTGCTGGAATGCAATGACGGCTATCTCAACGATCTGCAGGCGATTGCGGTGCAGCCGGCGCATTTCGATGCGGCCCTGCAGGCAGCTTCATCTGAGGTGGCCCAAGGATCGGTGGGCGCCGGGCGCGGCATGTCCAGCTTCGGCCTGAAGGGCGGGATCGGGACGGCTTCCCGGTTAGCCGTTGTCGGTGCCGCCGGGCAGGGCTACACCGTGGGGGCGCTGGTGCTGTCCAACTTCGGTCGCCTGCCGGAGCTGATCCTGGCCGGCGATCCACTGGGCGCGCGCCTGGCCGCTGCAGAGCCGCCGGATGCTGCCCCCGAGAAGGGCTCCATCATCATCCTCCTGGCCACCGATGCGCCGCTGGATGCGCGCCAGTTGAAGCGCTTGGCCGTACGGGCCGGTGCCGGGCTGGCACGGACCGGATCGGCCTATGGGCACGGCAGCGGCGATATCGCCCTGGCGTTTTCGACCGCGCAGCAGATCGAGGCCGAGGCCGAGTGCGTGCACATGGCGCTGCTGGCCGATCATCTGCTGGATCCGCTGTTCCATGCCGCCGCCGACAGCGTGGAGCAGGCCATCGTCCATGCCCTTTTTGCCGCCGAGACCGTGTACGGGCGCGACGGCCATGTGCGTGTCAGCCTGCGCGAGCGGCTGGCGGCATTGAACTGAACGACTTACCGTAGCGAGATTTTCATGACTGGCAAACGCGCCAACATTCTGGTTTCCGTCGATATCGAAGGCGTGGCCGGGGTTTTCCACGTCGAGCAGACCCGCGCCGGCAACGGCGAATATGAACGCGCCCGGCGCTGGATGACCGAAGAAGCCAACGCCGTCATCCGCGGCGCCCTGGCGGCTGGTGCCACCGGCATCAAGGTCAATGACTCGCATGGCGGCTTCCGCAATCTGCTGCCCGACCTGCTGCATCCGCAGGCCCGCATGGTGCTGGGCAAGCCGCGCGTACTGGGCATGATGGGTGGCGTGGACCAGGAGATCGATGCCGTGATGCTGGTGGGTTACCACTCGCGTGCACAGGGGCGCGGCATCCTCGCGCACACCACCAACAGCTTTGCCTTTGCCCGGGTCTGGCTGGGCGGGCAGGAGATGGGCGAGGCCGGCCTCTATGGCGCACTGGCTGCCGAGCATGGCGTACCGGTGATCTTCGGCAGCGGCGACGATGCCTTCATCGAGGAAAACCAGCCGCTGTATCCCCATGCGGTCTTTGCCGAGACCAAGAAGGCCTATGGCGCCAACAGTGGCGATTCGCTGACCCCGCAACAATCTTGTGTGTTGCTGGAAGAGCGCGCCCGGCAGGCAGTGGCCAGCCTGCTGGCGCAACCGGCGTCGATGCCGGTACTGCCACTGCGCGGGCCGCTGCGGTGTCGCCTGCAGGTACAGACCGTGGCGCTGGCCGACCTGTTCAGCCAGTTGCCGATCCTGGAGCGCAGCGACAATGTCACCGTGGAGTTCGATGCGCCGACGGCGGAATATGCGGTGCGCGTGCTCAACAGCTTGTCGGCGATGTCGGCCATGCTGCGGTGATGCGATAAGTTATTTCACCTTGCTCTCGATCAGCTTGACCAGCGCATGCACGGTCAGGTTGACCGGTGTGGACAGCCCATGGGCCTGGCCGCGCCGGACGATGAAGCCGTTCAGATGGTCGATCTCGCTGGGCTTGCCGCGTGCCAGGTCTTGCGCGGTCGAGGAGAACTGGGAGGGCATGGTCTCGATGATCTTGCGTACGGCGGTGTCGACGTCGCCGGCCAAAGTTACCCCTTCGGCAGCGGCCACGGCCTTGCATTCGGCCACCAGGTGGGCCATCACCTCCGGGACGCCCACGCCTTCCACCAGCTTGCCGTAGGGCAGTTGCGCGATGGCGGAGAGGGCGTTGTAGGCACAGTTGATGATCAGCTTGAGCCACAGCGCGCCGCGCACGTTGTCGGAAATCTCCGTGGGTACGCCGGCCGCGATCAGGGCGTCGGCGGCCGCCTGGCTGCGCGCGGCGGGTTCGATCACCAGTTCGCCGCGTCCGTGGTGCTTGACGTGGCCGGGGCCGGCCATTTCGGTGGCGACGTAGACCACCGCCGCCGACACCGGTTGCGGGATCACGGTGCGCAGGCGCTCGGCATTGTCGGTACCGTTCTGCAATGTCAGCACCAGCGTATCGGCGCCCAGGTAGGGGCGCAGTTGCGCGCCGGCGGTTTCGGTATCAGGAGACTTGACGCAGAACAGCACCAGCTCGGCGCCGGCGACGATGGCGGGATCGGTGCTGGCCTTGACGGGGATGGTCTCATCGAAGGTCCTGGCTTCCAGCCGCAGGCCACGGGTATTGAAGGCCTCCACGTGCTGGGGGCGGCCCACCAGGACCACCTCATGTCCGGCGCGTGCCAGCATCCCGGCAAAATAACAGCCCACTGCACCCGCGCCCATCACTGCAACTTTCATGCGTGTCTCCCCGCTCGGTAGATTGATGACGAAGCGGAAAGCCTAACACAGCACCGCGGTCTTTTCAGGCGGGGTCAGCAGTGGTCAGAACGAGCGCCGCACCCGCACCGACACATAGGCCGGGGGCTTGGTGGTGGCAGTCGCCCGGGCGCTGTGCAGGCGGTGCAGGGTGATCTGGTTGACCTCGGCATGGCTGCCGTCGATGTGCTCTCCCATGAGCTGTTGCGCCGCGTCGGCATCGCCGGCCGCGATGCAGTCCAGGATGGCGGCATGTTCCTCGTAGGTCGAGTGCAGGCAATCGCCATAGAGGAAATCCAGGCGGCGCACGATGCGGATACGGTCGGTCAGGCGGTCGAAGGTATCGGCCATCTCCTGGTTGCCGGCCGCGCGCACCAGGGTCTGGTGGAACACTTCGTCGAGCTGTGCGGCCTTGGGGCCATCCAGCTCGCGGGCCTGCTCCGGCACGCACCAGGAGGCGCGCAGTCCGGCCAGCACGCTCTGGTCGCCGGCCTGGGCGCACAGGCGGCGCACGGCGTGGGTCTCGATGAGCTTGCGCATTTCGTAGAGGTCGGAAAAGCGCTTGAAATCGATCGGCACGATCTCCCAGCCACCGCGTACGTAGCCCTGCATCAGGCCATCGTTCTGCAGGCGCTGCAGGGCTTGTCGCACCGGCGTGCGCGAGACCTTGAAGTAGGCGGCGATTTCGGTCTCGGTGATCTGGTCGCCGGGCAGCAGCCGCATGTCGAAGATGTCCTGCCGCAGCTGGGCGTAGACATACTCGGGCAGGGAGCCGCTGCGCACCAGCGCATCGTCGCCGTCGGGCTCGGCCACGTCGATGGCCTCGGCCGACGGCGGCAGGGGGGAGGGGGCAGCCACGCTCTTCACGATGGTCGCATCCTCACCAGGCCGCTACGCAGCCATCGGTGCGCGGTTCGGTACCGCCGCACAGGACGCCTTCATCATTGCGCCAGATGATCTGGCCACGGCCGAAGCCCAACTGGTTGCCCGACCACGAGACCTCGTGACCAAGCCCGCCCAGGCCGCGGAACAGGTGTTCGGCGGTGCTGTGCTCGATGGAGACCTTGTTGCCCTTTTCCCATTCCCAGCGCGGCGCATCCAGCGACGCCTGCGGGTTGAGGCCGAAATCGACCGTGTTCATCACCATCTGCACATGGCCCTGGGGTTGCATGAAGCCGCCCATCACGCCGAAGGGACCGACTGCCTGGCCGTTGCGCGTCATGAAGCCGGGGATGATGGTGTGATACGGGCGCTTGCCCGGCGCCAGCACGTTGGGATGGCCGGCTTCCAGGGTGAAGTTGTTGCCACGGTTGTGCAGGGCGATGCCGGTACCCGGTACCACCAGGCCGGAGCCAAAGCCCATGTAGTTGCTCTGGATGAAGGACACCATGTTGCCCTCGGCATCGGCGGTACACAGATAGACCGTGCCGCCGCGTGAGGGATCGCCGGCCACCGGCAGGGTGGCGCGTTCGCCGATCAGCTTGCGGCGTTCGTCGGCATAGGCGTCGGAGAGCAACTGTTCGACTGTCACCTTCATGTGGGCCGGGTCGGCGATGTGCGCCAGGCCATCGGCGTAGGCCAGCTTGATGGCTTCGATCTGGCGGTGGTAGGTGGCCAGGGTGTCGCGCTCGGAAAAGTCGTAGGTCTTCAGCAGGTTCAGCGCCATCAGCGCCACCATGCCGTGACCATTGGGCGGGATTTCCCAGATGTCGTAGCCGCGATAGTTCACGCCGATGGGGTCCACCCATTCCGGCTGGAAGGCGGCCAGGTCGGAGGCTTGCATGTAGCCGCCGGCTTGCTGGATGAAGGCGGCGATGCGGCCAGCCAGTTCACCGCGATAGAAACCTTCGGCGCCGTCCTCGGCGATGGATTGCAGGGTCGCGGCATGGCCGGCCGAGCGCCACAGCTGGCCGGCTTGCGGTGCTCGGCCGTCGATGCAGAAGGTGTCGAACCAGGACTGGAAATGGGCGTCCTTGAATTCACGCTTGAAGTTCTGTTGTGCCACCTGCCAGGCGTGCGCCACCATCGGCGAGACCGGGAAACCTTCCTGCGCCAGGGTGATGGCACCGGCCATCGAATCGGTGAGGGCCAGTTTGCCGAAGCGCTTGGCCATGGCGGCCCAGGCGCTGGGTGTGCCAGGCACCGTCACCGGCAGGGCGCCGTATTTGGGGACTTCCTTCAGGCCGGCGCCGGTGAGCTTGTCGGCCGAGATCGATTGTGGTGCCGGGCCGCTGGCGTTGAGTCCATGCAGCTTGCCACCATGCCAGACCAGGGCGAAGGCATCGCCGCCGATGCCGTTGGCGGTCGGCTCCACCACCGTCAGCGCGGCGGCCGCGGCGATGGCGGCGTCGATGGCATTGCCGCCGCGCTGCAGGACTTCCAGCCCGGCTTGCGCGGCCAGCGGCTGCGAGGTGGCGACCATGCCGCGTCGGGCATAGACGGCACTGCGGCGCGAGAAGTAGGGATAGTGATTGCTGCTGAAGTCGGGGAAGGCGGGCATGGCGGTCTCTCGTTCTTGGGTCAGGTGTGTATTTTAGCGATACAGGTGGCAGGCCACGGTATGAGTCGGGCTGAGCTTGATCGGGGCCGGCGCTTCGCGCTGGCAGACTTCCATGCAGGACGGGCAGCGTGGATGGAAGTGGCAGCCGGCGGGCGGCGCGGCCGGGTTGGGGATGCTTCCTTGCAGCACGATGCGCTGGCGCTGCTCGCGTGGGTGTTCACGCGGGATGGCCGAGAGCAGGGCTTGTGTATAGGGGTGGCTGGGCCGGGCGTAGATGTCTTCACGCGCGCCCAGCTCCACCATGCGGCCCAGGTACATCACGCCGATGGTGTCGCTCACATGGCGGATCACGGCCAGGTCGTGCGAGACGAAGAGATAGGTCAGCCCCAGTTCCTGCTGCAGTTCGCGCAGCAGGTTGAGGATCTGCGCCTGGATCGAGACATCCAGCGCCGAGACCGCTTCGTCGGCCACTACCAGCCTGGGGCGGGTGATGATGGCGCGGGCGATGCCCACGCGCTGGCGCTGGCCGCCGGAGAATTCGTGCGGATGGCGCGCCGCATAGGCCGGGTTCAGACCCACCATGTCCAGTGCCTCGGCCACCTTGCGCTTGCGGGTGGCGCGGTCGTGCAGGCCATGCACGATGAGCGGTTCTTCCAGCACTTCGCCGATGCTCATGCGCGGGTTCAGCGAGGCATAGGGGTCCTGGAACACCATCTGCATGTGGCGGCGCATGGCGCGCAGCGGGCCGGCCGGCAGCAGGGTGATTTCCTGGCCCATGAAGCGCACGCTGCCTTCGGTGGGTTCGATCAGGCGCAGCACGCTGCGTCCGGTGGTGGACTTGCCGCAGCCGGATTCGCCGACCAGGCCCAGGGTCTGGCCTTCGGCGATGCTGAAGGAGACGTCGTCAACGGCCTTGACGGTGGTGCTGCCGGCAGCAAAATGTTTTTTCAGTCCGTGGACTTCGAGCAGGGGAGGGTTCATCGTCATTAGCCTTGCTTCAATGCGGATACCAGCAGCGCACATGATGGCCGTCGCCCAGGTCTTCCAGTGGCGGCATTTCCTGGCGGCAGATGTCCTGCGCGCGGGCGCAGCGGGCGGCGAAGCGGCAGCCGCTCTTGACGGTGCCGGGCGGCGGTACGCTGCCGGGAATGGCGTTCAGGGGCGCGCCGGGCGTGGCGTCCAGTGCCGGGCGGGCGCGCATGAGGGCATGGGTGTAGGGGTGGGCGGGACGGTCGAAGAGGTCCTCCACGCTGCTCTGTTCCACTACCTGTCCGGCATACATCACTACCACCCGTTCGCACATCTCGGCCACCACGCCCAGGTCGTGGGTGATCAACAGGATGGAGGTCTGCTGCTCGCGCTTGAGGTCGCGCATCAGGTCCAGGATCTGGGCCTGGATGGTGACGTCCAGGGCGGTGGTGGGTTCGTCGCAGATGAGCAGCTTGGGCTTGCACAGCAGTGCCATGGCGATCATCACGCGCTGGCGCATGCCGCCGGAGAGGCTGTGCGGGTATTCGTCCACCAGTTGCGCGGCCCGTGCCAGGCCCACGCGTTCCAGCATGGCCAGCACGCGGGCATCGATCTCCTGGCGCGCCAGGCCGGTGTGGATGCGCAGCATCTCGGCCAGTTGTTCGCCGATGCGGTGCAAGGGGTTCAGGGAAGTCATCGGTTCCTGGAAGATCATGGCGATCTCCTTGCCCCGGATGCCGCGCAGGGCCTCATCCTCGGCCTGCAGCAGGTCGCGCCCGTCGAAGCGGATCGCGCCCGACAGGCGGGCCTGGCTGGCCATGGGGAACAGGCGCAGGATGGACAGCGCGGTCACGCTCTTGCCGCAGCCGGATTCGCCCAGCAGGCCGACCGTTTCGTCGCGCCCCAGCGAGAAGGAGACGCCATCGACCGGCGCCACGCGCCGGCCGTGGCTCAGGAATTCTATTTTCAGATTTTCGATATCCAGCATGGGTATTCCTTGGCGGCTCACTTGGTGACGCACTTGGCGATGCCATCAGCGGCTCAGTTTTGGATCAAAGACTTCGCGGATGCCGTCGCCCAGCAGGTTGAAGCCCAGCACCACCAGGAAGATCGCCAGCCCCGGCCACATGGCCAGCATCGGCGTGGTATTCAGGTAGCCCTGGGCGATGTGCAACATGGAGCCCCAGCTCGGATCTTCCGGCTTGGCACCCAGGCCCAGGTAGGACAGGCCGGCTTCGGCGATGATCGCGGTACCCATGGCGAAGGTGGCCTGGATCACCAGCGGCGCCAGCGAATTGGGCAGGATGTAGCGCCACATGATGCGCAGGTGACCGGCGCCGATGGAGCGGGCCGCCATCACGTAATCGAGGTTGCGGATGGTCATGGCCTGGCCGCGCGCCAGGCGCACGAAGGAAGACGTGAAGCCGATGCCGACGGCCACCATGGCATTGTAGAAGCCGCCGCCCAGCGCCGCCGCCAGTGCCAGCGCCAGGATCAGTGAAGGGAAGGCCTGCAGTGCATCGACCACGCGCATGACGATGGCATCGACTGCGCCACGGTAGTAGCCACTGACGATGCCGATGGGCACGCCCAGGGAAAACGCCAGCCCCACCGAGATCAGCGCCGCCTGCAGCGAGATGCGCGAGCCAAAGAGCATGCGGGTGTAGATGTCGCGGCCGAGGTCGTCGGTGCCCAGCCAGTGTTCGGCGCTGGGTCCGGCCAGCAGGTTGCCATAGTCCTGGTCGAAGATGGGATCGTAGTGCGCCAGCAGTGGTGCGGCCAGCGCCAGTACGATCAGCAACCCGATGATGAGGGCGCCGATCAGCGCCAGCCGGTTGCCGGCGAAGCGGCGCAGCGTGCGCCAGCGCGGCAGTTCGGGCAGGGCCTGGGAGGACGTCGTGTTGGTCGTCTTGGTGGAGGAATTCATGGTCGGGCCTGGTAGGGTGGGCGGGGATGCATGGTGCTCATCGTGATCATCGTGAAATACGCGGATCGATCACGCTGTAGAGCAGGTCCACGCCCAGGTTGACGATCACCACCATGACGGTGGCGGCCAGCACGCCGGCCTGCACGGTCACGTAGTCGCGCTGGAAGATGGCGTCCACGATCATCTTGCCCATGCCGGGAATGCCGAAGATGCTCTCGGTGATCACCAGTCCACCGAGCATGCCCGAGACCATCAGACCGCTGGCGGTGAGCACCGGGATCATGGCGTTGCGCAGGGCGTGGCCCAGCACCACCTGCCAGTCGCGCAGGCCCTTGGAGAAGGCGGTGCGGATGTAATCCTCGTTGAGCACTTCCAGCAGGCTGCTGCGCACCATGCGCATGAGGATGGCCGATTCGCGCAGGCCGGTCACCACCATGGGCATGATCATGGCGATCAGGTTGGCGTGCCAGTCCACGCTCAGCGGCACGAAGCCCGAGGCCGGCAGCCAGCCCAGCTTGACCGCGAACAGGATGATGAACAGCATGCCCAGCCAGAAGTGTGGCACCGACATGCCGAACAGCGCGATCAGGGTGCCGATGGCATTGGCCCAGCCACGCGGTCGTGCGGCCGAGAGAATGCCGGCCGGCACGGCGATGATCACCGCCACCAGGAAGCTGCCGATGGCCAGTTCGATGGTCACCGGCAGGCGTTGCCACAGGGCGTCGGCCACCGGTGTGTTGTCGATGAAGGAGCGGCCCAGGTCGCCGTGCAGCACGGCCCACAGCCAGCGCCCGTACTGCACCAGCAGCGGATCATCCAGGCCCAGCTTCAGGCGCAGGGCGGCCGCCGCTTCCGGCGTGGCTTCCATGCCGAGGATGGCGGCCACCGGATCGCCCGGTAGCACCGCCAGCAGGGAAAACACCACCATGCTCACCAGCAGCAGGGTGGGGAGGGACAGCAGGAGACGCTTGAGCAGCTTGGGCATGGCTTGTTTTCGAAACGACTTGAAACGACCTGAGACGACCTGCGATGGCGTGCGATTACTTGGACACGGTGGCCGTGCGGATCACGCCGTCGGGCACGTACTGGAAGCCCTTGACCGACTTGGCGATGCCGAACAGCACGTTGTCGTGCACGGTGTAGATGTAGGGCACTTCCTTGACCAGGATGGCCATGGCCTGGTCGTAGAAGCCCTTGCGCTTGGCCTGGTCGCCTTCCACCCGGGCCTGCTGCAGCAGGTCGTCCACTTCCTTGGCACCGAAGTGGGAGTAGTTCAGCGAGCCATTGGTGGTGACGAAGTCATAGATGTTCTGGTCCGGATCGGGACGTCCGCTCCAGCCCACGAAGAGACCTTCGAAATTGCCGGCCTTGCCGGCCTCGATCTGGGTGGCCAGCTCGGTCTTTTCCAGCGTGACGCTGATGCCGGCGGGGCGCAGCATGCCCTGGATCATCTGGCCGACCTGCAATTCATCCGGGGTGGTGGGCAAGGTCAGCTTGAAGCTGAAGCCGCCTTCCTTGCCGGCCGCCTTCAGCAGTGCCTTGGCACGCGCCACATCGACCTTGGGCGGGACATCGCTGGGGCCGTTGGCGAACTGCGCCTTGGAGAAGGGCGAGTGGCCGGCGGCGACGGCGTTGTTGTAGACCACCTTGGCGATGGCGTTGCGGTCGATCAGGATGTCCACGGCTTCACGCACTTCCTTCTTGTCGAAGGGAGGCTTGCCGGTATTCATGTAGAAGCCGCGGAAGCCCAGCGAGGGCTTGTTGAGCACGGTGTAGCTGGCGTTGGCGGGGACGTTGGTGATTTCCTTGTAGGGGAAGCGATTGGTGATGTCCACCTGGCCGCTGCGCAGGTTGTTGAAGGCCACGTTGACGTCCGGCATGATCTTGTAGACCACCTCGTCCACCTTGGGCAGGCCGGCGCGCCAGTAGTCGGGATTCTTCTTCAGGGTGATGGTGGCGCCCTTGAGCCGGCCTTCATAGCTGAAGGGACCGGTACCGACCGGATGGTTGACGTAGTCGTCGCCGTATTTCTTGACCGCTGCCGGCGAGGACATCATGCCGGCACGGTCGGTGAGGATGGAGAGGAAGGGCGCGAAGGGCGTGGACAGATCCAGCTTGATGGTGTGATCGTCCACCACCGTGATCTTGCTGACGTACTTCAGCTCGTTACGGCGCAAAGAGGTCTTCTCCTGGCCGCGCAGCAGGTTGAATTCCACCGCCTTGGCATCGAAGGGCGTGCCGTCCTGGAACTTCACGCCCTTGCGCAGAAAGAGGGTATAGGTCTTCTGGTCCTCCGAGATGGTCCAGCGCTCCGCCAGCATCGGCACGATCTTGCCTTCGCCATCCAGGTCCACCAGCTTGTCGAAGATGCTCTGGTAGACGATGCGCTCATTGAGCATCGAGGACTGGGTCGGATCGAGCTTGCCGGGATCGGCGTCCAGCGAGATGTTCAGGGTCACTGCCAGGGCCGGCAGGGAACAGGCGGCAAGTACCGCCGAGGACATCGTGGACAACAGGAAACGGGAGACGCGCTGGTTCATTCGGTGTTCCTTTCAAAGGTCATCACGCACTGGTCGCAGCCGGCTGGCGTTCCCGCACCGCTCGGCGCAGGGAATGTCGTCAGGCCATCGCGGCAGCTTAGGCGATGAAAACGGTGAGGGCAAGGACGGATACGTCAATGTATACAACGGAGAAGACATGCATGAAGCATGCCATCCTTTGCTCGCCTGGCGTTGGCCTGACCGGTTTCCACGAGGCGAGAATGTCATCTCCCCGGCAGGCTTGGATGAATCACGATGGGGCGACTGCCATGCGTAGATGGGGCTGCCTGCCCAATGCCAGTGCGCTGAGGACGTGACGCAGCGGCACCGCAGCGTGTTACCGAATGGCCACGGGCGATGACGATAAAATTTTTTATTAAATCGCTTGCTATTTAATTTTGGCCTCGCTAAACTGCGTCCATGAATTCGAAAACAGACAAACGCAAGGCGGCCCCGCTACTGGATGCCCAGTTGTGTTTTGCGCTGTACTCGACTTCGCTGTCGATGAGCAAGCTCTATCGCAAGCTCTTGCGCAACATGGGCATCACCTATTCGCAGTATCTGGTGCTGATGGTGTTGTGGGAGCGGGACCAGTTGACGGTCTCCGACATTGGCGAGCGCCTGGTGCTGGATTCGGCCACGCTCACGCCCTTGCTCAAGCGCATGGAAGCGCAAGGCCTGGTGAGCCGCGAACGGGCGGCCAGCGATGAGCGCCAGGTGGTCATTTCCTTGACGCCCGAAGGCGATGCGTTGCGTGAGCAGGCCGCGGAGCTACCCAGGGAAGTGTTGAGGGCGACCGAGTCCACCGCCGCCGAACTGATGGCGATGAAGGAAGAATTGATGGAGCTGCGCGCCCGCTTGCACAAGAACACGGGCGAGTGAGAGAGGGAAGTGATGGCGATGCCAACGTCCCTTTTTTAAGCTGATATAAGTAGTGCGCTATATGATAGCGTGTTAAATCGATCGCATCGGCACTCTATTTGGCGATCGATGGTGAGCAAGGTCAATGTCGCCCAGGTTTGCAGGACGCGCTGTTATACGCAGAGCCAATGGTTTTAATAAGTAGTTTGCTATTTAATAGTGATTTAGTTGTATGTGTTTTCCATGCAGTTTTCGACCCTTGGGGTCAGTGTTTCGAAGTAGCTGTTTGTTGTTCCCTCGCTGAAATTTCCCGGTGCAGATGCACCAATCCGACCATAGAGAAAAGGAAGAAGATCATGAAATCGTTCAAGCAACTCGCCGCCGTCGCCGCCATCGGTCTGGTATTCGGTAACGCCTACGCAGCTGGTGACGCCGGTGTCGAGCCGACCACCCAGTCCTTCCTGCAAGCCCTGGAAGCGGGCGGTGGCAAGCCCCTGGAACAGCTCTCCCCGAAAGATGCTCGTGCCGTGCTGGTGGGTGCGCAAGCCGGCGTGAAGCTGGAACTGCCCAAGGCGGATGTGTCGGAAAAGACCATCACTGCCGACGGCCAGGAAATCAAGCTGACCATCGTACGTCCGGCCGGTTCGGCCAAGAAGACGCTGCCGGCCTTCATGTTCTTCCACGGTGGTGGCTGGGTGCTGGGCGACTTCCCGACCCACGAACGTCTGGTGCGTGACCTGGTGGCCAACTCCGGTGCCGTGGCTGTCTTCGTGAACTACACCCCGTCGCCGGAAGCCGGTTACGGTGTGGCGATCAACCAGGCCTACGCCGCCACCAAGTGGGTGGCCGCTCATGGCAAGGAAATCAACGTCGATGGCAAGCGCCTGGCCGTGGCCGGCAACAGCGTCGGCGGCAACATGGCCGCGGTCGTGGCCCTGATGTCCAAGGACAAGGGTGGCCCCGCACTGCGTTCGGAAGTCCTGATGTGGCCGGTGACCGATGCCAACTTCGAGACCGGTTCCTATAACCAGTACGCCAATGGCTACTTCCTCACCAAGAACATGATGAAGTGGTTCTGGGACAGCTACACCACCGACGCCGCCAAGCGCAAGGAAATCTACGCTTCGCCGCTCAATGCTTCCCAGGCTGAGTTGACCGGCCTGCCGCCGACCCTGATCCAGACCGCCGAAAACGATGTGTTGCGTGACGAAGGCGAAGCCTACGGTCGCAAGCTGCAAGCCGCTGGCGTGGCGGTGACCAGCGTGCGCTACAACGGCATGATCCACGACTTCGGCCTGCTGAACGTGCTGGCCAAGGTACCTGCCGTGCAGACCGCAATGCGTCAGGCCGGCGAGGAACTGAAGTTCCGCCTGAAGTAATCGCCTGACTGGAAGTGCCGGCCCGCTGCATCGGCAGCGGCCGGCTTCAAGCACAACGCCCCCGGACGACAGTGTTGTCCGGGGGCGTTGTGTTTTCCGTTGCCGTCGCGTTCAGCGCGGCATCAGGGGATCAGAACTCAGGGCGCAGGGCCGAGGACTTCAGGCCAGGACCTTGGTTAGCCAGGCGCCGATATCGGCCACTTCTTCGCCACACACCGAGTGCTGCATGGGGTAGTCATGCCATTCGACCTTGTGGCCCAGTTGCGTGAGCAGTTCGCGCGATTTGACGGCGCGTTCCAGCACCACCACCGGGTCCATGGTGCCGTGCGCCATGAAGATCGGTGTGTCATGGTTGGCGCCGTGGCGTTCGGCCTCGATGGTGGCCGCCAGCGGCAGGTAGCCGGACAGGCACATCAGGCCGGCCAGTCGCTCCGGATGACGCAGGCCGGTCTGCAGGGTCATGGCGCAGCCTTGCGAGAAGCCGGCCAGCACGATGCGCTCGGCCGGGATGCCACGCGCCTTTTCGTTGGCGATCAGCGCTTCGATGGCGGCCTGCGAGGCGCGCAGGCCGGGTTCGTCTTCGCGGCGCACCAGGTCGGGGGCGAAGATGTCGTACCAGGCGCGCATCACGTAGCCGCCGTTGATGGTCACCGGCATGGTGGGCGCGGTGGGGAAGATGAAGCGGATCGGCGGGCAGCCGGAGAGGTCCAGCTCGCGCACGATGGGCACGAAGTCCGAACCGTCGGCGCCCAGGCCGTGCAGCCAGATGACGGCAGCAGTCGGGTTGGGGGCGGTTTCGATCTGTATCGTTTCGAGTTGAGCGGCCATGGGCGAGGTTTCCTGATTGCTTGTGAGTTGATGGTTGGCGCTTGACGGCCCAGAGCAGGCGGCGGATTTGTGTCTGCCGCCGGGGCGGCGCACAATACGGTGTTGTCCGTCGTCCAGTGTCGCTGCGAGCCAGTCATATTGCGATGGGCTCACATCATACGATGAACACCGCGCAAATGCTGCCGCGCCGAATGAGGATGCTTCCATGAATTGCCGACAATTGATCCGCCACCTGCTGGCCACCTGCGCCGCGTTGCTGATGCTGGCACCCGTCCCAGGTCATACCGAGGCCGAGGGACGGCTGTTCCAGCCCGTCGGCGAAAACCTGATGATCGCGCCGCCGCCGGGTTGGCGGCTGGCTTACATGAATGGTGATCCGGAGGGCGATTACGTGGTCGACTTCCTGCCCGCCAACGAGGCGCACGATTCCTGGCGTGAGGGCTATATGGGCGTGCAGCGCCGCAGTTTTCCCGACGCCGGCCTGCTGGCCAACATCCGGGCGCGCAACCTCACCGTGTCGCAGGTGGCCCTGAGCGAGGTGATGCAGGGTGCCCAGCGCAATTGCCCGGGGCGCTTCGTGCCAATGTCGCAGAAGGATGGCAGCACCAACAATATCCCGCTGTCGGTCAGCGGTGGCTTCTGCGACCGCGTCGGTCCCTCGGCCCCGTATGGCGAAGGGACGGTGCTGGCGGTCTATCAGGGCAAGGAACGGCTGTTCGTGGTGCAGTTCAGCTGGCGGCCGCCGACCGAGAACGCACTGAAGCAATACCCTTACCGGATCAGCCCGGCGGGTCTGCAGCAGTTCCTGGATCTGCTGAACGCGGCCACGCTGTGCGGCGGGCCGGATGAAGGGAAGTGTCCGAACTAGCGCCTGTGCGCACTGAATCTGCTTTCGCAGATTCAGTGTGAACATGCCCTAGGGTTTGGTCGCCGGCCGGATCGCCGACTTGGGACGGAAGGCCTTGCAGACGGTGTCGTCGGTCTCGATGTAAGGGCCACCGATGAGGTCGATGCAGTAGGGGATGGCAGCGAAGATGCCCGGCACCTTGACCTTGCCATCGGCTTCCTTCAGGCCTTCCAGTGTTTCGCGGATGGACTTGGGCTGGCCCGGCAGGTTCAGCACCAGCGCAGCGTGGCGCTCGGTCTCGCGGATCACCGCCACCTGGCGCGACAGGATGGCAGTCGGCACGAACTGCAGGCTGATCTGGCGCATCTGCTCGCCGAAGCCCGGCATTTCCTTGGTGCCGATGGCCAGCGTGGCTTCGGGCGTGACGTCGCGGCGCGAGGGGCCGGTGCCGCCGGTGGTGAGCACCAGGTCGCAGGCGGCGACATCGACCAGTTCCATCAGGGTCTGTTCGATCTGGGCGCGTTCGTCGGGGATCAGGCGGGTTTCGATCTGGAACGGGGTGGTCAGCGCGCTGCCCAGCCATTCCTGCAGGGCCGGGATGCCCTGGTCCTGGTAGACACCGCCGGAGGCGCGGTCCGAGATCGAGACCAGTCCGACCCGCAGCACCTCGCGCTGGCCGGCCTGGGCGTCAACGCTCATCGTCGTCCTGCTGGTCCGGGTCCTGGTCCTCGACCGCTTCGCCCTTGGCCAGGTTGGCCTGGGTCTGCAGCTGCTTGAGGATCTGAAAGATTTCGCGGTAGGCCTTGGGCGGCTTGTGCTCGGCCTGTTCCTTGCGGGCATTGCGGATCAGCGTACGCATCTGCTGCGCGTCGACCTCGGGATGGCGGTTCAAAAGTTCGGTCAGGGCCTGGTCGTCGGCCAGCAGTTTTTCGCGGCGGCGCTCCAAGGCGTGCATGGCGGCGGTTTCGGCCTTGGAAGCGCCGTGCCAGCTGTCGATGGTCTTCTGGATGATGGCCAGTTCATCCGGCTCCAGTGTGCGCATCTTCTTGCCCACGTACTGCATCTGGCGGCGACGGCCTTCGTGGTCCTTGATCTGCTGGCATTCGAGGATGGCGTCGCGCACGTCTTCCGGCATGGGGACGCGCTTGACGCGGTCGCGCGGTTCGGCGACCAGCGATTCGCCCAGTTTTTGCAGGGCATCCATCTCGCGCTTGAGTTGGGACTTGGAGGGGCGGTCGTATTCCTGTTCGAATTCGCTGGACTGGAATCCGACAGCGCCGCGGTTGGCATTGGGCATATCGTGACTTCGAGAAATAAAGCTTAACGACTGCTATGATAACCGTTTTACCCGCATTTCAGAGAAAACAGGCTCATGAGCGATACCCCATTTACGCACAGTCAGGACCAGTTGAAGCAGTTGGCGCAGGATGTCCTGCGTTATGCCCGTGACAAGGGCGCCTCGGACGCCGCCGTCGATATCAGCGAGGGCAGTGGCCTGTCGGTAGCGGTGCGCAAGGGCAAGATCGAGACCATCGAGCAGAACAAGGACAAGGGCATCGGCGTCACGGTGTTCCTCGGAGAAGGCCGCCAGGTGCGGCGCGGCAATGCCAGCACCTCGGATTTCTCGCAGCAGGCCCTGAAGGAAACGGTGGAAGCGGCCTACAACATCGCCCGCTTCACCTCCATCGATGACTGTGCCGGCCTGCCCGAGGCCGAGATGCTGGAAATGGCCCCGCGCGACCTGAAACTGTTTTCGCCCTGGAACATTTCCACCGAAGAAGCTGTGGCGCTGGCCCAACGCTGCGAAACCGCCGCGCTGGAGACCGATCCGCGCATCAGCAACAGCGAAGGCGCCAGCGTCTACGTGCAACACTCGCATTTCATCGCGGCCAATAGCCGCGGTTTCATGGGCGGCTATCCGTTCTCGCGCCACACCATCTCGGTGGCGCCCATCGCCGGCAAGGGCGCGGGCATGCAGCGCGACGACTGGTATTCCTCCAAGCGCGACCCCAAGCTGCTGGCCAAGCCGGAAGCCATCGGCCGCTACGCCGCCGAACGCGCGCTGGCGCGCCTGAATGCACGCAAGCTGAGCACCCGCAAGTGCCCGGTGCTGTTCGAGGCACCGCTGGCGGCCGGTTTGCTGGGCGCCTTCGTGCAGGCGGTCTCGGGTGGTGCGCTGTATCGCAAGTCCACCTTCCTGCTGGATTCGCTGGGCCAGCAGGTCTTCCCCGAGCACATCCAGATCCTGGAAGATCCGCACGTGATCGGTGCCGTGGGCTCGGCGCCCTTCGATGAAGAAGGCGTGCGCACCGTCAAGCGCGAAGTGGTCAAGGATGGCGTGGTGCAGGGCTATTTCCTGTCCACCTATTCGGCGCGCAAGCTGGGCATGCAGACCACCGGCAACTCCGGTGGATCGCACAACCTGACGCTGCGCTCGGACCTGACCACCAAGGCCGACACCTTCAAGGGCATGTTGAAGAAGATGGGGACCGGCCTGCTGGTGACCGAGCTGATGGGGCAGGGCGTGAACTACGTCACCGGCGATTATTCGCGTGGTGCCTCCGGTTACTGGGTCGAGAACGGTGTCATCCAGTACCCGGTGGAGGAGATCACCATCGCCGGCAACATGAAGGACATGCTGCGCCAGATCGTCGCCGTGGGGAACGATACGCTGGTGCGCGGAACCAAGGAAACCGGTTCCATCCTGCTGGAAAACATGACCATCGCTGGCGACTGAGCCCGGTGCAAGCCGCAGCGCCCGTCAGGGTGTTGCGGCGCCACGGCCGCAGCCGCCCTGACCGGGAGGCAAGCCTTGGACGACATCCACATCCGGCGCGGCTATCTGCCAGGCGCCATCGGGCGGGTAGCCGAGCTGCACGCCGCCTATTACACCGAAAACTGGAGCTTCGGGGTCTACTTCGAAGCGCGCATCGCCACCGAGCTGGCCGCCTTCATGAGTCGCTACGACGATAGCCGCGACGGTTTCTGGACCGCCGCCGTTCACGGGCGCGTCGAGGGCTCGCTCACCATCGATGGTCAGCATGCACAGCAGCAGGGTGCCTGGCTACGCTGGTTCATCGCCTCCGAAAAACTGCGCGGGCGCGGCGTCGGTGATGCCCTGGTGGCGGAGGCGGTGCGCACTTGCGCGGAGCGGGATTATCCTTCCATCTACCTGTGGAGCTTCGAGGGACTGCACGCAGCAAATGCGTTGTATGAGCGACATGGCTTCGTGCTCGCCGAGCAGCGCATCGGCTCGCATTGGGGCGTGAAGCTCAACGAGCGGCGCTACGAGTTGCTGCTGTGAGGCGATCTGCAGGGCCCACGCTGCGGCGCTAGAATGGCGGATTGGCGCACCTGCGCAACTTCCGGATTGCATCCCTCGCCACATGGCCCAACACACCGCCGCCGCCCACTCCAGCGGCCAAGTCCTGCCCTTCCGTGAATCCCTGCTGGCCACGCTCGGTATCTGCTTCGTCATCATGCTGGTGGCGCTGGACCAGACCATCGTCGGCACTGCATTGCCCACCATAGTGGCCGAGCTGAAGGGCTTCGAACTCTATGCCTGGGTAGCCACGGCCTACCTGCTGACCTCGGTGATCACGGTGCCCATCTTCGGGCGGCTGGGTGATTATTTCGGCCGCAAGCCCTTCGTGATCGCATCCATCGTGGTCTTCGTCGGTGCCTCGGCCCTGTGCGGCATGGCCGACAGCATGCTGTTCCTGGTGCTGGCACGCGGCCTGCAGGGTATTGGTGGCGGCATGCTGGTGGGGACCTGCTTTGCGTCGATTGCCGACCTGTTTCCCGATCCCCGTGTGCGGCTGCGCTGGCAGATCATCCTGTCGGCCTCGTTCGGCATTGCCACTGCGGTGGGACCGTCGCTGGGCGGCTTCCTCACGCAGGGGCTGGGCTGGCGCTGGGTGTTCTACTGCAACCTGCCCATCGGCGTGATCTCGCTGTTCTTCGTCTGGCGCTTCGTGCCGCACATCCGGCATATGCAGCATGCGGGCAAGATGCGGCTGGACTGGCCGGGCGCGCTGCTGATCTCGCTGTCGCTGGGGAGCCTGCAGCTGCTGGTGGAACTGCTGCCCAAGCGCGGCATCACCGGCGGCATGCTGGCCTTGCTGGCGCTCGCGGTGGCGGCGTTCTATGCCTTGTGGAAGTGGGAGCGGCGCGCCGCGCAACCCATCCTGCCCTTCGAGATGCTGCGCGACCGGGCGTTGGCCAGCCTGTTCCTGCTGTCGGTGCTGGCCGGCTTTGCCATGTTTTCCCTGCTGATGTACGCGCCGCTGCTGTTCCAGGGCGGCTTCGGCCTGAGCCCGCGTGAGGCCGGCCTGCTGATCACGCCGCTGGTGGCTTGCATCACCGTGGCCAGCATCGTCAACGGGCGCATCATCACCCGCATTCCCAACCCCAACCTGATGATGAACCTGGGCTTCGCCCTGATCGCCGCCGCCTGCCTGGGGGTGGTGCTGTGCGACCGCAATACCGGCAACGGCTTCCTGCTGGCGGTGATGCTGGCCGGCGGTTTCGGTCTGGGACTGGTCTTGCCCAACTTGACGGTGTTCGCCCAGCAGGCCGCCGCGCGCGAGCATCTGGGTATCGCCACCGCCCTGTTGCAGTCGCTGCGCATGATCGGCGGGATGCTGGGGACCGCCATCACCGGCACGCTGGTCAGCCAGATGTATGGCGCCGGCGTGCAGAAGGCGCTGGAGGGCGATCATGCCGCCCAGTGGCTCAAGGATTTCAGCGACCCGGAAGTGCTGGTCAACCACGACATCCAGTCGGTGCTGCTGGCCCAGCTGATGCAGGCCGGCCACAATGGCTCGGCCTTGCTGGATGCGGCCCGTGACGCCCTGGTCGCGGCCATCCACATGGGTATCGCCATTGCCATCGTGGCCGCACTGGTGGGCCTGTGGATGGTGCGGCGGGTGCCGCCGATCCGCTTCGATCAGGACAAGAAGGTGGAGCCTGTCATGTCGGAGTGATCCGCCCGGCGAAATGAACAACGGACTGCAATGTGAGTTGCAGTCCGTTTTTTCTTGCCCATGCAGATCGGTCGATGGGCTTATGCGGCCTTCTTCACCACCGCATAACGTTCCAGCGTGCGCTCGCGCGCCTGGGCGTGGTCCACGATGGGACGCGGATAGTTCTGGCCCAGCGTCACGCCCGCATCCATGCGCTCGTCCGGCGTGGCCGTCCACGGCGCGTGGATGCGTTTGTCGGAGAGCTTGGCCAGCTGCGGCAGATAACGGCGGATGAACTTGCCGTCGGGGTCGAACTTCTCCGACTGCGTGACCGGGTTGAAGATGCGGAAATAGGGCTGGGCATCGCACCCCGAGGACGAGGCCCATTGCCAGCCCCCGTTGTTGGCGGACAGGTCGAAGTCGTTGAGGTGAATGGCGAAATAGCGCTCACCCCAGCGCCAGTCGATGCCCAGGTCCTTGGTCAGGAAGCTGGCCACCACCATGCGCAGGCGGTTGTGCATGTAGCCGGTCTGGTTGATCTGGGCCATGGCCGCGTCCACCAGCGGGTAGCCGGTGCGGCCTTCGCACCAGGCGGCGAACAGTTCTTCGGCATGCGGGCCTTGTTCCCAGCGGATGGCGTCGTATTCTGGCTTGAAGGCTTTTTCAGTCACACGCGGATGGTGGTGAAGGATCATGAAGTAGAAATCGCGCCAGGTCAGCTCCGACAGCCACACCGCCGCGCCGGCCGCCCCCTGGCCGGCGTGCATGGCCTGCATGGCAGCACGCGCCAGCGTGCGAATGGACACGGTGCCAAAGCGCAGGTGGACCGACAGGTAGGATGGCCCCTTCACCGCCGGGAAATCACGCGCCGTACCGTAGGCCCCGATACGCCCCAGGAAATCGTCCAGCAGCGCCTGGCCGCCGGACATGCCGGTGGGGATCTTCAGTTCCTGCAGATTGCTGGGCTCAAAACCGAGTTGCGCATGGGTGGGCAGGGCGTGATCCAGTCTGGCAGGCGGTTTGGCCAGCGCCTTGAGGTATTTTTCTACCGGATAGGGTTTCAGGTAGAAGTCGCCACCGGCGGCCGCCAGCTTGGCCATCCAGGCGTTCTTGTAGGGCGTGAAGACCGAGAAGGGCTTGGCCGACTGGGTCAATACTTCATCTTTCTCAAAGATGACCTGATCCTTGTAGCTGAGCAGCTGTGCGCCTTGTTTCTTGAGCTGTCGTGCCACCAGCTGGTCGCGCTCGATGGCGGCCGGTTCATAGTCGGCATTGGTGAAGACCGCCTGCACCTCCAGTTCGGCCGCCAGTTCGGTGATGCGCTGGGTTGCTGAACCATGCGACACGATCAGGCCACCGCCGGCCTTGCGCAAGGAAGCATCCAGCTCGGCCACGCTGGCCAGCAGGAAGTCGATACGGCGATCGCGGGTCACGCCGTCGGCCTGAAGGGCCGCCAGGATGTCGGTGTCGAAGACGAACACGCACCACACCTGGGTGCTCTGCGACAGCGCGTAGTACAGGGCGGCGTGATCGGTGTGACGCAGGTCGCGGCGGAACCAGACCAGGGATTTGTCGAATTGAGGCATTGGCATTGCTGTTCTGCAAAGTCGATGGACCGGCCGGGACGGAAAGCTCGCCTTCCGGTGCTGGCTACCGATTGGTAGCGTCTGTGCCGGATGATAAAAGATTTCTTCTGATTTGACCCGAAGCATCTCAAGTGCGACATCGCCTGACCGATAATGACTCATCCGCACGGGGATCTGTACGCGGGTCGCGGCGTAGCCGCCATGGTTGCGTCTCACACAACGGGAGATGGGGAACGATGAAGAACATGACGATAGGCATGCGCCTGGGCCTGGCCTTTGCGGCGGTCCTGGTGCTGATGGCGATGATCACCGGCATCGGCATCTGGCGCCTGCAGGCGGTGGGCAAGCTCAATGACATGATGGTCAATGATGCACTGGTCAAGGAGCGGCTGGTCAATACCTTCTACAAGTCCATCGAGATCAACGTCGGCCGCATCGTCGCGGCAGCCAAGAACGCCGATCCGGAGCAGCAGAAGTTCTACAAGCAGGAAATCGGCGCCACCATCAGCAAGAACAATGAGCTGGTCAAGCGCATGGAAGAGTTGATCACCGATGATGCCGGTCGGGCCGGCTTGAACGAGATCAACGAGCGGCGCAAGGTGGTGCTGGCGGCCAATGCGGCGGTCTTCAAGGAAAAGGATGCCGGTAACGAGGAGGCGGCCCGCAAGGCGGTCGACGAGCAACTGCTGCCCAGTACCCGCGTCTATCTGGCTGCCATCGAAAAGCTGGCGAACCTGCAGACCGAGCGCATCCAGGCACTGACGGTGGAAATCGATGGCCTGTTCCGTACCGCGCGTATCGTCATGCTGACCCTGGGCGTGATCGCCATCCTGCTGGGAGTGGTGCTGGCCCTGGTCATCACCCGGTCCATCACCGCACCGCTGAACAAGGCGGTCGATGTGGCCGGCCGTGTGGCGAAGGGGCAGCTGGACAACCAGATCGACGTGCGTAGCGGTGACGAGACCGGACACCTGATGCGCGCTCTGAAGGAAATGAACGACAACCTGGTGGGCATCGTCAGCAGGGTGCGCCAGGGCACCGATACGATTGCCACGGCCTCCACCGAAATCGCCCATGGCAACCTGGACCTGTCCAACCGCACCGAACAGCAGGCCAGTTCGCTGGAAGAAACCGCCTCGGCCATGGAAGAACTGACCTCCACCGTGAAGCAGAATGCCGACAATGCGCGCCAGGCCAACCAGTTGGCGGCCTCCGCTTCGGAGGTGGCGGTGCAGGGTGGTTCGGTGGTGTCCGAAGTGGTGGCGACGATGGGGTCGATCAACGATTCCTCGCGCAAGATCGTGGACATCATTGCGGTGATCGATGGCATCGCCTTCCAGACTAACATCCTGGCCTTGAACGCCGCGGTCGAAGCGGCCCGCGCCGGCGAGCAGGGGCGCGGCTTTGCCGTGGTGGCGTCGGAAGTGCGTACGCTGGCCCAGCGCTCGGCCAGTGCGGCCAAGGAAATCAAGGAATTGATCGGCGATTCGGTCGGCAAGGTCGAGGCTGGCAGCAAGCTGGTCGAGCAGGCCGGCGCGACCATGGAGGAAGTGGTGGCCAGCGTGCGCCGGGTGACCGACATCGTGGGCGAGATCACGTCCGCCTCGCAGGAACAGAGCGACGGCATCGAGCAGGTCAACCAGGCCATCAACCTGATGGACGAAGCGACCCAGCAGAATGCAGCGCTGGTGGAGCAGGCCGCCGCTGCGGCGCGCCAGATGCAGGAACAGGCCGCTGCCCTGAGCGAGACGGTGAGCGTGTTCCGGCTGCGCGGGTAGCTAGGGAAGGAGGGGGGGCAAGGCGCGCAGGCGCTTTGCTCGTGGTCCCCAAAAAGAATGGCCAAAAACGCAAAAGGCCGATTGATTTTCATCAATCGACCTTTTTTGTTTTGCTGCGCACGGAGGCACGCGGTCACGTCCCGCGGCCCCGTCCTGCCTTGCAAGGCAGGACTTTCTCGTCCCTCCCGCAAAGCGCGCAGGCGCTTTGCTCGTGGTCCCCAAAACGCAAAAGGCCGAATGATTTTCATCATTCGACCTTTTATGTTTTGGTGCCCACGGAGGGACTCGAACCCCCACACCTCGCGGCACATGGACCTGAACCATGCGCGTCTACCAATTCCGCCACGTGGGCTGCGCTGTAAAGCGAAGACCGTGATTATAGATGGTCTGCAGATGCTGTCAATACTTTTTTGGGTCGCAACGATGTTTTTTCGTTGTAATACGAATTCCAGACCCCCGCCTTTCCCCGTATTGCGGTTAGGTAAATGGCAGCAACTCCGTTACACTAGGGGCTTCCATCGTCCGGGCGAAGCTTGCCCCGGCCTTTATAACAATTGCGCGAAACGAAACTTTTGAGCCAATTTCCCTATTCCATTCCCAGCCGGGAAGAGATCCTCGGCATCCTGCGCACTTCGTCCGGCGCGCAAAACGCTGCCGCACTGGCAGCCGCGCTTGGCGTCAAGCCTGAAGAAATGGATGGCCTGACGCGCCGCCTCAACGCCATGGAGCGTGACGGCCAAATCAAGCCGGATCGCGCCGGTCATTACAAACTGACCCATTCACCCGACTTCATCCTGGGCCGCGTTTCCAGCCACCGTGATGGCTTCGGTTTCCTGCTGCCCGATGATGGCAGCGCTGACCTGTTCCTGCCCGAGAAGGAAATGCAGAAGGTCATGCACGGGGACCGCGTCCAGGCCCGCATCGTCGGCACCGACCGTCGCGGCCGTCCGGAAGGGACCATCGTCGAAGTGGTGGAGCGCGCCAACAGCCACGTGATCGGTCGTCTGCTCAACGAGAACGGCGTCTGGGTGGTCGCCCCCGAAGACAAGCGCATCGGCCATGACGTGCTGCTGGCCGGCTCGCCGGGCAAGGCCAAGGCGGGGCAGGTGGTCAGCGTCGAACTGACCGAGCATCCGTCACGCTATACCCAGCCGGTGGGCAAGATCGTCGAAATCCTCGGCGACATCGACGACCCCGGCATGGAAATCGAAATCGCCGTGCGCAAGTACGGCGTACCGCACGAATTCTCCGAAGCGGCCAAGAAGCTCTCGGCCAAGCTGCCCAGCGAAGTCAAGGCGGCCGACCTGAAGGATAGGGTCGATCTGCGCGATGTCCCGCTGGTCACCATCGACGGTGAAGATGCCCGCGACTTCGATGACGCGGTCTATTGCGAACCGGTCAAGATCGGTCGCACCAAGGGTTACCGCCTGATCGTGGCGATCGCCGACGTCAGCCACTACGTCAAGCCCAACGATGCCCTGGATACCGACGCGCTGGAACGCAGCACGTCGGTCTACTTCCCGCGCCGGGTCATCCCGATGCTGCCGGAGAAGCTCTCCAACGGCCTGTGCTCGCTGAACCCCGACGTCGATCGCCTGACCCTGGTCTGCGACGCCGTGATTACTGCCAAGGGCGAGATCAAGGCCTACCAGTTCTATCCCGCCGTGATCCACTCGGCGGCCCGCCTGACCTACACCGAAGTGGCCTCGATCCTGGGCAATACCAAGGGGCCGGAGGCGGCGCGCCGGATCGGTCTGGTGCCGCACCTGACGCACCTCTACGAAGTCTTCCAGGCGCTGCTGACGGCGCGCCAGGCGCGTGGCGCCATCGACTTCGAGACCACCGAGACCTACATCGTCTGCAATGCCGCCGGCAAGATCGAGAAGATCCTGCCGCGCACCCGCAACGATGCGCACCGCCTGATCGAGGAGTGCATGCTGGCGGCCAACGTCTGCGCGGCCGACCTGTTGAAGCGTCACGATCATCCGGCGCTGTACCGTATCCACGCCGGCCCGACCAAGGAAAAACTGACCCAGCTGCGGACCTTCCTCAAGCAGGTGGGCCTGACCCTGGGTGGGGGCGACACTCCCAGCGCGTCCGACTATGCGGAACTGATGCCCAAGGTCAAGGCGCGTCCGGATGCGGTCCTGATCCAGACCATGCTGCTGCGCTCCATGCAGCAGGCGGTCTACAGCCCCGACAACATCGGTCACTTCGGCCTGTCCTACGAGTCCTACGCGCACTTCACCAGTCCGATCCGTCGTTATCCCGACCTGCTGACCCATCGTGCCATCAAGGCCGTGCTGCAGGGCAAGCGCTACGAGCCCAAGGGTATCGACAGCAGCGCACTCAATACCTCGATCTCGCCGGCCGCCCGCAAGGCGCAGGCACTGCAGCGCGCCACCGACAAGGCCGCTGGCAAGAAGCCGCGTGGCGAGAGCGCCCTGGCGATCTGGGAAGCGCTGGGCCTGCACTGTTCGGCCAATGAACGTCGCGCCGACGAGGCCTCGCGTGACGTGGAAGCATGGCTGAAGTGCTACTTCATCCGCGACAAGCTGGGCGAGGAATTCACCGGCACCATCGCCGGCGTGGCCACCTTCGGCATCTTCGTGCAGCTCGATGCGCTTTATATTGAAGGCCTGGTGCACGTCACCGAACTGGGGGCAGACTACTTCCAGTACGACGAAGCGCGCCACGAACTGCGCGGCGAACGCACCGGCATCCGCTACCAGCTGACCGATCGCGTGACCGTGCAGGTCAGCCGGGTCGACCTGGATGCACGCAAGATCGATCTGTCGCTGGTCAACGAACCGGGCATCCGCACCCTGATCAAGAACGAAGCCAAGCGCGCCGAAAGTGCCGCGCGCGGCAAGTCAGGATCGGCCAGGAACGCCGCCGGCGGTGACGCCGGCCAACCGGCACCCCGTGCCAAGAAGGGCGCCGCGCCCAAGCCGGCCGCCGTGGCCGCCAAGGGCAAGGGGGCCAAGGGTGGCGCCCAGGCCAAGACCGGCGCCAGCCACGCCCGCGCTGGCGAAGCCGACCGCAAGCGTGCTGCCGCCAAGGGTTTCAACAAGGGCGGCAAGAAGAAGCGATGAGCATGTCCCCGGCCGCCAGCTGCCCAGGCAGCCTGCGTGCGGGTTTGATGGAATGATTTGACCGCAAGACGAAAGACACAAGCAGGATCTATGAAGAGCAAAATGATTTTCGGCTTCCATGCCGTGACCTCCCGCATCCGCCACGAGGCTTCCTCGGTGGACGAGATCTACGTGGATGCCGAGCGCCGCGACCGCCGCATGCTGGACTTGCTGCATGCGGCCAAGGAAGCCAATGTGCGCATCATCCAGGCCGACGACCAGCGCCTCGCTGCCATGGTCGGTACGCGCCGTCACCAGGGCGTGGTGGCCAAGGCCGCGGCACTGTCGCTGGCACGCACCCTGGACGAACTGCTGGACGCCGTGGTCGGTCCGCCGCTGCTGCTGATCCTTGATGGCATCACCGATCCGCACAACCTGGGTGCCTGCCTGCGCGTGGCCGATGGTGCCGGCGCGCACGCCGTGATCGCCCCCAAGGATCGCGCCGTGGGCCTCAACGCCACGGCCATGAAGGTCTCCAGCGGCGCCTCCGATACCGTGCCCTACATCACCGTCACCAACCTGGCGCGCACCATGCGCGACCTGAAGGAGCGCGGCGTCTGGATCATCGGTACCTCCGACGATGCCGAGAAGGGCTTGTACGAGGGTGACTTCACCGGCCCCACCGCGCTGGTCATGGGTTCCGAAGGCGAGGGCATGCGTCGCCTGACCCGCGAGACCTGCGACGTGCTGGTCAACATCCCCATGTTCGGTTCGGTCGAGAGCCTGAACGTGTCGGTGGCATCGGGCGTGTGTCTGTACGAGGCGCGACGTCAGCGCTTGCCCAGATAAGTCCGGTCATCTCCGCATGACAGCATCGCCGGACTGCGTGTCCGGCGATTTTTTTTGTCGTTCCACTTTTTGTTCAACGTTCCAGGAAGGTCATCATGTTCAGCCGACTCAGAGAAGACATCGCCAGCATCCGTGAGCGCGACCCCGCCGCCCGCAATAGCTGGGAGGTGCTGACCTGTTATCCCGGCCTGCATGCGGTGATCCTGCATCGCTGGGCCAAGGCCTGCTGGCAGGCCGACCTGAAGTGGCTGGGACGCTTCATCTCGCAGCTGGGGCGCACGTTCACCGGTATCGAGATCCATCCCGGCGCCACCATCGGCCGCCGTGTCTTCATCGACCACGGCATGGGCGTGGTCATCGGCGAGACCGCTGTGGTCGGTGACGATTCCACCATCTACCAGGGCGTGACCCTGGGCGGTACCTCGCTGTCCAAGGGTGCCAAGCGCCATCCCACCCTGGGACGCGGTGTCATCATCGGTGCCGGTGCCAAGGTCCTGGGCGGATTTACGGTGGGCGACGGCGCCAAGGTCGGCTCCAATGCGGTGGTGACCAAGGAAGTACCGGCCGGCGCCACGGCGGTTGGCAACCCGGCGCGCATCGTCGAGCGTAATCCAGGGCCGGTCGAGCGCGACCAGGCGGCAGCCCGGCTGTTTGCGGCCTATGGCGTCATGCCCAATGGCGACGATCCGCTGTCCAAGGCGCTGCATGGCCTGATCAACCAGGTGGCGGCGCAGGAGCAGCAGCTCGAGGTGGTGCTGGCCGCCTTGAAGAGTGCGGGCATAGGGTGTCGACGACTGGAAGAAACAACGCACTTCGACGCCGCCCAGTTGAACCGGCTGGTCGATTGAAGTGAGGTCGGAGTCCGCAGCCGGGATCATGCCGGCTGCGGTGGGAGGCAGGGCAGGGGAGCGGTGGTTCAGGAGATCTCGTCGCCCTGGGCATCATGCCGGTGCAGCACGCCGTCGGCGCTCAGGCTGATCCAGCCACCGCGCGGCGTCTCGACGTCGTATTCCCAGTCCGGCAGGACGTAGCGCAGCCTGGGGGGCTCACCATCGTCCAGACGATGCAGGGCAGGGCGGTGCGTATGGCCGTGGATGAGCACGTCGCTTTCAGTCTGCGTGAAGAGCGCGGCGATGGCATCGGCATTCACATCCATGATGGCCATTTCCTTGCTCTGGTTGGCATCCTGGCTGTTCTTGCGGATGCCTTCGATGATGGCCTTGCGCTGCGCCAGTGGCATCGCCAGGAACTGCTGCTGGTAGGCCGGCTGCCGCACCTGGGCGCGGAAGGCCATGTAGGCCAGGTCGTCCGTACACTGGGCGTCGCCGTGCGCCAGCGCCAGGCGGCGACCGGCCAGGGTGACCACCGTCGGGTCGTCCAGCAGGGTCATCCCTGCGGCTTCCGCAAAGCCCTGGCCCACCAGGAAATCACGGTTGCCGGCCATCCAGAACAGTTGCACGCCATGCTCCTGCACGGCCTTGAGGGCATCGGCGATCTGCCGGTTGTAGGGCGTGACCAGGTCATCGTCGCCGGCCCAGTATTCGAAGATGTCGCCCAGCAGGTAGAGCTGTTGCGTGCGCCTCGCCTGGTGTTGCAGGAAGGACAGGAAGGCCGCCGTGGTACGCGGCAGGGAAGCTTGCAGATGGAGGTCGGAAACAAAAAGCGCAACCGTCGGTTGCGCTTTCTGCATGAACTGGAAATCAGTCATGGTCGGGGTGAAGAGGGTCTGGCTCAGACCACTTCGGCCTTCTCGATCACCACGTCTTCCGCCGGGACGTCGGCGAACATGCCGGAGCGGGTGGTCTTGACGCCCTTGATCTTGTCGACCACTTCAGTGCCTTCGACGACCTTGCCGAAGACGCAGTAGCCCCAACCGTCCTGGCCCGGGAAATCCAGGAAGCTGTTGTTCTTGACGTTGATGAAGAACTGCGCCGAGGCCGAGTGCGGGGCGGCGGTGCGGGCCATGGCCAGGGTGTAGGGCTCGTTCTTGAGGCCATTCTTGGCTTCGTTCTCGATGGGTTCTTTGGTTTCCTTCTGCTTCATGCCGGGTTCGAAGCCGCCGCCCTGGATCATGAAACCGTCGATGACGCGGTGGAAGATGGTGCCGTTGTAGTGACCTGCATTGACGTAAGCCAGGAAGTTTTCAACGGTCTTCGGCGCTTTTTCCGCGTCCAGTTCGATCTTGATGTTGCCGTGGTTGGTGGTGAGCAGAACTGCCATGTTGAATCCTTTGCTTGAGGGTAAAAATAAAAAAACGAGGCGGGCAACGCTGGCCCGCCTGGCATGCCGGTGCGGTTCAGACCTACTTGACGATGCTGGCCGATTCGATCACCACCGGAGTGGTCGGGACATCACCGCCGCCGGTGCGCACCTTCTTGATCTTGTCGACCACGTCGGTGCCGGCGATCACCTTGCCGAACACCGCATAACCCCAACCATCCTGGCCCGGATAGTCCAGGAAGCGGTTGTTGGCGACGTTGATGAAGAATTGCGCGGTGGCCGAGTGCGGTGCCGAGGTGCGCGCCATGGCGATAGTATAAACCTCGTTCTTCAAACCGTTATTGGCCTCGTTCTTGATGGGGGCATCGGTGGGCTTTTCGCGCAGGTTCTGGTCCATGCCGCCGCCCTGGATCATGAAGCCGTTGATGACGCGGTGAAACACCGTGCCGTTGTACTGGCCCTTCTTGACGTACTTCAGGAAGTTGTCGACCGAGACCGGGGCTTTTTCCGGGTTCAGCTCGACGGTGATGTCGCCCATGCTGGTTTTCAGCAGTACGCGGGGCGCGTCAGCGGCCAGCACGGGGGAGGCCAGCGTAGCCGACAGGGACAGGGCTGCTGCCATGCGCAGCAGGTGACGACGAGAAATGATCATGCGTTGCCTTCGTAAATGATTTTCCATTGCGACCCCTCACGCACCCAGTACTGGCGCTTGCGGATCGCGTTCTTGCTCTTGCCGACGGCACTCTCCTGGGTGAAGGTGCTGACGATCATGTCTTCCGGTGTGCCGGGATAGCGGAACAGGCTGACATCGCGCAGTTTGACACTGGTATAGCGCGCGCCGTTCAGGCTCTTCTGCTGGCGGCCGAACCAGGTGCTCAGGTTTTCGCCCTGGGCCGAGCGGAATTCGGGGGAATAGTACGACAGGACCTTGTCGGCATCCGCATTTTCCAGCGACTGGCCCCAGTCTTCCAGCATGGCGCTGGCGGCGTCACGCTGCCTGGCCCATTCCCCCTTGTCCACGAACTGCACGTGCTGGCTGATCACCACCACGGTCTTGCCGACCTCGGCGGTGGAATACAGATTCTGCAGGTCGGGATTGGCCAGCACCACGCAGCCATCGGAGGACAGCGGCGGACGGCTGAAATTGTCCGAGGGCGTGCCGTGCAGCCAGATGCCATAGCCGCTGCGGCCATTGCGCTTATCCCATTCATTGGGGTAGGACAGGGGCAGGGCGCCAGTGCCATAGAAATCGGGCAGCTTGGGGCCGGGGATGCGGTTGTTGACGTAGTACACGCCGATGGGGGTGCGCTGGTCGCCGGACTTGGTCTTGTTGGCGCCGAAGCGGCCCTGCGAGACATAGTAGTCGGTCTGGTATTTCAGTTCGCCGCCCTGATTCTCGTAGACGTACAGGCGTGAGCGGGTGGTGTCGACCACCAGCACGTTCTTCTGGTCTTCGCCGACCTGCAGCACGGCCTTGGGGATCAGTTGCGGGTCCGGTTTTTCCTGTAGCGAGCGGATGCGCACCATGGCCTCGTCGCGCAGTTCCTTGAGCTTGTCGGCCGGGCCATCGGCCATGGCGCCGAAGTTGCGCACCGGGCGTGCATGCATGAGCAGCAGGTCGCCGCGCACCAGATGCCCCAGGCGGAAGGTCGGATAGGCCGCCACCAGGGCGTCGGCCTTGTCCTGGGCTTCGCGCAGGCGATTGGCGCCGAGATCCTTGTAGATGTCGATGAGCAAGGCTTCCGGATCAGGCTTGGCCGCCGGGCTGCCGGGTGGACTGCTCTGCGGCGGAATCGAAGAAGAAGAGGCCACGCTGCCCATCGAAGGCAGAGCTGCCAGACACAACATCAGCAGGCGTCCCAGCATGCGCATGGAACGCCCTTGCAAAGCGCTAGCCACCAATTACCCTCCCGATCGTTCCTGTTTGATCAGCCATCGATTGCCCTGTTTGACGAAGATCAGGGTCTTGCGGCTGTCCACCGTCAGCCGATCAGAATTATATATCTGGCGATAGCGCACGGTGGCGGTGTTGCCATTGATGCTGACCGTGGCATTGCTGACCTTGACGCTGATGCGGCCCTTGTCCTCGATGCGGGCGCGGCGTTCTTCGGCCCATTCCTTGCGGGATGCGCCCTTGGGGGTGTCGAAGTCGCTGGCGTAGTGGCCCAGGTAGCCGCGCACATCCTTGTCGCTCCACGACTTGGCCCAGCCGTTCAGGGCCGCCAGTACCGCTGACTTTTCCTGTTCGGCGCTGGCTTCGGCCTTGGCCTTGTCCTTGTCGGCGCGGGCCTTGTCGGCCTTGGCCTTTTCGGCGGCGGCCAGCTTGTCGGCACGCGCCTTCTCGGCGGCTGCCTGGGCGGCTTTTTCCTTCTCGGCGCGGGCGGCCTGTTCCTTGGCCAGCCTGTCGGCCTTGTCCTTTTCCTTCTGGGCCAGCAGTTCGGCCTGCTTCTGCTCGGCGGCAGCCTTGTCGGCGGCGGCCTTTTGGGCGCGCGCCTGCTCGGTGGCCAACTGCTCGGCACGCGCCTTGTCGGAGCGCGCCTTGTCGGCAGCGGCCTTGTCAGCGGCAGCTTTTTCCGCCGCCGCCTTGTCGGAAGCAGCCTTGTCGGCGGCCGCCTTGTCCGCTGCGGCCTTGTCTGCCTGCGCCTTTTCCTTGTCGGCGGTGGCCTTGGCGATGGCGGTCTTCTCGACTTCTGCCTTGTCGGCGGCAGCCTGCTGGGCTGCCTTTTCGGCCGCCAGGGCCTTGGCGCGCTGCTGCTGTTCAGCCGCGCTGGCATCGGCCTTGGCCTTGGCTTCGCGCTGGGCGGTGGCAGCCGAGGCCAGACGCGGCACGGTGCCACCGGTGGTATTGCCGTTGAGCGAGCGCAAGAGCGTCAGCTTGGGTTGCGGCACGTTGGCGCCCGGATCGATCTGCAGCGCCTTGTCATAGGCCTGGCTGGCCAGCTTGGCATAGACGTCGCCCAGGTTTTCCAGCGCCGTGGCATAGGTCGGGTTGGTGCGCATGGCCATGTCCAGCGCTGAACGGGCCTTGTCGTACTGGCCGTCGGCAGCATACAGCACGGCCAGGTTGTTGTACGGCTCAGGCAGGTCCGGGAAGTCTTCGGTCAGCTTGCTGAACACCGCGATGGCCTCGGCAGAACGGTTTTGTTCTGCTAAGATCAGGCCCTTCGTAAAACGCAGTTGCGCATCGCGCGGGTGTTTCGCCAGTACGGCATCGGTCCTGGTCAGCGCTTCGGCATATTGCCCTGCCCGCATCAGCTTGTTGATGTCAGACATTTCACTGGCATGCGCATGGCTGGCAGGCACCCCGAACAGGGCGGCCACCAGGCTGGACAACACTGCCGTCCGGTGGGCAGTCTTGCTGATCAAACCGCGCAAACCATGAATGGATGTCTGTTCTTGTGATTCTGGGGCCATGGTTTTATCGATGCTATACTCGAAGAAATTCGAAGAAAGCTGGCATTTTATATCAAACAAGTACGACAAAAAGAGGTTTGGCTGCCGTGACCCGTTCATGTTGCAACTGCTGCTAGAACAATGATCCCCAGGCAGGGGCGTTCCTGTGCCGAGTCCTTTGGCGGCACGAACCCCACGCAAAAAAGCATGAACCCGGCGCCTACTGCGGTACCGCCAAACCTAGAATTCCCATCCCATGAGCGAGCTCAAGATTTACAACACGCTAGCGCGTGATAAGCAGACCTTTTCCCCGATCGAACCCGGCAAGGTGCGCTTGTACGTGTGCGGCATGACCGTCTATGACTACTGCCATATCGGCCATGCACGGGTGCTGGTGGTGTTCGACATGGTGCAGCGCTGGCTGCGCGCCTCCGGTTACGACGTGACCTATGTGCGCAACATCACCGACATCGATGACAAGATCATCAAGCGCGCCCTGGAAAACGGCGAAACCATCAGCCAGCTGACCCATCGCTTCATCGACGCCATGAACGAGGATGCCGGCGCCCTGGGCGTGCAGCGCCCCGATCACGAGCCGCGCGCCACCCAGTACGTGCCGCAGATGCTGGACCTGATCGGCAAGCTGGAAAAGAACGGCCTGGCCTACAAGGCCAGCGATGGCGATGTCAATTACTCGGTGCGCGACTTTCCCGGCTACGGCAAGCTCTCCGGCAAGTCGCTGGACGATCTGCGCGCCGGCGAGCGCGTCGATGTCAACACCGGCAAGCGCGACCCGCTGGACTTCGTGCTGTGGAAGGCCGCCAAGCCGACCGAGCCCGACGAGGCCAAGTGGGATTCGCCCTGGGGCTGTGGCCGTCCGGGCTGGCACATCGAGTGCTCGGCCATGTCCAGCGACCTGCTGGGTGACCATTTCGATATCCACGGCGGCGGTCAGGACCTGCAGTTCCCCCACCACGAAAATGAAATCGCCCAGTCCGAAGGCGCGCACCAGCACACCTTCGTCAATTACTGGATGCACAACGGCTTCGTGCGCATCGACAACGAAAAGATGTCGAAGTCGCTCGGCAATTTCTTCACCATCCGCGACGTCCTGAAGCAATACGACCCGGAAGTGCTGCGCTTCTTCATCCTGCGCGCGCACTATCGCAGCCCGCTCAATTATTCGGATGCGCACCTGGACGACGCCCGCCAGGCCTTGACCCGTCTGTATACCGCCTTGAAGGATGTGCCGCCCGAGGCCGGCGGCCTGGTCGCCGACGAAGCCCACGCCCAGCGCTTCGCCGATGCCCTCAATGACGACTTCAACACTCCTGTGGCGATCTCGGTGCTGTTCGAGCTGGCCAACGAGGTCAATCGCAGCCGCTCGCCGGCGCAGGCGCGCCAGTTGAAGGCGCTGGCCGGCGTCCTTGGCCTGCTGCAGCGCGCGCCGGGCGAATACCTCAAGGGCGGTGTCAGCGCAGCCGGTGGCCTGGACGAAGCGGCCATTGCAGCCCTGATCGACGCCCGCAAGGCGGCCAAGGCAGGCAAGAACTTTGCCGAAGCCGACCGCATCCGTGCCGAGCTGACCGAGGCCGGCATCATTCTGGAAGACAAACCGGGCGGCCTGACCGAATGGCGGAGAGCTTGATTTGAATACCAACCGAAAAGCCAGCGAGCTCGATCCCAGCCTGATCGTCCCGGCCTACTGGGAAGAGGCCAAGGCCGAGCTGATGAAGCGTGACCGCATCATGCGCAAGCTCATCCCGCAGTTCGGGGACCTGCAATTGACAGTGCGCGGCGACGCCTTCACCACGCTGGCACGTTCGGTGATCGGCCAGCAGATTTCGACCAAGGCCGCCAATGCGGTCTGGCAGCGCTTCCTGGAAGCCTGCCCGCGCTGCACGCCGGGCCAGGTGATCCGTAGCGGCCCCGAGGCGCTCGCTGCCTGCGGCCTGTCCAAGCGCAAGGCTGAATATATTCTCGATCTGGCGGCCCACTTCAAGGCCAAGACGGTACATCCCGACAAATGGACGGAGATGGAAGACGAAGCCGTCATTGCCGAGATGATCCAGATCCGCGGGATTGGCCGCTGGACAGCCGAGATGTTTTTGATATTTAATCTGCTGCGCCCGAACGTGCTGCCGCTGGATGACCTGGGATTGCTCAAGGGCATCAGCGTCAGTTATTTCTCGGGCGAGCCTGTCTCGCGCAGCGATGCGCGCGAAGTCGCCGCGAACTGGGAACCGTGGCGCACCGTGGCCACCTGGTATCTGTGGCGCAGCCTGGATCCGCTGCCATCCGATTATTGATCCAAGGGGAAGAGGGCGCGGAGGCCTCTGGTGTATACTCCGCTCCTCTCAAGATTTAAGGCAAACCGATCCATCTGGACCATCGCGCCGCAACCCCCGCCGGGGCGGCCTCCCGCCGATGATCGGACTTGTTGAAAAGGAACACAATGAGTAAATCGACAACGACTTTTCTGGGCTTCGAGCAGGCCATCGCCGAGCTGGATGCCAAGATCGAAGAGTTGCGTTTTGTGCAGGACGACTCGGCCGTCGACATCTCTGAAGAGATCGAACGCCTGGTCAAGAAAAGCCAGCAACTGACCAAGGACATCTACGCCAAGCTGACCCCCTGGCAGGTGTCGCAGATCGCGCGTCATCCGCAACGTCCCTACACCATGGACTACGTGCGCGAAATCTTCACCGACTTCCACGAACTGCACGGCGACCGCACCTTCGCTGACGACCAGTCCATCGTCGGCGGTCTGGCCCGTTTCAATGGCCAGGCCTGCATGGTGATCGGCCACCAGAAGGGGCGCGACACCAAGGAACGCGCCATGCGCAACTTCGGCATGCCCAAGCCCGAAGGCTATCGCAAGGCCATGCGCCTGATGAAGGTCGCCGAGAAGTTCGGCCTGCCCATCTTCACCTTCGTCGATACCCCCGGTGCCTTCCCCGGCATCGATGCCGAAGAGCGCGGTCAGTCCGAAGCCATCGGCCACAACCTGTACGTGATGGCCGAGCTGAAGGTGCCGCTGATCGCCACCATCATCGGTGAAGGTGGTTCCGGCGGCGCGCTGGCCATCGCCGTGGGCGACCAGGTGCTGATGCTGCAATATGCGACCTATTCGGTGATCTCGCCGGAAGGCTGCGCTTCCATCCTGTGGAAGACCGCCGACCGCGCTGCCGACGCCGCCGAGGCACTGGGCCTGACCGCCCATCGCCTCAAGGCCATCGGCCTGATCGACAAGATCGTCAACGAACCGCTGGGCGGCGCCCATCGCGACCCCAAGCAGATGGCCGGCCTGCTCAAGCGTGCCCTGTCGGATTCGCTGCGCCAGTTCCAGGGCATGAAGACCAAGGACCTGCTGGCCGCCCGTCACGAAAAGCTGATGGCCTACGGCAAGTTCAAGGAATTGAATTCGGCGGAATAATTTCCCCACCGTTTCCGCTTCCTACGTTCAGGCGCCAGCGATTGCTTCGCTGGCGTTTGTCTTTTCAGCCGCCGCGTTTCCCATGTCCGATCATCCTTCCGCCTCCCACGACAAGACCCTGGCCAGCCTGATGCAAGCCCTGCAGGCCACGCTGGCGCTGGCCGGCTTCGACGCCCGTCGCGACACCCTGGCCGTGGCCTACAGCGCAGGGCTGGATTCCACCGTGCTGCTGCAGGTGGCCGCGCATTGGGCGCAGCAGGCGGGTGGCAGGCTGGTGGCCTTGCACGTCCATCATGGGCTCAGCCCTCATGCGGACGCCTGGCTGGACCACGCACAGGGCTTTTGCGACGCGCGCGGTCTGGTCTTCCAGGCCGAACGGGTACAACTGCAGCAGGTCGCCGACAGCGGCGTGGAAGAAGCGGCGCGCCTGGCGCGCTATGCCGCCCTGGGGCGCTTGTGTCGCCAGCAGGGCGCGCGCCTGCTGCTGACCGCGCATCACCTCGACGACCAGGCCGAAACCGTGCTGCTGCAACTGCTGCGCGGCAGCGGCCTGGCCGGTCTGTCCGGCATGGATCGCTGCAATGCTGCGCCAGCCTTGCTGGGCGATGCGGATACCCAGATGGCGCGGCCCTTGCTGGGCGTGACGCGGGCGCAACTGGAGAGCGTCGCGCTGGCGCTGTCGCTGACCTGGATCGAGGATGAATCCAACCGTGATCCGCGCTACGCCCGCAATGCCTTGCGTCATCAGGTCATGCCGGCGCTGGGGCAGGTCTTTCCCGGCTACCAGCAGCGACTGGCGCGGGCTGCGGGCCATGCCCAGGGCGCGCAGGAATTGCTGCGTGAAGTGGCCCAGGCGGACCTGGAGCAATGTCGGCAGGACGATCACCTGCGCATGCCGGCGCTGCGCCAGTTGAGCGAGCAGCGCTTCCTCAACCTGATGCGCCACTGGTTTGCGCTGCGCGGCATGCGCATGCCCTCGGCGGCCTGGATGCAGGAGATGCGCAGTCAACTGCTGCAGGCCGACATCGAAGCGCAACTGTGTGTCTCGCATCCCGATGGCGAGGTGCACCGCTATCGCGACCGCGTCTTCCTGGCCCCGCGCCGCAGGCCGCCGGAAGAGGGCGAGTCCCTGCAATTGCGCTGGCAAGGCCAGGCCCAGGTGCATGTGCCGGCCTTCTACGGCACGCTGCATTTCGAGCCTATCTCAGGTACCGAGGCTGACGCCGATGGCCGGGGCGGCTTCGATCCGGCCTGGCTGCAGTCGCAATCCCTGCTGATCTGCGGTCGCAGTGGTGGCGAGCGTGTCAGGCTGGCGCACAACCGGCCGGCGCGCAGCCTCAAGCAGCAATACCAGAGCGCCGATGTCCCGGCCTGGGAGCGACCTTACCTGCCGCTGGTGTGGGCCGGCGACACCTTGCTCCTGGCTGCCGGCATCGGCATGGACTGCAGTCGTTTCGTCACGCAGGGCGAACGCATCGCTTTGCGCTGGCAGCCTGACTGAATCCTTGGTTCCAATGATCTAAACAATATAAAAAATACCGCACCCTGGCCTCTGGCGAGGGTGCGGCATCCCTGTCATCCCTGACATGGGTGGGCGTGGCCGAAGACGAACCGCGCCCGGTCCTGCTCCTTGCGGACGGCTTACTTCTTGGCGCCGTCGGTGGCCGGCTTGGCTTGCTCGCCGGTGGCTTCCTTCTTTTCAGTCTTGGCTTCGGCCTTCTTTTCCGACTTCTTGTGCTTGACGTGATGCTTGGCCTTGGGCGCAGCTTCGGTCTTGGCGGCTTCGGTCTTGGCCGGTGCGGCGGCCGGTGCTGCTGCGGCGCCGGTCTGGGCAAACACGGGCAGGGTCAGGGCCGACAACAGGGAGGCAACGATGATGGTCTTGGTGTTCATGATGGTGTCCTTTCAAGGAGACGTAAATCGGTTCAGGTGTGTTGTGTATCAGTGATCGGTGGTACGGTGGCCTGCAGGATTACTTGGTCTTCGCAGCGTCGGTGGCCGGCTTGGCTTCGCTGCCGCCGCTGCCCTTCTTCTCCATCTTCTTTTCGGCTTTCTTGTGCTTGGCGTGATGGGTCGACTTGGTCTTGGCAGCGCTCTCGGTCTTGCCTGCTTCCGCCTTGGCCGGTGCGGCCGTGGTCGCGGCTGGCGCGGCAGTGGCAGGTGCGGTGGCGCCGGTCTGGGCAAACACCGGCAGGGCCAGCGCGGTCAGCAGGGAAGCGACGATGACGGATTGGGTTTTCATGGCAATTTCCTTTAGAAAGTGGTTGTTACGCTCGGCGCTTGATTCTGCGTAATCGCTTCCTCATTTCCTTGCGCCTTGCTTCCTATAACGAGCCGCCGACGTGCAGGACGACGTCAAAGTGTTTCAATTCATCGTGGATTTGTAAGCAATCGTTGCGGCTTTGCTTATAATGAGCATCTTCACTTTTTGCCTCACCGAGCGCCTCATGGACTACCAGACCTGGTTCACCTTCTTCGCCGCTGCATGCGTCATCGCCATCTCGCCCGGTTCGGGCGCGGTCCTGTCCATGAGCCACGGTCTCAATTACGGCGTGCGCCGCACCAGCGCCACCATCCTCGGGCTGGAGATCGCGCTGGTGGTGATCCTGGTCATCGCCGGGGCTGGCGTCGGTTCGCTGCTGGTGGCCTCCGAAACCGCCTTCAACGTCATCAAGGTGGCCGGTGCGCTGTATCTGATCTATCTCGGTTTTTCGCAATGGCGCGCGCCGGTGCCGACCGAGCAGCAGGGCGAAGCGCTGGACGCGGCCAATGCCGCCGCCCGCGCCAATCGTGGCCAGCTCTGGTGGCAGCGCTGCATGACCGGTTTCCTGACCAATGCCACCAATCCCAAGGGCATCGTCTTCATGGTGGCCGTGCTGCCGCAGTTCATCGACCACCAGCGTCCCCTGTGGCTGCAACTGCTGGTGCTGGCGGTGACCATGGTGGTGGTGGACCTGGTGGTGATGCATGGCTACGCGTTCGCGGCCAGCCGCCTGCAGCGCTTCTTCCGCAGCCAGAAGGCGATCAAGGCGCAGAACCGTTTCTTCGGTGGCGTGCTGATGCTGGTGGGCGCGGGACTGTTCTTCTTCAAGCGCACCCAGCACTGAACCACGGGCGCAGGCCCACGCGCCCAACAAAAAACCCGCAAGTCACAAACTTGCGGGTTTTTTTCATCCGGGCAGGCCGGTGAGGCCGATGGAATGGCCTGCGCCTGCCTTTTCCTTCACTTCAGCTTCATTTGTCCTTTTTCAAACACGACGACATGAAGGCCTTGCGCTCGTCGCCCTTCTTGCCGGCAGCGTCGGCGTTGCACTGCTTCATCTTGTCCTGCTGGGTGGCCGGTTTGGGCTGCTCCTTCTTCAGGCAGGACGACATGAAGGCCTTGCGGTCGTCTCCTTTCTTGCCGGCAGCGGTGGCGTCCGCATTACATTGCTTCATCTTGTTCTGCTGGGCGTTTTCCGCCATGGCGGGACTTGCCACCAGCAGCGGGGCGGCCAGTGCGAAAGAGGTGATGGCGATGAGCAATTTTTTCATTGAATACTCCCTGGGCAGTGTGGATTCGTCTGTCTGAAAATTCAGACGGGAGCATTACAGCATGAAAGTTTGCGACTGCCTAGCGTACGCAGTTCAGGTCACCCTCCTGGCAGCCGGCCAGGGCCTTGAGCTCATCGGCGCGCTGCCGGGTCTTGTCGGCCAGGCAGGTCTGCAGGGCCAGCGAGGCTGCCGAGCCGCCGGCGCTGGCGGAGCTCTCGAACCGGCAGGACAGGTCGCGGTATTTCAGCCAGGCCAGTTGCACTTCGCGCAGCTGGTTCTGCTGGGCCTTGTTCAGCTTCTCGCGGTAGGCCAGATAGGTGGCATTGAGGTCGCTGTCGTTCTGGGTCAGGGTCTGCGAGGCGCAGGCATTCATTTCGGCCTGGGTGGCGGCCTTGCTGCAATCGGCGGCGTAGCTGGCGCCGGCGCACAGGAACAGCAGGGCGCCCAGCAGGGGCAGGGGGGCTTTCATCGTCAGGAAACTCCGTCATGGTTAGCGGATGCTCGGGATAGAATTGCATTTTGCCTGTCTTAGAAGACAGTGCAGGGTCACGGTTCTCCCAGGCGTGCAACGAAATTGCAACAAGCCGTATCCGACCCTGCCGACCAAGGAGAAACACATGGGATTGAGCTGGTTGTCTGCCATCAAGTTGATTCCCTGGGGCGATGTGGTCCAGGCCACCCCGGGCATCGTCAAGGGCGCACGTGATCTGTGGTCGCGCACCCGCAAGGCCAAGTCGGCGGTGGAGGCACAGGAGGCCATGCCGGCGGCCAGCGATGCCGAACTGTTCGCCCAGCGCATCCGGCAGCTGGAGGCCGAACAGCTGGAAGCCAGCCAGTTGATCAACACCCTGGCCGAGCAGAATGCGCAACTGGTCGCCACCATGGACCGCATGCGCTCGCGTCTGCGGATGTTGACCGCCGGTTGCGTGCTGCTGGCCGTGGGGCTGGTGGCGCTCTGGGTGCGTTGAGCGCGTTGCTGGCTGATCTTGTATTCCGATTCGCCTTTTCTTTCACTTCCTCCTGGTTCCTGCATGTTCCAACAAGCATTGCGCATGACCCTGCGCGACTGGCGTACCGGTGAACTCCGCTTCCTGCTGATCGCCCTGATCGTGGCGGTGGCGGCCCTGTCGTCGGTGGGTTTCTTCGTCGACCGCATGCGCGCCGGCATGGCCCGCGACGCCCACCAGTTGCTGGGGGCCGACCTGCTGGTGGCCGCCGACCAGCCGCTGCCGGCGCAATGGGTGCAGCAGGCCAGCCAGCAGGGGCTACTGCAGGCCCAGACCCAGGTCTTTCCCAGCATGGCGCTGGCGGGCGAGGGCGATGCGGCACGTTCGGTACTCTCGTCCATCAAGGCCGTCACGCCGGGCTATCCGCTGCGCGGCCAGCTCAGGCTGCGCGCCGCCGATGGCAGCGACCGGCCGGCCGAAGGCATTCCACAGCCGGGGACGGTGTGGGTGGACCCGCAGATCCTGTCGCAACTGGACGTGAAGCTGGGCGATACCATCAAGCTGGGCGACCTGCCGCTGAAGATCGCCGCCATCATCTCGGTGGAACCGGACCGCGGCAGCGCCTTCGTCAACTTCGCGCCGCGGGTGATGCTGGGCCAAGCCGATCTGGCCGCCACCCATCTGGTGCAGCTCGGCTCGCGGGTGACCTACCGGCTGCTGATCGCCGGCCCGGCCGTAGAGGTCCAGCGCTACCAGAAGCAGATCGAGCGCCAGATTGACGCCGACAAGCTGCGCGGCGTGCGCCTGGAGTCATTGGAGAATGGTCGTCCCGAGATGCGCGCCACGCTGGACCGGGCCGAACAGTTCCTCTCGCTGGTGGGCCTGCTCTCGGCCATGCTGGCGGCGCTGGCGGTGGCCATGGCGGCGCGCCGCTTCATGCTGCGCCATCTGGATGCCTGCGCCATGCTGCGCTGTTTCGGCATGACACAGGCGCAGGTGACGCGGCTGTACCTGACCGAATTCATCGTCATCGGCCTGGCCGCCAGCGTGATCGGCATGCTGGTCGGTTTTGCCGCGCATTTTGCGCTGCTGCAGTGGCTGGGCAGCTTCATGCCGACCGCCTTGCCGGCGCCGGGCTGGGCTCCGGCGGTACAGGGCGTGGCCACCGGCCTGCTGTTGCTGGTCGGCTTTGCGCTGCCCCCCATCCTGCAGTTGCGCAATGTGCCGCATAACCGGGTGATCCGGCGCGACCAGGGCGCACCGCAGGCGATGACGGTGCTCACCTATGTGTTGGGGACGCTGGTCTTTTCGGGCTTGCTGCTGTGGCAGGCCGGTGACCTCAAGCTGGGCTTGCTGACCATTGCCGGCTTCCTCGGCGGCTTCGGCCTGTTCGCGCTGGTGGCCTGGCTGTGCCTGCGGGCGTTGCGCTCCATGCGCGGCCTGGTGGATCGCCAGAGCTGGCGCTTTGCCATCGACGGCCTGCAGCGTCGGCCGGCAGCCGCCGTGATGCAGGTGGTGGCGCTCGGGCTGGGCTTGATGGCGCTGCTGCTGCTGACCGTCATCCGTGGCGACCTGGTAGGTGCCTGGCGCCAGGCCACCCCGGCCGACGCGCCCAATCGTTTCATCATCAATATCCAGCCCGACCAGCGCCAGGCGGTGCAGCAGGTGCTGCAGCAGGGCGGGGTGAAGGACGCCGCCCTGTATCCGATGATCCGCGGCCGTCTGGTGCAGATCAACGGGCGCCCGGTCAACCCGGCGGATTATCAGGAAGATCGCGCCAAGCGCCTGGTCGATCGTGAATTCAACCTCTCCACCATGGCGGAGATCCCGCCCGGCAACGGCATCGTCGCCGGCCGCTGGTACGACGACCGCCAGCCGGAGGCCTCGGTCGAGCGCGGTCTGGCCCAGACCCTGGGCATCAAGCTGGGCGACCGCCTGCAGTTCGACATCGCCGGCCAGTTGGTGGAGGCGCCGGTGACCAGCCTGCGCAAGCTGGAGTGGGGTTCCTTGCGGGTCAATTTCTTCGTGATCCTGAACCCGACCCTGATGCGCGATACCCCGCAGAGCTGGATCACGGCGGTGCATCTGGATCCGCAGCAGGAAGCCCTGGGCAATCGCCTGACCCGCGACTTCCCCAATCTCACCGTGGTCGATATCGGCAGCGTGCTGCGCCAGATCCAGGAGGTGGTGGGGCAGGTGATTTCGGCGGTGGAGTTCCTGTTCCTCTTCACGCTCTGCTCGGGCGTACTGGTGCTATATGCGGCGCTGGCCAGTTCGCAGGATGAGCGGGTGCGCGAGGCCGGCCTGTTGCGTGCCCTTGGCGCCACGCGCCAGGAGCTGTCGCGGGCGCAGCGCATCGAAGTGCTGCTGGTGGGTTCGCTGGCCGGACTGCTGGCGGCCAGCGGTGCGGCTGGCATCGGCTGGGCGCTGGCGCATTATGTCTTCAATTTCGACTGGAGCTTCAGCCCGCTGGTGTGGCTGGCGGGCATGGGCTTGGGCGCTGCCTGCTCGGCGTTGGGCGGCTGGGCTGGACTGCGTCACGTGCTGCGTCGTCCGCCCCTGCAGACCTTGCGCGAAGCCTGAGCCGAGGCAGGTCAAACGCCCTGCAGATCGCAGCCGGCCGGCCCGACGATGGCAGGGCGGCTGCGGTATCATGGCGGTCTTATGCAAATCGAAGATCCCAACCAACCCACCACGTTCGAACTCATCGGCGGCGCTGAAAAACTGCGCGAGATGGTCGACCGTTTCTACGACCTGATGGACCTGGAGCCGGAGTTCGCCGGCATTCGCGCGCTGCATCCGCCTTCGCTGGAGGGCTCGCGCGAGAAGACCTACATGTTCCTCTCCGGCTGGACCGGCGGTCCCAGCCTGTACATGGAAAAATTCGGCCATCCGCGCCTGCGCGCACGTCACCTGCCTTTCCCCATCGGCATCTCCGAGCGCGACCAGTGGCTGCGCTGCATGACCTGGGCCATGCAGGACGTGGGCCTGCCCGACGAGCTGATGAAACGCCTGCTGGCGGCGCTCTACCAGACCGCCGACTGGATGCGCAACAAGCCCGAGTAAGCCCCCCCATGAACACATTCGAAATGATCCTGGCCGGCCTCGTGGTGGTCGGCATCGTCTTGCAGGTACTGGTGCTGCTGCGCGGCGGCTCGCGCGACGATCCGGGTGCTGCCATCGAGGACATGCTGCTGCAACTGCAGCAGGAGCTGCAACGCCACCAGCAGGACACCGGCGAGCGCATCGAGCGCGAGTTGCGCAGCCAGGTCCAGGCCAGCGCCCAGAGCACACGCCAGGAGCTGGGCAGCAACTTCGCCCAGTTGCAGCAGACGCTGGCCACGCAGATGTCCAGCGTGGCCGGCCTGCAGAACCAGCAGATCGATGGCTTCGCACGGCAACTGGTGAAACTGAACGAAACCAACGCCCAGCAACTGGACAGCATGCGCCAGTCCATCACGCTGCAGGCACAGGTCAACCGCGAAGAGCAGGCGGTTTCGCTCAAGCGCTTCGGCGATACCCTGAACCAGCAACTGTCGGCACTGACCGAATCCAATGCCCAACGCATGGGCGAAGTGCGGGCCACGCTGGAAGCCCGCATCAAGGATCTGCAGAACGACAACGCGCTCAAGCTGGAAGAGATGCGCAAGACCGTGGACGAGAAGCTGCATGCCACGCTGGAGCAGCGCCTGGGTGAATCCTTCAAGCTGGTCTCGGACCGCCTGGACAAGGTGCATCAGGGCCTGGGCGAGATGCAGCAGCTGGCCACCGGTGTGGGCGATCTCAAGCGCGTGCTGACCAACGTAAAGACCCGTGGCACCTGGGGTGAAGTGCAGCTGGAAATCCTGCTGGAACAGATGCTCACGCCCGAGCAGTACGCCAAGAACGTCGAGACCGTGCGCGGCACCGGCGAGCGCGTGGAATTCGCCATCCGCCTGCCGGGTGCGAAGGAAGAGGGCGGGCCGGTGTGGATGCCCATCGACGCCAAATTCCCCAAGGAACAGTACGAACGCCTGGTCGATGCCGCCGAGCGTGCCGACGCCGATGGCGTGGCCAGCGCCGGCAAGGAGCTGGAGCGCGCCGTGCGCAACGAGGCCAAGACCATCGCCGAGAAATACCTCTCGCCCCCGCTGACGACCGATTTCGCGATCCTGTTCCTGCCCACCGAAGGCCTGTATGCCGAGGTGATGCGCCGACCGGGCCTGTCCGACGATCTGCAGCGTACCTGCCGGGTGACCATCGCCGGGCCGTCGACGCTGTCGGCACTGTTGAACAGCCTGCAGATGGGCTTCCGCACGTTGGCGCTGGAGAAGCGATCCTCCGAAGTGTGGCAGGTGCTGGGTGCGGTCAAAACCGAGTTCGGCAAGTTCGGCGAAGTGCTGGCCTCGACCAAGGCGGCGCTGGAACGCGCTGCCCGCAATATTGATCAGGCCGAGACCCGTACGCGCCAGATGAACCGCAAGCTCAAGTCGGTGGAGGCACTGCCGGCGGAAAGTGCGCAGAAGCTGCTGGGGACGGCAGAACTGGACCTCGGCGATACGGATGAGGCGGTCTGAGCGGCTGATGCTTCGGCCAGAAAACGAAAAAGCGCGGCCTGGACCGCGCTTTTTTCATTCTGGGATGGCTTCAGACCAGCCCGTCGAACAGCACCACCGAGACCTCTTCGCCCGCAGCCACGTCGCCGCGCTCATGCTCCAGTTCGAGGATGCAGTTGGCGTCCGACATCGAGCGCAGGATGCCCGAGCCCTGCATGCCGGTCAGGCGCACGTTCCAGCGGCCATCGGCGTCGGGCGCCAGGATGCCGCGCTGGTATTCGGTGCGACCGGCTTTCTTGCGGATGGGCGTGGCGGTCGTCACCCGCAGGCGTGGCAAGGGCCGGGACTCGGCACCGGCCAGCCGCAGCAGGGCGTCGCGCACGAAGAAGGAAAAACTCACGGTCACCGCCACCGGATTGCCGGGCAGGCCGAACAGGTAGGCATCGCGCCCACGTGAGCTGATGCGGCCAAAGGCCAGCGGCCGGCCGGGACGCATGGCGATCTTCCAGAACGTCATTTCACCCAGGCTGGCCATGATCTGCCTGGTGTAGTCGGCGGCACCCACCGACACGCCACCGGAGGTGATGACGGCGTCGGCCTCTTCACAGGCGCTGCGAAAGGCTGCCTCCAGCGCCACCGGATCGTCCGGCACCACGCCCATGTCCAGCACCTCGCAACCCAGGCGGGTCAGCATGCCGTGCAGGGTGTAGCGGTTGGAGTCATAGACGCAGCCTGCGTCCAGCGGCTCGCCCACCGAGCGCAGTTCGTCGCCGGTGGAGAAGAAGGCCACGCGCAGGCGGCGCTGCACCGGAACCTCGGCGATGCCCAGCGAGGCCAGCAGGCCGATGTCGGAGGGCCGCAGGATGCGCCCGCGCGGCAGCGCCACGCTGCCTTGCATCAGGTCTTCGCCGCGCAGGCGGCGGTTGTCACCGGGCCGTACGCGCCCGGCCGGCAGGGTTACGCCCTGGTCGTCGGCGTCGGTGGTCAGTTCCTGCGGGATGACGGTGTCGCATCCGGCCGGCATGGGGGCGCCGGTCATGATGCGCACGCACTGGCCACGTTGCACGCTGCCCTCAAAGCGCTGGCCGGCATGGACCGCGCCGACGATCTGCAAGCGCTGCGCCTGGCCGTCGGCGATGTCTTCGCCGCGCAGGGCGTAGCCATCCATGGCCGAGTTGTCATGGGCCGGCACATCGATGCGGGAGATGATGTCCTGTGCCAGTACCCGCGAGAGCGCGCTGCGGATGGCCAGCTTTTCCACCGTCTCGATGGGGGTGATGAAGTCCTGGATCACGGCCTGGGCACGGGCCACGGTCATGGCGTGAGGGTCATAGCCGCTGATGCAGCTGACGATGTCGTTCAGGGAAGGATGGGTCATTGTTCTTCTTCGAGCCGTTGCAACTCCGGCGCGGTGTTGATGTTGCTGAAGGCGTGTTCTTCGGGGAATTCCACTTCCACGCAATGGAGGGTGGCGAACCAGCGCTCCATCTTGCGTTCACCCGTGGCCAGGAAGGCGTCCAGAGCGTCGCGGGTGCTCCTGCCGAGCAGGGCGCAGACCGGATGGCGTTGCCGGCCCTGCGCGCCGGTGGTGACGGCGATGGCGGCCTCGGCGCCGGCCTCGGCAATGGCATCGGCCAGGTGCGCCACCAGGTCATAGGGAATCAGCGGTGCATCGCAGGGGGCGCAGGCCAGCCAGGGGGTGGTGCAGTGGGCCAGACCACTCTGCAGGCCCGCCAGCGGGCCGGGGAAGCCGGCTTGCAGATCGCTCCAGACCGGATAGCCGAAGCTGGCGTAGTGCAATTGCGAGCGGTTGGCGTTGACGGCCAGGGTGCCGACCTGCGGCGCCAGCCGCTCGAGCACGTGCTGGACCAGTGGCTTGCCATGCAGCGGTTGCAGGCCCTTGTCCACTCCGCCCATGCGCGTGCCGCGGCCGCCGGCCAGCACCAGGCCGGTAATGTGGCTGGCGCTCAGGGTGTTGGCAGTGGGGGAGGCCATGGCGGGAGCGGTCGAAGGACGCAGACGGTAGCGCGAGGCCTAGCCGCCGATATAGGACATCTCGACCTTGCGCGCCGGTGTGGCCTGCAGGGCGCCGCGCAATTCGGAATAGCGGTCGCCCCGTTGGCCCCACAGTGCGGCGATGGCGCCGGCCATCTCGGCGTCGCTGGCACCATTGCGCAGGAGGCTGCGCAGATCGTGGCCTTCGCTGGCGAACAGGCAGGTGTAGACCTTGCCCTCGGTAGAGAGCCGGGCGCGCGAGCAATCCTGGCAGAAGGCCTGGGTCACGCTGGAGATGACACCGATCTCGCCGCCGCCATCGACATAGCGCCAGCGCTCGGCGGTCTCGCCGGTGTAGTTGGGGTCGGCCACCTGCAGCGGCATCTCGGCCGAGATGCGACGCACCACTTCGCTGGAGGGCAGTACCTCGTCCATGCGCCAGCCGTTGGAGCTGCCCACGTCCATGTATTCGATGAAGCGCAGGATGGCCGGTGTCCCCTTGAAGTGGCGTGCCATCGGCAGGATCTGGTCGTCGTTGACGCCTTTCTTGACCACCATGTTGATCTTGACCGGCCCCAGGCCGGCGGCGTGGGCGGCCTCGATGCCTTCCAGCACGCGCGCCACCGGGAAGTCGACATCGTTCATGCGGCGGAAGCTCTCGTCATCCAGCGAATCCAGCGAGACCGTCACGCGCCGCAGGCCGGCGGCCTTGAGTGCCTGCGCCTTCTGCTTGAGCAGGGTGCCATTGGTGGTCAGGGTGAGATCCACCGGCTCGCCATCGGGCGTGCGCAAGGCGGCCAGCATGGCGATCAGGGTCTCGATGTTCTTGCGCAGCAGCGGTTCGCCGCCGGTCAGGCGGATCTTGCGCACGCCATGCGCCACGAACTGGGCGGCCACGCGGGTCAGCTCTTCGAAGGTCAGCAGGTCGGAGTGCGGCAGGAACTGGTATTGCTTGTCGAAGACATCCTTGGGCATGCAATAGACGCAGCGGAAATTGCAGCGGTCGGTGACCGAGATGCGCAGGTCGTGCAGCGGACGGCCCAGGCTGTCGGCCAGCCAGCCGTCCGGTACCACCGGCACCGGCGCAATGACGCCTGCCGTGCCGGGCGAGGGGGCTTGCCGGTAATCGACGATGGGAATGACGCGCTTGTTCATACGGGCTGGCAAAGACGGGTGTGTAAAGATAGCACGGCTGGCGTCGCCGGGTTGCTGTCGCTTCATGCATATTCGGCGCGCCAGACCGCCTGGCTCACGCCTGATGCCGCTTCCGGCCTGGGTCGGCGGCGTGTGCACCGGGTCGCTCTGGCGGCAGCGCCGAACTGTATCGCTGCCGGGGCGGCCCAACTGTCACCAGATAGGGAGGAAATGGCCGATGACAAGCCCAATTCCGCCGTGGCAGACGTGAAAAAAGGGAGCCGAAGCTCCCTTTTTCCTTGGCCAGTGTGACGGCGCGTCGCGATCAGCGGCGCGTTTCCACCTGGACCAGCGGCTCGCTCGATGACGGCGGCAACGGCTTGCGCTCGCGCGGTACACGCGGTGCCGGCACGATGGCCGCCGCCGCTTCCTGTGCCGCACGCAGCTTGACCGGATCGGTCGTGGCCAGCGTCAGGCCGGCTTGCGACAGCATCTGCTGCAGCGAGTCCCACTGGGCGCCGTCGCCGGCGCTGGCGGGTTGGGCGGCTGCAGGTTCCACGGCTGCCACGGCGGCTACAGTCGCTGCCGGCGCAGGCGCTGCCGGTACCGGTACCGGTTCAGGGCTGGCTTCCACGGCGTCCAGCAGGCTGATCTGCTGGGGCTGTGCAGGCGCGGTCACCGGTGCGGTGGCCAGTACTTCGACCGGCGCTTCCGAGGCCGCGGGGACCGCAGCAGCGGCCTGCACCGGTGCCGGAGCGGGTTCGAAGGCCGGGGGCGGGGCGAAGCTGGCGTCGATCGACGCGGCCGCCGGTTCGATGGCCTGCTGGTGCGCGAAGACGGCTTCGGTCGCCTCGGCCGCAGCGGCGGCCACGGCTTCCACCGAGTTCACGCCGCTTTCCACCTGGACGGCACTTTCCACCGGAGCAGCGACCGGTGCGTCGGCTGCCTCAGCCGGCACCGGCGATGCGGCGAAGGAGGCCTGGGCCACGGCGGCCTGGGCCACTTCCAGCGGGGCAGCGGGGCTGTCGGTCGCGCTGGCGCCTGCGGCCAGCTCGGCAGCTTCGCCAGCTTCGGCCTCGCTATCGGTGTTTTCGATCAGGTTGCCGTTCTCGTCACGCTCGCGACGATGACGGTTGCGACCACCACGACGGCGGCGACGACGCGGTTCGGTGCCACCTTCGGCGTTTTCCGCCGCTTCGACACCTTCGCCACCCTCGACTTGCGCGGCTTCGACCTGAGCGGCCTGCTCATCATTGGCTACCGCAACCACACCAGCGGCCACGGCCACGCCGGCGGTCGCTGCACCGGCTGCCAGAGCGGCTTCCAGCGGCAGACCTTCTTCCGTCTTGCTGTCCTTGCGTTCAGCACGCGGGGCGCGCGGTTCACGCGGCTGACGCGGTTCGCGACCTTCGCGCGGTTCACGGGCTTCGCGTGCTTCGTTGCGACGGCCTTCCTTCGGTTCCTGACCGTCCCGGACCTGCACATCGCGACTTTCACGCGGTTCACGGCCTTCGCGCGGTTCCCGCACTTCCTTGGGTTCGCGCGGGCCACGCGGTGCACGTGCCTGCTTGGCCTCGGTCAGTTCGCCAGCCTTTACCTCGACGGCAGCGGCGCCGCGGGCATTGCGCTGTTCGCCATTGGCATTGCGTTCACCACGTTCGGCGCGATCACCGCGGTCATTGCGATTGCGGCCACGACCGTTGCGTTCGCCGCCACGGCCATTGCGCTCGCCTTCACGCTTGGCAGGGGCCTTGGCTTCGACCGGGGCCGGTGCTTCCACCGGGGCCACGGGCTTCTTGCGGAAGAAGGCGAAGATCTTGCCCAGCAGGCCCGATTCCGGTGCCAGGGTCGGGGGCGGCACGGGGGCAGCCACCGGTTCCGGGGCCTTGCGTTCGACGATGGGAGCCGGCTGGTCGGGGGTGATGCCCTTGACCACGGCTTCCTGGCGCGGACGCACTTCTTCCTTCTGGCGCTTGCTGTAGCCGATGTCGGTATCGGCCTGCTCGGCCATGTTGTAGCTGGCTTGGGCGTCGTCCAGGCGCGGATCGTCGTGCTTGATCCGTTCCATCTTGTAGTGCGGGGTTTCCAGGTGCTTGTTGGGGATCATGATGACCGTGACGCGATGGCGCGTCTCGATCTTCAGGATTTCACCGCGCTTCTCGTTCAACAGGAAGGCGGCGACGTCCACCGGCGCCTGCACATGGATGGCGGCCGAGTTTTCCTTCATCGCCTCTTCCTGGATGATGCGCAGCACCTGCAGGGCGGAGGATTCGGTATCGCGGATGTGGCCGGTGCCGTTGCAGCGCGGGCAGGTCACGTGGCTGCCTTCGGACAGCGACGGACGCAGGCGCTGGCGCGACAGTTCCATCAGGCCAAAGCGGGAGATTTTGCCCATCTGGACGCGGGCACGGTCGTGGTGCAGGGCGTCTTTCAGGCGACCTTCGACTTCGCGCTGGTTCTTGGAATTCTCCATGTCGATGAAGTCGATCACGATCAGGCCACCCAGGTCGCGCAGGCGCAACTGGCGGGCCACTTCATCAGCCGCTTCGAGGTTGGTGTTGAAGGCGGTGGTCTCGATGTCGCTGCCACGGGTGGCACGCGCCGAGTTCACGTCCACCGACACCAGGGCTTCGGTGTGGTCGATCACGATGGCGCCGCCGGAGGGCAGCGGGACCGTACGCGAGTAGGCGGTCTCGATCTGGTGTTCGATCTGGAAGCGGGAGAACAGCGGTACGTCGTCGCGGTAGCGCTTGACGCGGTGGACCATGTCCGGCATCACGTGGGCCATGAACTGCTGGGCCTGGTCGTGGATGTCGTCGGTGTCGATCAGGATTTCGCCGATGTCGGGCTGGAAGTAGTCGCGGATGGCGCGGATGACCAGTGACGATTCCTGGTAGATCAGGAAGGCGCCCGAGGCGGACTGGCCGGCGCCTTCGATGGCGCGCCACAGTTGCATCAGGTAGTTCAGGTCCCACTGCAGTTCATCGACGTTGCGGCCGATGCCGGCGGTGCGGGCGATGACGGACATGCCGTTGGGCAGGTCCAGCTTGTCCATGGTTTCGCGCAGTTCCTGGCGGTCTTCGCCTTCGACGCGGCGGGAGACGCCACCACCACGCGGGTTGTTGGGCATCAGGACCAGGTAGCGGCCGGCCAGCGAGATGAAGGAGGTCAGGGCCGCGCCCTTGTTGCCGCGTTCTTCCTTTTCGACCTGGACGATGATTTCCTGGCCTTCGCGCAGCGCTTCCTTGATGCTGGCGTTACGGACGTCGATGCCTTCCTTGAAGTAGGAACGGGCCACTTCCTTGAAAGGCAGGAAGCCGTGGCGTTCCTCGCCGTAGTTGACGAAGCAGGCTTCCAGCGAGGGCTCGATGCGGGTGATCACGCCCTTGTAGATGTTGGACTTGCGCTGCTCGCGTCCGGTGGTTTCGATGTCGATGTCGATCAGCTTCTGACCGTCAACGATCGCTACGCGCAGTTCTTCCTGCTGCGTTGCGTTGAACAACATACGTTTCATGTTTTCACTCCGGGATCCGAAGATCCTTCAAATGGCCCGTCCGTATGTGGTAGCGGGCCAAAAGTACAGGGGATGTACGCGAGAACGAAGTGATTGGGGAGGGAATTGCCTTGATTGTGTGAGTGCGCCTTAGCGGGCGCTCCAGCACAAGGGGGCGCGGATGCAGTGGACCGGGACGCCGGGCAGCACCGTATCCGCGCCGCGCGCTCCGCCATAGGCGGTCGCGCAGGCAACTGCGGACGGTAAGCTGGTCTGTGGAGCCAAACGTAACATAGTGAGGTTGGCGACGGCGATCGGGTTCTACTGCATCAACCGGCAAGCTTCGCGATGGCCCGGCCCGAATTGCGGCATGGCCTGAGCGATGCGCTGCAAGGGGGCGGGCGGATGAGCCTGCCATGCTTGCGCTGCTGGTCGCCGGGGGGCTGTGCACTGCTGTCCTGGGTCGGGTCACCGGATGCGAGTCTTGCCAGACTTTTATCCTGATGATCCAAACAAATCTGTTCCACTTCCAAGTGCGCTGTCCGATTGCAACTGCGGTGCAAACTGGACTCGCACAGGGAAGGTGCGTACTCGTTTCGAGGCCTTTACGTGGACCAGGCAAGCGACATGATCGGCTGTATTGTCAACCGTTGCAGCGCTTTTAATGCGTCTGCGATGCCGCGCGTCGTGGTTTTCGGGGCCCCCTTCGTCAATTTTGCAAATGAGCGAGGCTGACGAAGTCTCCTCTTGTGTAGAATGTTCCTTTTTTATTCTACTGACGCCGTTTGTGATTGGCGTCAAACGATTATATATTCAAAATGAAGGACTTAGCGAGATTTTCTAGGGGGGCTTCCGAAACCGCCGACATGGCGCCGGCCTCCCGGAACGCAGCAGCCTCGCAGACCCTTCCCCAGGTGCAGTTGCTGACCATTTCCGACGAAGAGGCGGGACAGCGGATTGACAATTTCCTGCTGCGGGTCTGCAAGGGCGTTCCCAAGAGCCATATCTATCGTGTCCTGCGTTCGGGCGAGGTGCGCGTCAACAAGGGCCGCATCGACCAGACCTATCGCCTGGTCGAGGGCGATGTCGTGCGTGTGCCACCAATACGAGTTGCAGAGAAGCAAGAAACCGTAGTCCCGGGTGCGGAATTCCGCATCCTGCTGGAAGACAGCCACATGCTGGTCATCGACAAGCCGGCCGGTGTGGCCGTGCATGGCGGATCCGGCGTGAGCTACGGGGTCATCGAGCAGTTGCGGGCGGCGCGGCCCCAGGCCAAGTTCCTGGAGCTGGTGCACCGGCTGGACCGCGACACCTCCGGCGTGCTGCTGATCGCCAAGAAGCGCTCGGCGTTGACCAACCTGCATGAACAGATGCGCGATGGCCAGACCGACAAGCGCTACCTCACGCTGGTCCAGGGCGACTGGAAGAATGCCCGCCAGCACGTGAAGTTGCCGCTGTTCAAGTACAGCACGCCCGATGGCGAGCGCCGGGTGCGGGTGCAGGCCGATGGCCAGCCGTCCCATACCGTGTTCTCGCTCTTGCGTCGCTTCGGTGAATTTGCCCTGCTGGAAGCTGAACTGAAGACCGGTCGCACCCATCAGATCCGGGTGCACCTGTCTTCCAGCGGTTTTCCCATCGTCGGCGACGACAAGTACGGCGACTTCCCCTTGAACAAGGCGCTGCAGAAGCCCGATGGCAGGCGTATTGCGTTCAAACGCATGTTCCTGCATGCCTGGCGCATCAGCTTCCTGCATCCGGAAACCGGCCAGACCGTCACCCTGAAGGCCGGCCTGCCCGAGGAATGCGCGAAATTCCTGCGCAGCCTGGAAGGCGGGGCCGAGGGCGACCTGTTGCCCTACAACATGCTGGCTGGCACGGAGGACTGAAGGACAGTGCACGTAGTCGGCCGGGATATGATACTTTCTGCCCGGCATTAACAAAATCGCATGTTTCGCTGCTGCCTTGTCGCGCTGGCAAGCCGGCGGCGGACATGCCCGCAGAAAGAGCATCAGACATGGCAAGAAAGCAATTCGACCTGATCGTCTTCGACTGGGATGGCACCCTGATGGACAGCACGTCCACCATCGTGCGCTGCATCCAGGCCGCGGCGCGCGACCTGGGCCTGCCGATTCCCGACAAGAGCGCGGCCTCCTACGTCATCGGCCTGGGCTTGCAGGACGCCATGCAGGCTGCCATTCCGGATGTCGATCCCAAGTACTATCCGCGCATCGTGGAACGCTACCGCCACCATTACCTGGGTCAGGACAAGGACCTCACGCTCTTCGAGGGCGTGCCGGAAATGCTGACCGAGCTGTCGCAGCAGGGCTATTTCCTGGCCGTGGCCACTGGCAAGAGCCGGGTCGGGCTGAACCGGGCGATGAATACCACTGGTTTGCTGTCCATGTTCGACGCCACCCGCTGCGCCGACGAGACCTTCTCCAAGCCGCATCCGGCCATGTTGCAGGAGCTGACCCGCGAGCTGGGCCAGGACATGCACCGCACCCTGATGATCGGCGACACCACCCACGACCTGCAGATGGCCATCAACGCCGGTGCCGCGGGCGTGGCGGTGGAGTTCGGCGCGCATCCGCCGCAGCAGTTGCAGACGCTCGCGCCGCTGTATTCGGCACGTTCCATCCGCGAGCTGCACCAGTGGCTCAACGAAAACGCCTGAGGACGGTCCCGTGAACGCTCCTGCGGAAATCCTCATCTGTGCCACCGGCGATCTGGCCGAAGGCGGCCTGGGCAAGCGCTTCCCGGTGCAGGTACATGGCGACGAGACCACCGGTTTCGTGGTGCGCTACGGCGGGGTGGTCTATGGCTACCTGAACCGCTGCGCCCATGTCCCCATCGAACTGGACTGGGCCGAGGGCGAGTTCTTCGAATCCAGCGGCCTCTATCTCATGTGTGCAACACATGGCGCCGTTTATGCGCCCGATACCGGAAAATGCGAGGGCGGTCCTTGTACCGGCGCCCACTTGCGTAAGATCATGGCGGTGGAACGCGACGGTCAGGTCTACTGGCGTCCGGACGACATCGTCAAGCCCGTCGAGGCATGAGCTTCGGGGAAACCGGCGCAGGCTGCTGCGCTGCTTAGAGTGAGCCTATGAGCAACAACGAATCTGAAAACCCGCAAAACACATCCCCAGTCCCGCCGCAAGCGCCACCATCGTCATCCATTCCCGCCAGCGTGCGCGAGGACAAGAAAAGCGGCTGGGAGCGTGACGTACTGGAAAAACTGGCCCTGTTCGCGGTCAAGGAACAGCGTGCCCGGCGTCGCTGGGGCGTCTTCTTCCGCATCGCCATCCTGGTGGTGATCGTGCTGGGCGGCTGGCTCGCCTTCACCTACAACAAGACCGAGAGCGAACCGCTGGGTACCCACACCGCCCTGGTCGAGATCAAGGGCGCCATCGATTCCGAAGGCCAGGGTTCGGCCGGGGTGGTGATCCCGGCGCTGGACAAGGCCTTCGCGGCCGCCGATTCGGTCGGCGTGATCCTCAAGATCAACAGTCCCGGCGGCAGCCCGGTGCAGGCCGGCATGATCAATGACGAGATCACCCGTCTGCGCAAGGCCTATCCCAAGAAGCCGATCTACGTGGTGGTGGAAGAGGTCTGCGCCTCCGGCGGCTATTACATCGCCGTGGCGGCTGACAAGATCTATGTCAACAAGGCCAGCATGATCGGTTCGGTCGGCGTGCTCATGGATGGCTTCGGTTTCACCGGCCTGATGGACAAGTTGGGCGTGGAACGGCGCCTGCTGACTGCGGGCGAGAACAAGAGCTTCCTCGATCCCTTCAGTCCGCAAAGCCCGAAGCAGCGCGAATATGCACAATCGATGCTGGAGGAAATCCACCAGCAGTTCATCGCGGTGGTGCGCCAGGGCCGTGGCACGCGCCTCAAGGAAACCCCGGATACCTTCTCGGGGCTGGTCTGGACCGGCTCCAAGGCGGTCGAGCTGGGACTGGCCGATGGCTACGGTACGGTCGACAGCGTGGCCCGTGACGTGCTCAAGGCCGAGGATGTGGTGGATTACACCCAGACCGAAAATCTCTCCGAACGGGTCCTCAAGAAATTCGGTGTTGCCTTCGGTGCAGGCTTTGCCAAGACGATGATGTCGACGCCACTTTCCACCTTGCGCTGACGCCTCGGGACGGAGCATGCAAAAAGGCCGGTTGTGTATCACAACCGGCCTTTGTCATTGTGGCGCCGCGTCTCTCGTGTCGGCGTTATTCGGCCAGCAGCAGGAAGACGGTCGGTTTCTTGTGGAAGTCCGGTGCCTTGCCGGCAGCCAGGGCGGCCTTCCACTGCGCGGCCGTCTGCGTGCGCACCGATTCGCTGGCCAGCGACAGGTCGGTGGCCACGCAGATCAGCGTGCCGGGCTGGCAGGATTGCGCCAGCGCCTCCAGCATGGCGGTGTTGCGATAGGGCGTTTCGATCAGCAGCTGGGTCTGGTTTTCCTTGCGGGCGCGATCTTCCAGTTGGCGGATACGCTTGGCGCGCGTCTCGGCATCGGTCGGCAGGTAGCCGTTGAAGGCGAAGCTCTGGCCATTGAGACCACTGGCCATGACCGCCAGCAGCAAGGAAGAGGGGCCCACCAGCGGGCGCACCTGGATGCCATGCTGATGCGCCAGCCGCACCAGGTTGGCGCCGGGGTCGGCCACCGCCGGCACGCCTGCTTCCGAGATCAGGCCACCGTCACGGCCTTCCAGCAGGGGCGCCAGCAGCGCCGGCAGGGCGGCCGGCGGTGTGTTGACGTTGAGCTCGGCGATCTGGATTTCCTGGATGGGCTGGGCCAGTGCCTGGCAGCTGCCCAGCAGTTTCAGGAAGGCGCGGGTGGTCTTGGCGTTCTCGGCGACGAAATAATCCAGGCGCGCTGCGATCACCTGCACCTGGCGCGGGATGATGCTCTCCAGCGGATGCGTCACGCTGGCGTCGGCGGGAGGCTCGGTGGGTCCCAGGGTGTTGGGAACCAGGTAAAGAATGCCGGGCATGGAAGGGAAATGGGATAAATTGTATAAAATAATATGTGCGACGCAGCATGGCAGCGCCGAGCCGCCATTCTACAGGGTGCCGGCTGTCATCAAAGTGTAATGCGCGCCGATTATCTTGTCGGGATGGAGACAAGGTGAGGTTAAATTATTTAGCAATTGGCTTCTAGTGCGATTGCGAAAGGACATGCATGTTTGCTGCGGTAGATCTCGGTTCCAACAGTTTTCGCTTGCATATCGGCAAGTACGAGGACGACGGCATACGCGTCATCAAGAGCGCGCGCGACCCCATCCGCCTGGCGGCGGGCATCGACAAAAGCGGCAACCTGACCCAGCAGGCCTGTCAGAGCGCCATCGATTCGCTCACCCGCTTTCGCGCCATCCTGCGTGACTATCCGCTGACCGCAGTGCGGGTGGTAGCCACCAATACCTTGCGCGTGGCCAAGAATGCTGCCGACCTGCTGCCGGAACTGGAGCGGGCCATCGGTTATCCGGTGGAGATCATTTCCGGTGAGGAAGAGGGCCGCCTGATCTACATGGGCGTGGCCGGCGTGCTGGCCGATGCCGGTGAAGAACGCATGGTCATCGACATCGGCGGCGGTTCCACCGAGGTCATCCGTGGCCTGGGCGAGCATATCCGTCACGTCGAATCCTTCGGCATCGGCACCGTCAATCAAAGCCTGGCCTTCTTCCCCGATGGTGCCATCACTACGGCGGCTTTCGAACGCGCCATCATCTCGGCCCGCTCGCATGTCGAAGATGCAGTGCACCTGTTCAGCTTCGACCCGGCCGAGGTGAATGTCTATGGCTCTTCCGGCACCATGCGCGCCATCGCCGACACCATCCGTCGCAACGGCATGGGCGATGGTCGCGTGAGCCTGCCCAGCCTGGCCGACCTGATGCAGCGCCTGATCGATTTCGGCCATGTCAGCCAGATCGCGCTGGACGGCATGAAACCCGACCGTGCCGGTGTGATCATGGGCGGCCTGGCGGTGCTGATCGGCTTCATGCAGGAATTCCGCATCGAGGTCATCACCCCGGTGGAAGCCGGCCTGCGCATGGGCGTGATGTGGGACCTGCAACTGCGCGCCACCAAGGCCGACCGCCGCGACCGCTCGGTCGAGGAGTTCGCCCGCCGTTTTCACGTCGATGCCGCCCGCGCCCATGGCGTGGCCGATACCGCGCGAGGTTTCTTCGATCTGCTCAAGCCGGCCACCGACTCCTACGCCCGCTATCTCTACTGGAGCGCCTTGTTGCATGAGACCGGGCTGGTGGTGTCGCCCACCGGTTACCACAAGCATTCGGCCTACATGATTGCCAATGCCGACCTGCCGGGCTTTACCACCCGCGAGCAGCGTCTGATGAGTACCCTGATCCTCGGGCAGAAGGGCAACCTGAAGAAGATCAGCGAGATGCTGGCCGACGTCGATTTCGCCAAGGCAGTGCTGGCGCTGCGGCTGGCGGTGATGTTCCGCCACGCGCACATCACGCTGGACCTGGACAAGGTAAGGGTCAAGCTCAAGAGCCGCATCGACCTGGAGATTCGCCGCGACTACATCAAGGAGCATCCCAGCATTTCCTTTTGGTTCCAGAAGGAGCAGGAGTGGTGGGCCGGCATCGGCGTCGATTTCGCCGTTAAGGTGATCTGAGCGCGCTTCGTCCGCCTTCGCTGTCTTTGCCGCTTTCGTTGCGTTCGCTGCTTTCACAGCACGTCGTCACGCCCTTGCCACATCAGTCGGCAAGGGCGTTTTTACGTTCACTGCATGGCTTTTCGCTATGTCTTTTAGAAGATGATAATGCTTCTTATTTGTGATATATTCGCCTGCGCTTTACCTCTCTCGAGTGTACACGCACACGCACAAGCATACCCATAACGAGGCAGCCATCAGGCCGCCCGCTGCGACAGCCAAGTCCATCCTGGAGCCCGCTCCCCGGACCGCCTTCCGCGCCAAAAGAAAACGCCGTTTCGCCACGGCGGTCGTTCACTCTTTTTGAAAAGGATGGTCCATGTTCTCCCGTCAATTCGCCGTCGGCGCCGTACTGGCTGCCATTGCCGCCTCCAGCTTCGCGCAGGAAAAGGTCCTGAACCTGTACTCGGCACGTCACTACCAGACCGACGAAGCGCTCTACGCCGACTTCACCAAGGCCACCGGCATCAAGATCAACCGCGTCGATGGCGATGATGCCGGCATCCTGGCACGCTTGAAGAGCGAGGGTGCTTCCAGTCCCGCCGACGTGATCCTGCTGGTGGATGCGGCGCGCCTGTGGAAGGCCCAGAGCGATGGCCTGTTCCAGCCGGTCAAGTCCAAGCTGCTGGACGAACGCATCCCCGCCAATCTGCACAGCAAGGAGGGCAGCGACGGCACCCAGTGGTTCGGGTTCTCCACCCGCGCCCGCGTGATCGTCTACAACAAGACCAGCGTCAAGCCGGAAGACGTGGACACCTACGAAGCCCTGGGCGACCCGAAGAACAAGGGCAAGTTGTGCACCCGCAGCGGCTCGCACCCCTACAACGTCTCGCTGTTCGGCGCGCTGCTGGAGCATGATGGCGCGGCCAAGACCGAAGCCATCTTGAAGGGCATGGTCGCCAACCAGGCGCGCCAGCCGGTGGGTGGCGATACCGACCAGATCAAGGCCGTGGGTTCGGGCGAATGTGGTGTGGCCATTTCCAACTCCTACTACGTGGCCCGCCTGCTGCGTTCCACCAAGCCGGAAGACGTGGCCCTGATGGAAAAGGTCGGCATCGTCTGGCCCAACCAGAAGAGCTATGGCGCGCACGTCAACATCGCCGGTGGTGGCGTGGCCAAGCATGCCCCGCACAAGGCCGAAGCCGTGCAGTTCCTGGAATACCTGGCCAGCGATGCGGCCCAGCGCTACTTCGCCGAAGGCAATAACGAATGGCCGGCCGTCAAGAGCGTGAAGACCGAGAACCCGGCGCTGGTCAAGATGGGTCCGTTCAAGGCTGAAGTGATCAACATCGGCGCCGTCGGTGCCAATCAGCAGAAGGTGTTGCAGATGCTGGATCGCGTCGGTTACAAGTAAACCGGATGACTGGCAGGAAGCCGGCCCGCAGCATTGCTGCGGGCCGGCTTTTTTTGCGCCGCCTCAGCGGGGCGGATCGCGGAAGGGATTGCGCTCGTTGAGCTCGTTGATATAACCATCGATGCCGCCGACTTCGCGGGCCAGGAAGTGCTCCACCGCATCGTAGAACCCCGGATGCGCCAGCCAGTGTGCCGACCAGGTCTTCTGCGGCAGGAAGCCGCGCGCCATCTTGTGCTCGCCCTGGGCGCCGCCTTCGAACCAGCGGATCTTTTCGGCGATGCAGAATTCCAGCGGCTGGTAGTAGGCGGTCTCGAAGTGCAGGCAGGGGACGTGTTCCAGCGCGCCCCAGTAGCGACCGTAGAGGGTGTCGCCGTCATGCACGGTGAGCGAGGAGGCGATGGGCTGGCCATCACGCAGGGCCAGGGTCAGCAGCAGGTGCTGCGGCATGGTGGCGCCGATGCGGCGGAAGAAATCCAGGTTCAGGTAGGGCGTCGAATAATGCGCCGCATAGGTATGGCGATAGCAGCGGTTGAAGAATCGCCAGTGGGCCTCGGTGATCTCGCTGCCCCGCAGCCAGATGAATTGCACGCCCTGTTCGGCCACCTTGCGCCGCTCGGCCAGGATGTTCTTGCGCTTCTTTCGATCCAGGGTATCGACGAACTCGGCAAAGCTGCCATAGCCTTCGTTGTGCCAGTGGAACTGCACGCCGCTGCGCAGCAGGAAACCGGCATCGGCCAGCTGTTCCGCCTGCTCCGGGGGCGGGTAGAGGATGTGGGTGGACGAGTGTTCGCCCTCCTGCTGCAGCGCCTGCAAGGCGGCCAGCAGGCCGGCGCGGGCCGTCTCATCGACTGCCATCAGCCGCGCGCCGCGCACCGGCGTGAAGGGGATGGCGGCCAGCAGCTTGGGATAGTATTCGACGCCGTGGCGCTGGTAGGCCTCGGCCCAGGCCCAGTCGAAGACGTATTCACCATAGGAGTGGAACTTGCGATACAGGGGCAAGGCCGCCACCAGGGCTTGGTCCTGCCACAGCGTCAGGTAATGCGGCTCCCAGCCGGTGTCGGCACTGGCCGCGCCGCTCTCGTGCAGCGCGTGCAGGAAAGCGTAGCTGAGGAAGGGATTGCCTTCGGCCTGGGCGGCCACCAGTGCATCCCAGCGGCCGGGGCCGATCTCGGCCAGAGAAGAAACGATTCGCGTGCGATAATCCATGGACTGCGAGTGACCTGCATAAGAAGGCGCGGCCCGCGGCCCCGCTCGAACAGGCATTCTACGCAAAACCGACAGAACGCGTCGCCATCGCGGCGACCCGCACAGAGCAAGAAAGTCCGCACGATATGACTAGCCCATTCTTCAATCTCTATAGCCATGGTTTCGCCCGCGTCGCGGTGGCGGTGCCGGACTGCAAGGTGGCCGATCCGGTCTACAATGTCCGGCGCACCATCGCCCTGGCCGAACAGGCCGCCGCTGGCGGCGCCGTGCTGGTGGCCTTCCCCGAACTGGGGCTGTCGGCCTATAGCTGCGAAGACCTGTTCCAGCAGCGTGCCTTGCTGGACGCCGCGCAGGATGCCCTGCAGAGCGTGCTGGAAGCCTCCTTGCGCATCCCGGCCGCCCTGATCGTGGGCATGCCGCTGAAGGTCGAACACCAGCTCTACAACTGCGCCGTGGTGGTCAGCGCCGGCCGCATCATGGGTGTGGTCCCCAAGAGCTACCTGCCCAACTACAGCGAATTCTACGAAGCGCGCCAGTTCAGCAGCGCCGATTGCGCCGTCACCCGCCGCACCCGTCTGCTGGGCCAGGACGTGGATTTCGGCAGTCACCTCCTGTTCGAGATCAGCAATATCCCCGACCTGCGCTTCCATGTCGAAATCTGCGAAGACGTCTGGGTGCCGATCCCGCCGTCCTCCTTTGCGGCCCTGGCCGGCGCCACCGTGCTGGTGAACCTGTCGGCCTCCAATATCGTGGTCGGCAAGTCCGGTTACCGTCACCAGCTGGTGTCGCAGCAATCGGCGCGCTGCCTGGCGGCCTACCTGTATTCCTCGGCCGGCGATGGTGAATCGACCACCGACCTGGCCTGGGACGGCCAGGCCCTGATCTGCGAGAACGGCGAACTGCTGGCCGAGTCCGAGCGCTTCACCCAGGGTGGCCACGTCATCTATGCCGATGTGGATCTGGAGCGTCTCTCGCGCGAGCGTTTCCACCAGACCACCTTCGGCCAGTCGGTGCGCCGCCATGCGGACGAGGTGCGACGCTTCCAGGTGGTCAGTTTCGAAGTGCAGTTCCCACATGACCGCCCGCTGCCGCTGCAACGCCGGGTGGCGCGTTTCCCCTATGTGCCGGCCAACGCCGAGCAGCGCGAACTGCGCTGCCGCGAGGTCTACAACATCCAGGTCATGGCGCTGGTGCAGCGCCTGTCTTCGTCGGGCCTGAAGAAGGTGGTCATCGGCGTTTCCGGCGGCCTGGATTCCACCCATGCCCTGCTGGTCTGCGCCAAGGCAATGGACAAGCTGGGCCTGCCGCGCACCAACATCCTGGCCTATACCATGCCCGGTTTCGCCACCAGCAGCCGCACCCTGGTGCAGGCGCATCAGTTGATGACGCAGGTCGGTTGCTCGGCGCAGGAAATCGATATCCGTCCCAGCTGCGAACAGATGTTGAAGGATCTTGGCCATCCCTATTCACGGGGCGAGCCGGTCTACGACATCACCTTCGAGAACGTGCAGGCCGGCGAGCGTACCAATCACCTGTTCCGCCTGGCCAACCACCATGGCGCCATCGTCATCGGCACCGGCGACCTGTCGGAACTGGCGCTGGGCTGGTGCACCTACGGCGTGGGCGACCACATGTCGCACTACAACGTCAACGCAAGCGTACCCAAGACCCTTATCACCCATCTGGTGCGCTGGGTGGCCGAGTCCGGCTCGCTGGAACTGAAGCAGCCGGAAGTGCTGATCCACATCCTGGAAACCGAGATCAGCCCGGAACTGGTGCCGGGTGCCTCCGATGGCGAGCCCGGTCAGCGCACCCAGGATTTCATCGGTCCCTACGAATTGCAGGACTTCAACCTCTACTACATCCTGCGCTACGGCTTCACGCCGGCCAAGGTGGCCTTCCTGGCGCACAGCGCCTGGCATGACCGCGATGCCGGTCATTGGCCGGACGGCCTGCACGGTGCCCACAACCAGTACAGCTTGCCGCAGATCAAGAAAAACCTGGGCATCTTCGTCTATCGCTTCTTCAAGACCAGCCAGTTCAAGCGTTCCTGCGTACCCAATGCGCCCAAGGTCGGTACCGGTGGCTCGCTCTCGCCGCGCGGCGACTGGCGCGCCCCCAGTGATGGCGAGGCCACCGTGTGGCTGCAGGATCTGGAGCGGATTCCGGATCTGGAAGGCTGAAACCGGCTTTTTGAGGGCTCGCTTGCGCAGGGTGGTTGAAAGCTGCGCGAGCCTGATTGACAATGTACAAGTGGGCAGGGGGCCACGTCCCTGTTCCTAAAAGAACAACATCGCAGCACCCGCTATTCAACAGATCGCAACCGATCGTTTCTTTACGACATACCAAGAGAGGAATTGCCATGAAACAAGTGACCGCCATCATCAAACCGTTCAAGCTGGACGAGGTGCGTGAATCCCTCGCCGAAGTCGGCGTCACGGGCCTGACGGTCACCGAAGTGAAGGGCTTCGGTCGTCAGAAGGGGCATACCGAGCTGTATCGCGGTGCCGAATACGTGGTCGATTTCCTGCCCAAGGTCAAGATCGAGGTGGTGGTCGATGACAAGGTGGTGGAGCAGGCGGTGGATGCCATCATCAAGGCTGCTCGCACCGGCAAGATCGGTGACGGCAAGATCTTCGTGCAGGAAGTGGAACAGGTGATCCGTATCCGTACCGGTGAAACCGGCCCGGACGCCGTCTGATCCGGACCTCTGCAGAGCATCATGAGAAACCGGCCACTGGCCGGTTTTTTTTACGTCCGCAGCAGACGTGGCGGGTGTGGCAAGGTGTTGCTGCGGGCTGTCACGGGCTGCGCCAGATTGACACAGCGTGACAATGGCCCGTGTCACCCACCCGCGTCCCGCCTGGGTTTGACGGCTGGCATGCGATTTGCCATCTCTGGAGATGAACGCCCGCCATGGCCATGATCATGGCGGGATTTCAACCATAACCCCAACGGAGACAACATGAACCTGGCAGACATCAGCAAACTCGGCGTACGCGATCCTTTCAAGCAGCGCTACGACAACTTCATTGGCGGCAAATTCGTCCCGCCGGTCAAGGGCGAATACTTCGAGAACATCAGCCCGGTGATCGGACGCGCCTTCTGTGAAGTGGCCCGTTCCAGTGCCGAGGACGTGGAGCTGGCGCTGGACGCCGCCCACGCCGCCAAGAAGAGCTGGGGCAAGACCTCGCCCACCGAGCGCGCCAACATGCTGTTGAAGATCGCCGACCGCATGGAAGCCAACCTGGAACTACTGGCCACCGCCGAGACGCTGGACAACGGCAAGCCCATCCGCGAAACCATGGCCGCCGATATCCCGTTGGCGATCGACCATTTCCGCTACTTCGCCGCCGCCGTGCGTACCCAGGAAGGCAGCATCTGCCCCATCGATGACGATACCTATGCCTATCACTTCCATGAACCGCTGGGCGTGGTGGGCCAGATCATTCCCTGGAATTTCCCCATCCTGATGGCGGTGTGGAAGCTGGCCCCGGCCCTGGCTGCGGGCAATTGCGTGGTGTTGAAACCGGCCGAACAGACGCCGGCCTCCATCATGGTGCTGATCGAACTGATCGCCGACCTCATTCCGCCGGGCGTGGTCAACATCGTGCAGGGCTTCGGCGTGGAGGCCGGCAAGCCGCTGGCCTCCAACAAGCGCATCGCCAAGATCGCCTTCACTGGCGAGACCACCACCGGTCGCCTGATCATGCAATACGCCTCGCAGAACCTGATCCCGGTAACCCTGGAGCTGGGCGGCAAGTCGCCCAATATCTTCTTCGCCGACGTGCTGGACAAGGATGACGATTTCTTCGACAAGGCCCTGGAAGGCTTCGCCATGTTCGCGCTGAACCAGGGTGAGGTCTGCACCTGCCCCTCGCGGGTGCTGGTGCAGGAATCGATCTATGAGCGCTTCATCGAGCGCGCCTTGAAGCGCGTGGCTGCCATCAAGCAGGGCAACCCGCTGGACAAGAGCACCATGATCGGTGCGCAAGCCTCGCAGGAGCAGCTGGAAAAGATCCTGTCCTACATCGACATCGGCAAGCAGGAAGGCGCCAAGGTGCTGGCCGGTGGCGGCCGTGAAGAACTGGGCGGCGACCTGGCCTCGGGTTACTACGTCAAGCCGACCGTCTTCCAGGGCAACAACAAGATGCGCATCTTCCAGGAAGAGATCTTCGGCCCCGTGGTCTCGGTGACCACCTTCAAGGACGAGGAAGAAGCCCTGGCCATCGCCAACGATACCCTGTACGGCCTGGGCGCCGGCCTGTGGACCCGCGATGGTACCCGTGCCTTCCGCATGGGGCGCGCGATCCAGGCCGGGCGCGTGTGGACCAACTGCTATCACCTGTATCCGGCGCATGCGGCCTTCGGTGGCTACAAGCAATCCGGCATCGGTCGTGAAAACCACAAGATGATGCTGGACCACTATCAGCAGACCAAGAACCTGCTGGTCAGCTACAGCCCCAAGGCGCTGGGCTTCTTCTGATCGGGTTCCGATCCTTCGTTTGACTCCTTGGCTCCTTGCAGCAAGGCAGCTTGGGCGCCGGTCCGTTCTCCCACGGCCGGCGCCTTTTTTATGTGGACTTTCCAGGAGCATGCCGATGAGCGCCTTACCCCGGGTTACCGCCACCGACGCCACGGTGGCACTGCTGCGCCAGTTGAAGACACGCCATGGCGCTTTGATCTTTTTCCAGTCCGGCGGCTGCTGCGATGGCAGCGCGCCAATGTGCTACCCCGAAGGAGACTTCACCTTGGGCGACACCGATGTGTACCTGGGGGAGATCGACGGCGTGCCGTTCTACATCGGCGCCGACCAGTTCGAGTACTGGAAGCACACGCAGCTGATCATTGACGTGGTCAATGGCAACGGTGGCATGTTCTCGCTGGAGAACGGCAGCGGCAAGCGCTTCCTGACGCGCTCGCGGTTGTTCTCCGATGAGGAATATGACGCTTTGGAACCGCTCAGTGCCCGCGTGACTTGAAGCGCCGGTACAGCGTATTGCGCGACACCCCGAGTGCTTTGGCGGCGGCGCTGACATTGCCCTGGTGCGCGTGCAGGGCACGCTCGATGGCGGCCCATTCGCTGTCATGGATGGACAGGGGTTCCGGCGCCCTGCCATCCGGGGCAGCAGCGGCCTGGCCGGTGCTGCCCGACGGCGCCAGCGCGGCTTCTTCCAGGAAGTCGTCCGGCAGGTGCTGCAGGCCGATGGCAGCTTCGCCGTCGGCCATGGCCAGGGCAGTACGGATCAGGTTGGACAGCTGCCGCAGATTACCGGGCCAGCGGCCGGCGTGTAACAGGGCCAAGGCCTGCGTATCGAAGCGCGGCGCATGCGGGCCGCCTTCATGACGCAGGATGCGTTCGATCAGGCCGTCCAGGTCGCTACGTTCGCGCAGCGCGGGCAGTCTGAGCTGCAAGCCGTTGATGCGGTAATACAAATCTTCCCGGAAGGCGTGGCGCGCGGCCATCTCGCGCAGCGGCTGGTTGGTGGCGCACACCAGCGCGAAGCGCACCGGGATCAGCCGCTGGCTACCCAGCGGCGTGACCGCACGTTCCTGCAGTACCCGCAGCAGGCGGCCCTGCAGCGCCAGCGGCATGTCGCCGATCTCGTCCAGGAACAGGGTGCCGCCCTGGGCCTGGGCGATCTTGCCGATCGCCCCTTTGCGACGCGCGCCGGTGAAGGCACCGTCTTCATAGCCGAACAGTTCGGCCTCGATCAGGTTTTCCGGAATGGCCGAGCAGTTCACGGCCACGAAGGGCGCTGCGCCGCCGCGCGCGCCTGCATGGTGGATGGCCTGGGCCAGCCATTCCTTGCCGGTGCCGGTCTCGCCGGTGATGAGGATGGGAATGTCGCGATCGATGACCCGGCGCAGCTTGGCGATGATGGCGCTCATACGGGCGTCGCCGGTATCGAGCGCGTCCAGTCCGGGATGCGCCTGGCCGCTGCGGGCGTGGCGCTCCGGCGCGGTGGGAATGGCGGCCGGTGATGGTAGCCGTCCGGGAAGATCGATCACCGCCTCGCGGGCGGCCTGGAAATGCTGGTCGTGCAGCCGCAACTCGGCGCGACCGTGGATGCGGATGCCATTGTGCAGGCATAGCTCCAGCAGGCCGGGCGCAGCCTTGCGGTGATGCTCGAACAGCCGCGACAAGGGTTCCCCGAAGAGCGACGCGAACGTATGTGATTGCAGCGCCGCCAGCGTCAGCCCGAGCTGGAACTGCGCGCTGCGGTTAGCCGCCAGGAAGCGTCCGCCTGGCGTGAAGCTGACGATGCCCTCGACCAGCGTCCCGACGAATTCGGCGCGGCTGTGAAAGTGCAGGGTGATGCAATCCGGGAAGCTGCCGGCCAGCAGGTGGTTTTCTATCATCTGCGCCGACATGCGTACCAGGGCCATGGTGTGCTTGTGGAAGCTGCCGCATTCGCCCGAGACGTCCAGCACCCCCAGGACCTTGCCGCGATGGTCGAAGATGGGGGCCGCCGAACAGGTCAGGAAGCGATTGGCGTCCAGATAATGCTGCTGGGCGTGCACCGTAGTCGGCTTTTGCTCATGCAGGGCGGTGCCGATGGCATTGGTACCGCGCAACTGCTCCGACCAGCGCCCGCCGGGCCCCAGCGCCACGCGGTCGGCCTTGGCCAGGAAATCGCGGTCGCCCAACGTGTGAATGATGGTGCCTTCGGCGTCCGACAGGATCACCATGCTGTGGGTATTGCGGATCTGGTCGTATAAGGTTTCCATGACCGGGCGCGCGTGGCCGGTGAGGGCCTGGCTGGCTTCCAGCGTCTGGGCCAGCTCGGCGCGCGAGAGCTGCGCCAGATCGGGCTGCTGGCTGCGGCTGATGCCGTAGGACGAACTGCGCTGGTGCGAGCGCGCGATGGCCTGCAGGTCCAGTCCGCCTTCACCGCTGGCCTGCACCAGCGAAGTCGCGCCCAGCAGTGTGCCGGCGCCGGGCCGGTTTGCCTGGTATTGCATGCTTGTCTCCTTGGATCTCGGCGATCCTCATGCCCCTGTTCTTCTGCCTTTCCCGGTTGTATTTCTTATGTTTCGGGAAGCCTGGGGTGAACAAGCATACCCGATTAATGCGCCAGCGGGATAAATTGAAACAGGGTTTGCAGCCGGCCGGAAGTGTGGGCAGAATACTGTTTATATATACAGTATTGTTCAGCTAAAGCAGCTAGATATGGCTTCCTTCCCCAAATTCCCCCAGGGCATCGCCCGGCCGTTTCCTGATCAGCCAGCGCCTTCGCCCTCGGCCGACGACGATGCGACCATCACACCGGCTACTTTCATCCATCGCCAACAGCTGGCCCAAAAGGGTCGGGGTGCGGTCACCAACCTGCGCGGGCGCTACGAATCGGTGAACCGCGAGGAGTTCGATGATGGCTGGCAGCCTCTGCAATTTGCCGGTGGCGGTCCAACGACCGGTGAAGAGGTCGTTGGCACAGAACAGGCCAATACCACCGATCCTGGCGATCAGGACGCCGAACCGCCGCGCCTGAAGACCATCGTCACGGAAGAGACGGCCAAGTCCATCATCAGCCGTAATGCCTCGCCCGACCTGCCGTTCTCGCTATCCCTGAATCCTTATCGGGGCTGCGAGCACGGCTGCATCTACTGTTTTGCCCGACCCTCGCACAGCTACCTGGGCCTCTCGCCGGGGCTGGATTTCGAAAGCCGGCTGGTGGCCAAGACCAATGCCCCGGAGCTATTGCTGCGCGAGCTGGTCCGGCCGTCCTACCAGCCTGACACCATCACGGTGGGCATCAATACCGACGCCTACCAGCCCATCGAGCGCGAGCGCCAGTTGACCCGCCGCATCCTGCAGATCCTGCACGATTGCGAAAACCCGGTGGCCCTGATCACCAAGTCGTCCCTGATCGAGCGTGACATCGACCTGCTGGCGGCGATGGCAGCCAAGCGCCAGGCCATTGCCGCCGTCACCATCACCACGCTGGATCCGGCCATCGCCCGCACCCTGGAACCCCGGGCGGCCAGTCCGGCGCGGCGCCTGCGGGTGATCCGTACGCTCGCCGAGGCGGGTATTCCAGTGAGCGTATCGATTGCGCCGGTGATTCCCTTCGTCACCGAGCCGGACCTGGAGCGGGTCATGGAAGCGGCCGTGGAAGCCGGTGCCGGCCAGGCCGGCTATATCGTGCTGCGCCTGCCATGGGAAGTCAGCCCCTTGTTCAGGCAGTGGCTGCAGGCGCACTTCCCGGACCGGGCGGCGCGGGTGATGAACCGCATCCAGGACATGCGGGGCGGCAAGGATTACGACGCCGATTTCGCCACCCGCATGCGCGGCACCGGTGTCTGGGCCGAGCTCCTGCAACAGCGCTTCGACAAGGCCAGCCGCCGACTGGGCATCGACCATCGCAACCGCGCCTTCGCCACGCTGGATGCCAGCCGTTTCCGGCGGCCGCTGCTGGTGCCGGCGGCCCGGGGCGGGCGGGGCAAGCAGGGCGAGGATGATCAGCTTGATCTGTTCTGAACTGAAGTCTTGGGAAGGGGCTTGGCTGGTACACTGCGCGCTTTGATCGAATCAGGCCTTTTTGCATGCATACCCTGGAACAATTGCGCAGTGGCGCGCTGACTGGTGTGACAAGACTTTCGCTGTCTTGCGGCCTGCGTGAATTCCCGCCGGAGATTTTCACCCTGGCCGATACGCTGGAAATCCTCGATCTGAGCGGTAACCAGCTCAGCGCCTTGCCGCACGACCTGCCACGCCTGACGCGGCTGCGCATCGTCTTCTGTTCCGACAATCTGTTCACCGAATTGCCGGCTGTCCTTGGCCGTTGCCCGTCGCTGGAGATGATCGGTTTCAAGGCCAACCAGATTGCGGAGGTGCCGGCCGACTCCCTGCCGCCCTCGTTGCGCTGGCTGGTGCTGACCGACAATCGCATCGAAGCACTGCCGGCCAGCATCGGCCGTTGCCGGCCCCTGCAAAAGCTGATGCTGGCCGGTAACCGCCTGCGCGCCTTGCCGCCGGAACTGGCGGCCTGCCGCAATCTGGAACTGCTGCGCCTGGCCGCCAATGCGCTGGAAGAATTCCCGCACTGGCTGTTGACCTTGCCGCGACTGAGCTGGCTGGCCATGGCCGGTAACCCCTGGTGCGCGCCGGTGGAAGAATGGGCCGATGGCCTGGCGCAGGTGGCGGACATCGCCTGGGACGATCTGCAGCTGCAGGACAAGCTGGGCGAGGGCGCCTCCGGGGTGATCCATGCCGCCCGCTGGCACGTGGCCGGTACGGCACAGCCGGTGGCGGTCAAGCTCTTCAAGGGTGCCGTCACCAGCGATGGCCTGCCGGAACGCGAAATGGCCGCCTGCATCATGGCAGGCCGGCATCGCGGGCTGATCCCGGTGCTGGGCCGCCTGCAGGGCCATCCACAGGCCATGGCAGGGCTGGTGATGCCGCTGATCGATCCGGACTATGCCAACCTGGCCGGGCCGCCCAGCCTGCAGTCCTGCACCCGCGATGTGTATCCCGAAGCGATGACGTTGCCGTGGTCGCAGGCGCTGGCGATTGCGCGCGATATCGCTTCGGCGGCGGCGCACCTGCATGCCCAGGGCATCGTCCATGGCGACCTGTATGCCCACAACATCCTGCATCGCTCCGGTGCGGCACTGCTGGGCGACTTCGGTGCGGCCTGGTTCTACGATACCGCCCAGCCCCACGCCTGGGGTGTGCAGGCCATGGAGGTGCGGGCTTACGGTTGTCTGCTGGAAGAGTTGCTGGCGCACAGCCAGCCGGCCGATGAAAGCGGACGGGCGGTGCTGGCCGGATTGCGGCAGGCCTGCCTGTCGGCGGATGTGGCTTCGCGGCCGCATTTTGAGGCCATCGTGGCCATGCTCGACGAACTTGCCTAGCTGCGCTCGCTGGACTTGAGCAGCACCACCAGCGCACCGGCCCCGCCATCGGCGGCGCGGGCCTGGCAGAAGGCCATCACTTCATCTTTTTGCGCGAGCCAGTTGCGTACCTTGTGCTTGAGCACGGGCTCCTTGTTGACCGAACCCAGTCCCTTGCCGTGGATGACGCGCACGCAGCGCAGGCCGCGCCGGCGTGACTGGCGCAGGAATTCGCCCAGCGCTTCACGCGCCTGGTCGCGGCGATAACCGTGCAGGTCGAGCTGGGCCTGGATCACCCAGTTGCCGCGCCGCAGCTTGCCGAGCACATCGGCGCCCACGCCAGGGCGGGCGAAACTGAGGTTCTCGTCGCTGTCCATCAGGGTTTCGATGGTGAATTCGTCGGAGAGCGACTCCAGCAGCGCCGCCTGTTCATCGGCGATGTGCTGGCGTGGAATGGGCAAGGGGGGATCGGGCAGGTGAAGGGTCTTGTCGACCACCCGCTGATGCAGCGGCGCCACCTGGCCGATGCTGTGGCGGAACAGATTGGCCTCCTCGCGGGCGGCCGCTTCCTGACGCTGGCGCTCGGCCAAGGCCAGCGCGCGCGCTTTTTCCTGTTCCTGCAGATCGCGGCGCAATCCCTTGAGCGCCGAGAAGTCCTTCATTGTCGCCATGACAGCACCCAACCCTGTAGCCTACGTTTCCCTGAGTTGGCAACTTTAGCAGAAGTGCAGTCGCCCTTCAGCGCGATCGCAGGCCTCAGCCGCAGGCGACCTTGATGATGACCTTGCCGGGATCGATGTAGAGGTTGAGGCGGCGCGGATTGAAGTCCATGGTGGCCGCGTCGTCCGGCTTGAGCACGCGCACCTCGGTGGCGCCCGATTCAGCCTGCGCCTGGCGTTCCAGGTAGCCGCTCAGGTTCTCGCCGATGAGGTGATCGGCGCGCGAGGCATCGCACTGGCCGGGGCCGGCAGCGGCATCGGCGCTTTCGCGCGAGGCACTGCAGGCAGCCAGTACGGCGCCCAGAGTCAGCGAGGCAAACACGGTAGTGACGGCAGCAGAAGAGCGTGGCACGGTGCTTTCCTTGTTAGAGAGAGGGAAGGGTGCTTTGTTGTAATTAGATTAACGTTAATGTAAACAAAAAACGCCGGGACGAATACTCGTCACCGGCGTTTTGATGCCTCGTCGCGCTACGAGTTCTCGCAGCGCAGCATTTTTTATTCCAGCCCTTCCAGGTAGCGCTGGGCATCCAGTGCCGCCATGCAACCCGTTCCCGCGCTGGTGATGGCCTGGCGGTAGATGTGGTCCTGCACGTCGCCGGCGGCGAACACGCCTTCGATGCTGGTTGCCGTGGCGAAACCCTCGGTCCCGGTGCGGGTCTTGAGGTAGCCGTTCTGCATCTCGAGCTGGCCCTCGAAGATGCCGGTATTGGGTTTGTGGCCGATGGCGATGAACAGGCCGTGGACCGGGATCTCGGTGATGGTACCGTCCTGGGTGGACTTGATCTTGATACCGGTCACTCCGCTGTCATCGCCGACCACTTCGTCCAGGGTGGAATGCCACTGGATGGCGATCTTGCCCTCGGTGACCTTGTGCAGCAGGCGGTCGATCAGGATGGGCTCGGCGCGGAACTTGTCGCGACGGTGGATGATGGTGACCTTGCTGGCGATGTTGGAGAGGTACAGCGCCTCTTCCACGGCTGTATTGCCACCGCCGACCACGGCCACTTCACGGCCACGGTAGAAGAAGCCGTCGCAGGTGGCGCAGGCCGACACACCACGGCCCATGAAGGCTTGTTCCGAGGGCAGGCCGAGATACTGGGCCGAGGCGCCGGTGGCGATGATCAGGGCGTCCGCGGTGTATTCACCGTTGTCGCCGATCAGGCGGAAAGGGCGTTCGGACAGCTTGGTGGTATGGATGTGATCGAAAATGATCTCGGTATTGAAGCGTTCGGCGTGCTGCAGCAGGCGCTGCATCAGTTCTGGACCCTGCACACCCAGCGGATCACCAGGCCAGTTCTCGACATCGGTGGTGGTCATCAACTGGCCGCCCTGTTCCACGCCGGTGATCAGCACCGGGTTCAGGTTGGCGCGCGCGGCATAGACGGCGGCGCTGTAACCGGCAGGGCCGGAGCCGAGAATCAGGACCTTGGCATGTTTGGGCGTGCTCATAAGCTACTCATCAAATGTTGTGGGATCGCCTCTACAGCTTGCGGCGACTCCCGGGATTTCAATTCCCGGCCTGCCGGGGCGGGCGGGGTAGGCAAGGGGATCAGGTTGCCGACGCGGAAGTTTGCGGATTGCCGCGCTGCAAAACGGGTAAGATTATAGTCCAAGCCCTCGTCCGGGCTCATGGAATTACGCTATGCAGGCGATAGGTCCTCCCGGTGCAGTTCCGTGAGCGGAACAAAAAGAAGTGCAGCAGTGCAACACCAGAACGATAGCGGCAAATGCCGGTCAGTGCAGCGTCAGCGGCGCTGCCCCGCGCAAATCCGCGAAGCGCCAATTCAATGCCGTTACAATGACGGCTGGTTTTTTTTGCACGGAAGTTATGTCGAAGACGAGTCAAGCCCACATCCGCAATACCAAGGCGCCGGCGCCCCCCATGCCCAGTCGCCTGGTGCGGTTGCTATCGGAGGCACGCTGGCTGGCGCTGGCAGCCTTGCTGGTCTACCTGGTACTGATCCTGCTGACCTATTCCAAGACCGACCCCGGCTGGTCGGTGGCCAGCTCGGTGCCGCGCGTGGGCAACTGGGGCGGCCGGGTGGGCGCCTGGATGGCCGACCTGATGCTCTACATCTTCGGCCTGTCGGCCTGGTGGTGGTGCGTACTGGTAGCCCGTTCGGTATGGACCGGCTATCGCCGCCTGTCCAACCGCTTCCTGGTGGCCCAGCCGGTGGAGCCGGAACACCAGCAGGAACCGCTGATCCGCGCCGTCGGCTTCGTCTTCATGCTCACCGGCAGCATGGGCATCGAATTCACCCGCATGCACCGCTTCGCGCCCAAGCTGCCGCATTCTTCCGGAGGCGTGCTGGGCGAGATGATCGGCGCCGGCATGCAGCCGACCTTCGGCTTCACCGGTTCGACACTGCTGCTGTTGCTGCTGTTCGGGCTGGGGTTCTCGCTGCTGTTCCAGGTGTCCTGGCTGGCGGCGGTAGAGCGCATCGGTGGCCTGATTGAGGACGGCCTGTTCTGGGTGCGCGATTTCTTCGCCGCCCGCGCCGATCGTCGCGCTGGTCAGGAAGCCGCCGTCAAGCGCGAGGAAACAGTGGTCCAGGAACGCGCCAAGATCGTCGAGGCACCGCCGATCCGCATCGAACCGCAGATCGTGGAAGTGCAGAAGTCGGACCGCGTGCAGAAGGAAAAACAGACCAGCCTGTTCGACGACCTCAACAGCGAACTGCCGCCGCTGTCGCTGCTGGATGAAGCGCCGCCATCGCAGCAGACGGTGTCGGTAGAGACCCTGGAATTCACCAGCCGGCTGATCGAGAAGAAGCTTTCCGACTTTGGCGTCGAGGTCAAGGTGGTGGCTGCCTATCCCGGCCCGGTGATCACCCGCTACGAGATCGAACCGGCCACCGGCGTCAAGGGCAGCCAGATCGTCAACCTGGCGCGCGACCTGGCGCGCTCGCTGTCGCTGACCTCGATCCGCGTGGTGGAAGTCATCCAGGGCAAGAATTACATGGGCCTGGAGTTGCCCAACCCCAAGCGCCAGATCGTGCGCCTGACCGAAATCCTCGGCTCCAAGGTCTATAACGACAGTTCTTCCAGCCTCACCGTGGCACTGGGCAAGGACATCGCCGGCAACCCGGTGGTGGCCGACCTGGCCAAGATGCCCCACCTGCTGGTGGCCGGTACCACCGGTTCGGGCAAGTCGGTGGGCATCAACGCCACCATCCTGTCGCTGCTATACAAGTCCTCGCCGCGCCAGGTGCGCCTGATCCTGATCGATCCCAAGATGCTGGAATTGTCGATCTACGAAGGCATCCCGCACCTCTTGGCGCCCGTGGTGACCGACATGCGCCAGGCCGGCCACGCCCTGAACTGGGCGGTGGAAGAGATGGAGCGCCGCTACAAGAAGATGTCCAAGCTGGGCGTGCGCAACCTGGCTGGCTACAACCAGAAGATCGCGGACGCCGACAAGCGCGGCGAGAAGATCCCCAACCCCTTCAGCCTCACCCCGGATGCACCGGAACCGCTGGAGCAGCTGGAAACCATCGTCATCATCATCGACGAACTGGCCGACCTGATGATGGTGGTGGGCAAGAAGGTGGAAGAACTGATCGCCCGCATCGCCCAGAAGGCGCGCGCGGCCGGCATCCACCTGATTCTGGCGACCCAGCGGCCGTCGGTGGATGTGATCACCGGCCTGATCAAGGCCAACGTGCCGACCCGCATCGCCTTCCAGGTGTCGTCCAAGATCGATTCCCGCACCATCCTCGACCAGATGGGCGCCGAGACCCTGCTGGGCATGGGTGACATGCTCTACAACCCGCCTGGCACCGGCCTGCCGGTGCGGGTGCACGGCGCCTTTGTCTCTGATGATGAAGTGCACCGGGTGGTGGAACACCTGAAATCCCAGGGGGAACCGAATTACATCGAGGGCATCCTAGAGGGAGGCGTGCTGGAAGACGCCGACGGCGGTGGCAGCGGTGCTGCAGCCGGCGCCGGTGGCGGCGAAGGCGACGAGATGTACGACCAGGCCGTGGCCGTGGTCCTCAAGCATCGCCGGGCCTCGATCTCGCTGGTGCAGCGTCATCTGCGCATCGGCTACAACCGCGCCGCGCGCCTGTTGGAGCAGATGGAGCAGAGCGGACTGGTCTCCACCATGCAATCCAACGGCAACCGTGAAATCCTGGTGCCGGCGGGTGCCGCCGATGCAGCCGAATAGGAAGCCCGCATCGGCATCGTCGCGGACGTCTCCCACCACGCCCTGAAGGCCGCCCACTTTCGCGCCGGCCGCCACCTCCGGGTGGATCAATCAAGAAGGAATCGAACAACATGGACAATTCCAGAACCGCTTTGCGCTCGCGTCCCGCGCAAGCCCGCACCCTCAACCTCAAGCTGCGCCGCATGGTCATGGCTGCCGGCCTCTCGGCACTGGCCGTGGCCGGTGCCATCGCCATCACCGCGCTCACGCCGGGCCGTGCTTCGGCCGCCGCGCTGGACCAGTTCAAGCAATTCGTCAGCAGCACGCAATCGGCCAAGGGCAGCTTCACCCAGCGCATGGTGCGCAACGAGAATGGCACCTCCAAGGTGGTCAACACCTCCAGCGGCAGCTTCGTGTTTTCGCGCCCGGGCAGGTTCATCTGGACCTACCAGAAACCCTATGAGCAGGTGATCCAGGCCGATGGAGAAAAACTCTTCATCTACGACAAGGACCTGAACCAGGTCACCACCAAGAAGCTGGGCAATGCGCTGGGTTCTTCCCCGGCCGCGATCCTCTTCGGCAGCAACGACCTGGAAAAGAACTTCACCTTGAAGGAGGCCGGCAACAAGGATGGCCTGGAATGGCTGCAGGCCACCCCCAAGAGCCGTGACACCACCTTCGACAACATCGGTATCGGCCTGAAGAACGGCACCCCGGTGGCGATGGAATTGCATGATTCCTTCGGCCAGGTGTCGGTGCTGACTTTCGACAGCTTCGAGAAGAACCCCTCGCTGAAGGGCAACAGCTTCAATTTCGTCGTCCCCAAGGGCGCGGACGTGTTCGACAACTGATCCCGCCCCGCTCCAAAGCAACAGCCCCGCAAGCGCGCGCCTGCGGGGCTGTTTGATTTGAAGAGGGCAGATCAGGCCGGCGGCATCTGCAGCAGCGGCAGCTTGTCGGCCCGGTCCTTCCATTGCGCATGATCCGGCAGGGGCGCCTTGGCCTGGGTGATGGGCTTCCAGCCGGCTTGCCTGGACAGCTTGGCGTTGAGGTCCTCGAAGTGCGCCAGCGCCGCCGGCAGGTCAGTGGCGTTGTAGATGGCCCCGACCGGGCATTCCGGTACGCACATGGAACAATCGATGCAGCCGTCCGGATCGATGACCAGGAAGTTTGGCCCCTCCATGAAACAGTCCATGGGGCAGACGCTGACGCAATCGGTGTACTTGCACTGGATACAGGAATCGGTGACGACGAAGGGCATGGTGGGGCGGGCAGGGCGTTGAATGAGCAGGCGGCATTGTAACGTCTGCGCCGATTGCCTGCTGCCGCCCTCATCGGGCGGTGCTGCGTTAGACTACGGCCTTTGGCGAATGCGCCTTGCAATCCGGCGCCACGCCCGCATCCTGAAAGAACATGAAACCGATTTTCGAGACCGCCCCGATGCGCTCGCCATCGCCGGACCATGCAACCAGTCTGGCCGGGGAGCACCCCCATGGCTGACCTGTTTGCACAAGAACCCGCTGCGCCGCTGGCCGAAGCCCTGCGTCCCAGGACGCTGGACGAGGTCATCGGCCAATCGCACCTGCTGGGCGAAGGCAAGCCCCTGCGCCTGGCCTTCCAGTCGGGCAAGCCGCATTCCATGATCTTCTGGGGGCCGCCGGGGGTGGGCAAGACCACGCTGGCGCGCCTGACGGCAACCGCCTTCCAGTGCGAATTCATCGCCTTGTCGGCGGTGTTCTCGGGGGTCAAGGATATCCGCGCGGCGATGGAACAGGCCGAGCAGAACCTGGCCATGGGCAAGCACACCATCCTGTTCGTGGATGAAATCCATCGCTTCAACAAGTCGCAGCAGGATGCGCTGCTACCCTACGCCGAGAGCGGTCTGGTGACCTTCATCGGCGCCACCACCGAGAATCCCTCCTTCGAGGTCAACTCAGCGCTGCTGTCGCGGGCGCAGGTGTATGTGCTCAAGTCCCTGAGTGACGACGAACTGCGGCTCCTGCTCAAGCGCGCCCAGGAAAAGGCGCTGGGAGAACTGCACTTCGACGAGCAGGCCACCGACACCATCATCGGCTACGCCGACGGCGATGCACGTCGCTTCCTGAACCTGTTGGAGCAGACGGAAACCGCTGCCCGCACCACCGGCACGGTGCTGGTGACGGCCGATTTCCTGCAAAATGCGCTGACCCTGAACAGCCGCCGTTTCGACAAGGGCGGCGACAATTTCTATGACCAGATTTCAGCCCTGCACAAGTCGGTGCGCGGTTCCCACCCGGACGCGGCGCTGTACTGGCTGACCCGCATGCTGGACGGCGGCGCTGATCCACGCTACCTGTCACGGCGCATCGTGCGCATGGCCTGGGAGGATATCGGCCTGGCCGACCCCCGTGCCATGCAGATCGCCAACGACGCCGCGCTGACCTATGAGCGGCTGGGGAGTCCCGAAGGCGAGCTGGCGCTGGGCCAGGCGGTGATCTACCTGGCCGTGGCGGCCAAGAGCAATGCCGGCTACAACGCCTACAACGCCGCCCGCGCCTTTGTGAAGCAGGACAAGAGCCGCGAGGTGCCGGTGCACCTGCGCAATGCGCCGACCAAGCTGATGAAGGAACTGGGCTACGGACATGAATACCGTTATGCCCATGACGAACCCAATGCCTATGCGGCGGGGGAGACCTATCTGCCGGATGGCATCGATGAGCCGGGCTGGTATCAGCCGGTGCCGCGTGGGCTGGAGATCAAGATCGGCGAGAAGCTGGCGACCCTGCGCAAGTGGGATGAGGAAGCCGGTAACGACTGAGTGCGGCAGTAGAAGACGGCCTTAGATCACCACATCGTAGCGGATCGAGGCCTCCCCCTTTTTCACTCGTACCGACTGGATGGCGATCCTGCCGATCTCGCCCAGTGACGCCACATGCGTGCCGCCGCAGGGATAGGCGGGCAGGGCCCCGAAACCGACCTGGCGGCGTCCACCTTCGCTGGCGAGCGCGCAGGCCAGGTCGTCGGCAATGAGGGCATTGCAGCGGCGTTCGATGTCTGCCGCTTCCAGTTCCTGCACGCCGGCGTCGGGGGCGCTGACGCCGACGACACGACCTTCCCCTGGCCAGTGGTGAGCCTTGGTGGCGCGCCATCCCAGTTGTGCCATCACATAGCCGATCACATGCCCACCGGAATGCAGGCGCGCATGCAGCTGCCGTGGCTGGGGATCTACCTTGGCGCGGATCGGGCCGGCTGCAACGGCCGCGCTGGTGTAATGGATGATCTCGTCGCCTTCGCTCACGACCTTCGTTACCTCGACTGCGCCCAGCCAGCCGACATCGCTGGGCTGGCCGCCACCTTGCGGATGAAACGGCGTGGCCGCCAGATGGACCGCGTAGCGACCATCTTCCAGGGGAGTGCAGCTCAACACTTCGGTATCGGCTTCCAGCGCTGGCTGGGTCAGGTAGAGGCGGTCGGTCACAGCTGGCCTTTCGGTCGATCAGGGAGAGGGATGGGAATTGTATCGTCCGGATGAAGTTGCGATAATCCATTACCTAAGCAAATAATCTTTGCTCCATGAGCACAAATCAGAGCATCGCCCTGCTCAACGAAATGGCCGTCTTTGCCAAGGTGGTGGAGACGGGCAGTTTCTCGGAAGCGGCGCGCCAGCTGGGCGCGACGCCCTCGGCTGTCAGCCGGGCCATTGCACGCCTGGAAAAGGCACTCGGCACGCAGTTGCTGCAACGAACCACCCGCAAGCTGCGGCTGAGCGAGAGCGGGCGTGACATCCACCAGCGTTGCCGGGAAATGCTGGACGCCGCGCAATCGGTGCTGGCCGCCTCCGGTGGCTTTGATGCCGCGCCGCAGGGGCAGGTCCGGGTGAGCGTGCCCAAGGCGGTCGGGCATTACCTGGTGCATCCGCATGTGCCGGATTTCCTTGCCGCCCATCCCAGGGTGGACGTCCTGTTGAGGCTGGAAGACCGCTACATGGATCTGATCGATGAGGAGGTGGATCTGGCCATCCGCATCACAGACCAGCCGCCGCCGGGCCTGATGGGGCGCAGGTTGACGCGCATCGAGCACCTGCTGTGCGCCACGCCGGAGTATCTGGCGCAGCACGGCACGCCTCAGCATCCACAAGGACTCAAGACACATTCCTGCATCTACCTCGGTGAGGCGCCCGGGGACGCGCGCTGGCGCTTCCGCCGGCAGGGCGAACGGGTCACGGTCGAGGTGCGGGGGCGCTATGCGGCCAACCATACCGGCGTGCGACTGGATGCAGTGCTGCGCCATCTTGGTATCGGCAGCCTGCCGTATTTCGTCGCCCGGGAGGCGCTGGCGCAGGGGCGTATCGTCCAGGTCCTGCCGCAATGGAGTTTCAGGACGCACTATTGCGGCGATCTGTGGGCGCTCTATCCGGCGACCCGCCATCTGCCGCCCCGGCTGGGGGCTTTCGTCAACTTCCTGGCAGAACGGCTGGCCCGGGAGCCAACCATGGCCGATACCGGCGGACCAGGCTGATCCGTGCCGGCCAGGCCTGATGTCTCAGGCTTCAGCGATCAGGCCGCCGCCCGGTGCCAGACATGGAAGCTGCCTTCCATGGCGGACATGGCGGCGATCACGGTTTCGTAGTTCTTGTCGTTGTCATAGCCGGGCAGGCGTTGCTTCATCGCTTCCATCAGCTCTTCCAGGCCATCGGCGTCGTTGGGGACCAGCACGCCCTTGATACCCTCGGCGGTCTGGCCGGCGATGATCCATTGCGGCTGGGGCAGGCTGTCGTCGCTGATGCGGATGGTGACGTCGTCGATAGCGCTCCAGGCGATGCCTTCGCGCTTGGCGCCACGCACCATGGTACGGATTTCCTGATCGTCGAATTCCACGCTGATCTTGCGCGCCTGCTGTGCCGCCAGGCGGCCGCTGGACAATTCGGCCGCGCCCGGGGCCTGCACCTTCCAGTCGGTCTTGCGCACCTTGGGCGGGATGAAGCGGTTCTTGATCTGCTGCCCGAAGGCGAAGGCGGCGCCGAAGGAAAGGCCGGCGATCAGTCCGTAGAACAGGCTGGCGTCATTGGACATGTAGTGGATGCCGGCCCACAGCCCCACGGCGAAGGCGGCCACCAGGCCCAGCAGGGAAAACAGGACGGGAACATCGCGCTGCGGGCGCGGGTCGGGCTGGTCGGACATGGGCGGGGGGCTCTCTGGATGACGGGAATGGGCCGAATGGTAACCCGCAAGGCCGGTGGCCGCTACCACGGCCGCAGCATTTTCTTGAGAGGGAAGGGGGCTGGAACCCCGTGACGGGCGCGCGACTTGGTACAATCGCGGTTTCCTGCTTCAAACCTATCGTATTTTCTCCCCATGATCGACATCCAACTCCTCCGTAAAGACATCGAGAACGTTGCGGCCCGCCTGGCAGCCCGCAAGTTCGTCCTGGACGTGGCCGGCTTCAACGCGCTGGAAGCTGAACGCAAGCAGATCCAGACCCGCACCGAAGAACTGCAGGGCAAGCGCAACACCCTGTCCAAGCAGATCGGCATGCTCAAGGGCCGTGGCGAGGATGCCTCCGCGGTGATGGCTGAGGTCAATGGCATCGGCGACGAGCTCAAGTCGTCGGCGGCGCGGCTGGAAGAAGTGCAGCACCAGATGAACCTGTTCCTGCAGGCGGTTCCCAACCTGCCGCACGAGTCGGTGCCGGCTGGCAATGACGAAAGCGGCAATGTGGAATTGCGCAAGGTCGGCACGCCGCGCCAGTTCGACTTCGAGATCAAGGATCACGTCGATGTCGGCGCCCCGCTGGGCCTGGATTTCGATACCGCCACCAAGCTCACCGGTTCGCGCTTTGCCGTGCTCAAGGGTGGCATTGCCCGCCTGCACCGCGCGCTGGCGCAGTTCATGCTCAACACCCATACCATGGAGCACGGCTATACCGAGTGCTATACCCCCTACATCGTCAATGCCGACAGCCTGCGCGGCACCGGCCAGTTGCCCAAGTTCGAGGCCGACCTGTTCGCCGCCAAGAAGGGGGGCCAGGAAGGCGAGGCCGAGAATGCCGCGCTGTACCTGATCCCCACGGCCGAAGTGCCGTTGACCAACTTCGTACGCGACGAGATCGTGGCCGGCGATGCGCTGCCGATGAAGTTCACGGCGCACTCGCCTTGCTTCCGTTCGGAAGCCGGCTCCTATGGCCGCGACACCCGCGGCATGATCCGCCAGCACCAGTTCGACAAGGTGGAAATGGTGCAGATCGTCCACCCCGAGAAGTCCTACGAAGCCCTGGACGAGATGCTGGGGCACGCCGAGACCATCCTCAAGAAGCTCGGCCTGCCGTACCGCGTCATCACCCTGTGTACCGGTGACATGGGCTTTGGCGCGGCCAAGACCTATGACATCGAGGTCTGGCTGCCGGCGCAGAACACCTATCGCGAAATCTCGTCGGTCTCCAACTGCGAAGCCTTCCAGGCGCGTCGCATGCAGGCGCGCTTCCGCAATGCCCAGGGCAAGCCGGAACTGCTGCATACCTTGAACGGTTCCGGCCTGGCCGTGGGACGTACCCTGGTGGCCGTGCTGGAAAACTACCAGCAGGCCGATGGCAGCGTGGATATCCCGGAGGTCTTGCAGCCTTACATGGGCGGCGTGAGCAAGCTGGTGCCGGGCGCCTGATCCGCCTTACCACTGCAGGACGCACGAACGGCCGCCTCGTTTGATGAGGCGGCCGTTTTTTTATCGGTGCGGGGACGAGAAAACGTTTTCCTGAGCGTGCCGGCTAGCCGTCCTTCATGGCCCAGGAGAAGGTGGCCGGGATGCGGCGCTCGATGAAGAGACTGTTGCCCTGGATCTTCTTGGCCTGTTTCTTGGCGCGGGTGGCGGCCGAGGCGATCTGGTGGGGTGACGAGTATTGCGAAGGCTCGATCTTCACCGCGCCCAGCGATAGCGAGACCAGCGGGTGGAACACCCGGTTGCCCTGGCGATCTTCGGTATAGTAGCCGCCACGTGCCACGTCTTCGTCGTAGTAGAAGGCGCGGGTCTCGGCTTCGTAGTTGTCGAGGATGACGCGGCAGCGCTTTTCCCAGTCTTCGCTCTGGAACATGATCAGGAAATCGTCGCCGCCGATGTGGCCGATGAAGTCCAGGGCAGGATCGCAGGCCTGCTGCAGTACGCGGCCGGTAGCCTGGATCATGTCGTCGCCCTTGCGATAGCCATAGACATCGTTGAAGGGCTTGAACTGGTCCAGGTCACAGTAGCAGATGCAGAATTCGACGCCGCTTTGCAGCAGGTATTCGATGTGGTCGTTGATGGGGACGTTGCCCGGCAACTGCGTGAGCGGATTGGCGTGACGGGCGGCGTCGATCTGCATCTGCGTGATTTCGCGCAGCAGGTCGTGGCCGGTGCCCAGGCCCACATACTGGCCACGGTCGGTGATGATGAAGCCATTGGAGAGGTGGTGCGTCTCGGCCTGCACCAGCAGGTTGGAGAGATCTTGCAGACTGGTGTCCTGCTCGGTCAGCAGGGGATTGGGGTCCATGAAGAAGGCGCAGGACTTCTTGCCGTACAGCTCGCGCCCGTACAGGCGGGCGAAGCGTTCCACCATGCTGTAGCGGTTGATCAGGCCGATCGGCAAGCCGTTGCTGACCACCGGCAGGGCCTGCAGCTGCGGGTCGTTGACGAACATGTCGTAGGCCGCATCGTTGGTGACTTCCGGGCTGACGTATTGCGTCTCGCGCAGCAGCTTGGCGACGGTGGCGCTGCGCTTGCCGGGGCCGTACTTGTTGGCATGGAGCGGTACCTTGTCGCGGCGCAGGGTCTTGCTCACATCATCCGAGATCGAGACCGGCGGCTCCGGCAGCGGGCGCGAGATGTGGTAGCCCTGGCCGCAGGCGATGCCCAGATCGCGGATGGTCAGCAGCTCGGCCTGCGATTCGATGCCTTCGGCGATGACGATGGAGCCGGATTTCTCGGCGATCTCCTGGATCGAGCGCACGAACTGCAGCTTCATCGGATCATGGTTGATGCCCTGCACGAAGTGCATGTCGATTTTGACGTATTCCGGCTGCAGTTCCGACCACAGGCGCAGGCTGGAGAAGCCTTCGCCGAGGTCGTCGATGGCGATCTGGAAGCCCATGTCGCGGTAGTGCATGGCGGCATTGCGCAGCAGGGCGTAGTCGTAGGTAGGTTCGTTCTCGGTCAGTTCGATGATGATGCGCTGCGGATTCACGCCCAGCTTTTCCAGGTAGCGCAGGGTTTCGCCCTGGATCGCCTCGGGCTGCATCAGCGCCCCGGGGGAGACATTGAGGAACAGGTTGCCCGGCAGGCCGAGTTGCGCAAAGCGGGTCAGCACGATGTGCCGGCACAGGTATTCCATCTGCACCGACAGGTTGTGCGCGCGCGCCACCTTGAACAGTGCCAGGGGCGAGTGCAGGGGGGTGTTGGACGGCCCCCGGATCAGTCCTTCATAGCCCAGGATTTCGCCATTGCGCATGCGCACGATGGGCTGGAACAGGGCGGACAGCTTGCGCTGGGCGATGATCTCGTGCAGCAGCGAGAGCATCGGGTCCTCGGCGTCGCGCAGGGCGGCGCCGGAGGCGCGGGCAAGCAGATCGACGACTTCTGCGCCGAGCGGGAAGGTAGCGTTGGAGAGGGGCGCCATCTGGCTGATCCGGGTCTGAAAGTCGAAAGAACGGCAAATAGTTAACGGATGCTAGAAGTGATTTATGACAAGATGATGATAAGAAATACAGTCGTGGCGGTTTGCAGATGAAGAAAGCTTCTTTCACCACGTCGCGGTCGGCACAACGGAACGAAAGGCTAATTTTTTTAAGGTTTTTTTAAAAAAACATTCCACTATGAAAATAGTTCTGATATAGTCGCTGTCTTTGCTGCACCACGCAGTGAAACGACCGAAGTTAACCGGAGAGGTGGCAGAGTGGTCGAATGTACCTGACTCGAAATCAGGCGTACGGTTTCCCGTACCGTGGGTTCGAATCCCACCCTCTCCGCCAGTTGGCTTGATGTTGTAGAAGTTGTAGAGATAAGGCTCTGAATTTTTCAGGGCCTTATTTTTTTGTCTGTCGTGCGCGCTGCTTCCGGTGTTGCGACTGCACAGACCGGACGGTCCATCGTCGCCGGCTGCCTTGTCACGCCGTCGCTCCGTTCATCTCAGGCATCGGCTGCCATGCGCTCACGAGGGGGAAGCGCATGCCGCGCCGGCTTTCTCCCGGTGTATGGGAGGATGCATCCACTTCCGTGGCCATACTGTGGCTGCCAGCCGCTTTTTTTCATCCCTGCTCGCGATGTCGTCGTACCTTCACCAGGTCGGCCTTGTTATAGTCGTCAATGCCTTCGTAGCGAGCTCATCATGTCCTTGAATCGTCTGTTCCGGCTCATCTCCATTGCCTTGCTGATGCTGTTTCTGGCGTTTGCGGTCGCACTGGTCTGGACGGAGTGGAATACCTATCGCAGTGGTGCCAACAGCGTACCGGCCTTGCGCAATCTGCGGCTGGCGCTGCTGGCCATGGAAAAGGTCTCGGCGGAGCGTGGCCCGGCTAATGCCTTCATGGCGGCGTCGCCGCAACAGGCCGAGGCCACGATGCGGCAACTGGCCGTTGCCCGGCAGCAGAGCGATGCCGCCCTGACCAGCCTGCATGCTGCGCTGGAGGCCGACCCCCGGCTGCGCCAGTCATGGGCGCTGGACAAGGTGCGCACGGTCGAGCAGGGGCTGGGGCCGGCACGCGCCAACCTGGACCGGGTGGCGCGGCTGGATGCGGACCATCGCAGCGATGTGCTGGTGCTGGCGGCCGTCGCCGGCATGGTGGACCTGATGCCGCTGATGATCCGCGTGGTCAGCGAACTGAGCCTGGAGGTGGACCGCGCAGACCCTCGGCTGCGGGATGGTCTGTCGGCCGTGCGCGCCACCGCCAGCCTGCGCGAATACGCCGGGCAAGTCGGCTCGCGCTTCGTGGCTCCGCTGATCACCCACCGCCAGCTGGTTCAGGACGAGGTCATCGAGATCGGCCGGCTGTATGGTCGTATCGAGCTGCTGCGGGGTGTCATCGCGGCCCAGCTGGCCGGCTATGCGGGTCGGCCCGAGTTCGCTGCCGCCGTCGAGCGGGTGGACAAGGAGTATTTCGACAGCGGTTTCCAGTTCCTCGATTTCCTGCTGCAGATCGGGCTGCATTCCAGCAGTTATGGTGTCACCCCGGCCGACCTGTACAAGTTCTATGTGCCGCAGATGCAATCCATCACCGACCTGCGCGACCTGCTGCTGGCCGACCTGATGCGCCAGGCCGAGCAGAACAACACGCGGGCGCGCAGCCTGCTGGTGCTGGTGGTGGGCTTGACGCTGCTGGCCTGCCTGTTCTTCCAGTTGCTGGTAGTGCTGATCCGGCGGCGCGTGGTGCAGCCGCTGGTGCGGGCCACCGATCTGGTGGCAGGGCTGGTGGAGGGCAAGCTGGAGCAGGAGATCCCCGAGACCCGCCATCGTGACGAGATAGCCGGCATGATGCGCGCCCTGCGCGTGTTAAAGCAGCGCATGCGCGAGCGCACCAGCCTGGCCGCCGAGCGCGAGGCGCTGATCACGCAATTGCAGACTTCGTCCAATACCGACTTCCTGACTGGCATCCTGAACCGGCGCGCCTTCTTTGCCCAGGCCGCGCAGCAGATGGCGGTGGCCGAGCGTTACGGGCGTCCGCTGGCAGTGCTGCTGTTCGACATCGATCACTTCAAGCGCATCAACGATACCCATGGCCACCAGGCCGGCGATCTGGTCCTGCGCGGAGCGGCGCAGACGGCGGCTGCACTGCTGCGCAAGGTCGACGTGTTGGCCCGCTATGGCGGCGAAGAATTCATCATCCTGCTGCCGGAGTCGGGGCTGGAACAGGCCGGCAGCGTGGCTGAAAAGCTGCGCGCGGTGCTGGCGCTGACGGAGTTCGATAGCGAGCAGGGCCAGCGGATCAGGTTCACGGCCAGCTTCGGTGTGGCGGCGTTGCAGGGCGGCGAGGGGCTCGACGAGATGATCAGGCGCGCCGACCTGGCGCTGTACCGGGCCAAGCGCAGTGGTCGCAATCGGGTCGAGCTGGCCGGCATCGAGGAAAACGGCCAGTGACGCCGGATTCAGGTGCTGTCGCGTTCGAGGATGGCGTAGCCTAGGTCGCAGACGGGCTGCGACACCGCTTCGCCATCGAAACGGGTGAGCAGCATCTCGGCGGCCGTGACCCCGATCTGGTGGGCGCTGATCTGAACCGTGGTCAGGGCCGGCAGCACTTCCGGTGCGATTTCCAGATTGGCGAAGCCGGCCAGCGCGATGCGTTGCGGCACGGCGATGGCGCGGCGCGCGCATTCCAGGGCGGCGCCGGCAGCCATCACGTCATTGCTGAAGAAGGCCGCCTCGATGGCGGGTTGTTGCGCCAGCAGGCGGCAGATGGCTTCGCGTCCGGCCTGCAGGAAGGCGCCCATCGGCACCACCAGGTGCAGCGGTTCCGGCGCCGCCTGCGCCAGCAGCGCCTGGCGCAGACCGGCAAAGCGCGCCAGTCCGCGCGGATCTTCGCCGCCGACGAAGGCCATGCGCCGATAGCCCTTGCGGTACAGGTATTGCCCCATGGCGTGGCCGGCAGCGTGGTTGTCGAAGCCCACCAGCATGTCGATGGGCTGCGCGCTCAGATCCCATGTTTCCACCACCGGGATGCCGGCGGCCTTGAGGCGCTGGCGGGTGCGCGCGGAGTGCTGCACGCCGGTGAGCACCAGGCCATCCACGCGGCGACCGATGAAGGCTTCCACCAGTGCGGTCTCGGCCGCTTCCGAATAATTGGTCTGCCCCAGCAGCAGCTGGTAGCCCTGCAGGCTCAGCTGTTCCGACAGGCCGCGTACGCTTTCGGCGAAGATCGAATGGCTGATGGTGGGCACGATGGCGGCCACGATCCGGGTGCGGCGCGAGGCCAGGCCACCGGCCAGCATATTGGGGATGTAGCCCATGCTGCTGATGAAGGCCTCGACGCGCTCGCGGGTGGCCGGCGCGACCTTCTCCGGCGTATTGATGACCCGCGATACCGTGATGTGCGACACGCCGGCGGCGCGGGCCACGTCTTCCTTGGTGATGGCGCGGGCGGGCGCAGTGGCGGTGGCGGTTTTGCGGGTCATGGAATCGGGTGGTGACGGGTTGTCGCAAGCATAACAGCAGCTCGCCCCGGCGGGACCTGCGGACCTCCGCAGGCCGTCGGTGGGCGACGCGCGGCCGGCTTCATTCGCGCGATTCAGTCGCGGTCATTGAAGGCCGAGATGTGCGAGACCTGGAATACGCCCGACAGCGACTGCAGCTCATTGCGATGCAGCTGCGCCAGTCGATGCAGGTATTGCTCGCCCAGGTCGGTCAGGCGGACCTGCACCAGCCGCTTGTCGCGGTCGTCCGGGGTGCGGGTCACCAGGCCCGCCTTTACGCAGCGTGTCACCAGCGCCACCACGCCGTGGTGCTGGGCCTGCAGGCGTTCGGCCAGCTCGCTGATGCTGGCCCAGTCGCGTCCCGGAAATCCCTTGATATGCAACAGCAGCAGGTATTGCAGGGGCGTGAGCCCCTCGCTTTGCGCCGCCTCCTCGGAAAAGCGCAGGAAACGTCGCAACTGGTAGCGAAAATCCGACAGAGCCTCGAAATCTTCCTTTTGCAGGCGGCTGGCGCTTTTCATGAGTGCCGGCCTTGGCGCGCGAGGGCCTTGGTGGTCGGGGTAGTCCCCGAAAGAGGGGCGATGAGAAGGGGTAAGCGGGACATATATATCATCTTGTGATGTAATTGCGGTATTTGCCTGGAGCCTCGCGCCCGGGCTGTCGTCTGCCCAAGTCGTTACGGAACGGATATGCCCGATTCTATCTTGCTGTGGTTCAAAAGTTTTATTCCTGCCAAGACCAATGTCGATCGCTTCGAGCGCATGCGCTCCTGCGTGGGCAGCCTGTTCGGGATCCTGATGGTCGGCCTGATCAGTTATGCGCTGCTGCCGCACGATGCACGGACCATCTGGCTGATCGCCCCCATGGGCGCGTCGGCGGTGCTGCTGTTTGCAGTGCCATCCAGTCCGCTGGCCCAGCCCTGGTCCATCATCGGCGGCAATCTGTGCGCCGCCGTGATCGGCGTAACTTGCGCCAGGCTGGTCCAGGAGCCGGCCTTGGCGGCGGCGCTGGCAATTTCGCTGGCCATCGGCGCGATGTTTCTGTTGCGTTGCATCCACCCGCCCAGCGGTGCGGTGGCGTTGACCGCCGTACTGGGCGGGCCGGTGGTGCATGAGATGGGCTATGCCTTCGTGCTGTCGCCGGTCCTGCTCAATTCGGCGCTGTTGTTGCTCGCCGCACTGTTTTTCAACAATGCCACCGGACGTCGGTATCCGCATGCTCAGCACAGTGGCGCAGCACATCCGCACCAGACCCGTGATGAACTGCCGATCACGCGGCTGGGGTTTTCGCATGAAGACCTGGATCAGGTGTTGAAGAATTTCAACCAGGTGCTCGACATCGGGCGCGACGATCTGGAAGAGATCTTTCTGCAAACCGAGATGCGTGCCTATCACCGCCGGTTCGGCCAGACCCTGTGTGCGGCGGTCATGTCACGCGATGTGGTAGCGGTAGAGTTCGCCACCGGGCTGGACGAGGCCTGGCGGCTGTTGCAGCAGCATCGGCTGCGCGCCATGCCGGTACTGGACCGCGGGCGGCATGTGATTGGCATCATCAGTCGCAGCGATTTTCTGGAGCATGCCGGGATCGAGGTGCATACCGGCCTGGCGGCACAATTGCGTCGGCTGTTGCACCGTGTGCCGTTGAGTCACTCGGACAAGCCGGAGGTGGTGGGGCAGATCATGAGCCGTCCGGTAATTACGGCGCAGGTGGATACGCCTGTGCTGGAGCTGGTGCCGCGCATGGCCGATGGCCTGCATCAGATTCCGGTGGTGCAGGCCGATGGCAAGCTGGCCGGGATGCTCACGCAATCGGACATGATCGCCGCGCTCTATGAAAAGAACCTGGCCGCGGCCCGCACTGCACCGGGACTGCGCAGTGCGGCTTGACAGTCGGGGCGGCAAGGCGGATGGTGAATGCCCGGGGCCGCGCCTGGCGGCCTGCTACTTCACATAGGGAGCTGATCATGAGAACAGGTGCGATGGTTCTGGCGCTCTGCGGGGTCTTGCTGCTGCAGGCATGTGGTCGCAAGGGTGGTAATCCGCCACGGCCGGTGACCTCGGGACTGATGCCGATGGTTCAGGTGGCGTGAGGCAGACGACGCAAGCGCGGCTGGGTGAAACGGGATGAGGGAGAATGAGGCCGTGCCGCAACAGTTATTAGACTGGTGAATATCTGCTATTGCCACAATAAAGCAGACTCCGCAATGGGGCATCGCTATAGTTGCACCTGTCTCCTCCAATCTCCTCCTTAAGAAATTGGATTCAAGCCCGCACCGTATGGTCGCGGGCTTTTTTTTGCTCGTTCGTTCGGTCTTGCGCAGTGTGGGGTGATTATCCCTTCCGGTGGTAGGGAGGAAGGCCCACTGGTTCTTGGTAAGATGCGGGGATACGGCGCGCACGGCAATGTTCGATGCCCTCGCCATGCCGCTTCATGTTTTTTGCCCAGATTCTGTTCAATGTCTTCCACTCCCTTGTCCCCGTCGTCCCTGTCACCCCTGCCTGAGCGGCCCGATACGCCCTGCGTGGCGGTCTGCTCGACCACCTTCGATGATGTCTGCCGCGGGTGCGGTCGCACCGTCGACGAGGTGGCGCAGTGGGTCTTCATGAACGTGGAGCAGCGTGAGGTGGTGTGGCAGCGCATCCTGGCCGAAGGCTACCCGCGCCGCAACTACTGAGGGTCGGCGTTCCCGCTCCCGAAGAACCGGACGCCGGCCTGGCGCAGCATGCCCGTCAGCGCGATCAGCGGCAGACCGGTCAGCGCCGTCGGGTCGTCGCTGCGGATGCTTTCCAGGATGGCGATGCCCAGCCCCTCGTTCTTGGCGCTACCGGCGCAATCGTAGGGTTGTTCGATGCGCAGGTAGGCGTCCAGCTCGGCATCCTCCAGGTCGCGAAAGCGCACCAGCGTCTGCACATTGCACAGCTGCGCCGCAGTGGCCGCGTCCGGCCGACGGCCATCCCACAGGCACAGGGCGGTGTGGAAGACCACTTCGCGCCCGCGCATCATCTGCAATTGTTGCAGCGCATTGGTATGGTTGCCCGGCTTGCCGATCTGTCGGCCATCCAGTGTGGCCACCTGATCCGAGCCGATCACCAGCGCCGGGCCGCTGCGGGCGGCGATGGCAGCGGCCTTCTCGCGCGCCAGGCGCAGCGCGGTGGTTTCCGGGGCTTCGCCGGCCAGCGGGGTTTCATCGATGTCCGGAATCATGGTCTCGAACTGCAGGCCGAGCCGGCTCAGCAATTGCTTGCGATAGACCGAGCTGGAGCCGAGGATCAGGCGGGCGGGGGAGGGATCGGGGTGGGGGCGCGACATGATGATGGAGAGGACGATGATGCGACTCTGGCAAGTAAAACCCGGATTTTGGCGGAAAATCGTGGCGAAAGCGGTTTTGTTGTGACAAGTCGTGCATTTTTTTATCGGCAAGACGCAATTGGCCCGCTAAGGCTTTGACTGGTAAGGAAATTTTCTGTTATGATCGCAGGTTTTCCGGATTCTGCTTTAGCTATGAATGCATTTGTCATTGACGCGTTCGAATTCTGCAGGCTGAAACAGCAGGCGCAGGGTGAGATTCCGGTTGCTGAATTAGGTCGTCTGGCGCAAGAGACGGTTGACCGTTCCGGCGCGATTCGTTGGGCCTTGTCCGGCGATATCGACAAGCTGGGGCACGCTCAACTCAGTCTGGCAGTGTCGGGTGCGGTTAATCTGATCTGTCAGCGTTGCCTGACGGCATTGAATTTCGAGATTGATTCGAAGTCGCTGCTGGTATTGGCAAAAGATGAGGCGCAAGCCGACGCCATCGAAGAACTGCTGGATGATGACGGGATCGATGTCATCGTCGGATCGGCAGCCTTCGATGTGAACTACCTGATCGAGGACGATGCGTTGCTGGCCCTGCCGGTGGCGCCCAAGCATGACGTCTGTCCTGAGGGTGGTGTGGCGGCCGAGGCCAAAGGTGCTGAACGGGCTTCCCCGTTTGAGGTACTGAAGAAGTTGAAGCAGTAACAAGTATTGTTGGGGAATGTCTGGTAGATGCCGGGCAGCGGCACAGCGGGTTTGCGGAAACCTGAACCCGGTGTGTTAAAATTTTCAATCTTAAGTAAGGTTTAGGAGTAATCATGGCCGTTCAACAGAACAAAAAGACCCCGTCCAAGCGCGGTATGCATCGTGCACACGACTTTCTGACTGCACCCCCGCTGGCTGTCGAGCCGACGACTGGTGAAACCCACCTGCGTCATCACATCAGCCCGAACGGTTTCTACCGTGGTCGCAAGGTGCTGAAGACCAAGAACGACGAGTAATCTCATTCATTGAGCTTGCTGTTTTTGGAGAAAAGCGGCGCAATGAGCTTCTGATTCAGGAGGTTCATTTTGCGCCGCTTTTTTATGTCCGTAGCATCCGTGTAATCCGTGTGCGGACGTGCCTGCCTGCTTGCGTGAACCTTCACTTTCCGCGCTGTACAAGCGTGCTATTTTGAACGGTCTCCAATCTGCCTCATAATGTGGGCTGGCAAGGCTCTGAATCAAATCGATGACCATCAAAATTTCAATCGACTGCATGGGTGGCGATCATGGCCCGTCAGTCACTCTTCCGGCCGCCGCCTCCTTCCTGAAGCGCCAATCCGATGCCGAGCTGATCCTGGTGGGCCAGGAAAGCGTGCTGCAGCCGCTGCTCAAGAAATACCGGCTGGCCGGCGAGCCGCGGGTGCAGATCCGCAACGCCACCGAGGTGGTGACCATGGAAGACCCCATCGAGGTCGCCCTGCGCCGCAAGAAGGATTCGTCCATGCGCGTGGCCGTGAACCTGGTCAAGGATGGTGTGGTCCAGGCGGCCGTGTCGGCCGGCAACACCGGGGCCCTGATGGCAGTGTCGCGCTATGTGCTCAAGACCCTGCCGGGCGTGGATCGCCCGGCCATTTGCACCATCCTGCCCAACCAGAAGGATGGTCCTACCTACATGCTCGACCTCGGTGCCAACGTCGACTGCGAGCCTCAGCATTTACATCAATTTGCACTGATGGGCTCGGCCCTGGTGGCGGTCATGGAGGGCAAGCCCAAGCCGACCGTGGGCCTGTTGAACGTGGGTGAGGAAGACATGAAGGGCAACGAACTGGTCAAGGCAACCGCCGGGCTGCTGCGTGCCGATCATGAGAAGGGTATCCTCAATTTCTACGGCAACGTGGAAGGCAATGACATCTTCGAAGGCACGACCGACCTGGTGGTGTGCGACGGTTTCGTCGGCAATGTGACCCTGAAGGCCTCCGAGGGGCTGGGTCGCTTCGTCAAGAGCGTGCTCACCAGCGAGTTCAAGAAGGGCTTCGTCAACAAGCTGGGCGCCTTGATCGCCTATGGCGCCATCAAGGCGCTGTCGCGCCGCCTCAATCCTTCCCGTTACAATGGCGCCAGCCTGCTGGGCCTCAAAGGCCTGGTCTTCAAGAGCCACGGCGGCGCCGATGTGTATGCGTTCGAATGGGCCATCCGCCGTGCCTATGATGCGGCCAAGTATGATGTGCTCGCCCGTATTGCCGCCAGCATGGCGGAGCTGATGCCCCAGGGACAGGGGCGCACGGTCGAGCCGGCCGTCGCGGCGATGGAGCCTGCGGCACCGGTCTCGCTGGATCAACCGAACTAACAGAGCAAGAAGACGGCATGACCACTTACAGCAAAATCGTCGGCACCGGCAGCTACCTGCCGACCAAGCGCGTGACCAATCACGAACTGGCTGCACAACTGGCAGAGCAGGGTATCGAGACCTCGGATGAGTGGATCGTCACGCGCAGCGGCATCTCCGCGCGTCACTATGCCGAGCCGACCCAGCTCTCCAGCGATCTGGCCCTGGCCGCGGCGCAGCGCGCGCTGGAGGCGGCCAACATGCAGCCCAATGATATCGACCTGATCATCATGGCGACCTCCACTCCGGATCACCTGGGTGGCTTTCCCAGCACCGCCTGTGTGGTCCAGCGCAAGCTGGGCATCACCAACGGCGCGCCGGCCATGGATGTGCAGGCAGTGTGCAGCGGCTTCGTCTATGCCATGTCGGTGGCTGACAGCTTCATCAAGTCGGGCGCCCACAAGAACGTGCTGGTGATCGGCGCGGAAGTCTTCTCGCGCATCCTCGACTTCAAGGATCGCACTACCTGCGTGCTCTTCGGCGACGGGGCCGGCGCCATCATCATGAGCGCATCGACCGAGCCGGGTGTGCTGGCCACCAGGCTGCACGCCGATGGCAGTCATGGTCATATCCTGTGCGTGCCAGGCAGCGTCGACAATGGTGCGGTGGCCGGCTCGGCCTATCTGTACATGGACGGCCCTGCGGTATTCAAGCTGGCCGTCTCGGTGCTGGACAAGGTGGCGCGTGAGGCGCTGGAGGCGGCCAGCATGCAGTCCAGCGAAGTGGACTGGCTGGTGCCGCACCAGGCCAATATCCGCATCATGCAGGGCACCGCCAAGAAACTCGGCCTGCCGCTGGAAAAGATGGTGGTCACCGTGGCCGAGCATGGCAATACCTCGGCCGCCTCGATTCCGCTGGCGCTGGACCAGGCAGTGCGCGACGGCCGCATCCGGCCCGGCCATACCGTCATGATGGAAGGCGTGGGCGGCGGCTTCACCTGGGGTGCTGTGCTGGTACGCATGTAAGCAGGGCAGGGAGCTTGTTGCCGCTGCATGCGGCGTGGCGCCCGCATTTTTATCCACTCAATCACATCCAAGCATGACAACATTTGCTTTCGTTTTCCCGGGCCAGGGTTCTCAGGCGATCGGGATGCTCAATGGTTTCGCCGACAACGAAGTCGTCCGCCAGACCGTCGCCGAAGCCTCCGACGCCCTGCAGTTCGACCTCGGCAAGCTCATTGCTGAAGGCCCCAAGGAAGACCTGGACCTGACCACCAATACCCAGCCGGTCATGCTGACGGCCGCCGTAGCTTTCTACCGCGCCTGGCTGGCCGCCGGTGGCAAGGCGCCTGCGCTGGTCGCTGGCCACAGCCTGGGTGAATACTCGGCGCTGGTCGCCGCCGGCGTGATCCAGTTCAAGGATGCCGTGCCGCTGGTGCGCTTCCGCGCCCAGGCCATGCAGGAAGCCGTGCCGGTCGGGCAGGGTGGCATGGCCGCCATTCTCGGTCTGTCGGACGACGACGTGCGCGCCGCCTGTGTCGAAGCCGCACAGGGCGAAGTGGTCGAGGCCGTCAACTTCAACGCGCCGGCGCAAGTCGTGATCGCCGGCCACAAGGCCGCAGTCGGTCGCGCCTGCGACATCGCCAAGGCCAAGGGCGCCAAGCGCGCATTGCCGCTGCCGGTGTCGGCGCCGTTCCACTCGTCGCTGCTCAAGCCGGCGTCGGATCGCCTGCAAGCCTATCTGGCCAACGTGGCATTTGCCGCACCGCAGATTGCGCTGATCAATAACGTCGATGTGGCCGTGGTCAGCGAGCCGGCTGCTATCAAGGATGCGCTGGTGCGCCAGGCTGCAGCGCCCGTGCGCTGGGTCGAGACCGTGCAGAAGATGGCCGCCGATGGTGTGACCCATCTGATCGAATGTGGTCCCGGCAAGGTGCTGACCGGCCTGACCAAGCGTATCAATGGCGAACTGGTGGGCGAGGCCATCGTCGACCAGGAATCCCTGAACAAAGTATTGGAGCTGCTGAAATGAGTGCACAGAATCTGCAGGGCCAGGTTGCTCTGGTGACCGGTGCGTCGCGTGGTATCGGTCGTGCCATCGCCACCGAGCTGGCGCGCCAGGGTGCCAAGGTGGTCGGTACCGCCACCTCCGAGGCCGGCGCGGCCGCCATCAGTGAATACCTGGCGGTGCTGGGGCCGGAAGCTGGTCGTGGCGTGGTGTTGAACGTCAACGATGCCGAGGCCAGCGTGGCCGTGGTGGAGCAGGTGCAGAAGGAATTTGGTTCGCTGTCCATCCTGGTCAACAATGCCGGTATCACCCAGGACCAACTGGCCATGCGTATGAAGGACGAGGAGTGGGACAGCGTCATCGCCACCAACCTCACGGCCGTGGGCCGTCTCTCCCGCGCCGTACTGCGCGGCATGATGAAGGCCCGCAGCGGCCGCATCATCAACATCACTTCGGTGGTGGGCGAGGCCGGCAATCCCGGCCAGATGAACTACGCCGCCGCCAAGGCCGGCGTGGCCGGCATGAGCCGTGCGCTGGCGCGCGAGATCGGCAGCCGCAATATCACCGTCAATTGCGTGGCGCCCGGCTTCATCGATACCGACATGACCAAGGCCTTGAACGAGCAGCAGTCCGCCGCCATCTTGCAGCAGATCCCGTTGGGCCGTCTCGGAGCGGCCGAGGAGATCGCCTATGCGGTGGCCTTCCTGGCCTCGCCGCAAGCCGCCTACATCACCGGTACCACCCTCAATGTGAACGGTGGCATGTACATGGGTTGAGTCGGTCCTCTGGGCTTGATTCAAGTCCTTTTGTCGACTTTTGTTTGAAGTTAAGCTGCACTTGGCGCAATCTTGCCAGGAATAGTTAAAAGTAAATTTTCCCCGCGCAAACCTGCTAAAATGCGCGCACTTTTGTAACCTATCATCCCTCTGGAGGAACACTATGTCCGATATCGAACAACGCGTTAAGAAGATCGTCGCTGAGCAACTGGGCGTCGCCGAAGCCGACATCAAGAACGAATCGTCGTTCGTGGACGACCTGGGCGCCGACTCGCTGGACACCGTCGAGCTGGTCATGGCACTGGAAGATGAGTTCGAAATGGAAATCCCCGACGAACAAGCCGAGAAGATCACCACCGTGCAACAGGCGATCGACTACGCCAAGTCGCAAGTCAAGGCCTGATAAGGGCTTTGGTCAAAGTTTCAGGAGAATTGCTTGAGCCGCACTCGTGAACGTCGTGTAGTCATTACCGGCCTGGGATGCATCTCGCCTGTCGGCAACAACGTCGCCGATACGTGGAGTGCCATCAAGGAAGGCAAGTCCGGCATCGCTACCGTCACCAAATTCGACGCTACCCCCTTCACCACGCACTTCGCCGGTGAAGTCAAGGGCTTCAATATCGAGGATTACATCCCCGCCAAGGAAGCGCGTCATATGGACACCTTCATCCACTTCGGCATGGCCGCCGGTATCCAGGCCATCCAGGACAGTGGCTTGACGGTGACCGACGAGAATGCCGAGCGCATCGGCGTCATGATCGGTTCGGGCATCGGCGGCTTGCCGCTGATCGAAGATACCCACGCCGAACTGACCAACCGTGGTCCGCGCCGCATCAGTCCCTTCTTCATCCCGGCTTCGATCATCAACATGATCTCCGGCAACTTGTCCATCAAGTTCGGTCTGAAGGGCCCTAACCTGGCGATTGTCACCGCCTGCACCACCGGTTTGCACTGCATCGGTTCGGCCGCGCGCATGATCATGTACGGTGATGCGGATGTAATGGTTGCTGGCGGCGCTGAATCCAGCGTCTCGCCGCTCGGCATCGGTGGTTTCGCTTCGGCGCGCGCGCTGTCGACCCGCAACGATGATCCGGCGACCGCGTCCCGTCCGTGGGACAAGGATCGCGACGGCTTCGTGCTGGGCGAGGGTGCCGGCGTGATGGTGCTGGAAGAGTACGAACACGCCAAGGCACGTGGCGCCAAGATCTATGCAGAACTGCTGGGCTTTGGCATGAGCGGCGACGCTTACCACATGACCGCGCCGAATCTGGATGGTCCGCGTCGCTGTGTGCTCAATGCGTTGCGCGACGCCGGCGTCAATGCCGACGAAGTGCAGTATCTGAACGCGCACGGTACCTCGACCCCGCTGGGCGACAAGAACGAATCGGATGCGATCAAGGCCGCTTTTGGTGATCATGCTTACAAGATGGTTGTCAATTCGACCAAATCCATGACCGGTCACCTGCTGGGTGGCGCCGGTGGTCTGGAGACCGTGCTGACCGTCCTAGCCGTGCACAATCAGGTGTCGCCGCCGACCATGAACATCTTCAACCAGGATCCGGAGTGCGATCTGGATTACTGCGCCAACCAGGCGCGGGATATGAAGATCGATATTGCCGTCAAGAACTCCTTCGGGTTCGGTGGCACCAACGGTACCCTGGTCATCGGCAAGATGTAAAATGCAAGGCCCGGCTTCCCAGGAAGCCGGGTTTGTCGTTTTGATGGCGCCATCGCTCCCGGGCATCTTATGTCGATCGCAGTCTCTGCCGATATCAAACCTTCCCGCCTGCTGCTGCTGGTCACCGGTTTCGCCTGCCTGTGCGTGGCGCTGACCGGGATACTGGTTTCGCTGCTGCTGCCGGGTACGCTGTCCTGGCCGGCGCGCATTGGTCTGGCCGGGCTCTGCATCCTGGCCGCTGCGCTCGCCCTGGTCCTGGTGTTGCGGGATCGCAAGGTCATCTGGCTGCATATTTCCGGTACCGGGCAGATCCGCGTCGTGGAGCATCTGGTGCAATCGGCGCGCGCCAAGCCGCAGGTCATGAAGGCCGGTTTGGCCCAGTTGCTGGGCGGCAGTACCATCTGGCCGGGCATGCTGTTCCTGCGATTGCGCCTGGAAAACGGCAAGACCCGTACCATTCCCATCCTTCCGGACTCGGTTTCCGAAGATACCTTCCGCGCACTTTCCGTGGCGTGTCGTTGGCTGATCAGTCACAATACGGCCAAGGCGAGGATGCTGGAAAAATAAGGTCGGCAGGCTTGAAAATTGCCGGGCTGGAAGCATCTGCCACAGGCAATGACGATAGAACAACACGGCCATAAAAAACAAGGAACCCGGTTTGACGACAGAACGCGAAATAGATCAGCAGCTTGTTGAGCGCGTGCAGCGTGGCGACAAGAAGGCGTTCGAGCTATTGGTAGTCAAGTATCAACGCAAGCTGATGCGCCTGGTCTCGCGCCTGGTGCGCGACCAGGCCGAAGCCGAAGACGTTGTGCAGGAAGCCTTCATCAAGGCTTACCGCGCGCTGCCGCAATTCCGCGGCGATTCGGCCTTCTATACCTGGCTTTACCGCATCGGCATCAACACTGCCAAGAACTATCTGGTCACCATGGGCCGCAGGGCGCCCACTTCCACAGAAGCAGATGCAGAAGAAGCTGAAACTTTTGACGATGCGGACCATCTGAGGGACATCAACACTCCAGAGTCGATGCTGGCCACCAAGCAGATTGCTCAGACGGTCAACGTAGCGATGGAGGCATTGCCGGAAGAATTACGTACTGCTATCACGTTGCGCGAGATCGAGGGGTTGAGCTACGACGAGATTGCAGATGCGATGAATTGTCCGATCGGCACCGTGCGCAGCCGTATTTTCCGTGCGCGGGAAGCAATTGCCGAGAAGTTGCGTCCACTGCTGGATACGGCGGCGGACAAGCGCTGGTGATGAGGCCGCAGGCCTGTTGTTAAAAAAGAAAATAATAAAGCGGGTATGGAACTAAGATTTTTGCCGGGTGACTGCTTATGGATACCAAAGTAACGACCAGAGAACAGATCTCAGCCCTTGCCGATGGCGAGTTGAGCTCTGACGAAATGACCCTTGCCTTCGCGGCCCTGCGTTCTTCCGAGGACGCCCAGGACGCGTGGGAGGATTACCACCGCATCGGCGAGGTGCTGCGATCGGAGGAGATGGGTGTCTCCCTGAGCGCCGGCTTCTCTGCACGCATGGCGGCCTTGCTGGATGCCGAGCCGGCCATTGTCGCGCCGCAGCCGGCTGCGGCAACGGTGCCGGCGGCCCAGCCTGTGGCGGCAGTCAAGGCGGCCAATGGCGATCATCGCGCTGCCCGTCCGGGTCGCTTGGTGCGTCTGCTCATGCCTAGTGCCGCAGCGGCGGCCGCTGCCGTGGCCGCGGTGTTCGTGGCCATGCCGCAGCAGGCCGTGGTGACGGCGGACGCCCGGTTGGCCGCGCCGGTCGCCCAGGTGGCCTCGGCCCCGCTGGCCTCGCCGTCGGTGCCGTCGGCGATTGCCACGGTGGCTGACACCACCGGCAGCCCCCAGAACGTCAACCAGTTGAGTTCGCTGGCCCAGCAGGGTGAGGTCAAGCGCGATCCGCGCATCGACCAGTACCTGTTCGCCCACCAGCGTTTCTCGCCTTCCTACAGTTCGGCGCAATACGCACGTTCCGCAGCCTTCTCCTCTGACGCCGATAAATAAGATGCGTCAAACGGGGCGTCTGTACGGCGTACTCTGCTTCCTGCCCGTGTTGTTTTCACCATCCGCCCGTGCGGCGGATGGTGTGTCTGCACCGCCGGCCAGCGAAGCCTCCATTTCCTCCCCCCTGTCAGTGCAATTGCTGAAAATGCAATCCGCTGCCCAGCGCTTGAATTATTCCGGCAGTTTCGTCTATCAGCAGGGCTCCGTGATACGCAGCTCGCGCGTCACGCACGTGATGACAGCCAAGGGCGAAGAGGAAAAGCTGGAGCTGCTGGACGGCAAGCCGCGTGAGTTTATCCGTCATCACGATGATGTGGTGAGCTACCTGCCGGACTTGCGCATCATGCGCAAGGAAAAACGCGTCACCCGCGATGTGTTCCCCGCGATCCTGGATGCGCGCCCCGAAGACCTGGCCGAGCACTACCGCTTTGCGGCCGGTGCCGAGGAGCGCGTGGCCGGTCGCATTTGTCGAGCCATCGTGCTGGAACCGCTGGACCAGTTGCGATACGGCTATCGCTTCTGCGGCGACAAGTCCACCGGCCTGTTGTTACGGGCCCAGACACTGGGCGCGAAAGGGGAGGTGATCGAGCAGATTTCCTTTACCCAGATCGAGATCGGGGGGATTGATCGCAGCCGCGTCAGCCCCACTTACAAGGATACGCGCGGCTGGCAGCTCGAGCAGGCGTCGATGAGCCCGGCCGACCTGTCGGTATGGCGGGTCACACCGCCACCGGGATTCCGCAAGGTGCAGCAGGTGCGCCGCCTGATCCCGGACCGTGCGCCGGATGGGGCGGCACCCGCCCAGAACCGGCCGGCCGGGCGTGAAGTATCGCAGATCGTGTTTTCCGATGGCCTGGCCGCCATCTCGGTCTTCATTGAGCCGGGCAGCCAGGGCAGGGAAGAAGGTACGATCCAGGAGGGGGCCATGAACATCCTTGGCCGCCGCCAGGGAGACTACTGGCTGACCGTGGTGGGGGAAGTGCCGCCCGCCGCGATCCGGCAGGTCTCCAATTCCATCGAACTGACATCCAAATAGAAGAGAGACTGTTGCAATGACTCCCCTGAAGAAGACCTTCGCCGGCGCCTTGCTGGCCGCTTCCGTTTTCGCTGTCCTGCCTGACGTGCTGGCGGCGCCTCCAGTGGCATCCCCGGCCGTCGCGGCCTTGCCCGATTTTGCTGACATCGTCGAGCGTACCGGCCCGGCGGTGGTGAACATCCGTACCACCGAGCGTGTGCGCCAGAATGCTCAGGGGCAGGGCGGGATGGATGACCCGGAAATGCAGGAATTCTTCCGTCGCTTCTTCGGCATCCCCATTCCGCGCCAGCAGCAGCCGGGGACCCCGCGCGGCAATGGCAAGCAGGGTGGTCAGGGTCAGCAGGAAGAAGTGCCGCGCGGCGTGGGTTCGGGCTTCATCATTTCGGCGGACGGTTTCATCATGACCAATGCCCACGTGGTCGATGGTGCCAGCGAGGTCTATGTGACCCTGACCGACAAGCGCGAATTCAAGGCCAAGATCGTCGGCTCCGATACCCGTACCGATGTGGCCGTGCTCAAGATCGATGGCAGCAACCTGCCGCGCCTGAACATGGGTGATTCCGACAAGATCCGCGTGGGCGAATGGGTGCTGGCCATAGGTTCGCCCTTTGGCCTGGAAAACACCGTGACCGCCGGCATTGTCTCGGCCAAGGCGCGTGACACCGGCGACTACCTGCCGCTGATCCAGACCGACGTGGCCGTCAATCCCGGTAACTCGGGTGGCCCGCTGATCAACCTCAAGGGCGAGGTGGTCGGGATCAACTCGCAGATCTACAGCCGTTCCGGCGGCTTCATGGGCATCTCCTTTGCGGTGCCCATCGATGAAGCGCTGCGCGTGGCCGACCAGTTGAAGGCCAGCGGACGCGTCACGCGTGGCCGCATCGGCGTGCAGATCGGCGAAGTTACCAAGGACGTGGCCGAATCGCTGGGCCTGGCTCGTGCCCAGGGCGCGCTGGTGCAGCGCGTGGAAGCCGGCGGTCCGGCCGAGAAGGCCGGCCTGGAGGCGGGCGACATCATCCTGAAGTACAACGGCACTGCCATCGAACGTCCGAGCGACCTGCCGCGCATGGTCGGCGCCACCAAGCCGGGTGCCAAGGCCACCGTCAACATCTGGCGCAAGGGCAGTGCGCGTGACCTCACCGTGACCGTGGTCGAGCTGGAAGCCGACAAGCCTAAACAGCCAGAAGAGAAGAAGGCCAAGCCCGACAACACTCCCAATGCCCTGGGCCTGGTGGTCAGCGACCTGTCCGATGCCCAGAAGAAGGAGTTGAAGGTCGATAACGGCGTGCTGGTGGAGAATGTCAGCGGTGCCGCCGCGGCGGCCGGCATCCGCCCGGGCGACGTGATCCAGCGTCTCAACGAGGTCGATGTCAAGGATGCCAAGCAGTTCGCGCAACTGGTCGCCAAGCTGGATGCCAAGAAGCGCGCCGCGGTACTGGTGCGCCGTGGCGACTCCTCGCAATTCGTGCCGCTGCGCCCGAACGGCGGTAACTGAGCAAATCGAGGTAGTGGCCGACGCCTGTGGGCGTTACGCCATCGAGGCTGCGATTCCCGGGGATCGCAGCCTTTTTCCATCCATCGCCCGGCATTGATCGCCATTGCCCATGTCCGTATTCGCAGCGCCGCCGGCGCCGTCCGCCGCATTGCAGTTCATCATCTATTCGCGCAGTTACTGTCATCTGTGCGATGACTTGCGCGATGCCTTGCGCGTGGCGCTGGGTGAGCGGCCGGCCGCGATCGAGATGGTCGATGTGGATGCCGATCCGGCCCTGCTCGCGCACTATGACGAACTGGTGCCGGTGTTGATGGGACGGACGGCGGATGGCCGCTGGCTGCAACTGTGCCATTACCATCTCGATCAGACGCGCCTGCAGGATTTTCTTGCTGCGTGGTGACGACGTCCCCCGCTGTGGTGAGGCACAGTTCAGGCATGAAATGTTGCCTGAAAGTCATGTCTGCACGCCCCGTGTGACGTGCTTGCGCGAGGTTTTTTCGCCTCCCGGCCAGCGGCCCGGCACCCGAAAGTCGGGCTTGTCACTCTGAAATCCGGTAAAATGCCGGGTCGAATAAGCTGTTGCAAAGGCGCTCGGCTGGGCAATGCCCGCTTCAGAGCGCCTTTTTTCATCGTTTCCAGTCTGTTAATGAACAATATCCGTAATTTCTCGATCATCGCCCACATCGATCACGGCAAGTCCACGCTCGCCGACCGCATCATCCAGTTGTGCGGGGGGCTGTCCAACCGCGAGATGGAAGCCCAGGTGCTGGATTCGATGGATATCGAGCGCGAGCGCGGCATCACTATCAAGGCCCAGACCGCAGCCCTGTCCTACAAGGCCAAGGATGGCCAGATCTACAATCTGAACCTCATCGATACCCCGGGCCACGTCGACTTCAGCTATGAAGTCTCGCGTTCGCTGTCGGCTTGCGAGGGTGCACTGCTGGTGGTCGATGCCTCGCAAGGCGTGGAAGCGCAGACCGTGGCCAATTGCTACACCGCCCTGGATCTGGGCGTGGAGGTGGTGCCCGTACTGAACAAGATCGACTTGCCCTCGGCCGACCCCGACAACGCCAAGAGCGAGATCGAGGACGTGATCGGCATCGATGCCTCCGACGCCACTCCGTGCTCGGCCAAGACCGGCCTGGGCGTGGAAGACGTGCTGGAAGCCATCGTGGCCAAGGTGCCGGCGCCCAAGGGCGATCCGGATGCACCGCTGCAGGCATTGATTATCGATTCCTGGTTCGACAACTACGTCGGCGTGGTCATGCTGGTGCGTATCGTCAACGGCACCCTGCGCCCCAAGGACAAGATCCTGCTGATGGCCACCGAGACCCAGTACCTGACCGAAAGCATCGGCGTGTTCACGCCCAAGTCGCAATCGCGTGATGCGCTCACGGCAGGGCAGGTGGGCTTCGTCATCGCCGGCATCAAGGAACTGAAATCGGCCCGCGTGGGCGACACCATCACCCTGGCCGGCAAGCCGGCGCCTTCGCCGCTGCCGGGTTTCAAGGAAGTGCAGCCCCAGGTGTTCGCGGGCCTGTTCCCGGTCGAGGCCAACCAGTATGACGCCCTGCGCGACTCGCTGGAAAAGCTGAAGCTCAACGACGCCGCCCTGATGTACGAACCCGAAGTCTCGCAGGCGCTGGGCTTCGGCTTCCGCTGCGGCTTCCTGGGCCTGCTGCACATGGAAATCGTGCAGGAGCGCCTGGAGCGCGAGTTCGACATGGACCTCATCACCACTGCGCCGACGGTGGTGTATGAAGTGCAGCAGCGCGACGGCACCCTGCTGATGGTGGACAACCCGTCGAAGATGCCGGAAGTCTCCAAGATCGAGGAAATCCGCGAACCCATCGTCACCGTGAACCTGTACATGCCGCAGGAGTACGTCGGCTCGGTCATCACCCTGTGCACGCAGAAACGCGGCATCCAGATGAACATGAGCTACCACGGCAAGCAGGTGCAGCTGACCTATGAAATGCCGATGGCCGAGATCGTGCTGGACTTCTTCGATCGCCTGAAGTCGACCTCGCGCGGCTATGCCTCGATGGATTACGAGTTCAAGGAATACCGGGCCGCCGATGTGGTCAAGGTGGACATGCTGATCAACAGCGAGAAGGTCGATGCACTGGCCATCATCGTGCACCGTGCCGCCGCCCAGATCCGCGGTCGCCAGGTGGCGGCCAAGATGCGCGAGCTGATCCCGCGCCAGATGTTCGACGTCGCCATCCAGGCTGCCATCGGTGCCACCATCATCTCGCGCGAGAACGTCAAGGCCATGCGCAAGAACGTGCTGGCCAAGTGCTACGGTGGCGACATCTCGCGCAAGCGCAAGCTGCTGGAAAAGCAGAAGGCCGGCAAGAAGCGCATGAAGCAGGTGGGCTCGGTCGAAATCCCGCAGGAAGCATTCCTGGCAATCTTACAAGTGGAAGATAAATAACATGCAGGCTTTGTTGGGCAACTTCGCACTCATTCTGTTCGTGCTGATGGTGGTGACCGGTGTGATCTGGTTCGCCGATACCTTCTTCCTGTCCAAGCAGCGTCGCGCCCGCGCCGATGCCGCCCTGGCCGAGTTCGATGCCCGCGTGGCGCGCGACGAGGCCCAGGGCATCCCGCGTGACGGTGCCGTGGCCACCGGCCGCGCCGAACTCCAGGCCAGCCTGCTGAAGCAGCCGGCCTGGATCGAATATTCGGGCAGCTTCTTTCCGGTCATCGCACTGGTGTTCTGCCTGCGCTCCTTCCTTTACGAGCCGTTCAAGATCCCGTCAAGTTCGATGGTGCCGACTCTGCTGGTAGGCGACCTTATCCTGGTGAACAAATTCACCTACGGCATCCGGCTGCCCATCATCAACAAGAAGATCATCGAAGTGAACCAGCCGCAGCGTGGCGACGTTATGGTCTTCAAGTATCCCAAGGATACGTCGGTGGACTACATCAAGCGCGTGGTGGGTGTGCCTGGTGATAAAATAGTCTATAAAAACAAGCGCTTAACGGTTAATGGTGAACAAATTTCTTACAAAGCGCTGCCAGATTATCTGGACGAGGAAAATCTGACGTACTATAAGCAATGGCAGGAAAACCTGACCGGCGTGGAACACAAGATCCTGACCGATGAGCGTGCTCCCAACTTCGTGCCCAATCCCGATGCCTTCCCGCATCATGAGCTGTGCACCTACAACGCCGAGGGCTTTGCCTGCACGGTGCCGCCGGGCGAGTATTTCATGATGGGTGACAACCGGGACAACAGCCTCGACAGTCGTTACTGGGGCTTCGTGCCGGACCAGAACATCGTCGGCAAGGCCTTCTTTGTCTGGATGAACCTGGGCGATATCAAGCGGATCGGCAGCTTCCACTAAGGGCTGCCTCCCCTGATCGAGCAGCTTTCGCAGTTTCTGCAGTTTCCGAAATTTCCATTTGGCAATTTTGCGTTGTGGAGGCAGACCCGGAGCAGTTTTCAGCTGTGCTTTGCACCGATCCCGCTGACTGGTCAGGCTGGTAATCCCCGATCCTCGCGCCACTGCGCGAACGGGGCGGCAGACTGAATGACGGATGAAAAAATGGATCCTCAACTCTTGCAACAACGGCTAGGCCACACTTTCAAGGACGCGTCGCTCCTGCAGCAGGCCTTGACCCACCGTAGCCATAGCGCCTTGCATAACGAGCGGCTGGAATTCCTCGGCGATTCGGTACTGAACTGCGTGGTGGCCTCCCTGCTGTTCGAACGCTACGACAAGATCGATGAAGGCGACCTCTCGCGCCTGCGTGCCAACCTGGTCAAGCAGCAGTCCCTGTATGAAATCGCCCAGCGGCTGGAGTTGTCGCAATTCCTGCGCCTGGGCGAGGGTGAACTGAAATCGGGCGGCTTCCGCCGTCCGTCCATCCTGGCCGATACTCTGGAGGCGCTGTTCGGCGCCATCTTCCTCGATTCCGGCTTCGAGGCGGCGCGCGCGGTGATCCGCTCGCTCTACGTCCCGGTACTGGAACACGTCGATCCCCGTACGCTGGGCAAGGATGCCAAGACGCTGCTGCAGGAGTTCCTGCAGGGCAAGAAGATTCCGCTGCCGCAATACAACGTCATCGCCACCCATGGTGCCGCGCATAGCCAGGAATTCGAGATCGAATGCCTGGTGCCCAAGCTGGACATCCAGGTCTTCGGCACCGGCGGTAGCCGCCGCGCGGGCGAGCAGGCCGCAGCCAAGCTGGCGCTGGAAGCGGTGCAACTGGCCTTGGCCAAGACCCCCACAGCCGGCCGCAAGCCGCGCACCCGGACCACCCAGCTGAAGCTGGCCGGCATCGCTACCATCCAGCCCGATGCACCGGACCAGGAAAGCGGCAAGGGCAACCGCCCGGAGGGGGTGTCCTCGGCGGCCCGTGCCAATGGCAGCAAGCCGGCCAAGGCTCCCAAGGAACAGAAGAACCCGGCCAGCGGTGACAGCAGGCAACCCGGCGACCGCCCTGAAACGGCCGCAGCAGAACCCATTTCGGCGGCTTCATCCGCCACGCAATCCAGAACAGCATGACAGATTCCCCCATGGCCGGCGACGCGTCGGCACAGACCCCCGGTGACGATTACCGTTGCGGTTACATCGCCATCGTCGGTCGTCCCAACGTCGGCAAGTCCACCCTGATGAACGTGCTGGTCGGTGCCAAGGTGAGCATCACCTCGCGCAAGGCGCAGACCACGCGCCATCGCATCACTGGTATCCAGACCATCGAGAATACCCAGTACGTCTACGTCGACACGCCCGGTTTCCAGACCCGCCACAGCAATGCGCTCAACAAGACCCTGAACCGCACCGTCACCAATACGCTGACGGCGGCCGACGTGATCCTGTTCGTCATCGAGGCCGGCACCTTCGGCCCGGCCGACAAGCAGGTGCTGGACCTGCTGCCGGCCAACGTGCCCTGCATTCTGGTATTGAACAAGGCTGACCGTAACAAGGACAAGACCACGCTGATGCCTTTCGCCGCCGAAGTGGCCTCGCATCATGACTTTGCTGCGGTGGTCCCGGTCTCGGCCAAGCAGCGCTTCCAGCTTGATCGCCTGCAGGAAGAAGTGCGCCAGCTGCTGCCGCAGAATCCGCCGATGTTCGACGAAGACGACATCACCGACCGCAGCGAGAAATTCCTCGCCTCTGAAATCGTGCGGGAAAAGGTGTTCCGCTTTGTCGGCGAAGAACTGCCCTATACCAGCACGGTGCTGATCGAGAAGTTCGAGCAGGAAGGCAACCTGCGCCGCATCTTCGCCGCCATTCTGGTCGAACGCGACACCCACAAGGCCATGGTGATCGGTCAGAAGGGCGCACGCCTGAAGGAAATTTCCACCCAGTCGCGGCTGGACATGGAGCGTCTGTTCGGCGGTCCGGTCTACCTGGAGATCTGGGTCAAGGTCAAATCGGGCTGGGCCGACAACGAAGCCGGCCTGCGCGCCTACGGTTACGAATGATCCCGACTGCGGCCCGTCCTGCGGGCTGCGCGAAATTCCTGCATCATCATGGCATTACGCCGCGCCCTAACGACGTGGCTTCACGCATTCAGGACGGATATCCATGACTACCATGCTCACCGAATCCCAGCTCGACAGCCAGGCTGATCCGGCAAATGCCGCAGCGTCGGCGGTCGTGCCGCAGGTGCCTGTCAAGGCCCCGGCGCGCAAGCCGGCCGCACCTCGTGCGCGCAGCCGCGCCGTGCCGGAGAAGGAGCACAAGATACTGGCACAGCCGGGCTTCGTGCTGCACAGCTATCCGTACAAGGAAACCAGTCTCATCATCGACGTCTTCTCGCGTGACCATGGTCGCGTGGCGCTGGTGGCCAAGGGCGCCAAGCGCCCGCATTCCAAGTTGCGTGGCGCCTTGCAGACCTTCCAGCCGCTCTCGCTGTCGTGGAGCGGCAAGTCCGAGGTGCGTACCCTGACCGATGCCGAATGGGTCGGTGGCCTGCTGCCACTGGAGAAGTCGGCGCTGCTGTGCGGTTTCTATCTCAACGAATTGCTGGTCAAGCTGCTGGCCCGCGAAGACGCACACCCGGCGCTGTTCGATCATTACGTGGCGACCCTGAACAAGCTGGCCCATGGCGAGAATGCACCGATCGTGCTACGCCAGTTCGAACGGGTCCTGCTCAGGCAGACCGGCGTGGCCGGCAACTGGAGTCATTGCGTGGTCAGCGGCAAGACTGTGCAGGCCGATGGCATCTATGTCGTCGATCCGGAGCAGGGGACGCGTCCCGAGCGCATTTCCGACCGTGCGCCCAAGGTCAGTGGCAAGACCCTGCTGGACATGGAGCGCGAGGATTACAGCGATCCCACCACGCAATTGCAGAGCAAGTTCCTGATGCGCTACCTGCTCTCGCACCACCTGGGCGGGGCGCAGTTGAACACACGCCAGATCCTGATCGACCTCATGCAACTGTGATCAGCCGGCGGCCCGTCCGCCGGCGCGCGTCCCATGCTCGTCCCCAAGCCGCTACAATCACTGCCTGGCCGCAACGTCCCCGATGTGCGGCCAGAGGCACATCCGAACATCATCCACACGAACCATCCTGACGCCATGAGTTTCCTGCAGCCCGCCGGCCCGTCCATCGAACTGGGCATCAACATCGACCACGTCGCCACCCTGCGCAATGCGCGCGGAACGCGCTATCCCGATCCGGTGCGCGCCGCGCTGGAAGCCGAGGAAGCTGGCGCCGACGCCATCACCCTGCACCTGCGCGAAGACCGGCGCCACATCCGCGATGACGACGTCAAGGCCATCCGCCCGCTGCTGCAGACGCGCATGAATCTGGAAGCGGCGGTGACGAAGGAGATGATCGATTTCGCCTGCCTCATCCAGCCGCAGGATGTCTGCCTGGTACCGGAAAAGCGCACCGAAGTCACCACCGAAGGCGGCCTCGACGTGCGCGGTCACTTCGCCGATGTGCAGGCCGCGATCGTCCAGTTGCAGCAGGAGCGCATTCGTGTTTCCTTGTTCATCGATCCCGATGTCGAACAGATCCAGGCCGCCGCAGAATCGGGCGCGCCCGTCATTGAACTTCATACCGGCCGTTATGCCGATGCCACCAGCGAGCGCGAGCAGCAGGAAGAGCTGGAGCGCATCCGCGGCGCCGTGCAGGCTGGTATCAAGCTCGGCCTGAAGGTCAACGCCGGTCATGGCCTGCACTACACCAATGTCCAGGCGATTGCGGCCATTCCCGAGATCGCCGAACTGAACATCGGCCATGCCGTGGTGGCGCATGCGGTCTTCGTCGGCTGGCGCAATGCGGTCTCCGAAATGAAGGCCATCATGGTCAAGGCGCGCGTGGACGCCCTCAAGGCCCCCCGTTGAGGCCGCCGGCATGATCTACGGCATCGGTACCGACATCCTCAAGATCCCGCGCCTGGAGGCGGCCCTGCAGCGTCACGGCGACCGCTTCGCCGGCAAGATCCTGGGACCGCAGGAAATGGAAAAATACCTGCGCCGCAAGGCCAAGGTGGAAGCCCGTGGCATCCGCTTCCTGGCCACCCGTTTCGCGGCCAAGGAAGCCTTTTCCAAGGCCATTGGCATGGGCATGCGCATGCCCATGACCTGGCGCGCCATGCAGGTTCTCAACGCCCCTAGCGGCAAGCCGGTGGTGGTCTGCAGCGGCGCCTTGCAACAATGGATGCAAGAGCAGGGACTCAGCGCCCAGGTCACCATCACCGACGAAGCGGAATATGCCGTCGCCTTTGTCATCGTGGAGAAGACATGAATCAAGTCGCCCAGCCCCTCGGTCCGGTGATGCTGGACGTGGTCGGCACTCGGCTGGAGGCCGCCGATATTGCCCGCCTGCAGCATCCGCTGACCGGTGGCGTCATCCTGTTCGCCCGCAACTACGAGAACCGTACGCAGTTGATCGCGCTGACCAATGCGATCCGCCAGGCCCGCCCCGGCATCCTGATTGCCGTCGATCATGAAGGCGGCCGCGTGCAGCGCTTCCGCAGCGATGGTTTCACCCGCCTGCCGGCCATGGGGCAGCTCGGCCAGCTGTGGGACCGCGATGTGCTGCAGGCCACCAAGCTGGCGACCGCCACCGGTTTCGTGCTGGCCGCCGAGCTGCGCGCCTGTGGCATCGACCTGTCCTTCACGCCGGTGCTGGATCTCGACTACGGCGTCTCCACCGTGATCGGCGACCGTTCCTTCCATCGCGATCCGCGCGTGGTGACCTTGCTGGCCAAGAGTCTCAATCACGGTCTGGCGCTGGCTGGCATGGCCAATTGCGGCAAGCATTTCCCCGGCCATGGTTTCGTCACGGCCGATTCACATGTGGCCATCCCGGTCGATGAACGGGAGCTGGATGCCATTCTGGGCGTGGATGCCACGCCTTATGACTGGCTGGGTATGAGCTTGGCGGCGGTGATGCCGGCCCACGTCATCTATCCCAAGGTGGATGCCCAGCCGGCCGGTTTTTCCAAGGTATGGCTGTCGCTGCTGCGCGAGCGTTTCGGCTTCCAGGGCGTGATCTTCAGCGACGACCTCAGCATGCACGGCGCCAGTGTCGCCGGTGGCCCGCTGGAGGCAGCGCAGGCTGCGCTGGATGCGGGTTGCGACGTGGCGCTGATCTGCAATTCGCCGGACAAGGCGGATGTCATCCTGGCCGGCCTCAAAGGGGGCACCGATGCAGCTTCCGCTGCACGTCGCGCCAGCCTGCTGCCGCTGGGCCAGGCTCCCGGCTGGGAGGCGCTGCAAGCCGATGCGCGTTATCTCGCCGCCCGCGCATTGCTGCAATCCTTGTAAGTCGCCGTCAGATCCATGTCCGATATTCCTGCATCTCCGCTGCCCGATCCCCGCGAGATCGTGCTTGAAACGGTCGCCCGTCTGCCCCACCTGCCTGGCGTCTATCGCTACTTCGATGTCGACGACAATGTGCTCTACGTGGGCAAGGCGCGCGACCTCAAGAAGCGGGTCTCCAGCTATTTCCAGAAGACCCTGACCAGCCCGCGCATCGCCATGATGGTCGAGCGCATCGCCCGCCTGGAAACCACGGTGACCCGCAGCGAAGCCGAAGCCCTGCTGCTGGAAAACAACCTGATCAAGACGCTGCGCCCGCGCTTCAACATCCTCTTCCGTGACGACAAGTCCTATCCCTACCTGAAGATCACCGGCCACGCCTTCCCCCGCATGGCCTACTATCGCGGCGCGGTGGACAAGCGCAACCAGTATTTCGGGCCTTTCCCCAATGCCGGGGCGGTCAAGGAATCGATCCAGATCCTGCAGAAGGTGTTCCTGCTGCGGACCTGCGAAGACACCGTCTTCAGCAATCGCACCCGGCCCTGCCTGCTGCATCAGATCCATCGCTGCAGCGGCCCCTGCGTGAACCTGGTGAGCCGTGAAGACTACGCCATCGATGTCGAGAATGCCTCCAAATTCCTGCGTGGCCGCCAGAGTGAAGTGATGGAAGCGCTGGAGCAGAAGATGCATGCCTTCGCCGCCGACCTCAAGTTCGAGCAGGCTGCCGCCGTGCGCGACCAGATCGGCTCGCTCTCCAGCGTGTTGCACCAGCAGAGCATGGAAACGGTCAGCGATGCCGACATCGACATCATCGCCGTGGTCGTGCAGGGCGGACGCGCCTGCGTGAACCTGGCCATGGTCCGCGGTGGCCGTCACCTGGGGGACCGCGCCTATTTCCCCACGCATGTGGACGATGCCATGGATGCCGCAGAGGACAGCATCGAGGTGGAAGTCCTGAAGGCCTTCCTGGCTCAGCACTACATCGAAAAGTTCATCCCCGGTTCGCTCATCGTCGGCACCGAATTCGATGACCCCGCGCTGATGATGGCGCTGATGGAACAATGCGGACATCGCATTACGCTGACCTTCCAGCCCCAGGGCCAGCGCCGTCAGTGGCTGGAGATGGCGGGCAAGGGCGCCGAGATCGCGCTGGCGCGACTGCTGTCCGAACAGGGTTCGCAGCAGGCTCGTACGCGTGCCCTGGTCGAGGTGCTGGAACTGGAACGCGACGACCTGGACGAACTGCGCGCCGAATGCTTCGACATCAGCCACACCCAGGGTGAGGCGACGCAGGCGTCCTGCGTGGTGTTCCATCACCATGCGATGCAGAACGGCGAGTACCGCCGCTACAACATCAACGACATCACCCCGGGTGACGATTACGCCGCCATGCGCCAGGTGCTCACGCGCCGTTATGAAAAGGTCGCCAACGGCGAAGGCGTCATGCCCGACATCGTCCTGATCGACGGCGGCAAGGGGCAGGTGGAAATGGCACGCCAGGTGCTCACCGAACTGGGCCTGGACATCAGCCTCATCGTCGGCGTGGCCAAGGGAGAAGGGCGCAAGGTCGGCCTGGAAACCCTGGTCTTCGCCGATGGCCGTGCGCCCAAGGAACTGGGCAAGGAATCCGCCGCACTGATGCTGATCGCCCAGATCCGCGACGAGGCGCACCGCTTCGCCATCACCGGCATGCGCGCCAAGCGTGCCAAGGCGCGCCAGAGTTCGCGCCTGGAAGAGATCGAAGGCATCGGTGCCAAGCGCCGTCAGCGCCTGCTGGTACGCTTTGGGGGCCTGCGCGGCGTGGCCGATGCCAGCGTGGACGACCTGGCTTCGGTGGAGGGCATTTCGCGCCAGCTGGCCGAGGAAATCTACCGGCAACTGCACTGACCGCCGCCGCCGCCGCCGACCTCCTGCTGTACCCGCTGACGTAAAGGAGGGCGCAGCAGGGGATGACTCTGCTACTATTCGGTAAATTTTTTTTCGTGTACGCCGCTCCAACCCTTCAAGACGTATGCCTTTCAATATTCCGATTCTGCTGACCTGGTTGCGGGTGGCCCTCATTCCCCTGGTCGTCGGTGTCTACTATCTGCCCGAGATCGGCCTGAACCGCTATGAGCAGGGTATTGCCGCGACCGCCATCTTCATCGTCGCCGCCGCCACCGACTGGTTCGATGGCTTCCTGGCCCGTCGCTGGAACCAGACTTCGGCCTTCGGCGCTTTCCTCGATCCGGTCGCCGACAAGCTCATGGTCACCGGCGCCTTGCTGGTGCTGGTGCACCTGGGTCGGGTCCACCCCGTGATCGCCTTCGTCATCATCGGCCGCGAGATCGCCATCTCGGCCCTGCGCGAGTGGATGGCCCAGATCGGCGCATCCAAATCGGTGGCCGTCAGTTCACTGGGCAAGATCAAGACTACGGCGCAGATGATCGCCATTCCCATGCTGCTGTACTACGACCAGTTGTTCGGCGTCATCGACACTCGCCTTTGGGGCAGCCTGCTGCTGCTGGTGGCGGCGGTGCTGACGGTGTGGTCGATGCTGTATTACCTGCGTCGCGCGATGCCGATGATCAAGGAAGCCGATGCCGAAAACCGGAAGAAGATAATTAAATAAATAATTAAAAAACCAAGCTTGATAGTTGACAAAGGCCAACGGCAGCTTATAATAGCGTTCTGTTTTCGATGCGGGAGTAGCTCAGTTGGTAGAGCGATACCTTGCCAAGGTATAGGTCGAGAGTTCGAGACTCTTCTCCCGCTCCAGGTTACTTGGAAAAAAGGAAGCCTAACAAAGCTTCCTTTTTTTATTGTGATAGGTGAGCATGCATTGAAAGTTTGGCTTGGAAAGTTGTCGAAAAAGTCAAAAAAGATGTTTGCAAACAACACGTGTTTTAGGTAGTATGCGTGTCCCCAAGGCGGGGTAGCAAAGTGGTTATGCAGCGGCCTGCAAAGCCGTCTACGCCGGTTCGATCCCGACCCCCGCCTCCAAAATGCTCCATGCGGGAGTAGCTCAGTTGGTAGAGCGATACCTTGCCAAGGTATAGGTCGAGAGTTCGAGACTCTTCTCCCGCTCCAGATTCAAGGCAGGCAGCTTCGGCTTCCTGTTGCAGTAGATGCAGGTTCCCATGCGGGAGTAGCTCAGTTGGTAGAGCGATACCTTGCCAAGGTATAGGTCGAGAGTTCGAGACTCTTCTCCCGCTCCAGTTTCAAGGCAGGCGGCTTCGGTGTCCTGTTGCAGTCGATGTAAGTTCCCATGCGGGAGTAGCTCAGTTGGTAGAGCGATACCTTGCCAAGGTATAGGTCGAGAGTTCGAGACTCTTCTCCCGCTCCAAGTTGAAAGAGGAAGCCTTCGGGCTTCCTCTTTTCATTTCCGCCTTCCGCTTTCCTTTCTGCGCCTCCATCGTGCCGATCCTGCCGCTCGCCTGAAGGCTGCGCGCACAGGCCGGTGTCATGCATACTCACCGATTCTCCCGTACACGCCGCACGCAGGGCGTCGCATTTCAGGTTCCTCCATTTTATCGAAGTCAAAAAAATCGAATATCGGCGATTGCCTGATTGCCACGGGCTTGTTTCCCCACTACATTGCTGGAGCAGGTCCTTACCTGTCACATCCATTCGAATCGGGGGGAAGATATGGATAGTTTCCAGAAAGAGATTGACGAAAGAACCAATCTCACCGCATCTAACAAATTCGAGCTGCTGCTGTTCCGTCTGGGGGCGGATCCGCATGGGGAGCGCTCCGAGCTGTTCGGCATCAACGTCTTCAAAATCCGTGAAATCGTGCCCATGCCGCCGGTCACCAAGGCCGCCGGTACGCAGTCGCCCATGCTGGGCATGGTCAACATCCGGGGCCAGATCATTTCGGTGATCGATCTGCCGGCGGTGGTCGGCTGTGTGCCCAAGACCGGCCTGAACATCCTGCTGGTCACCGAATACGCACGTAGCACCCAGGCCTTTGCAGTGGAGTCGGTGGACGAGATCGTGCGCCTGGAGTGGAGTCAGGTGCTGTCGGCCGAATCCAGCACGGGCGGCGCCTTCGTCACCAGCATCGCGCGCCTGGACAATGACAAGGACACCAGCCGCCTGGCCCAGGTGCTGGACGTCGAGCAGATCCTGCACGAGATCATGCCCAGCGACCGTCACCTGAAGATGGAAAGCCTGGAAAAGAGCGCCAGCCATGGCATCCGTCCCGGGACGGTGGCCATTGCCGCCGATGACTCCAAGGTCGCGCGCTCGCTCATCGAGCAGGGCCTGCGGGCCATGGAGATCCCGTTCGAAATGCATGTCACCGGCAAGGAAGCCTGGGAAAAGATCCAGGCCCTGGCCAAGCAGGCCCGGGCCGAGGGCAAGCCGATTTCCGAGAAGATATCCTTCGTACTGACCGACCTGGAAATGCCGGAGATGGACGGCTTCACGTTGACCCGCAACATCAAGCGCGAGGATTTCCTCAAGAGCATTCCGGTGATCATCCACTCCTCGCTGTCCGGCTCGGCCAACGAGGATCACGTCCGCAGCGTGGGGGGCGACGCCTATGTCGCCAAGTTCGAGGCCAACGAACTGGCCTCGACCATCTATGGCGTTCTGGACAAGGCCACCGCCAAGGCCTGAACGCCGCACGGGTGGCCCGCCGCCATGCCGCCCCGGGGAGTCGCAGGACTCCCTTCTTTTTTTGCCGGTGCCGCCATCGTCGTTTCCGCCGGCGCCGGCGATCTCTTATACTGTCGCTCCCTTGATCCTGCCGCGCTACGCGGCACCGAGCACGACGCCATGCTGATTCCCACCCTCGTTTCCACCGACGATGCCGCGCTGGCCGCGCGCCTGGATGCCCGCATCAATGACAAGACCAAGCCGCCGGGCAGTCTGGGTACGCTGGAGCGCCTGGCGCGCCAGATCGGGCTGATCCAGGGCAGCGACCGGCCCAGCGTCGAGCGTACGGCCATCGTCGTCTGCGCTGGTGACCATGGCGTGACTGCCGAGGGCGTCTCGGCCTATCCGCAAAGCGTGACCTGGCAGATGGTGGAGAATTTCCTGGCGGGTGGGGCGGCGATCAATGTCTTCGCGCGCCAGAATGGCTGTGCGCTGAGCATCGTCGATGCCGGTGTCAATCATGACTTCGGCCCGCGCCCCGGCCTGCTGGACCGCAAGATCGCTTACGGTACCGCCAATTTCTGCCATGGTCCGGCCATGACCGTGCCGCAGTGCGAGGCCGCGCTGCTGGCTGGCCTGCAATGGGCCGCAACGGTGCAGGCCGATGTGCTGGGCTTTGGCGAGATGGGGATCGGAAACACCACCGCCGCAGCGGCCCTGATGGCGGCGCTGACCGGCATGCCGGTGGCCGACTGTATCGGCGCCGGCACCGGCCTGGACCAGCAGGGCATGGCGCGCAAGGCCGATGCCATCACGCGGGCGCTGCAATTGCATGCGGCAGCCAGGACGCCCCTGCAGCAACTGGCGGCGCTGGGCGGCCTGGAGATCGCCTTCATGACCGGCGCCATGCTGGGCGCGGCGCACCGGCGCATGGTCTTGCTCATCGATGGCTTCATCGTCACATCGGCCTTGCTGGTGGCGGCGGCCTTGCAACCGACGGTGCTGGATTACTGCGTGTTCTCGCATTGCTCTGACGAAGCCGGTCATGGCCGCATGCTGGACTATCTGCGGGCACGTCCCCTGATGCAACTGGACCTGCGCCTGGGCGAGGGAACCGGCGCCGCGCTGGCCTTGCCCCTGCTGCGGGCGGCTGTCAATTTCCTGGAGCAGATGGCGACCTTTTCATCGGCCAGCGTCAGCACCCGGCATGGCTGAACCGCACCAGCAAGCAACTCCGCCGGTAGGGCGTGGTACCGGCCTGGTGCACCAGCTGCGCCTGTTTTTCATCGCTCTGCAATTCTTCACGCGCCTGCCGATCCCGCGCTGGGTCGGCTTCGAGCCGGAATGGCTGCAGCGGTGTACGCGCTATTTTCCACTGGTGGGATGGGTGGTGGCCTGGGTCTGTGCGCTGGTGTACCTGCTGGCGGTCCAGTTCTGGCCACATGCGCTGGCCGTGGTGCTGTCCACGGCGGCGGGCATCTGGCTCACCGGGGCTTTCCATGAAGACGGCTTTGCCGATGTCTGCGATGGCCTGGGTGGGGCCGTGGGGCGCGAACGCGCCCTGGAGATCATGCGCGATTCGCGCCTGGGCAGTTATGGCGTGATCGGCATGATCCTGCTGCTGGCGACCAAGATGGTGGCGCTGCAGGCATTGCTGCCGTTCCAGGTGCTGGCCGCACTGGGCATGGCCCATCCGTTGTCGCGCTGGCTGGCCACCTGCCTGATCTGGCGCATGGACTACGTGCGCGAAGAAGGCAAGGCCAAGCCGCTGGCGCGGCACATGCATGGCGCCGAGTTCCTGCTGGCCTCGCTGCTGGCGGCCATGCCCTTGATCGGGGTGTGGGCCTTGGGCCTGATGTCCTGGCAACGCATCGTCATGGGCGCACTGCTGGCCGCTCTGGCCGCGGCCTGGCTGGCGCGACGTTTCCAGCGCCGCCTGGGCGGCTATACCGGCGATTGCCTGGGCGCCGTGCAGCAGCTGAGCGAAACCGCGTTCTATCTCGGCGCGCTGGTCACGTTGCCCGCGTGGTGGGGCCCCTGAGCATGCTGCTCTACCTGATTCGCCATCCGCAACCGGTGCTGGATCAGCACACCTGCTACGGCCGCAGCGATATCGCGGTGGCGCCGCACATGCTGCAACCATGCCTGGACTCACTGCTCCCGCTACTGCCGCGGGACGTGCCGATCTTCAGCAGTCCTTTGCAACGGTGTGCCGGGCTGGCGCGGGCCCTGGCCACGCGCCTGGGGCAAGCGCAGGTGGTGCTGGAGCACGATCTGCTGGAAATGGATTTCGGCCATTGGGAGCTGCGGCGCTGGGACGATATACCCTGGGACGAAGTCGAGGCCTGGAACCAGGATCTGCTGCACCATGCTCCCGGTGGCGGCGAGACACTGCCGGCGATGGCCCGACGCATCTGGCGGGCGCTGCAGAACCTGCGTACATGCGCCGCGCCGGCCGCCATCGTGGTCTGTCATGCCGGTTCGATACGCATGCTCCACGCCTGCGCCGCCTGGCGCGATGAACAGCTGGCGCAGCTGGCCACGGGCAGCACACCGCTGCCAGATGCGCGCGCCTGGGAAGACATTGCCCTGCGCGCCATGGCGCAACGGCGCCAGATCGGTTTCGGAGAAATGCTCAGGCTGACGCTGGCGCCGCCCTGAGGAGCCGCTGCAACGGACAGGGTGGGGGCCCGAGCGGATCAGGCGATCACGATACTCCGGCAGCGCCGCGCGACTCCACCGCGAACTTGATCAGTTCGGCCTGGCCATCGATGTTGAGCTTGCGCTTGATGTTGAGTCGATGCGTTTCCACCGTGCGTACGCTCAGGTCCAGCTCGCGGGCAATCTGCTTGTTCGATTCGCCGTTGGCGATGTGCTGCAGCACCTCCCGCTCGCGCTGCGTGAGCAGGTCGCGCAAGGGCAGCGGCTGGGTCAGCTGGCGTGCCAGCGCGGCACTGTAGTAGATGCCGCCCGAGCGCACGGTCTCGATGGCATGCACGATGTCCTGGCTGGGCGCGTCCTTGAGCACATAGCCGCGCGCACCGGCCTGGATCGACTGCATCACGTATTCCGCCTTGTCATGCATGCTCAGGATCAGCACGGCGATTTCCGGATGCAGGGCATGAAAACGCGCCGTCAGTTCGATCCCGTTGATGCCGCGCATATTGATGTCCATCAGGGTCAGGTCGATCTGCTGGGTCGCCGCCGCCGCCAACGCTTCCTCGGCATTGCCGGCCTCGGCCACCACCAGCAGGCCGGGCACCGTTTCCAGCCGGGCGCGCAGGCCGTCGCGCACCAGCGGATGATCGTCGATGAGCATGATGCGGGTCAGCGCAGGTGCGATGGGAATGAATTCAGCCATGGGGGGAAAGGAACAGGGAGGAACGGGGAATGATGGCGCTGATGCTGGTGCCGGTGGGCGACGAATCGATCGCCAGTTCACCACCCACCGCTTCCATGCGTTCGCGCATGTTGCGCAGGCCGATGCCGTGGCGCGAATGATCGTCCACCTGGCCGAGGTCGAAGCCACAGCCGTTGTCCTGCACCTGCAGCATCACCAGATTGTGGCCGCCATAGAGGCGCATCCTGATCTGGCTGGCATGGGCGTGGCGGGCGATATTGGTGAGCGCTTCCTGCGCCACCCGGAAGAGCACCGTATTGACTATGTCGGACAGCGGCGCACCCTCGCCGATATTACCCTCGCTGTCGAAGACGATGCGTATGTCGCTGCGGTCGCCGAGGGCATCGCGCCATTCGCCGCACAGATGTTCCAGGGCCGCCGCCAGGCCCAGATCGTCCAGGATCGCCGGACGCAGGTCATGCGAGATGCGGCGCACCTCGGCCAGCACGCCATTGATCTGGGTCGCGGTCTTTTCGAAGCCCAGGCGCGCCTGGGCGGCCTGCTCGGGCGTGCCGCGCAGGCGCTCCAGCGCGGCCTCGATCTGCAGCTTGATCGATACCAGCCACTGGCTGATGCCGTCATGCAGATCGCGCGACAGGCGCGCCCGCTCTTCTTCCTGCGAGCGCACCACGCGCTGGGCCAGCTGGCGCAGCTTGGCGTCGGCCACGCGGTGTTCGCTCAGATTGAGCAGGACACCGGCCATGCCCACCACCAGCGCGCTGGAAAGCGCAATGGCGGCGATCAGCAGCATGGTCCGGCGCAGGTGGCCGGAGTTCTGATGGTCCACCTGGGCCAGGGTCTTCTCGACGTCGTCCAGATAGATGCCGGTTCCGATGACCCAGCCCCAGCGCGGCAGGCCGATCACATAGCCCAGCTTGGGGGCCACCGAGTTGCTGGAGGGCTTGCGCCACAGGTAGTGCTCGAAGCCGCCGCCCTGATGGGCCAGCGTGATCAGATGCTGGATGGTCGGGCTGCCGGACTCGTCGCGCCAGTCCCACATGTCCAGCCCCACCAGCTCCGGCTGGCGCGGATGGACGATGTTGCGGCCATGGTCGTCATAGACGAAGAAGTAGCCATCGTCGCCGAATTCCATATCGGCCAGGATGCGGCGCGCCTCTTCCTTGATGGCGTCGTCGCTGCGTCCGGTGTCGTAGAGATGGGCCAGGGCATGCTGCGCAAGGTCGACGTAATGGCGCAATTCCGTGTTCTTGCCGGCCAGGTAGGCGGCTTCGATGGTGGCGCGCTGCTGGCGTGCCAGTTCCACCGCCTGGTAGCGCACTACCAGGGCGATGGCCGCAAAGGCCAGGCCCAGCGGGACGATGGCGAGGAAAATGATTTTCTGGCGCAGCTTCATGCCCGCGATTCTACCCAAGCGCCGCGCAGGCCGCCGAAATTCTCTCGGATCGCAGTTTCCAGTCTTATCGCCGGGCGGGAGCGCTACATGGGCCGGCGGCACCGACACCGAGGCCTTGGGGACGCGCAGGCGGCTGGCACACTTCTTTCATGTCGTATGTTTGATGAATGAAGGCATTATCAGGAATTCACCCATACGGTCGCGCTTGATTTTGCATTATCATTCTTAAATGTCTGACAACATGTCAGCAAGATCCAGCTTTACTGATAGTCAAAGTGATTCAAGATGGCAAATAACGCAACAGGCAAGACTCTTCTCATCGTCGATGACAGCAAGGTATCGCGCATGGTGATCAAGGCCCACGTGCTGGCGGTACACCCGGATTGGCAAGTCATGGAAGCGGCCAGTGGTGAAGAGGCGATCCGTATGGTGCGGCAGGACGCACCGGATTACTGCACCATGGATATCAATATGCCCGGCATGCTCGGCACCGATGCCGCCGAACAGATCCTGCAGTTGCAGCCCGGAGTGAGGGTGGCGATCTTCTCAGCCAATATCCAGGAAGCCGCGCAGACGCGTGCCCAGCAACTGGGCGCGGTATTCGTCGCCAAGCCGGTCACCGAAAAGTCGATCGCCCAGGCGCTGCTGCATTTCCGGGGCCCGGTGTGAGCATCCTCTCCGAGATCGAACGCGATGCCCTGACCGAGATCTTCAACGTCGGTGCCGGCCGTGCCGCGCAAAGCCTGTCGGAGATCGTAGGCGATGAAGTGCGGCTGACCGTGCCGTCGGTGGAGGTTCTGCGGACCGATGCCATCAACGAGCAGGTGCTGCCGCGCATCCCCGGCCGCTTTGCCACGGTGAGCCAGGATTTCCACGGCCCCTTCGATGCCGAGGCGGTGCTGCTGTTCACCGAGGAGCGGGCGTTGTCCATCGTGCGTGACATGATGGGCTCGCAGATGAGTCTGGACCAGTTGGCCGAGTTTGAACGCGAGGCCATGTGCGAACTGGGCAATATCATTCTCAATGCCTGCCTGTCGGCCATGGCCGATATGCTGGAGATCACCCTCAACAGCTCGCTGCCGCAATACGTGGTGTCGTCGCCCGAGGAGATTTCCGCGCGCCTGACCGATGTCCAGTCCGACGAGCGTTACGTGCTGGTGCTGCACATCGACCTGGTCATCGAAAAACACCAGACCGACGGTCACCTGATCTTCCTGCTCAGTTCTACCTCGCTGCATGCGCTGGTGGAACATGTGCAGGCTTATCTGAAGAAGATCGATCTGACATGAGCAGTTTTCTGGCAGGACGGTTTCGCCCGGAGGATGTCTATGACCAGCTCAATTGCGGCCTGGTCATGCTGGACAGGGACCTGAACATCCTGCTGTGGAATGCCTGGTTGGCGCGCCATAGCCGGGTGCCGGTCGCCACGGCCCTGAACGCCAACTTCGCCACCCTGTTCGCCGGACAGGTGACGTCCGCCTTGTTGCGCGCGCTGGACAATACGTTGGGTTATGGCTTGCCCTCGCTGCTGTCGAGCGCCTTGCACCGCTCTCCACTGCCGCTCTATCCAACCCACCCGGCGGGGCAGGGCGATGTCTCGCTGCGCATGGCGCAGTCGGTCGTGCTCACCCCCATCGACACTCCGGAGGGGCAGCGCCTGTGCCTGATGCAGATCAGCGATGCCAGTAATTCGCTCAAGCGCGAAAAGATGCTGCTCTCGCATTCGGAAGTACTGAAGCGCCAGGTCGGCACCGATGGCCTTACCGGTATCGCCAATCGCCGTTTCTTCGACGAACAGTATGCGCGCGCGTTGCAGCGCGTCCAGCAAGAGGGCGGATCGCTGTCGCTGTTCATGATCGATGTCGATTACTTCAAGCAATACAACGACCACTACGGCCATGGCGGCGGCGATCGCGTGCTCAAGCGGGTGGCGGAGACCCTGCGCGCGCAGCTGCAGGGCCCGGACGATGTGCTGGCGCGCTACGGGGGCGAGGAATTCATCCTGCTGACCCGCGATCTGCAGCCGGTGCAGGCCGCGCAGCTGGGGGAGACATTGCGCGAGGCGGTCTATGCCCTGGCCGAGCCGCACGACAAGTCGCTGGCCGAACGGCGCCTGACCGTCAGCGTCGGCGTCTGCACCCGCCAGGTGCATGAGGATCCCGACGGTCGCCTGTTGCTGGATACGGCCGATGCCGCGCTCTATCGCGCCAAGCTGGGTGGACGCAACAAGGTGGTGTCCAGCGCCTGAGCGGTGAGGCTGCAGCCAGGCAATTCCTTCACATTTGTGTAAAACAAGGGCAATTTATTGGAAACCCTTGCTCAGCAAGCATGTCAGAAATTGGCAGGATGTTTATCAACAGGCTTGTTCACAGCTTTTGTGGATAACTTCCGGCGCCGGGGCCATGCCGGGGAGGGCGGTCGCTGCGGGATGGCACCGATATTGCGTATAATGCCGGGCCGTCATGGCTGACAAAAGGCTGACGGTCGTTTCCGGTTTTCTCTGCTTCTTCTGCTTTTTCCATCCGACAAGGATTTGATGCGCCGCTTGCTGCTTCTGTTGCTGACTCTGCTGATCCCGCTGCAATTGCTGGCAGCCACGGGAGAGTCTCAACTGCGCGAGCAGCTGCGGGTCGAGCTGCAAGGCCCGGCGGCGGTGATCGGCGGGTCCTGCTCGCTGGCGGCATCAGGCCAGCCTGCCTGGCACGCCATGGCGGTAGGAGCGGTGGCCGAGGTGACCAAGGTGGCGGTGATGGCCGACCTGGCCGATAGCTTCAAGACGGTCGATCTTGACGCCGGTGATCCGCAGCAAGCGCCTGCCGATGACGATCGGACTTCGCTCCAAGGCGAGCTGGAAGACCCCACGCTGCCGACCCGCATCGCCACGCCGGAGCTGCACTGGTATCCGTTTCCCCACGCTTTCTCGGTCAGCCTGAACTGGTCCTCCTACCTGCGCGACCAGTTGCGTCCCCCACCATTGGTCTGAGCCGTCCGTGCGCCCGCTGTCAGGCCCTCCCGAGGGCCGTATCGCGGCGCGTAGCCTGGCCTTCATCCGAGCGCCCCGGGCGCTGCTTCCTTCTCTCAGTCTTGCCGGCCGGCCTGTCCGGGCGGTTCCATTTCGTTCCACAGGAAAAACCATGAAACGCATTGTTCTCTTCCTCGTTACCAACCTGGCCGTGATGCTGGTATTGAGCTTCACCGCCAGCCTGCTCGGCGTGAACCGTTACCTCACCGCCAATGGCCTTAACTTCGGCATGCTGCTCGTGTTCTGCGGCCTGATGGGCTTCGGGGGTTCCTTCATCTCGCTGTTCATGTCCAAGACCATCGCCAAGTGGTCCACCGGGGCCCGCGTGATCGAGCAGCCGCAGAATTCCACCGAACTGTGGCTGCTGCAGACCGTGCAGACCCTGGCGACCCGCGCCCAGCTGCCCATGCCCGAAGTGGCCGTGTATGACGGTCCGCCCAATGCCTTCGCCACGGGTGCAAGCAAGAGCAATTCGCTGGTGGCGGTGTCCACCGGCCTGCTGCAGGGCATGACCAAGGAAGAAGTGGAGGCCGTGCTGGCCCACGAGGTGGCGCACATTGCCAATGGCGACATGGTCACGCTGACCCTGATCCAGGGTGTGGTGAATACCTTTGTGATGTTCTTCGCCCGCATCGTCGGGTATTTCGTGGATTCCTTCCTGCGCCGTAACAACGAAGAAAATTCCGGCCCCGGGATCGGCTACATGGTCACCGTGTTCGTCTGCGAAATCGTGTTCGGCATCCTGGCCAGCGTGATCGTCATGTACTTCTCGCGGCAGCGTGAATATCGCGCCGATGCCGGTGCCGCCGCGCTCATGGGTTCCCGTGCGCCGATGATCAACGCCCTGCGCCGTCTGGGCGGCCTGCAATCCGACGGCCTGCCACAGAACCTGCAGGCGGCCGGCATCTCTGGTCGTGAGGCCTGGCTGGGGCTGTTCTCCAGCCACCCGCCGCTGGAGTCGCGTATCGCCGCCCTGCAGGCAGCACGCTGATTGTCCGTACCTCAAACCGGGGCCGGACCGGCGGCGTCGCGCCAAGCGCCGCGGTCCGCGCTCCCGGGCCGGCCGACGACCGTGTTAGTCTTGACCGATCGTCGGCGTGCTTCCTGCTTCATCTACAGTCATCTCCCACAGATCATCCACCTAGAAAGGAACCCTGACTGATGCCCCATCACACCCCCCTGATCGCCACCATTGTCGCAGGCCTGGTGCTGGCCTTTATCTTCGGCACCCTGGCCCATCGACTGAAGATGCCGCCGCTGATCGGTTACCTGGTCGCCGGTATCGCCATCGGCCCCTTTACGCCCGGTTTCGTCGGCGATGCCGACCTGGCCCAGGAACTGGCCGAGATCGGGGTGATCCTGCTGATGTTCGGCGTGGGGCTGCACTTCTCCCTCAAGGACCTGCTGTCGGTCAAGAATATCGCCATCCCCGGCGCGGTGGCGCAGATCGCCATCGCCACCTTGCTGGGCATGGGCCTGGGCTGGATACTGGGCTGGCCGGTGGGCGAAGGTTTCCTGTTCGGCCTGGCGCTGTCGGTGGCCAGTACCGTGGTGCTGCTCAAGGCCCTGCAGGAACGCCGCCTGGTGGAGACCCAGCGGGGGCGCATCGCGGTCGGCTGGCTGATCGTCGAGGATATCGCCATGGTGTTGGCCCTGGTGCTCATTCCGGCGCTCTCGGGCATCCTCGGCGGCAAGGGCGAGGCCCTGAGCGGCAATGCCGTGCTGCTCACCCTGGGCATCACGCTGGGCAAGGTAGTAGCCTTCGTGGCGGTGATGCTCATCGTCGGACGCCGGGTCATCCCCTGGATTCTCGAACGTATCGCCGATACCGGCTCGCGCGAGCTGTTCCGGCTGGCGGTGCTGGCCATCGCATTGGGCTTCGCGCTGGGTTCGGCCTATGTGTTCGGGGTTTCCTTCGCACTGGGCGCCTTCTTCGCCGGCATGATCCTGTCCGAATCGGAACTGAGCCATCGCGCCGCCGAGGAATCGCTGCCGCTGCGCGATGCGTTCTCGGTGCTGTTCTTCGTCTCGGTGGGGATGCTGTTCGATCCCTCCATTCTGGTACGGGAGCCGGTGCTGGTACTGGCCACGGTGCTCATCATCGTGGTCGGCAAGTCGCTGGCGGCCCTGATGATCGTGCGCGTCTTCGGTCACCCGAATTCCACGGCGCTGACGATCTCGGCCAGCCTGGCACAGATCGGTGAATTTTCCTTCATCCTGGCAACGCTGGGCCTGTCGCTGGATCTGCTCTCGCCGATGGCACGCGACCTCATCCTCGGCGGAGCCATCCTGTCCATCCTGCTCAATCCGCTGCTGTTCTCGTTGCTGGACCGCTACGAGGCGCGCCAGCCGCAGGAGCCGGACGCCGCCGATGTGCCGCCCACCGTCGATCTGCAGGATCACGTGGTGCTGGTCGGCTATGGTCGGGTGGGGCGCGGCATCGGCGAGCAGCTGCGCGCCGAGGGCCGGCCCTTCGTGGTCATTGAGGCGCAGCGCGACAATCTGGACGCGCTGCGCAGTGCAGGCGTTCCGGCCCTTTACGGCAATGCCGCCCAGAGCGAGCTGCTGAAGGCGGCGGCGGTGGAGCGCGCACGCTGGTTGCTGGTCGCCATTCCGGAAGTGTTCGAAGCCGGCCAGGTGATCGAAAATGCGCTGGAATTGAATGCTGGCCTGCAGGTGGTGGCGCGGGCGCATTCGGATGCCGAGATCGAGCATCTGGAAAAGCACGGTGCCCAGCGCGTCATCATGGGTGAGCGCGAGATTGCCCGCGGCATGCTGCAGATGGTGGGTGGGCGCGCATGATGAGGTGTGCGCCGGGGTGCCGGGCTGCAGCAATTTTCCGCGCGTGATAAAGTCCCGGCTGCTGTCGTAGCGGGCCAGGCGTTCGCTGCGCGGCAACACGTTCTCGGGGCGGGGTGCAATTCCCCACCGGCGGTAATCAGGCGGCGTCATCCGACGCCGCGTGTAGCCCGCGAGCGCCCGGCACGCCCTTGCGGCAGGCCGGGGTCAGCAGACCTGGTGCGATCCCGGGGCCGACGGTCACAGTCCGGATGAAAGAGAACGGCATGCAAGGCATTGCGCCGCTGTGCAGACAGCCGGCGCTCGGCCGCGCATGCCAACGCCCTGTTTATTCATCGAACAGGAGTCCTGAACCATGTCGCAAACGCATCTTTCCACAGTCCCTTCCCATCCCGCTCAACGTATCGCCTTCATCCAGGCCTGCTGGCACAAGGATATCGTCGACCAGTGCCGTATCGCCTTCACCGGGGAAATGAACCGTCTGGGCTGGCCGACTGCCAGCATCGACTTCTTCGAACTGCCCGGCGCCTTCGAAATTCCCCTGCATGCCAAGGTGCTGGCCAAGACCGGCAAGTATGCCGGTATCGTCGCCAGCGGCCTGGTGGTCGATGGTGGCATCTATCGTCACGACTTCGTGGCGCAATCGGTCATCTCGGCATTGATGCAGGTGCAGCTGGAGACCGAAGTGCCGGTCTTCTCCGCGGTCCTCACGCCGCATCACTTCCATTCCCACGACGAGCACCACAGCTACTTCCACGCGCATTTCCTGGTCAAGGGCAAGGAAGCCGCCCAGGCCTGCGCCACGACCGTGGCCAAGCTGGCCGAGCTGCGGGCGGGCGAGGCGGTGCAGCACAAGCGGAACGCCGCCTGAGCGGAGCAGCGCCGCCGGCCAGGGCCGGAATGGGATGTGCGCTTCACATTTGGCTTAACGATTGTGAAGCATTTGCTTACAACCCTTACGGCTTCGGCCTAGAGTTGTCAGGAAAGGCGGGCTATATTCACGCTACGTATTCCAGAACAACGAGGAGCTATCGTGAAGAAGTCGATTTCCATGATTGCCGGCATGGCCGTCTTTACCGCCGTCGCCGGTCTGTCGGCGGCCCCGGCGATGGCCGGACATGTCTCGATCGGTGTGAACATCGGCGTGCCGGGCGCATACGTGGCTCCGCAGCCGGTGTATGTGCAACCGGCGCCGGTGTACGCGCCGCCACCGGTGTATGTCCGACCTGCACCGGTGTATTACGGCCCGCCACCGGTCTATGTGGCGCCCAACTATTACCGCGGTCATCCCCACCGCCACTGGCATCGTCCGCCGCCGCCTCCGGGCTACTGGCGTCGTTGATGTGATGGTCTGGGGGGCGCGAGCGACGCACCGAATGCAGTAGTGAACAATGGCGGCCGAGGCCGCCATTGTTCATGGTTCATTGTTCATCGTTGCCAGGCAATTGCGCCGGAATCGGCCAGTCCGGCCAAGCGTCACTTCTTGGCCGGCGCGGTGTCGTCGTCGATATCGACCAGCAGGTAACGCTCGGCCGCACCGAAGAAGCGGTCGTAGAAGTCGGGGGAGCGGATGGTTTCGCTGGAGACCCGCACCATGGAGTCGTCGCTGGCGGCAAACGGCATCGAGACCGAACCCAGCACGCTCACGCCCAGGCTGGCCGAGCTGTTGCTCTTCTTGATGCCATAGCCATCCTGGGTGGCGCTGGCGAACATGGTCGAGCTCTTGCCGTTGCCGTTGGATGCGCACACCACATGGAAGGCGATTTCCATATGCTTGTCGCTGGCCGGCTGGAAGCTCTTGTTACCATCCAGGGTGTTGTCGGTAGCGCGGCTGATGACATAGCCCTGACCCAGCAAGGCCCGCCGCGCGGCCTCGCAGACCGCCTTTTCGCTACCGGGGAAGCTGCGCGAGAAGGCGCTGGTGTCGCTGAATTCCTCCTGGTGGTAGAACGCGGTCTTGCCGGTGGAGCAGGCCGCCAGGCCCAAGAGGCTGAGGGCGGTGATCAGGGTGAGCGGGACAGAAAGACTCGGGCGCGACATGCAGCGGATCTCCGGCGACAGAAAACGGTGGCCTGAATTGTAAAGGATTCACCCGTCGCAGGGTTTGGGCAGATGGTAAAGATCGGTAACAGAAGGCTTATCGTTGGGTGAGAACAGAGATGATCTCTGCCGCAACTCCGTTGCGGGAAGGTAAAATCACTTGTGAAATTGCCTGACTGAAAGTAATGTTAGACGATTCAAGGGAGTGGTCTTCCATCGGGACGATCATGAATCTGCGCAGCAAGCTGGGCAAATTCGTCTACGGCCTCGTCAAAGATAATGGATAAAAATCAAAAAGCGGAATTGGAGCGCATCCAGAAGGAACTGGTGGATGCACACAATAAGGCTGCGTGGCAGATGGCAGCCACGATCATCAAGGCCTCGCTGGTCAAGAATGGTATGGACCAGCCGCCCACGGCCGCCGAACTGGCCGACCTCAATGCCACCATCACCAACTTGCGCAGCGTGGCCGAGGATGCGCTGGAGTTGCTCAAGCGCTGACCGGTGACAGCCGCAGGAATGCCGCCCGCACGCAAGGCTGTCGCGCCAGGCTGATCACACGCATGACACAGCAATCGTTATTGGTTGCAGGAAATCGATGACTGAAGAGTGAGGTGAAGAACCGGCACGACGGGCTGTCGGCGCATTCTTCTGGTGCCTGAGGCCGGGGTCGAACCGGCACGCTCCCTTCCGGGTAGGCGGCGGATTTTAAGTCCGCTGTGTCTACCAATTTCACCACTCAGGCATGAGGATGCCGGCGAGGGTCGCCGGAAAAGGGACGCATTATAGCAGCGAGTTGCGCCGCGTCATCCGTTTTTCCTGCGGAAATTTGATGCACTTCCACGCTCTTTCCATGGGATGGCGCCGGCAAGCACCGTCGGGTTCCTCCTGAGAGCGTTTCAGCTCATCCTCGGGGTCTATTTCCGGCCGATATGCTGCCCCGAGATAGTAGAATGACGAATTCCTTCACCAGAAAAGCCGTCATCATGACTGAAGCCGTAGTCAAGACAGTGCAGTGCATCTCGCCCGCCGGGCTGCATACCATGGCCTACAAGGAGTGGGGCGATGCCCGCAATCCGAATGTGCTGGTGTGTGTGCACGGGGTGACCCGGGTCTCCGACGATTTCGACCGCATGGCCCGTGAGCTGTGCGACACCTATCGGGTGATCTGCCCTGATGTGGTGGGGCGTGGACGCTCGGGGCGCCTGGCCAATCCGCAGTTCTACACCGTGCCGCAATATGTCAGCGACATGGTCACGCTGCTGGCGCGCGCTGATGCCGAGATCGTGGACTGGTTCGGTACCTCCATGGGTGGCCTGATCGGCATGGCGCTGGCCTCCCTCCCGGGCAATCCGATCCGCCGCCTCGTGCTCAACGATATCGGGCCGTCCATCAATGCTGTCGCGCTGGCACGGATTGGTGACTATATTGGCCAGGACATGCGTTTCGACAGTTTCGAAGAAGCCGCGCAATACATCCGCACCATCTCCGCCAGTTTCGGACAGCACAGCGAGGAAGAGTGGCACAAGCTGGCGCGCGATGTGCTGCGCCAGAACGAGGACGGGCAGTGGGTGCGCCATTACGACCTGGCGCTGGCCGTGCCGTTCAAGTCGACCACGCCGGAAGCGGCCAGTGCCGCCGAGCAGATGCTGTGGGCCGCCTATGATGCGATCCGCTGTCCCACACTGGTGGTGCGTGGTGCCCAGTCCGACCTGCTGCTGCCCGAGGTGGCGCAGGAAATGACGCGCCGCGGCCCCAAGGCCAAGCTGGTGGAACTGCCCGAGGTCGGTCACGCACCGACCTTCATGCATGCCCCGCAGATCGAGGTGGCGCGTCAGTTCCTGCTGGATTGAATGAATCCCCGATCAGGCAATTTTTTGTCATACCGCCGGCGCCGTCTGGAGCCGGGACTCACGAATAAGGAAATTCCATGTCTGTACAACGCCTGCACGTCGGCAAGCGCCTCTCCGAAGTCGCCATCCATAATGGCACCGTCTATCTGGCCGGCCAGATCGCCGAGGATGCCACCCAGAACATCGAAGGTCAGACCCGCGAAGTGCTGGGGCATATCGATCGCCTGCTGGCCGAAGCCGGGAGCGACAAGACCAAGATCCTGTCGTGCCAGATTTTCCTGTCCGATGTGAAGGATTTCGCCGGCATGAACGCGGTCTGGGACGAGTGGGTCGCCCCCGGCAACGCGCCGCCGCGCGCCACCGTCGAAGCCAAGCTGGCCCGTCCCGAACTGCTGGTGGAAATCATCATCGTCGCTGCACAGAAGTAATCGTTTATGGTTTCGGTAGCAAGTACACAGGGCGAAGGCCTGGCGGCGATCACCGCCGGCCTCGGTCCTGATGATGTGACACGGGTCGAGCAGGCCTTGGCCGCACTCGAACCGCTGTATGCCGACAGGCAGATCCTGTCCGGGCAGAATGCCCTGCAGTTCGCGGTTTCGGTGGCCACCGTGCTGACCGCGCTCAATGTCGATGCGGCCACCCGCATCGCCGGCCTGGCCTTCGAGGCACAGATGCTGCATCCCGAGCTGGACGAGAAGCTGGAAGAACGTTTCGGCAAGGAGATTGCCGATCTGGTGGGCAACGTGCGCCAGCTGATGCGTTTCCACAGCCTGAGCTTCCAGCCGCAGAACCAGGAGGTCCTGCGCGGCAAGAACGCTGCCCAGCAGGCGGCGGCCCAGGTGGAGACACTGCGCAAGATGTTGCTGGCCATGGCCACCGACATGCGGGCGGTGCTGGTGCGGCTGGCCTCGCGCGTGGCCACCTTGCGCTATTTCGCCGAAACCAAGCAGGAAAACGAAGCCAGCGCCCAGTATGCGCGCCAGACCTTCGAACTCTATGCGCCGCTGGCCAACCGGCTGGGCATCTGGCAGCTGAAGTGGGAGCTGGAGGATCTGTCGTTCCGCTTCCTGGAGCCGCAGACCTACAAGCGCATCGCCAAGATGCTGGAAGAGAAGCGCCTCGAACGGGAGGCTTTCGTGGCCAGCGCGATCGCGCGGCTGCGCGCCGAAATGGCGGCTCAGGACATCCGCGCCGAGGTCAGCGGGCGCCCCAAGCACATCTACAGCATCTGGAACAAGATGCGCGGCAAGGCCATCGATTTTTCCGAGCTTTATGATGTGCGTGCCTTCCGGGTCATCGTCGATGACGTCAAGACCTGCTACGCGGTGCTGGGCATCGTGCACGATATCTGGACGCCAATTCCGGAAGAGTTCGACGACTACATCTCGCGCCCCAAGCAGAACGGCTACCAGTCCCTGCATACGGTGGTGATGGCAGAGGACGGCCGCGCGCTGGAAGTGCAGATCCGCACCCATGAGATGCATCATTTCGCCGAATACGGTGTGGCCGCGCACTGGCGCTACAAGGAAAGTGGCGGTTCCAATTTCTCGGCGCAGAAATATGACGAGAAGATCGCCTGGTTGCGTCAGTTGCTGGCGTGGAAAAATGAAGTCACCGATGCCGTCGTGGATCAGGAAGAGGTGCGCCGCGACTGGGTCCAGAAGCTCAAGTCGGCCACCCTGGACGAGCGCATCTATGTGCTCACGCCGCAGGCGCGGGTAATCGAACTGCCCAGCGGCGCTACGCCTATCGACTTCGCCTATCACCTGCACAGCGATGTCGGTCACCGCTGCCGTGGCGCACGAGTGGACGGCGTCATGGTGCCGTTGAATACCGTGCTCAAGAACGGCCAGACGGTGGAGATCATCACGGCCAAGAGCGGCGCCGGCGTGGGGCCTTCGCGTGACTGGCTCAGTCCTGGTTATGCCGCCAGCTCGCGTACGCGCTCCAAGATTCGCGCCTGGTTCAATGCGATCGAACAGCAGGAAACCCTGTCGGTCGGCCGTGGCTTGCTGGAAAAGACCCTGCAGCGTGAGGGCAAGACTGCCGTCAACCTGGAAGAGCTGGCGCAGAAGCTGGGCTTCGCCAAGGTCGATGACCTGTGCCTGTCGCTGGCCAAGGAAGAGTTCAGTCTGCGTCACGTCGAGCAGGCCTTGCATGAAGGACAGGACAAGAAACCCGAGATCGACGACGAAGCGCTGATCACCCGCAAGAGTCGCGCTTCCAGCATCGTGCAGGGGGCCAAGTCGGGCGTGCTGGTGGTCGGTACCGATGGCCTGCTTACGCAACTGGCGCGCTGCTGCAAGCCGGCGCCGCCGGATGTGATCGCCGGCTTCGTCACGCGCGGCAAAGGGGTGTCCATCCATCGGGTGAGCTGCAAGAATTTCGCCGAGATGGCTTTGCATGCGCCTGAACGGGTGATCCAGACCACCTGGGGAGCCCCGGCGAGGGATACTGTCTACCCGGTCGATATCTTCGTGCTGGCCAGCGATCGCCAGGGCTTGTTGCGCGACATTTCCGATATCTTCCTGCGCGACAAGATCAATGTGATCGGCGTGAGCACACAAAGCGTCAAGGGCCACGCGCGCATGGCCTTCACCGCCGAGATCGGTTCGACCGAGCAATTGCAGAAGGCGCTGACGGTGATCCGAGAGGTGAAGGGCGTGATCGAGGCCAAGCGGCAATAGTCGGCAGGGCGGTCAGCTCGGGGGAGCAAGAGATATGGTAAAAATTTTACTTTTTCATCATTTACCCCTTGGCAAATTTTGAAAAGCCTCCTATACTCTCGCTTCTTCGTTAGGCGCGTAGCTCAGCTGGTTAGAGCACTACCTTGACATGGTAGGGGTCGTTGGTTCGAGTCCAATCGTGCCTACCAATTCTTCTTTCCCGTGCGGGAAGGTCGGGTTGGGGCGAAGCCAACTGAAAAGGAGGCGCATCATGGCTTCCTTTTTTGTTTTTTCATCGGTCATTCTTCGATAGGCGCGTAGCTCAGCTGGTTAGAGCACTACCTTGACATGGTAGGGGTCGTTGGTTCGAGTCCAATCGTGCCTACCAATTCTTCTGTTCAGTACGAAGCGGACGAGTTGGCGAAGATAACAACGCAAAAGGAAGCGCATCGGCGGCTTCCTTTTTTGCTTTCCGGCTCCATTTCCTGTGCTTTCATTTTTCTTGTCGTTCCCGTCATGCGGGAGGTGGCGGCGTATCTCCTGGGGTGGATGCGGTCGCTGGCCGGGTGCCGATGGGTGTTTTTGCGCAAGGATGCGCGAGATGTTTCGCGGAAGCATCTAAAAATGCTTTACACTTGCGTCGAATTTTTTGTGAGTTTGCTCCTCAAACTCATGTTCTCACACAGATGAATGAATTTTCCTATGGCGGCAGATGATCAATATTTCCTCGTGGTAGATGACTTTTCGACGATGCGTCGGATTGTCAGCGGCCTCTTGAAGGAACTTGAATACACCAAGATGGTGGAGGCCGATGATGGCACCTCCGCCCTGAAGATCCTGGAGGCGGGTGCCTTGCCGGTCAATTTCGTGCTGACCGACTGGAACATGCCGGGCATGGATGGCTTGACGTTGCTCAAGAAGATCCGCGCCACGCCGTCGCTGGCCCATCTGCCGGTGTTGATGATCACCGCCGAAGCCAAGAAGGAAAACATCGTCGAGGCCGCCCAGTCCGGTGCCGATGGTTACATCGTCAAGCCCTTCAATGCGGCGACCCTGAAGGAAAAGATCGAAAAGATCCTGGCGCGGCGCGCCAACCTGGCCAAGGCTTGATGCCCGGCATGCTGGCTGTGCGGGGAAGACGGCATCTGCGGATGCCGTTTTTCATGGTGGAGTGGGGCAGGGCAGGGTGGCTCAGGAAAGCCCGAAATAGCGGGCCACGTCGCCGCGCGTCCAGGACTTGATGATCTGGCCGTCCAGCAGCACGCGGTATTCTTCGTGGCGCTCGCCGTTATCCAGTTCCACGGTGCGGCTCTGCAGCGTGTATTCGCGGTTGTTGATCACTGTCTGGTGCTCGGTGCAGTTCTTGGCGTCCGACATGATGCTGGTCTCCCTCTATGGAATTCGATGCTAGCACGGCAGCGGCAATCTGCGCGCAGCTGTGGCCAACTTGTGCAGATGAACCGGGGAAATTTGCTATAATGCATGGCTAAGGCATGAAATCGCCTCCGTGGCGGTCTCCGAATTTCATTGCATTGTTGCATCCCTATATCTGTAAGAGCGAGAAAGGCAATCCGGTTATGACACCGCGAACTACCACCGAGGTTTTCACGCGACGCTAGTCGGGTTCTTTTTCGTCCTTTGAAAAAGCGCGGCTGGTCCGCGTTTTTTTTCGTCCGTCTTTTCGGTATCACCTTCAATTACCCCCAACAGGCAAGGCAGCGCGGCTGCCGACATGGAGTGCAAAATGGTTTCAGTTCGTCTTCCCGATGGTTCGCAACGCCAGTTCGACAACCCGGTCACGGTAGCGCAGGTCGCCGCCAACATCGGCACCGGTCTGGCCAAGGCGGCCCTGGCCGGCCGTGTCGATGGCAAGCTGGTCGATACCTCCTACCTGATCGACAAGGATGCCGACCTGGCCATCATCACCGACAAGGACCCCGATGGCCTGGAGGTGATCCGTCACTCCACCGCCCACCTGCTGGCCTATGCGGTCAAGGAACTGTTCCCGGAGGCCCAAGTCACCATCGGTCCGGTCATCGACAACGGTTTCTACTACGACTTTTCGTACAAGCGTCCCTTCACTCCGGAAGACCTGCAGGCCATCGAAAAGAAGATGGCGGAGCTGGCCAAGAAGGATGAGCCGGTGACCCGCAAGGTGCTGCCGCGCGACGAAGCGGTGGCCTATTTCAAGTCCATCGGCGAAGCCTACAAGGCCGAGATCATCGCTTCCATTCCGCAGAACGAGGATGTCTCGCTCTACACCGAAGGCAGCTTCACCGACCTGTGCCGCGGTCCGCACGTACCTTCTACCGGCAAGCTCAAGGTGTTCAAGCTGATGAAACTGGCCGGCGCCTACTGGCGCGGCGATTCCAACAACGAGATGCTGCAGCGGGTCTATGGCACCGCCTGGGCCAAGAAGGAAGACCAGGAAGCCTACCTGCACATGCTGGAAGAGGCGGAAAAGCGCGACCACCGCAAGCTGGGCCGGGCGCTGGACTTGTTCCACTTCCAGGATGAGGCGCCGGGCCTGATCTTCTGGCACCCCAAGGGCTGGACCATCTGGCAGCAGGTCGAGCAATACATGCGTCGCGTCTACCAGGACAACGGCTATCAGGAAGTGAAGGCGCCGCAGATCCTGGACCGCTCGCTGTGGGAAAAGACCGGTCACTGGGAAAACTATCGTGAAAACATGTTCACGACCGAGTCGGAAAACCGCGCCTACGCGCTCAAGCCGATGAACTGCCCGGGCCACATCCAAATCTTCAATTCCGGTCTGCACAGCTATCGCGACCTGCCGCTGCGCTATGGCGAATTCGGGCAGTGCCACCGCAACGAGCCCTCGGGTGCGCTGCACGGGATGATGCGTGTGCGCGGCTTCACCCAGGACGATGGTCACATCTTCTGTACCGAAGACCAGATCCAGGAGGAAGTGGCTGCCTTCAACCGCGTGGTGCGCGAAGTCTACGATTGCTTCGGTTTCAAGGAGGTGGCGGTGAAGCTCGCCCTGCGCCCGGAAAAGCGCATCGGTGCCGAGGAAGTCTGGGACAAGGCCGAGAACGCCCTGCGTGAAGCCATCCGTGCCTCCGGTTCCGAGTGGGAAGAGCTGCCGGGCGAGGGTGCTTTCTATGGTCCCAAGATCGAATACCACCTGAAGGATTCCATCGGTCGTTCCTGGCAGTGCGGCACCATGCAGGTGGACTTCTCGATGCCGGCACGCCTGGGCGCCGAGTATGTCACCGAAGACAACAACCGCAAGGTGCCCGTGATGTTGCACCGGGCCATCGTCGGTTCGCTGGAGCGTTTCATCGCCATCCTGATCGAAAACCACGCTGGTGCGATGCCCTTGTGGCTGGCGCCAACACAAGTTGTCATCCTGAATATTTCCGACGCGCAAGCGGATTATGTGCAAAACGTTGCACAAACGCTGAAAAAACAAGGGTTTAGGGTCGAGACCGATTTGCGCAACGAAAAGATTACCTATAAAATACGGCAGCATTCTATTCAGAAGCCGCCCTATATCCTGGTTGTCGGCGATAAAGAACGGGATGCAAACACTGTGGCCGTGCGTGCGCGGGGCAATGTCGATTTGGGCGTCATGTCCATCGACACCTTGGTGGAGCGCCTCAAGGATGAGGTTGCCGCCAAAGCCTGAGTTGGGGAAGCCTAGGGCTTCCTCCCAGCGCAAGAGCACGGCTTAATTTATTGGATTTTAAAAGGAAACTGCAATAGCTACTGACAAGTCGCATCGCCTCAATCGCGAGATCACTGCGCCGGAAGTACGCCTTTCGGGTGTCGACAACGAGCCTCTGGGCATCGTCAGCCTGGCCGAAGCCTTACGTCTTTCCGAAGAGGCTGAAGTCGATCTGGTCGAGATTGCGCCCACCGCGCAACCTCCGGTCTGCCGCCTGATGGACTACGGCAAGTTCAAGTACCAGGAGCAGAAGAAGGCGCACGAGGCCAAGCTCAAGCAGAAGGTCATCCAGGTCAAGGAAGTGAAGTTCCGTCCGGGTACCGATGATGGCGATTACAACATCAAGCTGCGCAACCTCACCAAGTTCCTGGAAGAGGGTGACAAGACCAAGATCACGCTGCGTTTCCGCGGTCGTGAAATGGCTCACCAGGAAATCGGCATGCGCATGCTGGAGCGCCTGAAGGCAGATCTGGAACCGTATGGCCAGGTCGAGCAGTTTCCCAAGATGGAAGGTCGCCAGATGATCATGGTGCTGGCGCCCAAGAAAAAGAAATAAATCGTTTATCTCTTTTTCGGTTTTCCAGATTTCAAGCAGTTAGCCGTATCAGGACGACATCTCTGTGGTGTCGTCCATGTCGCGAAAGCCGCGGCAGCGTAGGGCCGACAAAGGATTTGCAAGGCGCAGGCGACTGCGCCGGGCAAAAGCAGCGGGACTACCCGCTGTCAAATAAGTGAGAGCAGGCATCAAAGAGCAGCGAGTATTTGTTGCCACCTGCAATCATCAAAAAATGGAGCTGTCCGGAAGGACAGAGTTGCTATGCCTAAGATGAAATCGAAGAGCAGCGCGAAGAAACGTTTTCGCGTGCGCCCGGGCGGTACCGTCAAGCGCGGTCAAGCCTTCAAGCGTCACATCCTGACCAAGAAGACCACCAAGAACAAGCGTCAACTGCGCGGTACCGAGGGCGTCCATGAGACGAACCTGAATTCCGTTCGCGCAATGCTGCCGTTCGCTTAACCTCACCTACACTAAGGAGCTACTATGCCTAGAGTCAAACGTGGGGTAACAGCACGTGCCCGCCACAAGAAAGTCCTCGCACTCGCCAAGGGTTACCGCGGCCGTCGCAAAAACGTCTACCGTATCGCCAAGCAAGCAGTCATGCGTGCTGGTCAGTACGCGTACCGTGACCGTCGTAACAAGAAGCGCGTGTTCCGCGCACTGTGGATCGCCCGTATCAACGCCGCTGCGCGTTCGCATGGCGTGACCTACAGCGTGTTCATGAACGGCCTGAAGAAGGCTGCGATCGAACTGGATCGTAAGGTCCTGGCCGATATGGCTGTCACCGACAAGGCTGCTTTCGCCGCCATCGTCAACCAGGTGAAGGCCAACATCGCTGCCGCTTAATCGACAGCGTATGTGCGGTAGCCGGTCGCAGGTCCAGCAATAGTCAGACCAGCAGCCGGCGCTGCAAAATCCTGCGGGGCAGAGGGTCACACCGATGCCCCGTATGTTTTTGATCCACGGTTTCGTGGATTTTTTTCCTTTTCGACTTCGTCGTCGGATTTTCGATTGGAGCGAGACTTACCGCATGAATCCCCTAGACCAACTCCTGGGCCAACTGGTCACCCAGGCGCAGGCTGATTTCGCCGCCGCGCCGGACGCCGCCGCACTGGAAAACGCCAAGGCCAAGTACCTCGGCAAGACCGGCCAGATCACCGAGCAGATGAAGGGGCTGGGCAAGCTGGCGCCGGAAGAGCGCAAGGTACAAGGGGCGATCATCAACGTCGCCAAGGAACAGATCGAAAACGCGCTGACCGCACGCCGCGATGCTCTGGCCAATGCCCAGATGCAGGCGCGCCTGAATGCGGAAGCCATCGACGTCACCCTGCCGGGCCGTGGTCGCGGCGTAGGTGGCATCCACCCGGTGATGCGCTCCTGGCAGCGCGTGGAAGAGATCTTCCGCTCCATCGGTTTCGACGTCGCCGACGGTCCCGAGATTGAGACCGACTGGACCAATTTCACCGCATTGAACAGCCCCGAGAACCATCCGGCTCGTTCGATGCAGGACACCTTCTACATCGAAGGTCACGACACCCAGGGCAAGCCCCTGCTGCTGCGTACCCACACCAGCCCGATGCAGGTGCGCTACGCCCGCATGAACAAGCCGCCCATCAAGGTGATCGCGCCGGGCCGCACCTACCGCGTGGACAGCGATGCCACCCACTCGCCGATGTTCCACCAGGTCGAAGGCCTGTGGATCGCCGAGGACATCAGCTTCGCCGACTTGAAGGGCGTCTACCTCAACTTCGTCAAGGCCTTCTTCGAGACCGACGACCTGCAGGTACGTTTCCGTCCTTCCTATTTCCCCTTTACCGAACCCTCGGCCGAGATCGACATCGCCTTCGGCAGCGGTCCCCTCAAGGGGCGCTGGCTGGAAGTCTCCGGCGCTGGCCAGGTGCACCCGACGGTGGTGCGCAACATGGGACTGGACCCCGAGCAGTACATCGGTTTCGCGTTCGGCTCCGGCCTTGAGCGCCTGACCATGCTGCGTTATGGCATCAATGACCTGCGCCTGTTCTACGAAGGCGACCTGCGCTTCCTGAAGCAATTCAATTAATCCGATCAAGAAGGGCGCCGCGCCATGTCGCGACGCGCCTCTGGCTGATAGCTGAAAGTCTGAATCATGCAATTCTCTGAAAACTGGCTGCGTACCATGGTCAATCCGACCATGACCTCGGATGAACTGTCGCATCTGCTGACCATGTCCGGCCTGGAAGTCGAGGAAGTCGAACCGGTCGCGCCTCCGTTCACCAATGTGGTGGTGGGTGAAGTGCTGGAAGTGACCAAGCACCCGGATGCGGACCGCCTGAACGTATGCCGCGTCAACGTGCACACCGGCACCATCCTCAACATCGTCTGCGGCGCGCCCAACGTGCGTGCGGGCCTGAAGGTCCCTTGCGCGATGGTGGGCGCAGTGCTGCCTCCGGGCGCTGATGGCAAGCCCTTCGAGATCAAGGTCGGCAAGCTGCGCGGCGTGGAATCGCAGGGCATGCTGTGCTCCGCGCGCGAACTGAAGCTGTCGGAAGATCACGGCGGTCTGCTCGAGCTGCCCGATGACGCTCCGGTGGGCCAGAATTTCCGTGACTATCTGCAACTGAATGATCTGAAGTTCACCATCAAGCTCACCCCCAACAAGGCGGACTGCCTGTCGGTGCTGGGCGTGGCGCGTGAAGTGTCGGCCCTGACCGGGACACCTCTGAAGGCGCCGGTGTATCAGGCTGCGGCGGTCAATCTCGACGAGAAACTGCCCGTGCGCATTTCCGCGCCTGAGTTGTGCGGCCGTTTCGCAGGTCGCGTCATCCGCGGTCTCAATGCCAAGGCCGCCACGCCGCAATGGATGAAGCAGCGCCTGGAACGTAGCGGCCAGCGCTCGATCTCGGCGCTGGTGGATATCTCCAACTACGTGATGCTGGAGCTGGGTCGTCCTTCGCACGTGTTCGACCTGGACAAGATCCATGGCGGCCTGGATGTGCGCTGGGGGCGCAAGGGCGAGTCGCTCAAGCTCCTCAACGGCAACACGGTGGAAGTCGATGAGTGGGTGGGCGTGATCTCCGACGACAAGGAAATCGAATCCCTGGCCGGCATCATGGGCGGCGACGCCACTGCAGTCTCGCTGGAGACCAGCAACATCTACCTGGAAGCCGCCTTCTGGTTCCCGCAGGCGATCCAGGGCCGGGCACGTCGCTACAACTTCTCCACCGATGCGGCGCATCGCTTCGAACGTGGTGTCGACTTCGCCACCGTGGTCGATCACATCGAACGCATTACTGCGCTGCTGCTGGAAATCTGTGGCACCAGCGACACCCGCGTCGGCCCCATCGACGACCAGATCGTCAATCTGCCCAAGCGCGAGCCTGTCACGCTGCGCACTGCGCGCGCGGCCAAGGTGATCGGCGTGGAGATCACCGATGAGATGGTGTCGGACATCTTCAAGCGCCTGGGCCTGTCCTTCGACTACCAGCCTGGCCTGTTCTCGGTCACACCGCCGTCCTATCGCTTCGACATCGAGATCGAGGAAGACCTGATCGAGGAAGTCGCGCGCGTCTATGGCTTCGAGAACATTCCGGCGCTGCCGCCGGTGGCCGCCAATGCCATGCGCATCGCGCCCGAGAACACCCGCTCGCTGTTCGCCATCCGCCGCCTGCTGGCGGACCAGGACTACCAGGAAGTGGTCAATTTCAGCTTCGTCGATAGCGCCTGGGAAGCCGACTTCGGCGGCAACGCCGATCCGATCAAGCTGCTCAATCCCATCGCCAGCCAGATGAGCGTCATGCGCTCTTCGCTGATCGCCGGGCTGGTGGCCAATGCGCGCTACAACGTCAACCGCAAGGCGTCGCGCATCCGCGTCTTCGAAGTTGGTGCGGTCTTCCGCAAGAATGCCGATATCGCCGATGGACCGCTGGCGGTGGCCGGTTTCGAGCAACCCAAGCGCATCGCCGCGCTGGCCTATGGCCCGGTGGCCGAGGAGCAATGGGGGCAGGCTACCCGCAATGTCGATTACTTCGACGTCAAGGCCGACCTGGAAGCCCTGTTCGCGCCGCGCGTGCTGCGTTTCGCCAAGGCCGAACATCCGGCCCTGCATCCCGGTCGCACCGCCCACGTGCTGTTGGGGGACAAGGTGATCGGCGTGATCGGCGAACTGCATCCGAAGTGGCAGCAGAAGTACGAGCTGCCATTGGCGCCGGTGGTCTTCGAAGTCGATGCCGATGCGCTGCAGCAGCGCGACCTGCCGGTCTACACCGAGATTTCCAAGTTCCCGGCCGTCAGCCGTGACATCGCACTGGTGGTCAGGCAGTCGATCGGCGCCCAGCAATTGCTGGACGTCTTCGCTGCCGAAAAGCAGGCCAATCCGGATTGCGCCATCTTGCAAGCCCTTGTTTTATTTGATGAATATCAAGGCAAGGGTCTGGAAAGCGACGAAAAAAGCCTTGCGTTCCGCTGCACCTTGCAAGATACTCAAAACACCCTTCAGGATGACAAGGTCGACCTTGCGGTGAATGCCCTGGTGGCCGCTGCGAGCGCCAAGCTCGGCGCCAGGTTGCGTGCCTGATGTGATGTCCGAGAGCGAAAATAATTACAGACCGGAATCGGTTGAGGCCCAGTCATTCATCGCCATGAACAACGTGAATTCGAACGAATTTCAATCCGTGCTGGACGCCGACCTGCATCGTGCCGTGATGGAATCGCAGGCACGCTCGCAGGCCGACAAGAACCTGCCGACGCTGACCAAGGCCGAGCTGGCCGAACTTTTGTTCGAGCAGGTCGGTCTGAACAAGCGCGAAGCCAAGGACATGGTGGAAACCTTCTTTGACGAGATCCGCAACGCACTTGAGCGTGGCGAGGCCGTCAAGCTGTCCGGCTTCGGTAATTTCCAGTTGCGCGACAAGCCGCAACGGCCTGGCCGCAATCCCAAGACAGGCGAGGAAATCCCGATCACGGCGCGCCGCGTGGTGACCTTCCATGCCAGCCAGAAATTGAAGGAAATGGTGGAACTCTCCAGCGGTAGCACCGTTGAAATGTCCGTCTAATCTATGAACGATCGTGTCAACAAGCCGGCGGCCATCGTGCTGCCGCCCATCCCGGCCAAGCGTTATTTCACGATAGGTGAGGTCAGCGAACTGTGCGGCGTGAAACCGCACGTGCTGCGTTACTGGGAGCAGGAATTCACGCAGTTGAAGCCGGTGAAGCGACGTGGCAACCGTCGTTATTACCAGCATCACGAAGTGCTTCTGATCCGTCGTATCCGTGAACTGCTCTACGAGCAGGGCTTCACCATCAGTGGCGCCCGCAACAAGCTCGATGGCACCCACGAGGTCGAGCAACCGGAAGAGCCGCAACCGCCCGCCATCAGCCTGGACGAAGCTGCCATCGACAATCTGCGCGCGGAACTGCTGGCCGTGCTGGAGAGCCTGAAGCCAGGCGCCACCGCCTGAGCGGCGGCCAGGGCGCTGCTTCCGCCGGGGGGCCCCGTTCCAACCTCTTTCAAGCATCTGCGCCGTACGCTGGTCTGTTCCGACCGTCGTGCGGCGTCTTCCTTTCGAGGCGACGATGTCCGCGATGGACATGGCGACCATGATTCCGAGGGCAGGGTAGAGCAGCAATGAACCGTTACCAATGGCGACCGATGACGGTAGAGGATCTCGCGTACGTGATGCAGATCGCGGCCCAGGTCCACGCCGGTTACTATGAAGCGTTGGAGGTCTTTGCCGAGCGACTGGCGCTGTTCCCGCAGGGCTGTCGCATCGCCACCTGCCTCTATGCGGATGGAGCGGAGCAGATCATCGGCTACGCCTTCTTGCATCCGACCCGCCATGGCCATCCTCCCGCCCTCAACCGCTTGCTGCAGGCCATCGATGGCGCGGCTGACTGCCTGCACCTGCATGACGTCGCCCTGCTCATGTCGGCGCGGGGTTCCGGTCTGGGTCGTCTGCTGGTCACCGACCTGCGCCAGATAGCCCGCGACGCCAGGTTGGTGCGCGCCACTCTGGTGGCCGTACATGATTCCGCTGCCTACTGGCGCGCGGCCGGATTCGATGACGACGGGCAATTGTCGCCTCCCGGTCGGCAAGCCTTGGCCGGTTACGGCGACGCGGCCCGCTACATGTCGATGGCGCTGCGTTAGCTGGCTACCTGCTTGCCACCGTGCGAGAAACTTGATTATTGTCAATGTGGCAAATTTTTCACATTGCCTGCGTGCGACCGTTTTGAGCTTGATCAAATGACAACTAAGCCTTTAGAATTGATAAAAAATTTACAACTGTTCATGTAGATTTACGCGGCCTTGCCGCAATCAATTCGTGACTGCGCAACGCCGGAGCGTGACGCGGACATCACTTCATCGAAATGGGGGTTTCAATGCTTGGTCGTTCCAGGTCGCTCATGGCGGGCTTTGCCGTCGCACCGCTGCTGTCTCTCGGATTTTCCAGCGCCGCGCAGGCGGCTACGACACCGCTGACGGGCGCCGAAGCCCTGCAGCAATTCAATCTGGTGGTCCTGGGCAGCGTCACATCCAATTCCCACGTCGATGGTCGTGCGTGGATTGGCGGCTCGGTGACCGGTGGTGACTACGTGCAGCACGTCAATGACACCCCGGCATCCAACTATGCCGGCCTCACGGTGATGGGTAGTGCCACCAACGTGCACGTCAATGGCCTGGGTTCCACCATTGGCGGTTCCTTCACCAATGCCACCGTCAACAGCGGTTCCAGCTACATCGGCGGCGCGGTCAGCAACAGCAATCTGAATGGTCCGGCGTATGTGGCGGGCGGCAGCAGTGGCAGCAATTTCAATGGTGGTCATCTGTCGACCCCCTCGCCACTGATGCAGACCAACCTGGATGCCTCGGGCTCCACCAATTTCGGCAGTACGCTCGGCGCCCTGTCCAGCACCCTCAAGAACGCGGCCGCCAACAGCACTGTCTCGCTCAGCGGCAACAAGGCTACGTTCAACGCTGTAGCCAATGCCAAGGGGGTGGCGGTCTTCAATCTGGACAATGCCAGCAGTGCCTCGGTGTTCTCAGCCGGCGAGTTCTCCTTCGCCGCCAATGGCGCCAGCACCATCATCATCAATTCCAGCGTGAGTTCGGCCGTGATCGGCGCCAACTTCCTGGGTGGCCAGGCGCAATCGCTGGGCAAGTCGATCGTCTGGAACTTCTACAACGCTAGCAGCCTGACCATCAACAACCAGTTCGGTGGCTCCATCCTGGCGACCCACGCCAGCCTGACCAACAATCAGAACATCGAAGGCGGCGTGTTCGTCAACAGCCTGACCCAGAACGGCGAACTGCACCTGCAGCCTTTCTCCGGCAATCTCGCGGCCGTGGCCCCGGTGCCGGAGCCCGAGCAATACCTGATGATGCTGGCCGGCCTGGCCATCGTGGTCGGTGTGGCGGCCCTGCGTCGCAGGCGTGTCCCGGCGCCGGCCCTGATGGCAGCCTGAAGCCGAGGTTACACCCGCCCGGAATGCAGAAATGCCGTTCAGCGCAGTGCTGAACGGCATTTTTCATGAGGGCCGGAATGGTGGATGCAGAGCCAGCGCCCTTAGAGGGGCTGGTGGCGGAAGTAGACCTCCGGTCGTCCCGACAGGTTCTTGGCGATTTCCTGCAGGAAGCTTTGGGTCGGGGCCGGCTTGTCGAAGCCGGTCATCAGCAGAGCGGCCGCCAGGCCCAACGGTAGCAGCAGGTGGCGCCACGGCGGCGAAGCCTGCTGCAGCGACAGGCTGAACACCCAGGCCGCCAGCGCGCCGAGCAGCAATCCGAGCAGCACCTCCGACTCGGAGTGGACCTTGATCATCAGGCGCGAGACGCCGATGGCGGTCACCGCCGCCGCCGTCAATGCGAGTACCAGCAGGCGGCGCGGGCGGCTGATGCCTTGCGTGAGGACCAGAGCGATGGACAGGTACAGCGCGCTCGAGGAGGCAGTGTGACCGCTGAAGCCGGTGAAATTGAGCATGGGCGGAGCGATGTTCCAACCCATGAACAGCAGTTTGCTGATGACGACGATGAACATGGCTGTGCCAAAACAGGCCAGCCATGCCAGCATCGGCCGCCACATCTTGTTGAGGGCGAGCCACAGTGCCAGGATGCAGGCGGCGGGAATGGTGATCGCGCTGTCGCCGAAGAAGGTGATGGTGTGCCAGTTCATGAAGGAGGAGGAAGATTTGCAGAGGTGTTGCGCAGAGGATCTTATCCGCTTGTGAGGGACCGCGAAAGCGTTCGGACTCTTGTCGCAAGATAAACGTTCAGTTTTTGTTGCGTCGCGAGATAAATAGTTTGCGGATTTCTGGATTTATGTTAATTGAGAGACAACTTCCCGTTTGTCCTACAAAGGCATCGGCCATTGTCTGATTGCCCGTTTTATAGGGGTGCGTATCCTTACCGCATTGTTTTCTGAGTGGCAATCTTTTGCATATTTTTTTGCCTAAAGATCAAAAATGATGCATGATAATCTCTAAATTTTTCGTGTTGCGGCGCAGCAATCCAAGTATCAAATCTTGTCATTGTTTTAAAAGTAAAACTAAAAAAGAAAGGGCGCTGATTCGTGATGCCACGGCAGTTTCGCAATAGCGGCAAGCGCAAGACCCGGGTGCGGATGTGCGCTCTGCTGGTGTCCATGACTTGCCCTCTGGCATACGCGGCAGACCCCGGTCAGGTGGTTGTTCCGTATGTGCAGTACACCTATCTGCATGACGATAACCTGTTGCGCCTGAGTAGCCCCGAGGCGGCGCAGGCGGCACTGGGATCGAGCAAGCTGTCCGATAACGTGCAGAGCAAGGTGGGTGGCCTCCGTTTCGACCGGATGATCAGTCGCCAGCACGTCATGCTGGATGCGAGTGCGACCAAGAATACGTTTGACTATTTCAGGCAGTTCGACAACGACGGGCGGGATCTGAAGGCTGACTGGGCATGGGTGCTGGGTGAGCGTTTCTCCGGCAACGTGGGCTATATCTATTCCCGGTCGCTGACGCCGTTTCAAAACCTACGTGTGCTGCAGACGAATATCCGAACCATGGACACCAAATACGCCAACGCCGCATGGCAATTGCATCCGGACTGGACCGTGCGGGTTCAGGCCTCGCAATTCGGGCTGTCCTATGATCTGCCGACACTGCAGCCGAACAATTTCACCCAGAACCTGGCCGAAGTCGGGTTGGACTACACGGCGCGCAGCGGCAGTATCGCCGGTGTACAGGCGCGTCGTACCACCGGCCGCTATCCCTTCGACGTCGTCGTGGGTGCCGGTTCGCTCAACAACTCCTTCACCCAGGAAGACTACAAGGCCAAGATCGTCTGGCTCTACAGCGGCAAGACCAAGTTGCAGTTCCTTGGCGGCCTGACCCAGCGTGAACGTAACTCCGCAGCGAGCGGGAATGGCTTCCGGGGTTTCAATGCCCGTGTGATTGCCGACTGGACACCCACCGGCAAGACCGCCTTCAAGGCCAACCTGTGGCGTGAGATCGGTGGCGTCAACGACGTCGATGCGAACTTTGCACTGACCACCGGCGCTAGCGTGGCGGCTGTGTACCTGCCCACGGCCAAGCTGCGGGTGGATGGCCTGGTCGACTACGAACGTCGCAACTACAACGGCGCTTCCATCATCACAGGCATCACGCCCTCCGGCCGCCGTGACGACTACGAGAAGGCCAGCCTGAGCCTGACCTATTCGCCGACCACGTCGCTGTCACTGGTACTGGCGGTGTCGCGCGAGAAACTGCAATCCAACATCGCCAATTTCAGCTATCTCTCCAACGGCATTTCACTGACTTCGCGCTATGAATTCTGAGGCCCCCAAAATGAGTGACCTGCACGATGGCCTGCCGTTGGGCAACGTCAAGCCCAATACCATCACCATGGTGTTCAAGCGCTTCGTCGAGCCGGCGCTGATCGTGGCCTACCTGTGGGTGCTGGTGCGCCTGCTCGGCCACAACTTCACCGGCGACTACTGGGTGCTGGCCATCATGGCGTTCTTCCTGTCCTCCTATTTCTTCACCGAATTGCACGAACGCCGCCTGCGCCGCAATCCCAAGGGGCCCTCGATGCTTTCGCCGGTGCTGGACTGGCTTGCGGTCGCGGCGGTGCTGGTGCTGGTGGCCTATATCTGCGAGTTCTACCAGAGCTTCGCGCTGCGGGCGATCTTCTTCTGGGTGGTGACCACGCCCATTGGCCTGATGATTTCGCAGCACGTGCAATCGCGCGTGATGCGTGACCTGCATACCAAGGGTGAAGTGCGCAAGGCCATCATCATCGGGGTCAATCCGGCCGCACTGAAACTGGCCGATCGCATGGAGAAATATCCCTCCCTGATGATCAAGCTGATGGGTTTCTTCGATGACCGTGAACTGAATCGTCAACCGGCCGGTACCTATACGCCGCTGCACGGCAAGATGTCCGATGTGGCCGCCTACGTGCGCCAGAACAATATCAACATGGTCTACATCAGCATGCCGATCTCGGCGCAGCCGCGCGTACTGCAGATGATCGACGAGCTGCAGGACACCACGGCGTCGATCTACTTCATCCCGGACATCTATATCTTCAACCTGATCCAGGCGCGCTTCGACTACGTCGGCGGGATGGCGGTGATGGCCATCTGCGAGACTCCCTTTACCGGTACCAACAATGTGGTCAAGCGCATGAGCGACCTGGTCCTGGCCTCGGTCATCCTGCTCATGCTGTTGCCGGTGATGATGGTCATCGCCATCTGCGTCAAGCTGACCTCGCCCGGACCGATCATCTTCAAGCAGCGCCGCTACGGCCTCGACGGCGAAGAGATCGTGGTCTACAAATTCCGCTCGATGACCGTGATGGAAGATGGTGGCAAGGTTACCCAGGCCACCAAGGGCGATATGCGCCTGACCAAGATCGGCGGTTTCCTGCGCTCCAGTTCGTTGGACGAATTGCCGCAGTTCTTCAACGTCCTGCAGGGGCGCATGAGCATCGTCGGTCCACGTCCGCACGCGGTCGCCCACAACGAGCTGTACCGCAAGCAGATCAAGGGCTACATGCTGCGTCACAAGGTCAAGCCGGGTATCACTGGCTGGGCCCAGGTCAACGGTCTGCGCGGCGAGACCGAGACGCTGGACAAGATGAAGGCCCGTATCGAATTCGATCTGGAATATCTGCGTCGCTGGTCGCTGGTGTTCGATCTGTGGATCATCTTCCAGACCGTGCGCATGGTGCTCAAGCGCGACAACGCTTACTGAGGGAGGGCCTCTGCAGAGGGGCCATATGCATCGGCCGCGCTGGCCGGTAACAAGTGATAGAGAAAAAGAGAGCTTGGTCAAATGAAAATCGGGAAGGCAGCAGTTCGACAACATCACACTGTCGCGACCAGGGCCCTGGTCGCGTCCATGCTCCTGCTGGCGCTGGCCGCCTGCGGAGAAAAGAAGTCTTCTACCGGTTCCAGTCAGGTGGTAGCCAGCGTGGATGGTCAGGAGATCACCATCCACCAGGTCAACAACGAACTGGCAAAGAGTGGCGGTCGCGAAGTGACCAAGCAGTTGCTCGACGGCCTGGTGGCACGGCAGTTGCTCGTCAACGCGGCCAAGAAGGACAAGCTCGATACCGATCCGGCCGTGCTGGCCGATATGGAGCGTGCACGCAATCTGGTGCTGGCGCAGAGCTACGTGGCCGCCAAGATCAAGCCGCCGGCGCGTCCGCTGGATCAGGAGGTCGAAGACCTGTATCGCAAGAACCCGGACTGGTTCGCCCAGCGGAAGCAATATGAGTTCGGCCAGCTGGTCATCGCCGCCGCGAGCATGACGCCGGAGCTCAATGCACTCATGGAGCGTCCGGGCAAGAAGCTGGATGACGTGGCGGCATGGCTGGATCTGCATCGCATCCAGTACGCCCGTCAGAGCGTGGTCAAGACCTCGGCGGATCTACCTCCGCAGATGAACGACAGCCTCAAGAACATGGAGCGTGGCACCCTGTTCGTGGTGACGGAAGGGCCCACGGCCATCCTGACCACCCTGCTGGATGTCAAGAGTTCGCCACTGTCGCTGGCCGTGGCTACGCCCCAGATCATCCAGTACCTGGTGACCCAGCGGCAGAACCAGGCTTCCGAACAACTGGTGGATCGTCTGAAGCGGGAAGCCAAGATCGAATATTCGGATCAGGCTCGCTCGTTCAAGGACCTGACAGCGCCGGCTGCCAATCCTGCTGCCGCCAAGGGCGCAGATGCTGCGGCCAAGGACGGCGAGAACGCCCGCAACGAAGCCATCTCGCGTGGCGTGGCCGGTTTCAAGTAAGCACCTGTTGATCAATACCCGGGCGCCCCGCGCCTGAATCAAGAACCTGATGTACTGCGGAGTAATGACAATGATGAGAAAAATGGTATTCCTGTTGGTTGGCCTGATGCTCGCCAGTTGGAGTTTGTTGGCCCAGGCGGATGACATCCTGCTGGGTGCAGGCGACGTCATCCGGGTCAAGGTCTATGGCAGCGAGGACCTGTCGCTGGAAACCCGGATCAGCGAAGCCGGCGTGATCAGCTACCCCCTGATCGGCGAGGTCAAGATCGGTGGCCTGTCCACCGCGCAGGCCGAAAGCAAGATCGCCGGCCTGCTCAAGAAGGGCGGCTACCTGCTCAATCCGCAAGTCAACATTCTGGTTACCGTGCCGCAAAGCCAGATGGTCTCGGTACTGGGCCAGGTCAACAAGCCCGGACGCTACTCACTGGACGGCAAGCGCAACGTGGCGGACGTCATTGCGCTGGCCGGCGGGGTCACCCCGGACGGCGGTGATGTCCTCACCATCGTGCATAACGACGGCAAGTCCGTCACCAAGCAAATGGTCGACATCTACGCCATCACCCACAGCGGCGATACCTCGGCGCTGCCCGAAGTCACGGCCAACGACGTGGTCTATGTCGAGCGTGCCCTGCGCTTCTATATCTACGGTGAAGTGCAGCGCCCTGGGATGTACCGGCTCGAACGCGGGACCACGGTATTGCAGGCCCTGTCGGTGGGCGGCGGGCTGACCCAGCGCGGCACCGAGCGTGGCCTGATGGTCAAGCGCCGGGACGCGGACGGCAACCTGCAGGAGATCACCGTCAAGAAGGATGACCTGCTGCAGGCCGATGACATCGTCTACGTCAAGGAAAGCTGGTTCTGATCGGTAGGCCGCAGAGCGCGCAATCCATGTTTTTTCGTTTAGCTGTTGAAGACGCCAACCAGGAGGCGTAAACCAATGAACCTATCTCAATTTATTCTGATTCTCCAGGCACATCGCAAGGTGATCACGCTCATCCTCTCGATCACGGTGGTGGTGGCTCTGGCGGTGAGCCTGGTGCTGCCCAAGCAATACAAGGCGACCTCCTCGGTGGTGCTCAACTACAAGGCTTCCGATCCGGTGACCGGACTGGTGGTCGCTCCTCAGGCCTTGCCGGGTTTCATGCCGACCCAGGTGGCCATCATCAACAGCCCCTCGGTAGCACTGGGCGTGGTTGACGCGCTGCGCCTGGTGGATCAGCAGGAAGTCAAGGATGCCTATGCCGACGACGATCACGGCGACCTGGATATCCGCAACTGGCTGGCTGCGCTGCTGCTCAAGAAACTCGATGCCGTGGCGTCCAAGGAAAGCAGCGTCATCGACATCACCTTCAAGGCCCAGGACCCGCAATTCGCGGCACTGGTGGCCAATGCCTTCGCGGCTTCGTACCAGAAGGTCAGCATGCAGCTGAAGCTGGACCCGACCCGCAAGGCGTCTTCCTACTTCAATGATCAGGTCAAGGTCTTGCGCGATGCCTACGAGCAGGCGCAGGCCAAGCTCTCGAAATACCAGGAAGAGCACGGTATCACCAATATCGACAACCGTACCGACGTCGAGACCAACCGTCTCAATGACTTGTCGACCCAGCTGGTGATGGCGCAGGCCGCCATGTCCGAAGCAGAGTCGCGCCGGCGCCAGGCCGCCGCAGGTGGCGGTACCGAATCGCCGGACGTCAACTCGAACGCCCTGATCCAGACGCTCAAGTCCAACCTGGCCGCCTCCGAAGCGCGCTTCGAGCAGGCCTCCAAGCGTCTGGGCGTGAACCATCCGGATTATCTCTCGGCCAAGGCAGAGCGCGATGGCCTGCGCGCGCAACTCAATGCAGCGACGGCCTCGATCTCGTCCTCGGTGGGGACCAACGCCACCATCCTGGCCAAGCGCGAGGCGGAAATCCGTGCCGAGTTCGAAGCGCAGAAGCGCAAGGTACTGGAGATGAACCGTACCCGTGACGAGCTGGCCGTGCTCAGCCGTGAGCTCGATAGTGCTCAACGCGCCTACGAACTGACCTCCCAGCGTTTCGCCCAGACCAATCTGGAAGGCCAGTCCAACCAGTCTGACATTTCCCTGTTGTCGGCAGCGGTGCCGCCGGCGCAGCCGTCCAGCCCGCGGATCTTCCTCAACCTGATTTTGGCGATCTTCGTAGGCGGCATCCTGGGTGTGATGGCCGCGGTCGCGCTGGAACTGACCAATCGTCGTGTCCGCTCCGAGCACGACCTGGTGGACGAACTGGGTCTGCCGGTGCTGGGATCGATCAGCCGCCCGGTCACCGCCCAACGCCGCCGTTTCTGGTTCCGACGTGCCAAGCCGGCCTGAGTCCAGGCCAGTCTCCATCGCCAATAAAAATAGGATTCCCGGGAATAACATGACTACAGCAACGTTGACATTCACTGAAGGCACGGCCTTGCCGAACCGTTCCATCGGCGCCATCCTGGTCGATAGTGGCAAGCTTTCCACCGAGAATGCCGAACGCATTCTGCGCCTGCAGCGTGAGCGCGGGCTGCGCTTCGGTGATGCGGCGATCCAGTTGGGATTGCTGACCCAGTCCGATATCGATCAGGCCCTCTCGCGCCAGTTCGACTACCCCTATCTGCTCAAGGGCGAAAGCAAGGTCAGCGAAAAGGTGGTGGCGGCCTACAACCCCTTCAGCAAGCAGGTCGAGGCCTTGCGTGCGTTGCGCAGTCAGCTGATGGTGCGCTGGTTCGATGTGGACGGCAAGCACAAGTCGCTGTCCATCGTCAGTCCGGAAAGCGCGGAGGGGCGCAGCTTCATCGCCTCCAATCTGGCGGTGGTGTTTTCCCAGCTTGGGGAGCGTACTCTGCTGATCGACGCGGACATGCGTCATCCCTGTCAGCATGAATTGTTCGGTCTGGACAACCGCAATGGCCTGTCGGGCGTGATTGCCGGGCGCTGCGCGGCGAGTGACGCGATCCAGCGTGTGCCTGACCTGCTCGACCTGTCGGTATTGCCGGCCGGTCCGACACCGCCCAATCCGCAGGAACTGCTGGGCCGACCGAATTTCACGCAGCTGCTGGGCGACCTGGTTCAGGATTTCGACATCATCCTGGTCGATACGCCATCCGGCGGTCAATATGCCGATGGCAACATGATCTCGGCGCGTACCGGCGCCAGCCTGGTCGTGGTCCGCACCAACATGACCCATCTTTCGGCGGTGCGTGCACTGACCGAAAAGCTGACCAGTGCGCATGTGGCGGTCGTCGGCAGCGTGGTCAACGAGTTCTGACGAGGCAGGTTTTCCGAGAGTGATGAAATGACTGCCGAAACGATACGCCCGACGATGCCGCAACAGCGTTTTTCCGGTCTGCCCTGGCTGATCGTGGCAGCGGGCCTGGCGGCCATGTACATTCCGAGCTTCATCGACCTGTTCCATGGCGTGTGGGGTACCGAGCGCAACGCGCATGGCCCGATCGTGCTGGCGGTCGCCTGTTGCTACCTGTTTGTCAGGATCAGGCAACTGCGCGAAGACGGGCTCATCGAACGGCGTCCGGCGCCGTTGCTGGGCAGCCTGTTCGTGTTGCTGGGCTTGCTGTGCTTCGTGCTGGGGCGGTCGCAGACGGTGCTGTTCCTGGAAGCCGGATCGCTCATCCCCGTGCTGGTGGGGATCGTGCTGCTGCAGTTTGGGGCGCGTACCTGTCGGCGTCTCTGGTTCGCATTCTTCTTCATGCTGTTCATGGTGCCGCTGCCGGCCTCGGTGGTGGATCTGCTGACCCTGCCGCTGAAGATCGGCGTGTCCTATGCCTCGGAACTGATCCTGCGGGAACTCGGCTATCCCGTCGCGCGCAGCGGGGTGATCATCTATATCGGCCCCTATCAACTGCTGGTCGCCGATGCCTGCGCCGGCCTCAATTCCCTCTTCACGCTGGAGGCACTGGGGTTGTTGTACATGAACCTGGTGCGGCACCAGTCGCTGCTGCGCAATTTCCTGCTGGCCGTGCTGATCGTGCCCATTTCCTTTACCGCCAATACCGTACGGGTGATGGTTCTGGCGCTGATCACCTTTTATCTGGGTGACGCGGCCGGTCAGGGTTTCCTGCACGGCTTCGCGGGCATGCTGCTGTTCCTGGTGGCGCTGGGGCTGATCATCGGCCTGGATGGGCTATTGCGCTGGATCGCGGTGCGGCATGCGAAATGGCGCGGTATCGCAATACCGGAGGCACTGCAGCGCCAGCGCCAGGGGGTGAAGCCACAGGATGGGGTCAAGTTCCGGATGAACCTCCGCCTGGCCGCGATGCTGGCCGTGTTCATGGTGGCATCGGTCGCGGTGGTACAGCTGCTGGTGCCGCATGAGGCCGCGGTCGTGAAGAAGGGCAAGTTCAACGACATCATTCCTGCCCGCTTTGGCGACTGGCGGGAAGTGCCTTCGCCCTTCCTGCAGGTCAATGTCAGCATCGAAGACGGTACTGATCGCAGTTCGGACCAGCCCTATGATGATGTGCTGGCGCGCACCTACGTCAACAGTCGGGGGCAGATGGTGATGCTGGCACTGGCCTACGCCAACGAGCAGACGCAGGACGTGAAGATCCATCTTCCGGACGTCTGCTATGTGGCGCAAGGTTTCAATCTGAGAGACCGGAAGCGGGTGGCGTTGCCGATGCATGGTCAACAGCAGAATGTCATGGGCTCGCAATTCGTGGCAGTGCTTCAGAATCGCGTCGAGGCGGTGACCTACTGGGTGCGTATCGGAGATGGCTTCCCCGATGGCGGACTGGCCGCCCGTCTCAAGATTTTCGAAGATGGCATGAGCGGTCGAATCGCCGATGGCATCCTGGTGCGGGCGTCCAGCCTGCTCCAGGAAAACGACAGGCAGTCCGATGCCTTCGCCTTGCAGCATCGCTTTCTCGAGGACCTGCAGTCGGCGGTGCAGGCTGGTAATCCGGGCCTGCTGGTGCCTGCATGATACGCCCTCAGGTGGTGCGCAGTGCGTTCTGCCGTCGCGTATGCGAAAGCCTAAGATCGGCACGCTGCCGAGGACAATGATATGAAAAAAAGTAGTCTGGATTCATCGCAGATGCTGGTCATCGGAGCCGCTGTCATGGTGGCTGCCCTGGTCGGCCTCATCCTGCCCGTGGTGGCAGGTCTGCTCGGCGACAGTTATGCGCGCCTGGCCGCGCTGCCGGTGCTGTTCATCCTGGGCGGCATCTTCCTCTTCAACAAGCGCTTGCTGCTGGTTCTCGTGCTGCTGTTGCGTGCCTCGGGCGATATCGTGCTCGAATCCACCCGCGTTGGTTCCACCGGTGCCTCAGCCGGCCTGGGCGGTGCGATCAATGCATTGATCATCCTGATTGCCTTGCTTTTCTTCATTGAGAAGCCGCGCCTGTTGCCCCCCAAGGCCGCTCTGGTCTGGCTCGTCCTGCTGGCCATCGAGACATTCGGCGTGGTGGTCTCTCCCAATCCGGGCAGTGGCATCAAGACTGCGCTGGCGATGTGCTCCTATTTCGCGGTCTTCGTGTGCGCGTTCTACGTGGTACGCACACAGGAGGATTTTCGCTCCATGGTGCGCCTCATCATCGCCTCATCCATCATCCCGGTGCTCTACGGTATCGTCAGCCTCGGCCTCAATGCAGGGGGCGGTTTCAGTAATTTCCGTCTGCAGAGTACCTTTACCCACCCCAATATCTTTGCCTTCTATCTGACGCTGGTCATTTCGCTCGGCCTGTACGTGCTGAAGAGTCCGACATTCGTATTGAGTCCGTTGCAGCGATATGGCTTTACCGCCTATGTGGGTGTGCTGTTCATGCTGCTGCTTCTCACGCAGACGCGCAGCGCCTGGGCCGCCTGCTTCCTGCTGTTCATCCTGTACGGCATCATGTTCGAGAGACGCTATCTGGTCTACATCCTGGTGCTGTGCTGTCTGGCACTGTTGATTCCGAGCGTGCAGCAGCGGCTGCTGGATCTCGACGCGGGTAACACTGTGAGTACCTATTCGAGACTCAACTCGTTCGCCTGGCGGGTTTATCTCTGGGAGTCGGCCCTGAACTGGATGTCCCCCGCGCGATATCTCACAGGCTATGGAGTGGAATCATTCGGCTACTACGCCAATGTCTTCTTCCCCCTCGCCGGAAACGTCGAATGGAAAGCGCACAATGTGTTCGTTCAACTGTTCTTCGACGTCGGTCTGGTCGGGCTACTGGCCTATCTCGCCGTGTTCTACCAGTGTTTCCGGGCGCTTGTGAAGCTGTATCCGAAAGACAGGCTGGGGGCGGGAATCCTGATCTGCGCATTGGTCGACTATCTGGTGGTCTGCGCCTCTGACAACATGTTGAGTTACCTGGCATTCAACTGGTATTTCTGGATCGCCATGGGTATGGGTTGGTCCTTGTATCTGAGCCAGGAAAAGAAGGAACGGCAGGAGGCCATGGACAAGGCCGGACTGGTGCAGGCGGGACGATAGGACACAGCGCATGGGCTGCAAGGCGCTCTTCCGGTCCCACATGGAAGAGCGCGACACTGGAACAACCTCAGTTTGCCTTCAGCAGTTCTGCACGTACCGAAGAGGTTTCTCCGCCACTCTGCGCATAAATGATCAGACGCGGCGAGTTTGCGTTCCAGGTGAAGGTCGTGCTTTGACCATCACCAAGGTAACCGCTGTCGGTGACGACCTTGCCGATCATTTGGTCGTAGATCGTCATGCGCAGCTTGGCGCCACCGGTGGCATGTGCCGTCAGTTTGTAGCTTCCGCCGACCACCGGTTTGGCCCAGTTGACGGTTTGCATGCCTCGGTTCGAGTAGTTGACCGCTACCGAATTGGCACTGCTGTTGGTGAAGACCACGGCCTGGTCCCATGAACTGAATTTGGCCTGACCGCTACCGGACTGCACCGCCCAGGCGCCGCGCATGGACAGCAGATTGAGGTTCTGGTTGGGCGTGAAGCTGTTGCCGTTGCCATCGACCCAACTGCTGGCACCGGTCACCCGACGCAAGGCAGCGCGGATCGTCTGCAGCTCATTGCCCACCGTCGCGTTCCATCCATTGGGCGCCGGATTGGCAGTTGAACCGATTTCCGCGTAGATCGCGAAGGGTGTGCCGCGATTTGCATCGACCACGTAGGCGCCGTAGCGCTTGAGGGTTTCGGCGATACGGCGCAGTTCATCATTGGTGATCTTGCTGGTATCGAAAGATGGTGGAAGCATCATCAATGCTCCTTCCGGAATGTTGCCCGTATTGAGTTTGGCTGCGTGGGCATCGGCGGAAGTGGACGGGAACACATAGGCGGGATTCGCCGCCAGGGCGTTGAAGGTCAGGGACATGGCCAGCGCATGAGGGTAGAAGGCCGGCTTGGCCGCAGCCTCATGGGTCCGGATCAGGCCGGCTGCAGCTGGAATGCCGGTCGCCCGTGCGCCCTGATAGTAATGCGCGGGATCTGGCCAGCCGCGGCCGTCCAGCCGGGTCCAGGCATAAAGTCGGGCGGTCCATTTGCCGTCCTGCTGGGCCAGACCCCAGAAGGAATGGATGATGCCGGTGGTCGGGTCGGCAATGTCGGCGTGGGCGTCGCCGCCGGGAGCTGGCTTCGTTGCCGCCGGCCAGTGGGGAATCGTGATGTCGTGGAAAGCCTCTTCATCGACGATCTTCAGGCTGTTGCTGCCCGTCGGACCGCTGACAGTGACTGGTGGGTCATTGGGGCTGGCAAGGAAAATGCCGGTGGAATAACTGCTGTTGGTAACCAGCGGGTAGTAATCCGAAGTCGGAATGACGTCATCGGAAAACGTGGGATTGACCGGCCGGCTGTTCCATAGCGAATCGGCTGCAAACGGCTTGAGGTAGCTGCCCCATTCTTGCGCCCAGGTGGGTGCCGAGGAGAGCAGGGCGGTCACCGCGAGGGTGAGTTGCAGACGCCGTAGCGAGGTAGGTAGCTGTTGCATGGGCAGTTCCTGTGAAGTGGGAATAAGCGATGATCGGAACGGGCGCATTAAGTTCTGTGCGCCGTGGCTAATCAGTTGCGTAGCCAGATCGTGAAAAGTATAGCGAGCATTGCGAGCAAGCATGGGAAAAAGTATGCTGCTGAGGATGATTTTTCTTGCAATTCCGCTAAGAAAGGATCTTTTTGGTCGTTGTCGTGACAAATATTGGCGCAATGCAGCAAATGGCGGCGCAACTGTCGCATAATGGAGTCATCATAGGGGCGACGAGCACCCGGTCCGGGTCCTGGGAGGCGGGTGGAAGCGACTGCAGCGCACGCGCGGACACGATTTTCCCGGCTCCTTCCCGGTATCAATAAGAGCTTGTTGCGAGCTGGTAAAAATGCGAGTGAATTTCCTCGCGGCACTCCCTGCAGTCATTTGGAAATGGATATGGCAATGATCATCGTACTGGTGCAGACATTGATGTGGTTGGGATTGGGATTGCTGGCCGTCCCGGTGATGGTGCTGCTGGTGCAAGTGCTGGCCGCGCGCTGGGCTGCTGCGCGCAAGACACAGCTGCAGGGCGAACGTCCCCGTATGGCGGTGCTGGTGCCGGCCCACAACGAGGCCGGTGGCATCGCGGATGTGGTGGCCGGTATCCGTTCCCAGCTGCTCGCTGGTGATCGCGTGCTGGTGGTGGCCGACAATTGCCGCGACGAGACGGCGCAGTTTGCCCGCGAGGCCGGCGCCGAGGTGACCGAGCGTTTCCATGACACCTTGCGCGGCAAGGGTTACGCACTGGATCACGGCGTGCGCCACCTGGCGGCCGATGCGCCGGAGGTGGTGATCATCGTGGACGCCGATTGCTATCTGGGGCCGGGCGCGCTGGATACCGTGGCCCGTCTGTGCAGGCAGACCGGACGTCCGGTGCAGGCCCTGTATCTGATGCATACACCGGAAGGCGGCAGCCCGATGCGCAAGATCGCCGAGTTTGCCTGGCTGGTCAAGAATCTGGTGCGACCATTGGGCTTTCAGAAACTGGGGCTGCCCTGCCAGTTGATGGGCACCGGCATGGCCTTCACCTGGCAGCAGATCAGCGCGGCCGATCTGGCCACCGGCCATATCGTCGAAGACATGAAGCTGGGCGTGGATCTGGCGGAGGCGGGCCAGCCCCCGCTGTTCTGTCCCGAGGCGATGGTCTACAGCTTCTTCCCGACCAGCGACAGCGGTGCCAGCACCCAGCGTACACGCTGGGAACATGGCCACCTTAGTGTGATCCAGTCCTACGTACCGCGCCTGCTGGGCGGCGCCCTGCGCCGTGGCAATCTGGCGCTGGCCGCACTGGCGCTGGACCTGAGTGTTCCGCCGTTGGCGCTGCTGGTGATGCTGGTGGTGGCTGTCTGGTCCCTGAGCGCCGTGGTCTGGCTGGTCCTTGGCCTGGTATGGCCCTTGCTGACGGCCAGCTTGCTGGTGGCTTCGATCGGTGTGTCCGTGTTGCTGGGCTGGGCCGGTTTTGGCCGCCAGGTCATCAGCCTGGCTGAATTGCTGGGCGCCTTCGGCTACGTGGCCCGCAAGCTGCCTTTGTATTTCAAATTCCTTTTCAATCGCCAGGTGGCGTGGGTAAGGTCCAAACGTGACTCAGAATAACGCTTATCCGATCTCTTCCGAGTCGTTGACGTCGACGCTGGAATTCCCCAGGGCGGTGCCGGCCGTACGCCTGCCCGACTTCAATCGCGATGTCTTCTGCATCCTGGGGCTGCCCTTCGATAGGGTCAACCTGGCCGACGCCGGGCGCATCACGCGCGCTGCGGTGGAACGGCGGCAGCGCTGCTTCCTGTCGACCCCCAATCTGAACTTTGCGATTGCCTGCATGGAGGACGAGCAATTCCGCCTCTCCGTCATTCAGAGCGATCTTTCCGTCGCCGATGGCATGCCGCTGATCTGGATTGCCCGCGCGACCGGGCTGCCGATCAACGAGCGGGTGGCCGGCTCATCCCTGTTCCAGTCTTTGCGCCATGCGGTATTGCCTGCTGGCGCGCAGCCCATGCGGATCTATTTCTTCGGCGGGCCGCCAGGGGTGGCGCAGACTGCCAGCGAAAAACTGAACGCCTCACCGTCCGCCATGACGGCCGTCGGTTTTGACAGCCCCGGCTTCGGGACCATCGAAGAGATGAGCGATGCAGATACCCTGGATCGTATCAACACCAGCGGCGCCGATTTCCTGGTAGTGGCGCTGGGCGCCAAGAAGGGCCAGGCCTGGATCCAGCACAATCTTTCCCGGCTGCGTGTACCGCTGGTCAGTCACCTGGGCGCGGTAGTCAATTTCGTGGCGGGTACGGTATCGCGCGCGCCGGTCTGGGCGCAGAAGACCGGGCTGGAATGGCTCTGGAGAATCAAGGAAGAACCCAAGCTGTGGCGTCGCTACTGGGCTGACGGCGTCGGCCTGCTCACGCTGCTGGTGGACAAGATCATCCCGCTGGCGCTGGCCGCCCGTCGCGGCCGTCCCGACATCAGTCACTTCGATGCGGCGGTGATGCAGGTGCATGAGGATGGCGGCGATTGCGTGATGACGCTGTCGGGCGCGCTGGGTGAGCCCAACATCGTACGCCTGCGCGACGTACTGCCGGCTGCAGCGCGCTCTGGGCGGCCGATGGTACTCGATTGCAGCGGGCTGAGCCATATCGACAGTGCGGCATTGGCCTCGTTGATGTTGTTGTACGGCGCCTGCCGGGCGGCGGGGCGCCCCTGGGCCGTCCTGGGGATCAATCCGGGCGTGCGCAGGCAGTTCGAGCTGCATTGTGCGCAGTATTTGTTGCAAGCATTGGCCTGAGCCGACCGCAGAAGCTGGCAGGAGGAAGACATCGCTCACGCAGGTGCTGACACTTGCGAAGCGGAGTTGCCGGTAGTTCCTGCCGGTTCAGATCACATTTCGACCATAAAGAGGCGTTCATGAAAGCAATGATTCTGGCAGCGGGCAAGGGGACCCGCGTTCGGCCCCTGACCTATGCGCTGCCCAAGCCGATGATTCCCATCCTGGGCAAGCCGGTGATGGAATACCTGATCGAACACCTGGTGAAGTTCGGTATCCAGGACATCATGGTCAACGTCAGCTATCTGCATGACCGTATCGAAAACTATTTCGGCGAAGGGCAGCGCTTTGGTGCGCGGATCGGTTATTCCTTCGAAGGCTATGTGGATGATGATGGCCAGGTCTTTCCCAATCCCATCGGCTCGGCCGGCGGCATGAAGAAGATCCAGGAATTCGGCGGCTTCTTCGACGAGACCACGCTGGTCATCTGCGGCGATGCCCTGATCGACCTGGATCTGCATTCCGCGCTGTTCGAACATCGCCGCAAGGGCGCGCTGGTGAGCGTGATCACCAAGGAAGTACCTATGGAGCAGGTCTCCAGCTACGGCATCGTGGTGGCCGAGCCGGACGGCAAGGTCAAGTCGTTCCAGGAAAAGCCCACGCAGCAAGAGGCGCTGTCCAATCTGGCCAGTACTGGCATCTACATCATGGAGCCGGCGGCGCTGGATCTGATCCCCAAGGACAAGTTCTTCGACATCGGTGCCGACCTGTTCCCGCTGCTGGTGGAGAAGCAACTGCCGTTCTATGCCCAGAAGCGCTTCTTCAACTGGATCGATATCGGTAACGTGACCGATTTCTGGTCGGTACTGCAGAGCGTGCTCAAGGGCGAAGTCGCGCAGATGTATGTGCCCGGCACCCAGATCCAGGAAGGTGTCTGGGTCGGCCTGAATACCCGTATCGACTGGGAGGGTAGCACGATCGAAGGGCCGGTCTATATCGGTGCCGGGAGCCATGTCGAAGCCGGCGTTACTATCGTGGGACCGGCCTGGATCGGGCATGGCAGCCACATTTGCAGTGGTGCAAAAGTGATTCGCAGCGTCCTGTTCGAGTATACTCGCGTTGCCCAGGGCACTGTCTTCGAAGACAGCGTCGTCTATGGTGCTTACAGCGTCACTCACAATGGCGAGATGAAACATACGTCCGATCAGCCGGACGAGCAGTGGAACGATGCACGGGATCGACGGCTCAAACCGCGCAGTGCCATTCAGGAAATCAGGAGTGCTTAATGTCTAATACTAAAATCTATCCCGTCATCTTGTCCGGCGGTTCGGGCACCCGCTTGTGGCCGTTGTCACGGGCAGCTTATCCCAAGCAATTACTGCCGCTGGTGAGCGAGCAGACCATGCTCCAGGAAACCGTTGCTCGTGTTGGCTCCTGGCCGGAGGTACAGGCGCCGCTCGTCGTCTGCGGCAACGAGCACCGCTTCATGATTGCCGAGCAGCTGCGTGAGATCGGTGTGCGCCCCTTGGGCATCATGCTTGAGCCGCAGGGTCGCAACACCGCACCGGCAGTGGCGGCAGCGGCATTGCACCTGCAACGCCTGGATCCGGAAGCGGTCATGCTGGTGCTGCCTGCCGACCATGTGATCACCGATGTGCTGGCCTTCCATGAGGCGGTGCGTCGCGCTCTGGTCTCGGTGCAGCAAGGTGCGCTGGCGACTTTTGGCATCGAGCCGACTCAACCCGAAACCGGCTACGGCTATATTCTGCGCGGCGATACGCACGGTACTGAGACCGGCAATTTTCTGGTCGAGCGTTTCGTCGAGAAGCCGAACCTGGCTACTGCCACCGCCTTCCTGCAGCAAGGCGGCTATTACTGGAACAGCGGTATGTTCCTCTTCAAGGCGCGTGACTATCTGGCCGAACTGGATGCGCACCGTCCGCTCATCGGTGCTGCCGTCAAGGAGGCTGTGTCCAAGGCCTACACCGATCTGGATTTCTGCCGCCTCGACGATGCTGCGTTCGCAGCGTCGCCGTCCGAGTCGATCGACTATGCCGTCATGGAAAACACCTCGCGCGCGGTGGTGGTTCCTGCCAGCATGGGCTGGAGCGACGTAGGCTCTTGGAGTGCGCTGCATGAAGTGCTGCCGGCCGACGCCGAGGGCAACGTGGTGCGCGGTGACGTGCACCTGAATCAGGTCAAGAATACTTTGGTGCGAGCTGAGAGCCGCTTGGTCGCGGTGCTGGGCGTGGAAGACCTGGTCGTGGTGGAGACGGACGACGCCGTGCTGGTGGCGCATCGCGACAAGGTGCAGGACGTCAAGTCGTTCGTGGACACGCTCAAGAGTGCCAAGCGCACCGAACACGTCCATCACAAGCGCGTCTTCCGCCCCTGGGGCAGCTACGAAAGCGTCGATTCGGGCGAGCGCTTCCAGGTCAAGCGCATCATCGTCAAGCCGGGCGAGAAGCTGTCGCTGCAGATGCATTACCATCGCGCCGAACACTGGGTCGTGGTGAGCGGATCGGCTCTGGTCACACGTGGCGAAGAGCAGACCCTGCTGAGCGAAAACGAATCGATCTACCTGCCCATCGGCGTCACCCATCGCCTAGAAAACCCGGGCAAGCTGCCGCTGCACCTGATTGAGGTGCAGTCGGGCAGTTACCTGGGCGAGGATGATATCGTGCGATTCGATGACGTCTATAAGCGTGCTTGAGGTATCAGCCGCGCAATGAAAAAGGAGAGCAGCCGTGCTCTCCTTTTTTTCGTTCGCGTCACCCGCGTTGCCTGTGGCGGGCCGATTCAACTGTTGGCAACGGACCTGCTGGGCACGGCCTTTGCACTTGCGCCCGCACCGCCGGCATACAGTGCCAGCAGCCGCTCTGCCAGCGCTGGCCCGGCCTGGAGGCAGGCTGGATACTTCCATGTGCCTTTCACGAAGAGGGTGCGATCCAGTGCTTCCAGGAAGCGATCGATACGTACCGACATCATTTCGTCCACCCCGGTGGCGGCGCGCTGGACGTTGGCATCAAGCTGGGACAGGTCCTTGACCACGAAAGCGATTTCCGGCTTGGAGTAGAAGGACTCGCCCAGCACCACGGTCGGTTTCTTGCGGCGCACGGCCTGCAAGCCCACTGAAGAGTTGATCACGAATACCATGGTGGCGCGATCCAGCAGCAATTCGATGTCGAACTTGCGCAGCCAGATCACATCCGGGTATTTCTGGCGCAGTTCACTGTAGTCGTAGCGTCCCAAGTCTTCCGGGTGTTCCTTGACGATGATGGGATAGTCCGGTCCGCAGGTCCGGCGAATGGCGGCATGTACGGTCTCGAAGAACTCCTCCACCGAATGCACCAGCCTGGAATTGAGCAGCACCTGGGTATCGTCGTGGACCTGCAGGGGGACGAAAGCGAAGTGCTCGGGCAGCGTGACCTGGTCGTTCGGGATGGCAGTGCGTTCACGCTTGATCTGCCAGGTCTTGATGCGGCTGGAACCGCGTTGTTCCGGATACTGGGTGTAGTAGGCGAGATTGGTGCGATGAGCCAGCGCGATGGCCGCCAGTTGCGTGCGGGTCAGAGGACGGATCTCGAGGGCCGGGGCTGGCTGACTCTCGGCGCCGGAAGGTGGCTGCGATTGGGCTTGTGCAAGCACGGCATCGTAGTCCAGCGCCGCCAATGTGGCCGAGGCGTTCACGCCGGCCAGGTCGGCCTGGAGCGTGTTGGCGAAGTAGCCGTTTTCCAGGTAGACCACCGGGATGTGCTTGCGCTGGCACAGCACGCTGATGACCTGGCCGATGTGGTCCTGGCCGTTCCATACCACGAACAGCTCAGGTGCCTGCTCATCGATGAAGCGCTGGAGATAACGCGCTACCGCATTGACCCGCCCATGCCATTCCTGCAGGCTGCCACCATGCTTGAGCTGCATGAAGTTGACCATGCCTTGCACCTCATCCTGGGCGAACAGAATCTTTTCTTCCCGGGCGCTGCCGTCCAGCGTTTCCAGATTGCGCGGATAGAGCTGCTCAGTGTTCTTGGCAAGCAGCTTGTGGTCATGCGGCAGGAAATTCAGGTAGCGCACCTGGTGACCATGGCGCTGTTCCAGGCTGTGACCGGTGCTGAGCATCAGCGGCACGAACATGTCGGCCAGCACAAAGATGGCAATTTTCATCGTGGAGAGCCCTTGGTAAGGTGGTTCATTTCTTGATCCGTTTGAAGGCCAGGCGGAAGAACTCTCTGGCGGCGGCACGCTGGAACAGGGCGACCGTGATCAGCCAGAAGAGGGCTCCGGCGCCGGCCAGCAGCGCGAAGAGCAGGGTCCCGGTCGCCGGGACGCGGTGGCGGCAGAACATGACGAAGAGCATCATGCCTACCCCCGAGAGCAGCGATGGCAACAGCGCGACCAGGAAATCCTTGAGCCCCACGGCGATGAGTCGACAGGCGAAATAGAAGGTCGGGAAGGCCATCACCACCGACACCGCCAGGTAGCCCAGCGCCAAGCCCTGCACGCCACCCTGGCGCGCCCCGAGCACGTAGGCCAGCACATAGAGCGGTGTGCCGATCAATGACAGCCGCAGCATCCAGCCGGTCTTGCCCAGTGCCATGAAGACCGGGGCGGCCACGCTGGTGATCACCTGCAGGTAACCGACCAGTCCGAGGAAAAGAAGGATATCGCCCACCAAGGCCCACTTGGGTCCGAGGAAGACCGCCACGAACAGGTCCGACAGGCTGGCGACTCCGAACATCATCGGCGCGGCTACGAAGGAAATCAGGCTCAGGGAGCGCAGCGTCAGGCTGGACAGGTAGGCCTGGTCGTCCTGGCGCCGGCTCATCACCGGGAACAGCGAACGCACTGCCACCCACGAGATGTTCTGCACCGGGAACAGCATGAGCTTGTAGGCCAGCGAATAATTGCCCAACACGGTGGCGCCCAGCATCTTGCCGACCACGAAGCTGTCGGCATTGCGGAATACATAGGCTGCCATCTGGTTTCCGGCCATCGCGCCGCTGAAGGAGAAGACACTGCGAATCGATGCCCGATCGAAGATCATCTTCGGACGCCATGGAGAATAGCGCCACAGCAGCAGCGTGGTGCAGACCGCAGTGATCACCGCCTGTGCCGTCAGGCTCCACACCCCGGCGCCCTGGAACGCCATGAGCAGCGCGATCACCAGCGACAGCAGCGAGGCTGCCGATTCGATGCCGGCGATCAGGCGGAAGCGCGACACCCGCTCCAGCAGCGCCTGATGCACCATGGAACTGGCTGCTACCGGGAAGGTGATGGCCAGGACCCACAGCACCTGCGTCAGGCGCGGTTCGGAAAAGGTCGCCGACATGCCGGGAGCCACTGCCCACAGCAGCAGCATCAGCACCAGGCCGCCGATCATGTTCAGCCAGAATACAGAGGAGCTATCGTTGTCGTGCAGTTCGGCTTTCTGGATGATGGCCGCGGCGGTGCCCATGTCACGCAGGATGAAGGCCAGGTTGGTCGCGATGCCGGCCATGGCCATCAGGCCGTATTCGGAAGGCGGGATCAGGCGCGTCAACACGAACATGTTGACCAACTGGGAGCCGATCTTGACGAACTGCGTCAAGGCGATCCAGCGGACGTTGGACGCGGCGCTCATGTCCGTCCTCGCCACGTTGCGTCAAGCGCGGCACTGGGGGGGCGCCTCCACAAAGGCGAGCACCCGACAGGGCCGCTCTGGGCAGGTTCGCCCCGGACAGGCCCGCCCGCCGCGATGGAAGCAGCCGTGCTCAATTCGTATCCAGCTCGGGCAGATTCTTGACCAGGTCATCCACCGCCTTCACCTGTTCCAGGAAAGGCTTGAGCTGCGACAGGCGCAGGGCGCTGGGGCCATCGCACAAGGCTTTGCTCGGATCGGGATGCGCCTCCAGGAACAAGCCTGCCAGACCCAGCGCCATGCCTGCACGGGCCAGTTCGGTGACCTGGCCGCGACGACCGCCCGAGGCAGCTGCGCCGGATTCGCGCTGTTGCAGCGCATGGGTCACGTCGAAGATCACCGGCTTGTTGCCGCTGACCTGCTTCATCACGCCAAAGCCCAGCATGTCCACCACCAGGTTGTCGTAGCCAAACTGGGCGCCGCGATCACACAGCATGACGTTGGTGTTGCCACCTTCCTCGAACTTCTCGACGATGTTCTTCATCTGCGGCGGGCTGACGAATTGTGGCTTCTTGATGTTGATCACCTTGCCGGTCTTGGCCAGCGCGATCACCAGGTCGGTCTGGCGTGCCAGGAAGGCGGGCAGTTGCAGCACGTCGCAGACGCTGGCCACTTCGGCGGCCTGGTAGGGCTCGTGCACATCGGTCAGCACCGCCACACCGTGTGCCTTCTTGACGGCTTCGAAGATCTTCAGGCCGGCGTCCAGGCCCGGGCCGCGGTAGCTCTTGATCGAGGAGCGGTTGGCCTTGTCGAAGGAGGCCTTGAACACATAGGGAATGCCCAGTTCCTTGGTGACGCGCACGTATTCACCGCAGACATCGACGGCGAATTGTTCGGATTCCAGCACGTTGATGCCGCCAAAAAGGACGAAGGGCAGTTCGTTTCCAACCTCGATATCAAAGATCTTGATCATGTTCCGTTTCCTCATGCAGGAGGTGATTGTTCAATTTACGGCGTCGACCGGGTCGCGCCTGGAGGGGGAGAATACTTCGGTTTGCGCCGAAATCACAGACGCTTGGCGTCCAGCAACTTGAGTACGCCGACCACGTGCTGTTCCTGGTTCAGTGCCACCAGGGCAGTGATGTTCAGTTCCAGCATCTTGGCTTCGGCGTCGACGAACATCTCGTTTTCCGGGACGGTCTTGGGCGAGCGGTTCATCAGGTCGGCGGCGGTGATGTGATAGATGTCCTTGCGGGCCGCCAGGGCGCGGCGCAAGTCACCGTCGGTGATCACGCCGCTGAGTGTCTGGCGCTTGCCGTCGGCGCTGACCAGGGCCATGCCCAGGCCACCTTCGGTCATCTGGCCGATCACATCGATGAGGGGGGTGTCTTGCATGACCCAGGGCACCTGGGTGTGCATGACGTCCTTGACGCGGGTGAGCAGGCGCTTGCCCAGGCTGCCGCCCGGGTGGAAGCGGGCGAAGTCGTTGGGCTTGAAGTCACGCTTCTCGATCAGCGCCACGGCCAGGGCATCGCCCATCACCAGGGTGGCGGTAGTGGACGTGGTCGGGGCCAGGTTGTTGGGGCAGGCTTCACGCGGCACCGATACATCCAGAACCACATCCGCATTCTTGCCCAGGGTCGAATTGCGCTTGCCGACGATGGCGATGATGCGCAGACCGAAGTGGCGCAGGGAGGGAATCAGGCGGATCACCTCTTCGGTCTCGCCGCTATAGGAGATGAGGATGGCGGTATCGGCCTCGGTAAACATGCCCAGGTCGCCATGATAGGCCTCGCCCGGGTGCACGAAGAAGGACGATGTGCCGGTGGAGGCGAGGGTGGCGGCGATCTTGCTGCCGATGATGCCCGACTTGCCCATGCCCGAGACGATCACCCGACCGCGGGTGTCGTACATCAGATCGACGGCCTGTTCGAATTCATCGGCCAGGCGCTCGGCGATCATGTTCAGGGCTTGCGCCTGTTCCTGGAATACCCGGATACCGGTTTTTCTCATGGTGTGCTCACTTGTTTCTGTAAGGGGGCGGGTCACTGCGTCATGCGGCTCATGGCCTGGGCATAACCGGCAACGCTGTCATAGATGGCAGAACGGTTCTGCGCGTTCAATACACTGTCGGAAAATTCACGGAAGGCGCCATGGCCACCGGGTTTGGCCAGCACGATGCGGGCATGGCGCTTGACGTAGTCGGGTGCATCTCCGACGGCCACCGGCCAGTCGCAGACGGCGAAGCCGGGCAGGTCGATGCTGTCGTCGCCGATCATGGCCGTGGCTTCGCGAGCGACGCCGTATTGCGCCATGATGTCCTGGCAGGCGGCGGCCTTGTCCTTGGCCCCGAGGTGGAATACGGTGATGCCCAGGTCGGCCAGGCGCCGGCGCAGGGTGGCCGAATCGCGCCCGGAGATCACGGCCACGTTGACGCCGGCTTCCTGCAGCATCTTGATGCCCATGCCGTCGCGCACGTGGAAGCGCTTGAGGCATTCGCCGCTGTCGTCGTACCAGATGCCGCCGTCGGTGAGAACTCCGTCGATATCGGTGATCACCAGCTTCAGGTCTGCCAGGCTGCCGGCTTTGAGCGCAGGATCGGGCAGGCCGGCCATCAGGGCGCGTACGCGTTCCAGGCAGGCCGGCGTATCCACGCCCGTGGCGGCGTGATCGACTTCGATGACGCGGATCTGCCAGCCGGCATCCATGATGCGCAGCTGTTCCAGCATTTCCGCGCGCTCCAGCTCGCTGGCCGGCAATTCCGGGAAAGCCGCCAGCAGCTCGGCACGATAGGCGTAGACCCCGATATGCTTGAAGTAGCGCGTCTTGCCGGTGGACTCGCGTTCGAAGGGAATGCGTGCGCGGCTGAAATACAGCGCGTCACCCGCACGATTGCGTACGACCTTGACGGTATTGGGGTTCTCCGCCTCGCTGGCACTGATCGGATGGCAGAGCGTGCCGACCTGCACTTGCGGTGCGCCCAGCATGGCTTGCAGCAGGCTGCGCAGGTGCGCCGGATTGACCAGCGGTTCGTCACCTTGCACGTTGAGATAGAGGTCGGCCGGATGGTGTTGCATGACTTCGCGCAGACGATCGGTACCGGAAGGATGGTCGGGCGAAGTCAGGACGGCCTTGCCCCCGAAGGCGGTGACCGCCGCCACGATGCGTTCATCATCGGTAGCCACCACCACATCGGCCAGTTCTTCCAGCGTCTTCACGCGTTCGTAGACATGCTGGATCATGGGCTTGCCCAGAATGTCGGCCAGCGGTTTGCCGGGCAGGCGGCTGGAGCCGAAGCGGGCCGGAATGACAGCGATACAGCGCATGCGGGACCTCAGCCGAGAGTCGCCGGGCGGGGTGCCAGCGTGTTCGTCATGTCGGGGCGGTGCGATACGGTGGTCATGGAAGTGCTTTCAGGTGAGAGAATTTGGTACGCCTTCGGTGTCGGCACTTGCCGTGCGGCGATGCGATCCTGGGGTGCAGCTATGCTTCAGTTGCGGTGCAGATGTCCTGCCAGCTGCCATTGGCCTTGAACGGAGTTGCTGCAACGGCGGACAGGTCGGCGACATCGGTACGACAGTTTCGGCTGGCGGCATTTGCTCTTGTCATGGGTGGACGTCGGAACGTCTGGTCACGTGTCCATGTTCTCTGCCCGAGGCAGAGCGCGAGGAACGGTGATGTTCTTATCTGGCCAGGTGCAAAGATTCAAATGTGAAGGAAAAAGTTCCACAAGAATTTGCTGAGTGGAAATTTCCCTGCATTTGCTTGCAGTTGCTGGCTTGTTCGACAAATTTATCATATTGTTGCGCTGCACAGTCGCATTTTTGCCTGAAATGCTGTGTCTGCTAAGGACATCATTTCTGTTGTCATCCAGTGAACTTTTGATGGAAAAAGATGACAAGACGTCAAGATGGCGCCGGATGCCGAGAGAAGATTGAACATTGAACGATTTTGAGAGGAAAAAGATGTCGCGGGACCCTGACTGGCTGGCTGATCTGGAGCGCTACAACCTGCGCCGTCCGTTTTTGAAAGAACAATCGATCTGGGCCATCTGGGTCTATCGCTGGGGACGGCGTATCGAGGCGAGCCCGCCCGGTATCGTTCGCAAGCTGCAAAACGCACTGTATTGGCCGCTGTTCCGGCTGACCGAAACCGCTTTCGGTATCAGTCTGCCGCGTGGCGCCAGGATCGGTCCAGGCCTGCGTATCTGGCACTTCGGTAACATCTTCATCAATGAGCAGGCCGTCATTGGCGCGCGCTGCACCTTGCGACAGGGCGTGACCATCGGGAATCGCCATGTAGGCGGCCCTTCGCCGGTGATCGGGGATGATGTGGAGTTCGGCGCCTATGCCCAGGTGCTGGGTGGTATCCGTCTCGGAGATGGGTGCAAGATAGGGGCCATGTCAGTGGTGTTGCATGACGTTCCCGCAGGTGCCACGGTCGTGGGGGCGCCGGCGCGGATAGTGTCGACAGCAGTGAAGACCGACGAACTTTAAGCGCTCTCGTTATTGCTGTTCGTTACGCCGGGCCCGCACGTCATGCGGGCTTTTTTTTGAGCCTGACGGGTCCGGCATGACTTTGGCCCGCAGACCTGCGAAGTATGGTCCCAAATGAAAAACGCCCGATTGCTCGGGCGTTTTCGTGCCTACTGTTTCGCTGCTGATCAGGCGGCAGTCATGCCCATGGGCATGGACAGCTTCTGGTCGCCGCGGCGACGGCGCCATGCCATCATGCCCACGAAGGCCAGGCCGCCCAGCATCATGGCGCTGGTGGAGACTTCGGGGACAGACGAGGTCAGAGTCAGGTTGCCGCCGTAGGTACCCTTGCCGGTCAGGTTCAGGGAGTAGTTGCCAGCGGTCAGCTTAGAAGCATCAACGCTGAAGGTGATGACGGTGTTCTTGCCCGACGGCGAGCTGGAGGAGAGGCCAGTGGCGATTAGCGAGTTGGTGGTGGTGTTGAACAGGGTGTAGCTGGTCAGGCCACCGCCATTCTTGGTGTTGAAAGTGGCGGTCACCGCCGAAGACAGATCGGTCAGGCTGGTGATGGTGAAGGTATAGCTGTCGCTGAAGGACTCGGTGGCAGCGTATTTCGGCGAGCCGATGCTGGCGGTGCCGCCGGTCGTATCCAGAGCGAAGGTGGTTGCGTGGGCGGCAGTGCCGGCCATGGACAGTGCCAGGGCGACAGCGGAAGCGGCGAGAAGTTTTTTCATGGGATCAATCCTTTAAGTTCAGACTATTTATGAAGAGGATTGCGCGTGGCGCTCTCCAATCAAAAGCAAATCAACTCACTTTGATGCTGGGATTGCCCTGTGACACCGCGTCGCAGTCAATCTTTTTATTGCCAAAAGTACAATCTACTTCTGACAAATTCTGACACCTGTTACAAAACATGCGTTGATGTCGGAACTATAACATTCTGTTTCACGCATGAGCAACAAAAATCAGCACTAAAAGGCCTCCTTTCGTCATTTTCTTATCGGCTTGAAACCCGCACCAGTAAAGGATTTCGACAATTTCCGCCGAGCACTACTGATCAGTAGTGCAGTGCGGAAATGAACTGATCCGTACGGCAATAAAATTGTCGTTCTAATAATCAACTTTTGCCGATTTTGTTGGTAAAAATGAAATAAAATGCCTATCTGCTGACCCTGCAATAAAGGGGGGGAGCAAATGTTCTTTACATTCTTGACGGGCGGAAGAGTGATTGCCAAAGACCAGGCTTGACTCGGGCGATATTCACCTCAGGCGATCAGGTCGTGGCAAGGGGGGTTGCTGATCTACTGTGCAGACTGGCTCTCCCAAGAGCTGGGATATCCAGGCTCGGACCTTGGATTTGTATTGTTTTTTTGCCATGCTGCAACGCGCAAATAAAATTCGACAAAGCGTGGTGCTTAAAATATAGTAAACAAAAAAAGCATGGATTTGACAGCTTATAGACCAATCTTATTGGTTTATATCTACATTTCCGATAATCAAGATTTTTGTTTCAATGCCGCAAGTGGCGCTGAAAATTTGTGCGTACAGTGATTCAATGGGGGAGGCAGCGCATCAGGGGTAACGCGTTGCCAGCCATCGGGCGGGGATCATTTTCAAATCATCGACGGAATTTCATTTTTGCAACTCTTGTTGCAGGGCGGAGTGTCGCCTGTCGATCCGCGCCCTCTGGGCAGTCAGAGCGGTTTGCTCCTTCATTTCCACTGTTCACCCGGTTTCTTGCGATACAGCGTGGTACGGGTACGGACCCCGGTGAGCTCACCGTGCGGCCGTGTTGAGGTTTTTTCTCGTGGGGGGGAAATTATGCTGACGACGTCTGGCAGTCATCTATTGGGGGTGCAGTTCTTGCGTTGTGTCGCTGCCGGCCTGGTGGTCGCACAACACGCCGCGCTGGAGCTGCGGGCGCGTACCGGGCAGGCCGATCTGCTGGCGTATTGGCATGATATGGGCGGGGTGGGCGTCGATATTTTCTTTGTGATCAGTGGGTTGGTCATGTATCTTTCCACGCGCCGCATCCCCGCGCCAGCGGATGCTACGGTCACCGCCGGACTGTTCTTCCGGCGGCGCATAATCCGCATCGTCCCCATGTACTGGTTCTACACCATGCTCAAGGTGAGCATCGTTCTATTCATTGGCTCCAAGGCGTTCATCGACGGCCTGCCACTGCTCTATGTGCTGGGTTCGCTGCTGTTCTATCCGATGGTCTCTCCGGCCAGCGGCGATATCCTGCCCCTGGTGGAATCTGGCTGGACGCTGGGCTTCGAAATGCTGTTCTATGCGGTGCTGGCCATGGCGATCGCGCTGCGCCTGCCGCGCCTGAAGACTGCGACGCTGGTGCTCGCGCTTATCTTCCTGGTCGCCCAGCTGTGGCCCGATAGCGTGGTGTTGCGCTTCTTCGGGCGTACGGTGCTCTTCGAGTTTCTGCTGGGCATGGTCGTGGCGCGCCTGTGGATGCAGCGCCGGGAGGTCCCGCTGTGGATACCGGCTTGCCTGATCGTGGTCGCGCTGGTCGCCTTGTTCGTCTATCGGCCGCACCTCGACCGCTTCATCGGCCTGGGCATTCCTTCCGCCATGCTGGTGCTGGGCGTGGCCTGGATGGAAAAGGTGGAGTGGGTCAGGGCGCTGGCCGCGAAAGTGAGCCTGCTGGGGGACGCGTCGTATTCGACCTATCTGGCGCACGGCTTCGTCATGCCGGTGGCGGTTATCCTGGGGATGAAACTGAGCGCCCGTGGCTTCGGCTTCACCTGCCTGATGGCGGTACTGGCATCGACCGCAGTCGGATGCCTGTCCTATCTGTTGCTGGAGCAGCCGATGACGAAATGGCTCAATGCCCGCTTTGGCGGCGCCAGGCCGCTTGCGTCCCCGGAAACTGCGGCGCCGGTCTAGGCGCGCGGCCGGCAGGAAGGGGTGTCTGGTCTAGCCTTTTGCGGCAGCCAGCCACAGGCGGGCAAGTTGCTCGCCGCTGTCGCGCAATAGTCCTGGCGCTTGGGCGATCGCATCCTGCAGTGGCAGCGGGCCGAAGGTGATAGAGAAACAGCCGGAAAAGCTCTGCTGGAGCTTGCCCAGGGAGGCGCGGTCGATGCCGCCGGAAAGCAGGGTGGTCGGTACCCCCGCACGGCGCGCGCGCTGGCTGGCGATGAACGGCGCCTTGCCGTGCAGGGTCTGGGCATCGCTGCGGCCTTCGCCGGTGATCAGCCAGTCGGCGCCGGCCAGCGCGTCATCCAGGCCGATGTGATCGGCCACGGTCTCCGCGCCCGAGCGGAACTGTGCCCCCAGCATCAGCAGGGCATACCCCAGCCCCCCGGCTGCGCCGGCGCCTGGCCGTTCGGCAGCGCTGCGGCCCAGGGCCCGTTCCAGCACCTGGGCGAAATGGGCCAGCGAACGATCGAGTTGTTCCACTTGTGGCGGCGTTACACCCTTTTGCGGACCGAATACTGCGGTCGCGCCTTCCGCACCGCATAGTGGATTGTCGACGTCCGACATCGCCACGAATGCCGCCTCGGCGACGCGCGCATCCAGGCCTGACGTATCTACCCGCACGACGCGGTGCAACTGGGCGGGCAGGGGGGGGACGACCTCGCCGGCGGCGTCCAGGAATACCATCCCCAGCCCGGCCAGCAGCCCGGCGCCGCCATCATTGGTGCTGCTTCCTCCCAGGGCCACCAGAAAACGGCGCGCACCCTGGTCCAGCAGGCTGCGGATGGCATCGCCCACGCCCAGCGTGCTGCGCTGCTCTACCGGGACGGCGGTGCCGGCATCATCGGTCAATCCGACGATGGCGGCGGATTCGACCACCGCGCTGCCATCCTTGAGTATTCCCACCGGCGCGCGCACAGCTTGGCCGGCGGCATTGCGGCAATCGATGGTCAGTCGTTGTCCGCCGGCATGCATCAGGGCGTCAAGCGTCCCTTCGCCACCGTCGGCGATCGGGCACAGGCGGATCTGCGCCGCCGGCAGGGCGGCCTGGATTCCGGCGCCGATGGCCGCGGCGACTTCTTCGGCAGAAAGTGAGCCCTTGAACGAATCGGGCGCGATGACGACGACGGGAGCGTGCTGAGCGGGGCTGGCAATGGTCATGGTGGGCAAGGAGTGCGGCACCGCGCGGCGGGCGGCGCTTTGGGTGGGGTCTCGTGGTTGTTGTGGGTGCGGACCGGAGCGCTGAGGCTGCAGTCCGCGGCGCCATTATATAAGCAGGGCCGTGATCGGCTATGCTTCATCGCCTATACACGGTAGCGATGCAAGCTGAAGGTTTGCTCATGCTACAAAGCGTAGAGCTGAACTGCGTAACAAAAGGTAAGGGCGATGGCCGGCGCGGCCGGGCTGGAAGATAGTGTCATATTGGCCGTTGTGCGCCTGAGGAGTAAAGATCATGAAGGCCCGTCTCTATCTGGCTGTGCTGCCCGCAGCGATGCTGCTGGGGGGGTGCGTCGCGGTTCCTGTGTCGCCCTATGACGGGGCGGCGGTCTATCCCGCGCAGCCGGTCTATTCACCCTATTACGCCTATCCTTCCTACCCTGCCTATCCGGCTTACAGTTATCCGTCGTCTTCCCTCTACTTCGGCTACAGCAGTGGTTGGGGGCGGCATGGCCGCTGGCGGTGAGCGGCAGCTGCGCGGGCGGCGCAAATGTGCGTATCGCGCGGGCGGCATTGCGATAAAAACAGCTAAAATGTCGCCTTTCTCGATAGCAGTGCATGGCGACGCGGAGGTGAGCAGGGGTGCATGGGGCGCCGCTGCGGCCGAGGAGCAGCGATGACTGCTGCACCGGCCAACTGCAGGGGCCGTCACAAGGTATGAGTTTTTTGCTTGCGTTGAACCGACCAGATGTCCTTTTTCGCTCCCGCCGCCGTGCCGTGCTGGGGGTGTTGTCGTCCGTGCTGGTGCACGTGGCGGTATTTCTATTCGTGCGTACCAAGCTCGATGAGGCAGCACCCAAGTTCGATCAGCCGGGACGCCCGGATGCACCCTTGCAAGTCAGTTTCATCCGTCCGCCAGCCCCCGCTCCGGTAGCGCAGCCGGAACCGCCCAAGGCCGCTCCCGAGCCACCGCGCAAGCAGCCCGCCCCGGCCAGAAAGCCGGTGGCCAAGCCAGTCGTCCGTCCGCATGCGGCGCCTTCGCATCGGGCGGCCCCGCAGCGCCCGGCGGCCGTGACCACGCCTGCACCGGCCAGCCCGCCGGTGGCCAGCACCCAGGCGGCGCCCGCTGATGATTTCATGACCTTCACCAATCGCAACCGTCAGAAACGGGAGGCAGCCGAACAGGAAGCCGCCCAGGAGAACGCGGCCGCGCGGGCAGCGGAGAATCCTTCTGCCAACGACATCGCGCGCGCCAACATCGCCTTCCAGGACCGGCGCGGGCGCGGTACCAATGGCGTGTTCCAGATCATCAGCATGGGGCCGCGGGTGGCGCAATACAGTTTCCGCGGCTGGACCACCGACCAGCGCCGCAGCCAGAACCAGCTGATCGAAGTGGATGCCGGCTTCGGCGGCAATGTGCAACTGGCCGTGGTGGACAGCATGATTGCGCTGATCCGCAAATACTATAAGGGCGATTTCAATTTCGACTCGCAGCGCCTGGGCAGGGTAGTGACCCTATCGGCCAGGCTGGAAGACACCAAGGGTCTGCAGAATTTCCTTCTCAACGAGTTCTTCGGCGGTCGCTAGAGTGGGCAGCGGCAGAGCAGCAGGACGGGGCGAAAATGTTTTGCAGAAACAGTTGAATTAAAAACATAATTGCTGCTATAATCTTTTTCTTCAGTCGGGGCGTAGCGCAGCCTGGTAGCGTACTTGCATGGGGTGCAAGGGGTCGTGTGTTCGAATCACACCGTCCCGACCAAAAAAACAAAACATGTGGCAAAAGCCCTGTGTTCAGACGGCGTCAATATTGGATTTCCAGTATTGGCGCTGTTTTCATTTGTGCCGCCGGCTTTGGCTGTGCAGCCCTTTCACTGGTCATGCCATTGGTTCATGACCAGGCTCCCCACGAACTTTTCCAGCCGGCTTCTTTGCTGAACTGGGCGGTTTCTTTTTGCTCCTCGCCGACGCTGTAGATGGCGCATGCCTGCAAAATTCCGATGCTGATCAGGATGTTTTGCCAGATCGCGCGGAACGCGCTACCGCAAGTCAAGTCTGAGTTATCGCTTTTGTTGTGATTTTTAACATAAAAAATGCGATCACCATGCACACGCCACTCCCCTCAGGCCCGTCCGCTCATCGTCGTTACCACGACATCGATCTCCTACGATTCCTAGCCGCCGTGAGCGTCATGCTCCTGCACTATCTGGTGCGCGGGTTCGCCGACGGAGACATCTATTCTCCGGTCTTCTATGGAACAGCTGCCAATTTCGTCAAATACAACTATCTTGCCGTCAATCTGTTCTTCATGATTTCAGGATTCGTCATCCTGATGACGGCCGAAGACGGTACTGCCTGGTCTTTCCTGCGCTCGCGCCTGCTGCGCCTGTATCCGGCCTACTGGTTCTGCTGCACGGTCAGTTTCGTGCTGACCTATCTCTTCATCAATCACATCTTTACGCTGACCGTTCCGAGATACGTGTTCAATCTCACCATGCTCAATGGATTTTTCGGTATCGGCTTCATTGATGGGGTCTACTGGACACTTCTGGTGGAATTGAAATTCTATCTCCTGGTGCTCTGCATTCTGCTGTTGCGAAAGATGCCGCAGATCGAATATTTCCTCGCGGGCTGGCTGCTGATCTGCGTGTTCCAGGTCTTTTATCGGATCCCTCTGGTTGAAAAGTATCTGATTACCAACTACGCCAGCTTCTTCATCGCCGGCTGCCTGTTCTATCGGCTGTCGAAACGGGGTTTCTCCTGGTTCAGGGTGGGGATGCTGGCTGTTACCGTGCCAGTAGGCCTTTATTTCGAAGTGAGCGATCTTGCCGTGCGCGCAGCTCACTACAACAAGCTCAGTTTCCATGGCGAGATGGTGGCCGCGATCTGCCTGGCCTTCTATGTCGTGTTTTTCGTCGTCATCCTGCGGCGTTCCACATCGCCTGGCTATGCCAAGATGGCCACCCGCCTGGGCAGCCTTTCCTATCCGCTTTACCTGATCCACTTGAACGTGGGCATGGTGATCTTCAACCTGGTCGGCGCAAAGATCGACAAGTGGCTGCTTCTCGCGCTGGTCTGCCTGGGCATGCTCGCCTTTGCGTATTGCATCAACAAATACGTGGAAGTGCCTTTGGCTGGATTCCTCAAGCGAAAATTGCCGAAGTCACCGGCGCCGGCAGCGGCCTCTCCGGTGTGATCCTGGCTGGCAGGGAGGCGCTCGTAGGCGGCTCTTGGCAGCCTGCGCGAGCCGTTCCATTGCCGGGCGGTATCGTTCCCGGTGCTTTCCTCTGACTCGTATTGCTCACCCATTGTCGGCCGTGTAATATTGGCATTATTGCATGATGCAGCGCAAAAAAACCTTGATGCGCTTGCCGTAAGATCGTTGTCGAATCCCTACGTGGCCGTACTTTGCCCGGTGGCAGATACGTACTTTTTTAAGATCTGTAACAGGAGCCTATGTGAGAGTTCTTGTACTCGGCGCAACCGGGTTTATCGGCCAGCGTCTGGTCGCGCAGTTGTGTGACAGCGGCTGGGCCACGCCGGTGCTCGCGGGCCGGCGGCGACCGGCCAGTCTTGCGGGGACGCTGGAATTCCGTCAGGTCGATACGCTGGATGCCGAGAGCCTGCGGCGCGCGCTGGGCGATATCGATGCAGTGGTCAACAGCGTGGCCGGTGACGGCGATGCGATCTCCCAGGGCGCCCGCCTGCTGGTGGAGGCCGCCTTGCAGACCTCGCGCCCGCGCATCGTGCATATGAGTTCCATGGCGGTGTATGGCCGCCAGGAAGGCTGCCTGCGCGAAGACAGTCCGCTCGACCCGGGGGCCAGTTGGTACGCGCAAGCCAAGTGCGAGGCGGAGCGGCATATGACGGCCTACGAGGCTGCCGGTGAGCGTCTGGTCATGCTGCGTCCAGGTTGCGTCCACGGTCCTGGCAGCGACATGTGGGTGGGGCAGATCGCCCGCCTGCTGGTCGCGGGGCGTCTGGGGGAGATCGGCGCCTGGGGCGAGGGCTGGTCCAATCTCGTCCATGTCGATGATGTTTGCGCCGCGGTGCTGCTGGCGCTGCGCCATGAGCCCGTGGGCAGCGGGCCGGCCATCTTCAATCTGGCGGGGCAGGACAGTCCCCGCTGGAACCCTTACTTCCGCGATCTGGCGCAGGCCATTGGCGTCGGGCCGGTGAGGACCCTCTCGACGACGCGCCTGCAGCTCGATGCCCGTCTGGGCACACCCTTGATCCGCATCCTGCAACGCGTGGCGCGCAAGACCGGCCGTCCGTCGCAGGGTCTGCCGGTGGCGCTGTCGCCGTCGTTCCTGCGCCTGTGGCGGCAGGCGCTGCGTATCGATGTCGAGCGTGCGCATAGCCAGTTGCAGTTCGTGCCGCGCAGCTATGCGCAAGGCCTTGCCGAGTCGGCGCAGTGGGCGTTGAGTGAAGGGATAGGAACTGCGCGCAGCCCCTGACGATCAATGCTTGCAGAATTTTTTCGCGCCGCTCGGCGCAACCCTCCACCGTGTCTGCCTAACCAATATGAAAATAGCCTACCTGACCAGCGTCTATGCGCGCGCCAGCGATACCTTCATCCGCAACGAGGTCCTGGAACTGCGCCGCCGCGGCCATGAGGTGCTGACCTTTTCCATCCGGCGCGAGGCGGGGGATGCGGCGGTCAGCGCGGATGTGAAGAGCGAGCAGGCCAATACCGATTACATCCTTGAAAACGGCCTGCCGCGCCTGCTGGCGGCCACGCTGGCGACCGTATTGCGCTCGCCGGGGCGTGTGCTGGAGGTGCTCAGGCTGGCGCGCCGCACGCGTGCGGCCGGCGTGCGGCCGGCGTTGCTGCATGTGCTGTACCTGTTTGAGGCATGCTATCTGGCGCGTCGCCTGAGCCAGCAGCGCGTGCAGATCCTGCATAACCATATCGCGGAAAATTCGGCGACCGTGGCCATGTATGCATCCATGCTCTGCGGGATTCCCTACAGCATGACCGTGCACGGACCGGGGATCTTCTTCCATCCGGTCTCCTGGGCGCTCGGCGAAAAGGTGCAGCGCTCGGCCTTTACCGCGGCCATCACGCATTTCTGCAAGAGCCAGTGCATGCTGTTTTCCGAAGTGGCTGCCTGGCCTCGCCTGAACGTAGTGCGCTGTGGCGTCGGCCCGGCCTTCGAGGATGCTCCCGCCCTGCCGATTCCGGAAGTGCCGCGACTGGTCTTCGTCGGTCGCCTGTGCGCGGAGAAAGGGGTGCCCCTGCTGATCGAGGCGGTGACCCGACATGTCGCCCAGGGCAAGCCCTGCGAACTGGTGTTGGTGGGCGACGGGCCGCTGCGTCCCTTCATCGAGAAGGCCATCGCCGCTGGCCCGCTGGCCAAGGTGATCCGTATCCTGGGTTGGAAGAGCAGCGCGGAAGTCCGCCAAGAAATCGAGCGCAGCCGGGCACTGGTGCTGCCCAGTTTTGCCGAGGGCTTGCCGGTGGTGGTGATGGAGGCGCTGGCCTTGTCGCGCCCGGTCATCAGCACCCGCATCGCCGGCATTCCCGAGCTGGTGGAAGACGGTGTCAACGGCTGGGTGGTCGCCCCCGGTTCGGTCGACGAGCTGGTCAGCGCGATCGATCAGGTCACCTCGGCCTCGGTGGAGCGTCTGCAGGAAATGGGGCGCCACGGCGCCCAGGCAGTGCGGCAAAAACATCACCTGGGGACGGAAGTCGGCAAGCTGGAGCGCCTGTTCCTGGCACACGGCCGTCAGGACGCTTGAACAGGGAGAACCAGCTTGATCCACTATCTCTCCGATTGTGAAGGCGCCAGCCTGCAGGATTATCCGGTCTGTATCGTCGGCAGCGGTCCGGGCGGCATCAGTCTGGCCATCGCGCTGGCGCGCAAGGGGCAGCGCGTGCTGCTGGTCGACGGTGGCGACTGGCGCGAACAGCAGGTCGACGATGATGCCTACCAGGGCAGGGCGGACGCCCCACATCCTGCCACCACCGAGTATCGCCGCCAGCGCTTCGGCGGCACGACCCATCTGTGGGGCGGGCGCTGCGTCCCGCTCGATCCGGCCGATTTTGCCGCGCGCTCGCATGTGCCGCTGAGTGGCTGGCCGATCAGCTACGAGGAATACGCCCGCTTCCTGCCCGAGGCGATGCAGTATTGCGATGCCGGGGCTGCCGATTTTTCGCCGGCCAGTCTGGCCGGTGGCAACGGGCCGATGTTTTCGGAGCTGCCGGCGCTGGGCGAGGACCTGACCGAGTACATCGAGCGCTATAGCCTGCCTACCGATTTTGCCGCGAAGTTCGCCGACGAACTGAAGGTCTCCGAACAGGTGAAGGTGGTCTTGCGGGCGCGCTGCACGCGCCTGGTGGTCAGCGAGGACGGCGCGCGCATCACATCCGTGGTGCTGCATGACGGCCAGCGCGAAACCCAGGTGCGTGCCGGTCAGGTCGTCCTGGCCGGTGGCGCCATCGAGGCGACCCGGCTCCTGCTTTGCGCGCGCGACGAGGCGCCGGCCTGGCAGCGCTTCGATGCCAGCCTGGGGCGCTACTACGCCTGCCATTTCGATTTGATCTTTGGCCAGATGCGCTTGAAGGGCGAGCGTCCGCTCTTCCGTTTCCAGAAGACGCAGGATGGCGTCTATGCGCGGCGCAAGCTGCAGTTCACTCCGCAATTGCAGAACCGCCTGGGTCTGCTCAATTCCACGCTGCGCCTGCATTTTCCCTCCTATGCCGATCCGGCCCACGGTAGCGGCGTGCTTTCGGCGATCTATCTCGCCAAGTCGGTCTTGCCCAGCGAGCATCAGGACATCCTCAATCACGGCAGCCAGGCCGCAGCCCCCGATCCGCGCCGCCTGGCGCACCTGCGCAATGTCATGGTGGATGCGGGATCGGTATTCGGTTTCGCCTATGACCTGGTGGTCAAGCGCAAGCTGGCCAAGCGCAAGCTGCCCTATACGCTCATTCCCAACCGCAATGGCACCTATCCGCTGGAGTTCAACAGCGAGCAGGTGTGCGACGCCGGCAACCGCATCACCTTGCTCGATGCCACCGACCGCTACGGCATGCGCAGGGTGGACGTGAAGTGGCGCCTGACAGCGCAGGATATCGAATCGGGCATTCAGTCTTTCCTCACCATGCAGTCGTTGCTGGCGACGACCCGCAACTGCCGCCTCGATTTCGATCTCGGCGAACTGCGCGAGCAGGTCTCGCGCGCCTTGCCGGTCGGTGGGCATCACATCGGCAGCACACGCATGGGCCTGTCTGCGCGCGACAGCGTGGTCGATCCCAACTGCCGGCTGCATGGTGTGGAAAACCTGCTGGTGCTCAGTTCTTCGGTGTTCCCGACCAACGGGCATGCCAATCCTACGCTGAGCATCGTGGTGTTCGCGTTGAGGATGGCTGAACACCTGCGGGGCTGATATCGGAGTGAGTTGATTTTGGGGAGCGGGCAGACATCGGATGGAGGGGTCCGGCCGATGTAAGCGTCAAGCTGCTCGCACATTGTCAGCGGTATCTAACGGGGGGTGGGGTCATGAACCAGCAAGGCCAGGTGTGCGCGCGCGATCAGGGCAGGGTCGAGGAACTCGAAAGCATCAGGGGATTGGCTGCATTACTGGTGGTCTTTTACCATGTTCCCAATTGGAACCCCTTGTTCGACCTGGGCATCATCAGAAGCGGCTATCTGATGGTGCATTTGTTTTTCGTGCTCTCGGGTTTTGTCATCTACCGGGCTTACGCCGACAGGATCGACCAACCCAGGGACTTGATGCGGTTCCAGTTTCTGCGCTTCGGCCGGCTGTATCCCGTGCACCTGCTCTTTCTTATGGTCTACCTGCTCTTCGAGGTGGCCAAATACATCGGGCAAGCCCGGCTCGGTATTGCCAGTCCCAATTCGCAGCCCTTCCGGGAAAACAGCCTGTCTGCATTGCTGCAGCAGATCTTTCTGGTCCACGCCATCGGGCCGACCAACCACGCCATGACCTTCAATACGCCGGCCTGGTCGATCAGCGTCGAGTTCTATACCTACCTGGTCTTTGGCGCCGTCGTGCTGCTGGCCCACCGCTTCAGGAATCTGTTGTTTTCCCTGCTGGCGCTGACGGCCTTGCTCCTCCTGTCGCTGGAGGCGACTTTCGGCTTCGGGGATTTGCTGAAGTGCCTGGCGGGCTTCTTCGTTGGATGCCTCACCGCGTTCTCTGTCGATCAGGTCAAGGTGACATTGCCACGCTACCTGTCGCTGGTATTTTTCGTCATGATCGTGGTCTTTCTACAGCTCAAGACTTCCGAACACTATGACCTGATGATTTATGTCCTGAGTGCAGGACTGATCGCCAGCATCGTAATGGTCAAGGACGGCTACCTGAACCAGGTGCTCAATCTCAAGGCGTTGACCTGGCTGGGCTCGGTTTCCTATGCGGTCTATATGTCGCATGTGGCGGTGATCTGGATACTCAGCCAGGTCATGCGGGTGATTCTGAAAAAGCCCGAGGTCGTCATCGGCGGCAGAAGTACTCCCCAGCTATCGACTGCGGAAGTGATTCTTGCGTGGCTGGTCCTGGTGGCGATCGTCCTGGGGATGTCGGCCCTCGTCTATCGTTTCGTCGAAACGCCGATGCGCGCCCGATCCCGCCGATTTGCCGCCAGGCACCTCGACTAGGGCCAACCCTCCGGGAGAGGCCGCCAAGCGTCGCCTGCCGTTGTTGCAGCTCCTTGCCGTAGCACCACTACGGCGCGTCGCTGTGCCTAGGCAGTCAACGCTTGGCAACCTCTCGCACTCGTAGATTAAATGCGAACAGGCCCTAGCCTCGCCGGCCGGGATGGTTGGTGGCCGAGGCGGGATGCGTTTTTGTGCGGGTTACACATCCATACAATTTCACGTCCGCCCGCGCCTCTCCTGCGCCGTTATGCGGATACCCACGCGATGACGTGGCTCCGGCCGCCTCGCGCCGGTCTATCCCGCCAAACAAGATCAGGAGCGCCAACATGAAATCCCTCGTATTGATTCCGGCCGCGGCCGCAGCCCTTGCCCTGAGCGGCTGCGTGGTCACGCCGCCCACCGTGCGGCCGGCCTACGTGGCTCAGCCGACCTACGTTGCGCCGCCGGGCGTGGTCTACGTACAGCCGACCTATGCCTCGCCCGGACCGGGCTGGGTCTGGGAATACCACTCCTACTATGGCTGGGGCTGGCATCACCCGCACTACGGGTGGCATCGCGGCTGGCGGTGAGGCCCGCTACGCAGGGCAACCATGATGCAAAGACAGCGGCTGCGGCCGCTGTCTTATTTGGGGTCAGTGAGGATGCTGGTGCAGCTCCAGCGTCAGATGCCGGAGTTCGTCGACCGCAGCCAGTTTTCGTCGCAGCTGCGTCTCCGAAGTCGCCATCTCGGTCGATACGCTGACGATGGCGGCACGCGCGGCCGGGCCGATGCGCCACACGTGCAAATCATCGATCCGCACATGCTCGTCCGCCAGCGCCTGTTCGATGCGGGCGGCCACCTGGGCGTCGGTCACATCCAGCAGCACTGCGGCGCTGGAGCGCATCAAACCGTACGACCAACGCGCGATCACTGCCGCACCTACCACACCCATCAGCGGATCGAGCCAGGTCCAGCCCAGGTAGAGGCCGGCCAGCAGGGCGGCGATGGCCAGTACCGAGGTCAGGGCATCGGCGACCACATGCAGGTAGGCCGAACGCAGGTTGTTGTCGTGCGCCTCCTGGTGCCGTTGGTGTGCGGGATGGTCATGGTGAGGATGCCCAGGCCCGTGCGGGTGGTCATGGTGGTGATCGTGGGGGTGATGTCCATGATGGTCGTGATGTCCATGTCCGTCCATCAGCAACAGGGCGCTGGCGATGTTGACAATCAGGCCGACTACCGCAATCGGGATGGCCTCGCCGAAATCGACCGTGCTCGGACTGGCCAGACGCCACAGGGATTCGCCGCCGATGCCGATGGCAATCACCGCCAGTACCAGCGCCGAGGCGAATCCGGCCAGGTCGCCGACCTTGCCGGTGCCGAAGCTGAAGCGCTCGTCATGGGCGTGGCGACGGGCGAAGACATAGGCACCGGCGGCGATGGCCAGCGCGCCGGTGTGGGTGGCCATGTGAAAACCATCGGCCAGCAAGGCCATCGAGCCGGTCAGATAGCCGGCGGCGATTTCGGCCAGCATCATCACGGCCGTCAGCGCCACTACCCAGAGCGTGCGTCGGGTGTTGCGGTCGTGGTTGGCGCCCAGATAGACGTGTTCGTGGCGCCGGGGAAGGGGGCTGTGCATGTCGGTTCCTTGCTTGTTCTGCGGACTCATTTGGCGTAGCGACGGATCGCCTCCAGGACTTCCTCCAGCCCCTGGCTGCGCTCCTGGTCGCTCAGTCCGGGGCGGGCCACATGTTCTCGGGCGTGGGCTTCGATCAATTCATCCATCAACCCGTGCACGGCGCCGCGGATGGCAGCGGCCAGGTGCAAGGTGCGGCCGCATTCGGCGTTGCCTTCCAGCGCACGTTCCAGTGCCTGGACCTGGCCGCCGATGCGCCGGACCCGGTTGAGCAGGGCATCCTTGTCGCGCGTCAAATGTGCCATATACCATACCCCCCTATCCTATAAAAGCCGCATTATAAGCTGATGGTGTCGATCGCGGCAGGGATTTTGCAGGCGGCGTACGTCAGACTATCGTTCTCATCGTGTGGAAAAATACTTGCCCAAGTGCAGTTTTATTCAGTTATACGTAAGCTGTGCGCTATAGCCTCGGGATAATGCGGCCTGTTTCGTCCGCAGCCATATCTGCCCCGGGCAGCATAAAAGAAGCGGGTGACCCGCAAGGAGACAACAATGGCGAAGAACAGAAATGCCGCCGCGGCCAGTGCGGCATCACAAGCGTGGCAGGGGGCCTCGCCCTGGTTGGCTGGACTGGTGCTCGGCGGTGGTACAGCGGCGGGACTGGAGGCCGTAGGAGCCGAGCGGTGGCTTGCGGCACCCATGCTCAGTGTCGTGGCGGTGCTGTTGGGGATGCTCGGGTTTGCACTGGTGCGGGGGCGCGGCCAGCCGCGCGGCGATGCGCTGGTCGACCGCATCAGTGGTGAAATTGACCACATCATGATCGGCGCAGCTGAAACTTCCTTCTTCGTCGATACCATCAAGAGCAAGATCAGCAAGGACGTCGGCGCGGCTGATCGTATCGCCGCCAGCGCCGAGCAGAATGCGGCCACCACCGAGCAGATCGCCGCCAATGCCGAGCGCGCCTCGGCCATCGCCGCCGAAGTGCGCACCGAGAGCGTCAGCGGCCGGGCCGAGGTCGATCGCGGCCTGCAGCAGATCGGGCAGGCACGTACCGACGCCCTGTCGGCATCGTCGATGATGGCGCAGCTGCAGGAAAAGTCGCGCCGCATCCATGGCATCACCGAGGTCATCAGTGAAATTGCCGCGCGCACCAATCTGCTGGCGCTCAATGCTGCCATCGAGGCGGCGCGGGCCGGCGAGCAGGGACGCGGGTTTGCGGTGGTGGCAGGGGAGGTGCGCCAGCTGGCGCAGCGTACCAAGGAGGCCACCGACGATATCGGCGTCATGGTGCGGGCGATCACCGAAGAGGCCGAGCGGGCGGCCTCCGGCATGAATTCCCTGAGCACGCGCGTGCTGGAGGCGGCGCAAAACGTGGAAAAGGTGCATGCGCTGCTCAACAGCATCGAGCGCTCCTCCAGCCAGTCGCAGGAGCAGATCGAGGAAATCGCGGTCGCCTCGCGCGAGCATGTCCAGACCACCCAGGAAATCGCCGAGGCCATCACCGACATCCGCAATGGCATGCTGCAGACCGATGGCGAGCTGCCACGCGTGGCAGCGTCGGCGATGCAACTGTCGGAGCGCGCCGAGGCGGTATTCGAGGCCATCATCGATGGCGGTGCGCGCAGCGGGCACGATGAGATTCGCGAAGCCGCCACCGAGGCGGCCCATGCGGTGGGGCGTCTGTTCGAGGACGCCATCCGGTCGGGGCAGATTGCCGAGGCGGCTCTGTTCGACCGCAGCTACAAGCCCATCGCCAATACCTCGCCGCAAAAGCATTCCAGTCAGTTCGACGGGTTCACCGACCGCGTCCTGCCGCCGCTGCAGGAGGCGCTGCTGGAACGCATGCCGCAACTGGCCTATGCGGGCGCGGTGGACAATAACGGTTACTTTCCCACGCATAACAAGAAGTTTTCGCAACCCCTGACCGGCAACTATGACGTCGATCTGGTCAACAACCGCACCAAGCGCATCTTCAGCGACCGCACCGGCAAGCGCTGTGGCGCCAATACCAAGCCCTTCCTGCTGCAGACCTACAAGCGCGATACCGGCGAGGTGATGCATGACCTGTCGGTGCCGATCTACGTCAACGGCAAGCACTGGGGCGGGTTCCGCGTGGGTTACCGTTCCAGCCATGCGGCCGCACCCGGGACAGCGCCCATCACGACAGCACCTGCGGTTGAGCTGCCCGCATCGACTTCCGCATGCGGTCCCGGACGATTGCCGGCGGCGCCGCGCGGGGCAAGGCCGGTGAGGATTTCCAAGGTTTGAGAGGGGGATGCATGCCCGGCCCGGATTGACTTGCCGCAATAGGGGGGTAAAACCGTTTCATTTCCGGGGCTGATTTGCTTGACCCCGTCCGGCGCCTGATAGATTATTCGACGAGGGGACGCTCGCCCGCACGGGACGGGCGATAGATAGCAAGTGGCCAGCCTCCGAGCAGGCTGCGCCAGGGAAGGGAAGACAGTGAAGCCTACGGTGCCAAGCAAGGGCGAATCATCCGGCAAGGAGTTCGATTTCAATAGCCGTGATTTCGAGCGCGTGCGTGGCCTGATCTACCAGCGGGCCGGCATCGCTCTGGCCGACAGCAAGCAGGAAATGGTCTACAGTCGCCTGGCGCGGCGCCTGCGGGCCACCGGCATCACTTCCTTCCAGCAGTATCTCGACATGCTGGAACGCACCCACGATGCCGACGAGTGGGAAGCCTTCACCAACGCTCTGACCACCAACCTGACCTCGTTCTTCCGCGAAGCCCATCACTTCCCCATCCTGGCCGATTTCCTCAAGACCCTGAAGGAACCGGCCACCATCTGGTGTTCGGCCGCTTCCACCGGGGAAGAACCCTATACCATCGCCATGACCGCCTGCGAGGCCTATGGCTCGATGACGCCGCCGGTACAGATCGTGGCCACCGACATCGATACCAATGTGCTGGCCACCGGGGCCAACGGCGTCTATCCCATGGAGCGCATCGAGAAGATGTCGCCCGAGCGGGTCAAGAAGTTCTTCCTGCGCGGCAAAGGCAGCCATGAAGGTTACGTGCGCGTGCGCCCGGAACTGCGCAAGCTGATCACTTTCAAGCAACTGAACCTGCTGGCCGATGGCTGGCCCATCAACGGTCAGTTCGATGTGATCTTCTGCCGCAACGTGATGATCTATTTCGATAAACCTACCCAGAGCAAGATCCTGTCCCGATTCGTGCCATTGATGAAGCCTCATGCCTTGTTGTTCGCTGGCCATTCGGAGAACTTTCTGTATGTCTCCGATGCGCTCAAGCTCAAGGGCAAGACGGTCTATGAACTCAACGCAACGCAGCGTGGCGCAAGGACCAAGCCATGAGCCAGGCTTCCGAACAGATTGCCACCAATCTGTACTACGACCGCACCTTCGATTGCGATGCCGCCAAGATCCTGCCGGGGGAGTATTACTTCACCACCAAGGACATGATGATCGTCACCGTGCTGGGTTCCTGTGTCTCGGCCTGCATCCGTGACCGTGTCTCCGGCATCGGTGGCATGAACCACTTCATGCTGCCCGATGGCGGCGGCGACGACGGCAGCCCGATCTCGGCATCGGCGCGCTATGGTACCTACGCCATGGAAGTGCTGATCAACGATGTCCTCAAGTCCGGTGCCCGGCGCGAAAACCTGGAGGCCAAGGTGTTCGGCGGCGGCAACGTGCTGCGCGGCTTTTCGGCCATCAACGTGGGCGAGCGCAACGCCGAATTCGTGCGGCGCTACCTGAAGGCGGAAAACATCCGCGTAGTGGCCGAGGACCTCAACGACATCTATCCGCGCAAGGTGTACTTCTTCCCTCGTACCGGCAAGGTGCTGGTGAAAAAGCTGAAACAAATGCACAACAATACCCTGGTGGACCGCGAAAAAGCCTATGCCAGCAAGCTGGTTACCAAGCCGGTGGGTGGTGAGGTGGACCTGTTCTGACGAGCAGGCCGAAGTCACGGTGCATGACCGAAATTAGAGTGATTTGAGTGATGAAAATTAAAGTTCTTATCGTCGACGACTCCGCGCTGATCCGCAGTGTGATGCGCGAGATCATCGGCAGCCAGCCGGATATGGAAGTGGTGGGCGTGGCGCCCGACCCGATCATCGCCCGCGAGCTGATCAAGCAGACCAATCCGGACGTGCTGACGCTGGATGTGGAAATGCCGCGCATGGACGGCCTGGACTTCCTGGAAAAACTGATGCGCCTGCGCCCGATGCCGGTGGTGATGGTGTCCTCGTTGACCGAGCGGGGGTCCGAAATCACCCTGCGGGCGCTGGAACTGGGCGCGATCGACTTCGTGACCAAGCCCAAGATTTCGATCCAGAGCGGCATGCAGGAATATGCCGACATGATCGCCGAGAAGATCCGTGCTGCCGCCAAGGCCCGCGTGCGTGCCCGTCCGTCGCGCAGCGCCGAGCAGGCGGCCACGCCGGGAGAGGCCTTGCCGCAGATCCGCAATCCGCTCACCAGTAGTGAAAAGCTGATCATCATCGGCGCCTCCACCGGCGGCACGGAGGCCATCAAGGAATTCCTGATCCGCATGCCCTCGGATTGCCCGGGCATCCTGATCACCCAGCACATGCCGGAAGGCTTCACCCGTTCCTTCGCACAGCGCCTCAACAACCTGTGCAAGATTTCGGTAGTGGAATCGGCCGGCAATGAGCGGGTACTGCCCGGACATGCCTACATCGCGCCCGGCCATTCGCACCTCAAGCTGGTCCGCAGCGGCGCCAACTACATGACCCAGCTCGACCAGGGCCCGCCGGTGAACCGCCACCGGCCGTCGGTGGATGTGCTGTTCCAGTCGGCGGCGACCTGCGCCGGCAAGAATGCGGTGGGCGTGATCCTGACCGGCATGGGCAAGGATGGTGCGCAGGGCATGCTGGAGATGCGCAATGCCGGCGCCTACAACTTTGCCCAGGACGAGGCTTCCTGCGTGGTCTTTGGCATGCCGCGCGAAGCCATTGCCATTGGTGCGGCGCATGAAGTGCTGTCGCTGCAGGCCATGCCGGGACGGGTGCTGGCGTGGCTGGCGGAACACGGAAGCCGCGCCCTGCGCGTCTGAGGCGGGTGCGAAACTGGTCCGCACACGGAATGTTCTGCCAAATTTGCTGTTGCTGCACTACAATGCGTTGCATATGAGAGGCAGCGTGGGCGTTCAGCCCAGGCTGGGGTGAGAAGAAGGTGTCGGTTCAAGTTAGCGAATGCACTGGCCGATAACCAAGAATTCAATTGTTCAGATGGAGTCTTAGCATGTCGGGTCCCAATACCAAGTTCTTAGTCGTCGACGATTTCTCGACCATGCGCCGCATCGTGCGCAACCTGCTCAAGGAATTGGGCTACACCAACGTGGACGAGGCCGAAGATGGCGTGCAGGCACTGCAAAAGCTGCGCAGCGACCAGTTCGACTTCGTGGTCTCCGACTGGAACATGCCCAATATGGACGGCCTGACCATGCTGCAGGAAATCCGCAAGGATCCCGCCCTGTCCAAGCTGCCGGTGCTGATGGTGACCGCCGAAGCCAAGAAGGAAAACATCGTGGCAGCTGCCCAGGCGGGTGCCAACGGCTACGTGGTCAAGCCTTTCACGGCGGCGACGCTGGATGAGAAGCTGGCCAAGATCTTCGAAAAGATGGCCGCAGGTGGCTGACGTGGAAGGCGGCGTCCAACCCGCCCGCACTCCGTCCGCCGAGGGCGCCGGGGTCAGCGAAGAGGTATTGGTCCGGATCGGTCATATGACGCGCAACCTGCATGACAGCTTGCGCGGCCTGGGTTTCGACCGGCTGCTGGAAAAAGCGGCCAGCGACATGCCCGACGCCCGTGACCGCCTCGAATACGTGGCCCGCATGACCGAACAGGCCGCCCAGCGCGTGCTCAATGCCACCGAGCTGGCCAGCCCCTTGCAGGAGCGCATCCACGACGGTGCCGGCGAGCTCAAGGCGCAGTGGGAAGCGGCAGCCGCTGGTAGCTTCTCGGAAGCCCAGTACCGCGAACTGGGTGCGCGCACCTCGGCCTTCCTGGCGCAGGCTGGCGAAGACAGCAGCGTGACCAAGCAGCAACTGCTGGACATCATGATGGCGCAGGATTTCCAGGACCTCACGGGGCAGGTCATCAAGCGCGTCACCAAGCTGGCACACGACCTGGAATCGCAACTGGTGCAGCTGCTGGTCGACTACGCGCCCTCGGAGACCAAGCGCGAAGACACCGGCCTGCTCAATGGCCCCCAGATCGACCCGGCCGGCAAGGACGTCATCGCCAACCAGGGGCAGGTCGATGATCTGCTGGAGAGCCTGGGCTTCTGATCCTGCGTGTGTCTCAATCGAAGGCCTTGCATATTGTCTGATGGGCAATATGCAAGGCCTTCGTCCTTGTTGCTTGTTCAATATGTCGTGGAAATGCCACGTATAGCGTTCAACATGCAAATTTGTATTTGCCCTGTATCGCCTATGCCGGAAGGAGCGTGCGGTACACCGCCTTCGAGACGCGCCGTTCTGTCCAAGGCAGAGCCTGGGGCTTTTGCCTAGTCCGAAATGGGGGACGTTTTCGCCCCTATTCCCGTGATGATGGCGCCTCCCGGTCGCCAATAATCCTAGCCTATTGTTCTAGAAATCCGTCCAGCGCACGCGACGCGGGGCGGGCAAGCAGTTTTGCAGGGGGATACGGCGGATGGCCGAAGACAGCGATATGGAGCGGACAGAACCCGCCACGAGTAAACGCATTGAGCGTGCTCGTGAGCAGGGTGATGTGCCGCGCTCGCGCGAGCTGGCCACTTGCCTGATGCTGCTGGTCGGCGGGAGTTGCGTCTGGGCCTTCAGCGGCCCGGTCGTGACCAGCCTGGACCGCATCATGGTCGCCACCCTGAGCATGGAGCGCGCCGCGGCCTTCGATCCGGTGGTGCTGTTCAACATGCTCAGCGCCCATTTGCTGGATGTGGCCATTGCCATGATCCCCATCGCCTTCATGATGACCCTGGCCGCCATGGCCGCGCCGCTGATGCTGGGCGGTTGGTTGTTCAACGTCGAGTCGCTGGCCCCCAAGTTCAGCAAGCTCAATCCCATCAGCGGTTTCGGCAACATGTTTTCGGTCAATTCCCTGGTCGAGCTGGGCAAGGCCGTGCTCAAGACACTGCTGGTCGGCACCGTGGCCTGGATGGCCATCCGCAGCCAGATCGATGCCGTGCTCGGGCTGGGCGTGGAATCGCTCAAGACCGCCGGCGCCCATTCGGCGCAGCTGCTGTGGGTGAGTTTCATCACCATCGTCTCGGCGCTGATCTTCATTGCCGTGCTGGACGTTCCTTACCAGATCTGGAACTACGGCCGCAAGCTGCGCATGACGCGCGAAGAGGTCAAGCAGGAACACAAGGAATCCGAAGGTGACCCCCACGTCAAAGGCAAGATCCGAGCAATGCAGCGTGCCATGGCACGGCGCCGGATGATGGCCGAGGTACCGACCGCCGACGTGGTGGTGACCAACCCGACCCACTATGCGGTGGCGCTGAAATATACCGAAGGCAAGATGGGAGCGCCCAAGGTGGTGGCCAAGGGCGCCGACGACATCGCCGCCAAGATCCGTGAACTGGCGCGCGAGCACAAGGTGCCGCTGCTGGAAGCACCGCCCCTGGCGCGTGCCTTGCATACCCATACCGAAATCGGCGACGAGATTCCCGAGGCCCTCTATACCGCGGTGGCCGAGGTGCTGGCCTACGTGTTCCAGTTGCGCACCTATGGCAAGTTCGGCGGCAACCGCCCGGTAGAACCCACGGAACTGGATGTGCCCAAGGACCTCGACCCGGCCACCGCCCCCAAAAAGCCGCGCGGCCCCAAGAATAGAAGCAGGCAGTAACGATGGCGACCAAACTCAATACGATGAAAATCCCGGCCTGGGTGCCGGTCAAGAACAGCAAGGCGTTGGCGGCCCCGATCCTGATCGTCATGATGCTGGCGATGATGGTGCTGCCACTGCCGGCCTTCATGCTGGACCTGCTGTTCAGCTTCAACATCTCGCTGTCGGTGATCGTGCTGATGACGGCGCTCTACACCGTCAAGCCACTGGACTTCATTGCCTTCCCGGCCGTGCTGCTGGTATCGACCATGCTGCGCCTGTCCCTGAACGTGGCCTCGACCCGGGTGGTGCTGACCGAGGGGCATACCGGTCCGGATGCGGCCGGCAAGGTGATCGAAGCCTTCGGTCACTTCCTCATCGGCGGCAACTACACGGTCGGTATCGTGGTGTTCGTGATCCTGACCATCATCAACTTCATGGTGGTGACCAAGGGTGCCGGCCGTATCGCCGAAGTGGGCGCACGCTTCACCCTCGATGCGATGCCGGGCAAGCAGATGGCAATCGACGCCGACCTCAACGCCGGCCTGATCGGCGAGCCCGAAGCCCGCGCCCGCCGCAAGGAAGTGGCGCAGGAATCCGAGTTCTATGGCGCCATGGACGGTGCGTCCAAATACGTGCGGGGTGATGCCATCGCCGGCATCATCGTGACCGTGGTCAATATCGTCGGCGGCCTGGTGGTGGGGATGGTGCAACACGACCTGGCCTTCGATGCCGCACTGAAGAACTACACGCTGCTGGCCATCGGTGATGGCCTGGTGGCGCAGATCCCCTCACTGATCATCTCGACGGCGGCCGGCGTGGTGGTCTCGCGCGTGGCCAACGATCAGGACGTGGGCGGCCAGCTGATCAATCAGCTCTTCGCCAAGCCCGAAGTGCTCTACATTACCGCCATCATCATCGGCGGCATGGGGCTGATCCCGGGCATGCCACATATCGCCTTCCTGCTGCTGGCGGCTGCCATGGGCGGCGGCGCCTACGCCATCAGCAAGCGCGTGCAAACGGCCAAGGCCGAGGCCGCCGCAGCAGCGCCGCAATCGGCCGCCGCTGCCGCCGCAGCACCGGCCGAAGGCGAAGAGGCGACCTGGAACGACGTCATGCCGGTCGATACCCTGGGCCTGGAAGTCGGCTACCGGCTCATTCCGCTGGTGGACAAGGGGCAGGGTGGAGAACTGCTCAAGCGCATCAAGGGCATCCGCAAGAAGTTCGCCCAGGAAGTCGGCTTCCTGTCGCCGCCCATCCATATCCGCGACAACCTGGAATTGAAACCATCGGCCTACCGCATTACCCTCAAAGGGGTGGAAGTGGGCAATGGCGAAGCGCATGCCGGCCAGTACCTGGCGATCAATCCCGGCATGGTCACCGGCCCGCTGCCGGGCATGATGACTTCCGACCCGGCGTTCGGTCTGCCGGCGGTCTGGATCGACAACAGCCTGCGCGAACAGGCCTCCACCATGGGCTACACCGTGGTCGATGCCGGCACCGTGGTGGCTACTCACCTGAACCACCTGATCACCACCCACGCCGCCGAACTGCTGGGCCGCCAGGAGGTACAGAGTCTGCTGGACCACCTGGGCAAAGAGGCGCCCAAGCTGGTGGAAGATCTGGTGCCCAAGATGTTGCCGCTGGGTACCTTGCAGAAAGTGTTGCAGAACCTGCTCACCGAAGGCGTGCACATTCGCGACATGCGCACTATCATCGAAACCCTGGCCGAGCACGCCGCGCGCATCCAGGACCCGACCGATCTCACGGCCATCGTCCGTATCGCGCTGGGCCGGGCCATCGTGCAACAGATTTTCCCGGGCGAGAGCGAGTTGCCGGTCATGGCGCTGGACTCCAAGCTCGAGCGCCTGCTCATGCAGGCGTTGCAGGCCAGCGGCGACACCGGCGGCATCGAGCCGGGCCTGGCCGATTCGCTGGTGCAGCAGACCGAAATGGCAGCACAGCGCCAGGAACAGCTGGGCTATGCGCCCGTGCTGCTGGTGGGCGCGCCGCTGCGAACCTTGATGGCGCGCTTCCTGCGTCGCGCCATGCCGCAGTTGCGCGTGTTGTCGCACGCTGAAGTACCCGAGTCGAAAACGATTAAAGTTACCAGCCTAGTTGGAGGGCAAGCATGAACGTCAAGAAATTTATCGCCAACTCTTCCCGCGAGGCCTGGCGCCAGGTTCGCGAAGCGCTTGGCCCGGATGCCGTCATTCTCTCCAACCGCAACATCCCCGACGGGGTGGAGATCCTGGCCATGGCCAACGAGGACATGACCACCCTGGTAGCGCCCACCGGTGCGCGCGAGGGCGGTGCCCGTCCGCAGGCGGCCTCGATGCAGCAGCAGTCGGGCTTGCCGCCGGCGCAGCAGCCCAAGCGGCCGGCCTTGCTGTCGTCGCCGCTGGCGCAGCAGCCGGCCCGGGTCGCCCGCGCCGAGCCGACGCCCTTGCTGGACCAGCCGGCCCAGGGCCGGGCGCCGTCCCGCCCCCAGGAAGCCGCGCCCAGCGCCGATGCCCGGGTCTGGCGCAGTCGCCGTGCCGGCAGCGGCACGGCCCAGGCGGCCGCCACCGAATCGGGCGAGCGGGCCGAGCAGGATCAGCGCCCGCGTTCGGCGCTAGCGGAGTTCGACGGTAAGGATTACGACGAGATCCTGTCCGAGGTCATGAGCGAGATCCGCTCCATGCGCGGCGTGCTGGAAACCCAGCTGGCCGAGATTTCCTGGGGCGGTACGCAAAAGCGCGAGCCGCTCAAAGGTATCGTTCTGAAGGAAATGCTGGCCGCCGGCTTCTCTGCCAGCCTGTCGCGCCTGATCACCGAAAACCTGCCGGCCAACTCCAAGTCGCAGGACATCATGTTCTGGGTCAAGTCGGTGCTGGCCCGCAATCTCAATACCCTGGCCAACGAGAACGAACTGCTGGAAAACGGCGGCGTCTTCGCTCTGGTGGGCCCCACCGGCGTAGGCAAGACCACCACCACTGCCAAGCTGGCTGCACGCTGCGTCATGCGCCACGGGTCCGGCAAGCTGGCCTTGATCACCACCGACGGCTACCGTATCGGCGGCTACGAACAATTGCGCATCTACGGCAAGATCCTGGGTGTGATGGTGCATTCGGTGAAGGATGAAACCGATCTGCGCATCGCCCTGGAAGAACTCAAGGGCAAGCACACCGTGCTCATCGATACCGCAGGGGTGGGCCAGCGCGACCAGATGGTGGCCGAGCAGGACGCCATGCTGGCCGGTGCCGGCGTGGACATCAAGCGCCTGCTGTGCCTGAACGCCACCGCCACCGGTGGCACTCTCAACGAAGTGGTGCATGCCTACTCCAGCTCCGGTCTGGCCGGTTGCATCATCACCAAGCTCGATGAAGCAGCCACCATCGGCAACGTGCTCGATGTGGTGATCCGTCACAAGCTCAACCTGCACTACGTCGCCAACGGCCAGCGCGTGCCGGAAGACCTGCACGTGGCCAACAAGCTTTACCTGGCAGACCGTGCTTTCAAGCAGAAACGCGAGACCGCCCCTTTTGAATTCCAGGAAGGCGAACTGCCCGGTGTGATCGGTCCTACTGCGATGTCCATGAACGACAAAGGTCTGCGCGAGGTGAGCTTTGGCTAGTTACGATATCGACCAGGCCGCAGGACTGAGGCGGATGCTGGAGCGTCCGGTTCCCCGGCTGTTCACTTTCTTCTCGGTGCTGGGTGAAGAAGAGAAGAGTGCCATGCTCATCAATATTGCCGCCTCCCTGTCGCAGGCCAAGCACAATGTCTTGGTCGTCGATGGCGACGTGGCCAGCACCGGCCTGCTGACCCGCATCGGTCTGCGCCACGACGTGGCCACGCTGCAGGAAGTGGCGCGCATGGAACGTCCCTTGCGCGAGGCCACCCGCATGCTGCCGGAAGGCTTTGCCATGGCCCGTATTGCCCGTCGCAGCGTGCCGGTCGCCAGTGATCCGCAGGCCGGACGTCTGGCCGAGATTTTCGACAACCTTATCGAGCAGGCCGAAATCACCCTCGTCAACGGCGTGCTGGCCAGTGACCAGTCGCTGCCGGTGCCGACCATGGAAATGGGCGAGATCGTGATCCAGGTCTCGACCACGGCCACCTCGATCAAGGCCGCCTATGTGCTCCTGAAGAGCCTGAGCGACCGTATCGGACGCCGTCCCTTCAGCCTGATCGTCAATGACGCCACCGAGGCCGAGGCGCGCACCGTCTACGCCAACATGGCCCAGGCCGCCAGCCGCTATCTGGCAGCGCAGTTGAATTTCCTCGGCGCGATCCCTGCCGACGACCATATCCGCCGCGCTACCGGTCAGGGGCGGGCGGTGATGGATGTCTTCCCGTTCGCCGGCGCGGCGCTGGCCTTCCAGCGCCTGTCCAAGCGATTCACGGCGGGCGATGCTGCCCGCAGCACTTACGGAATGGCGACCGATGGTGCAAGCCTGGGAGTGTGACGTGCATGTATAACGTCAAGGGAAAAAAGGGCAAGAACGATGTGCTGGAGCAGCATGCGCCGCTGGTCAAGAAACTGGCGCATCAGCTCAAGGCCAAATTGCCCCCTAGCGTAGAGGTGGACGACCTGATCCAGGCCGGCATGATGGGTCTGCTCGACGCCGTCAACCGCTACGAGGAAACCCATGGCGCGCAATTCGAGACCTATGCCGTCCAACGCATTCGCGGCGCCATGCTCGACGAGCTGCGCAGCAGCGACTGGCTGCCGCGCAGCATCCGTCAGAACGCCCGCAAGGTGGACGAAGCCATGCAGGCCTTGTTGCAGCAACTCGGTCGCCAGCCGCAGGAAACCGAAGTGGCGCAGCACCTTAAGATCAGTCTCACCGAGTACCAGTCGCTGCTCAGCGAATGCGGCGGGCACCAGTTGATCTACTACGAGGATTTCCACGACGACGATGGTGGCCATGAACATTTCCTGGACCGCTACCAGACCGCCGAGTCCGACGACGACCCGCTGCAGAACCTGATCAATGGCGGCTTCCGCGAAGCCGTGGTGGATTCCATCAAGGCCCTGCCCGAGCGCGAGCAGATCCTGATGGCCCTCTACTACGAGCAGGAAATGAACCTCAAGGAGATCGGCGCCGTCATGGGCGTGTCCGAGTCTCGCGTGTGCCAGCTGCACAGCCAGGCGATCTCACGCATGCGCTCCTATCTGCGGGAGCATTCGTGGAGTGGGGTGGCCTGAGAAGTGATTTGCGTCCGGGAGGATGCGCTCCGGCATGCTCTAACGGCTCCTTCGGGAGCCGTTTTCAATTCCATCGAGCTCTTGTGTGCCGCCTTGGGTCTGATCCAGCTTGCGCTGAGCAGGTAAAGCTTGAGGCACCTGCACGGCACAAAAAAAGACCCCGAGGCATGGCACTCGGGGTCTTTGAATCTGCGGCGATTGCGCCCGTGGTGCTCGGCTTGGAGGGTGGTCAGACCACGCCGAGCCGGCGGCCGGAAGATTTGATGCTGTTCTGTCCATCCGGTCCATAGAAGTTGCCGGTGCCGGTCTTACCTTGCAGGATGGTCAGCGCACTCTGGTTGATCGAGAGTTTCTTGCCGATCAGTAAACCGTTGACACGGTTGAGCTCCTTGGCATCCTGGGCCAGTTCGAACAGGCCGGCCCAGACGTCCTTGTCGGCGTCGCTGCCGTGTTCGTTCATCCACTGCTGCATGCCGGCCTCATCTTCGCTGTAACCCAGGCTGCCC